>NZ_CP036515.1:2697069-3346639 GCF_004323635.1 Lichenihabitans psoromatis
TGGGTGGCAGCCTGCACTCTGTCGCTTGCGGTTGCGCTGCTCTCCTCGAATGCGACCGTCATCCGCTCGCTGAGATCTGCTAAGGCCGAGCCGTGATGCTCGACCAACCGGCCGATCGTTTCGGTCGATCCGTTCAGGAGATCGGAGGCCTGCGCGGTGCGATCGGTCACGAGACCAGTGAATCGGTCGGCCAGATCCGCCAAAGCGGCGTGACGTTCGTTGAAAACCTCACCGATGCGATCGTGGCTGGCCTGGACATCATGACGCGCCGCCTCCGCACGCTCGTCCAGCGATGCCGCGACGCGATCGCTCAGATTCGCCAATTCGGTGCCGTGATGCTCGATCAGACGCGCGATGGTTTCGGCGGATCCGCTCAGCACATCGGCTGCCGCATGGGTGCGTTCATCAACCACGGTCGCCAGATGGTCGCCGACGGCGGCGAGCGCCGCATAACGTTCGTCGAGGCTCGTCACGACGGAGTCGCCCAGGTTCGCCAGTTCAGATCTCCCGCGCTCGAAAGCGAGCGAGAGCGCTTCGGTCGAGCCGGTGACGGCTGCGTGGCTGGCTTCGTCATGTGCCGCAACGGTCTTGAGCAACGTCTCGCTCAAGCTCGCCAATTCGGCCTGTCGCTCGTTGAACAACTGGCCAATTGTTTCGGTCGTTGTGGCCAGGATTTCGCGCGCACCGATCTGGCCCTGCTCGAGCGTTGCCGCGAGTTCGGCCTGAACGGCGAGGAGATCCGCATGCCGCTGGCCGAGAAGCTGATCGAGTGTTTCGCCAGCGCCATCAAGGCTCTCGCGGGTTGCGTTGGCATGATGGTCGAGCAGGGAAGCGAAACGGTCGCTCGCGCCGTCGAGATCCGCGTGGCGAGCGCTCAGCACCCGCTCGAGATCTTCCGCATTGAGGCGCGCAGCCTCGTCATGACGGGTGAAATGCTGGTTCAGCAGCGCCGCGACGCGGTCGCCGGTGCCGGTGAGTTCTGCGCCATGCTGATCGAACAGCCGATGCAGCCGCTCGCCTGACAGATCAAGCGCTTCTTTGCTGGCGGTGACGCGCGTCTCGACGTCAGCGGCGATCTGCTCGATCGCATCGACGACGTGGCTGTGCCGATTTGCCAAAAGCCGATCGACCGCCTCGCCTGATGTCTCGATCGCGACGCGGACGTGGTCGGCGCGCTCGTCGAAGCGCTGCACGAGGGTGTCGCTCGCCGCCGCGATGTCGTGGAGGCGCGCGTCGAAAAGCTGCTGAAGAGTCGCGTTCGCATGGTCAAGCGCATCGCGCGTCTGATCGGTCCGGGCGGCCAGCAAGGCGGTGAGCCGGTCCTCCGAGCCGACGAGTTCGGCATGCCGTGCATCGAACAAGCCCGTCAGGGTCTCGGCCGAATGTTCGAGAGCCTCCCGCGCCGCGAAGGTGCGGTCCGCGAAAAGGTTGGCGACGCGCTCGCCCGTGACCGCGATCGATTCGTCGAGGGCCTTGCCATGAACCGTGACGGTCTCGTGCAGGCGGTTGTTGGTTTCGGCCAGACGCCCGACCAAGCTGTCGCCACGCTCGGAGATGGTCTCGGCGATGACGGCCCCGGTCTGCTCGATCCGTTGAGCCACGTTCTCGCCACGCAAGCTAAGATCGTTGAGGAGCGCGTCGCCGGCAATGCGAAGTCGGCCGTCGACGGCGCTGATCCGTTCGGCCAAGGCGTCCGCAACGCCCGACGTCGCGTCGGTGAGCTGCAGCGAAACCGTCGACGTCGTATCGGTCAGATGACCGACCATTTCGGCCCCGTGGGCAGCGATCCGCTCTGCCAGCGTATCGCCTGTGCGGCCCAGCGACGCGGTAATCTCTTCACCTTTGATGCCAATCGCTGTCGTGACCCGCGCGCCGGCCTCGCTGACGCTCTCAGCGATGCGGTTGCTGGTTGCTTCGAGATCATGGGCGAGGCTTTCGTTCGCATTCGTGATCGCCGTCCGCACGCGATCGGCGTTGAACACGATCGCTTCGCGCTCGCTCGACAATTCGCCGATCAGCTGGCGCATACGCCGCTCGTTATCCGAATAGGACCGCTCGAGATTGGCGACTTCCGACCGCACCATGGTTTCGAGTTCGCTGGCGCGGGCGAGGGCCCGCTCGATCCCGTCACCCATGGAGGCGACTTCGCGTCGAATCGCGTGGGACAGGTTGACGACCTGTTCGGTCGCGATCGTCTCGGGTTCCGCGAGCCGGATGGCGATTTCGGTCATCGACCGGGCCGTGAATCGCATCTCTTGCGCCCGACGCAACAGAACCGCCGAAACGACCATAAAGACGATCGGCCCGAGCAGGGTGGCGAGGCTGATGGCAAGGTCAGGCCCCGTAAGACCCTGGAGGCCGGTGCCACGTCCATAGAGGGTGTAGAAGAACAGCCCGGCCCAGAGAACCGATGCGGCGGCGGCGACGATATAGGGTGTGGGGCTTGGACGCGCTCGCAAGGTCTGCAGCATCTGCCCGACCGAGCGTCGATCGTCGTTGGCCGGCGGTCCGGCCGGCGCGAAAGGCGGCGCGTCGCGGCGGGTCGCTTCGGCTTTCGGCGCCTGAGCGCCAATTTCGGGCGCCGTGGTTCGGTCATCCGTTTCGTCCGATCGGGATGCGCTCTGCAGCGCCGGAGCGGTATCGGGGCCGTTCATAGCCCGCGTCGATTGGATGTCGGGTGCTGTGGCGTCCTGTTCAGGCGCAGGGCCGCTCAAATTGACGAGATTGAGGGCTTCCTCGATGGCCAGGAGCGCTGCCGCAGCAGGATCCTTGGCTTGATTTTGCACGCCCATGTCCACACCTCAACGCATACACGCTTCGACCATCAAGACGCCGCCGGATCGGACCCGCGAAACTCTTGATCGAACCAAAGAAGAACAATCAAACTCAAGAAAGAACTCCGCCGATCAATCGTTTGTCGCATGATTGAATCGACGTGATCTTCCCTCTTAGCCAACATTCCGCCGCTTAACGATCATCATTCGGATCGATGATGTGGAAAGCAAAGGATCATTAACCAAACCGCAGTCTACTCGCGTGAGGCTCCGTTGCAAACGCACGCACGATCGAAAGAGGCAAACGTCGTTAACGCGCGGCGTCTCGAACATTTTTCATAGACGCTCAGCGCCTCTGTCGGTCGCCGGTCTCGAACTTCACCATACCAAGGGTTCCATGATGAATGCGATGCCGTCCGCCACCCGTCACGCGGATCTTCTGCCGAATCCCTACCGATCCTCGCCTGTTAAGCATGACGACGATCTGCCGAGCATCGACCTTGTACATTTGTCGCGTCAAACGCTCGGCGATCGGGATCTCGAGGTCGAATTGCTCAATCTCTTCGCGGAACAGGCGCGACGCATCGTCCAAACCCTGACGTCCTCGTCGGCTCAAGGCGTGATGATGCCCAAGCAATCGGGCGATCTTTTGCATAAGCTTTGTGGGTCGGCGCGCGCCGTCGGCTCATGGCGCGTTGCCGATCAGGCGCAGTCGCTCGAACGGGAGATTCGGTCGGCTGATCCGCACCATTCGGTCAAGCTGAGCCGCGACAAACTGGAGCAGCTTGGGGGCAGCGTCGATCTTGCTTGTTCGGTCATCGACGATCTGCTTGGCCGTCCCGAGTGAGTCCGGCTTTATAGCGTCAGTTAAGGACGTTTAGAGCAAGGCGCGACGGAACGGCACTCTCGCCATCGGCGCTGAAACTGGCTAAGAGCAGCGGAGCGTTCGATGCGTCGCCCGCCGGTCCAGGGCTCAATTTGAGGCGCACCGGCTGTCGCTGTCTCGTCTTTATCAGTACCGGGGGCTCACCGAAGCGTCATGGCTAAAATTACGTTCATCGACTCATCGGGCCACTCGCGCGACGTAGAGGCCGAGCAGGGCTCGACCGTGATGGAATCAGCAGTCCGCAACGGCATTCCCGAAATCGAAGCGGAATGTGGTGGCGCCTGCGCTTGCGCGACCTGCCATGTTTATATCGAGCCCGAATGGGTCGAGGCGACCGGCAAAGCCGAGCCAATGGAAGAAGATATGCTCGATTTCGCATTCGAGGTGAAACCGAACTCGCGGCTGTCGTGCCAAATCAAAGTGAAGCCGTCGCTCGATGGACTGACGGTTCGGACGCCCTCACGCCAGGGCTGATTCGGCTCCAGTCGCCGCGATGTCATGTCCGCGTCGCGGGACTTTCACATCGTACCCTGTTTGCGCTATTGAGCCTGTCCGGCTCGACCCTTTTGAGAAACGACCCGGTCGCGTCTCGAGTGATGCGGACCCGAGGATTTATTGATGACTGAAACCATCGTTACCGATGTGGTGATCGTCGGCGCCGGCCCGGTTGGGCTGTTCACGGTGTTCGAACTCGGCCTGCTGGACGTGAAGGTCCACATGATCGACATTCTGAGCAAACCGGGCGGTCAGTGCTCCGAGCTTTACCCGGAGAAGCCGATCTACGATATTCCTGGCTTCCCGCTCGTGACCGGACAGGCGCTGGTCGACAATCTGCTCGAGCAATGCAAGCCCTTTAGCCCGACGATGCATTACGGCGAGATGGTCGAGTCGGTCGAGGTCCTCGGCGACGCGACTGCGCCGAAGTTCCGGTTGCGGACCGATGCAGGTCAGATCTTCGAGTGCAAGTCGATTTTGATTGCGGCGGGTGGCGGATCGTTCCAGCCCAAGAAGCCGCCAATCACCGGCATCGAACTCTATGAGGGCACGTCGGTCTTCTACGCGGTCCGCAAAATGGAAGCGTTTGCGGGCAAGAAGGTGCTGATCGTGGGCGGCGGCGATTCGGCGCTGGATTGGACCCTGAACCTGCATCCCCTGGCCGAGCGCGTGACCCTGCTGCACCGACGGGATGCGTTTCGTGCCGCACCACATTCGGTCAACGCGATGCGAGAACTGGTCGGCAATGGCGCGATGGATCTGCTGCTTGGGCAGGTTACCAGCCTCAAGGGGCAGGATGGTCAACTGCAGGGCGCCGCCATCAAGCATGACGACGGAACCACGACCGAGATCGAATGCGACGTCTTGCTGCCCTTCTTCGGGCTGACCATGAAGCTCGGACCCATTGCTGATTGGGGTCTGAACCTGCACGAGAATCTCGTGCCTGTGGATACCGAGAAATTCGAAACCAGCGTGCCGGGCATCTTCGCGGTTGGCGATATCAACACCTATCCGGGCAAGCTCAAGCTGATCTTGTCGGGGTTTCACGAGGGAGCACTCGCGGCCCAGCGGGTGCATCGCTACGTCTATCCGGAGAAGCGCCTGACGTTTCAATATACGACGTCGTCGACGAGCTTGCAGAAGAAGCTCGGGGTCGCCTGAGGCGTGTCCCGCATTAGGCCCGCGCCGGGGGGCGCGGCGCGGGCCATCCCCGAAATTCTCGGACGGGGAAAGCGTGCCGAAAACGACGGTCAGAGGGGACGCCGACCGTCATCCACACGCTCGCTAGAAGCTACGACCCGTCGCGGGCACGAGTTTCGGCGCAAGCGATAAATATCTCTCCGTCACGTAACGCGTTCGACGGCTGTATCGTATCTGTGTCGGGGCCGGTATCCAAGGATACGGCGAGAGTGACAGGCGAGACGGATGACAATCAAGACGCTTCCATGGCTTGACCGCACGGGCCGGCTGTCCTGGCTCAAGCTTGTCACATTCGTGCTGCTCTTCGTGCCCGGCCTGTGGATCGCGCTGCAACTCGACATGGGCTGGCTACAGCCGAAGCCGGTCACCGAGGCGATCCATCAATCCGGGACCTGGGCGGTTCGGTTCCTGCTGATCTCCCTCGCGATCACGCCACTCCGCCGATTGGCGCAATGGAATAAACTGATCGCCATTCGCCGCATGCTTGGCCTCGCGGTCTTGGCCTATGCGGCCCTCCATTTCACGCTCTACATCGTCGACCAAAACTATGATCTCGTGCATGTCGCGACCGAGATCGTGTTGCGCTTCTATCTCACGATCGGGTTCGTGGCCTTGGTGGGCTTTATGATCCTGGGAGCCACGTCGACCGATGGCATGATCCGCAGGATCGGGGCCAAACGTTGGAACCGTTTGCATCAGATCGTCTATCTGCTCGGCGTTCTGGGGCTTCTCCACTTCTTCCTACAGGCGAAGCTGAACATTACGCAGCCAGTTCTGATGGCCGGCTTGTTTCTGCTGCTGATGGGCTACCGCCTGCTGCAGAAGCGGGGCTGGGCCGATCAGGTCGTGGCTTTGCTGGCGCTGGCGGTGGGTGCGGCTTTCGGGACGGCGTTGCTCGAGGCCGCTTGGTATCAGATCGTCAACAATCGGCCGTTCAGCCTCGTTCTTTCTGCCAACCTCGATTTCGACTCGCCGCTGCGATCATCTTGGTGGATCTTGGCGGTCGGGTTGGTCGTGGTTCTGGTGCGTGTCACCCGTCCGCTCTGGGTGAAATATACGTCCGGGGCGAAGCAGCCGAGCCGACGCGAGCCCCGCGCCACCGTGGCGCGGTCGATCTGACGTCCGTCAAAGACTTTTGTCGCCGCCGAACAGAAACGGCGCGACATCCCGCAAGGCCGGCTGTTTGAGAGCAGCGAATGGCATGGGGCGACACACCGCCATGGCCGATAGTCCCACCCGCGTGGTGAGAAGCCCGTTCAGCACGCCCTCGCCCAGCCGAGCCGAGAGTTTAGCCGCAATCCCGTGGCCGACAACCTGCTGCAGGATGCTGTCGCCGACCGCCATGCCGCCCGTGATGGCGAGATGCGCGCCGACGGATTTGGCCAGCCGCACGAAGCCGAGAAGCCCCGGTCGGCCGCTGTAGATTTCCGCAATGCGGCGGATCAGCCGTACCGTCTGGCCGATCACAAAGACCACATCGAGAATCGCGCGCGGGCTGATGGCCGTCACGACCGACACTCGCTTGGCCGCAAGCGCGATCTCGCGTTGGGCCAGAGCGTCGAGCGGACCCATCAGGTGACGCTCGGCGAGATCGATGAGGTCGCGTCCGTCGATGATCTCGGTCGACAACGCCGCGAGATCCTGGCGGGCCCGTGCGGTTTCGGGTCGCGCCGCATAAACGGAGGCGAGATCCTTGATGCCGCTTCGCGCCGCGTCGCGATCGTCGGCCGCATGGGCGTCGGCGAGCCGCTTATGCAACACGGCCACGTGGCGCTGACGCGCCACCCCGAGCGCCTCGCGAACCGCCAGTCCCACAAGCGCCAGCGCCGCGAGCGCCGCCAGCGCGACTCCCACCCAGCCAAGGCCCGGCACACGCGCGAAAAGATCGTCGATCAGGCGCGTGATCCAAAGGCCCACCGCCAGTGACACGAGGCCACCAAGGGCCGACCAGAACAGGCCGCCCCAGCTCAGCAGCCCACGCGCCACCATGCCGCGCCGCTGCGCCACTTCGATCGCGACTTCCTCGCTCGGCATACCGTCAACGACGGCGGCGGCCTCGCGGGCATAGGGGTCAGGCTGCTCCTCAAATTCGACGCGAGCGCTCGGGCGAAGAACGCGCGGCCGCTCCCGCCACGCAGGCCGTTCCGCGGTGGCGTCCGATGCGACCCCGTCAAGCGGAGCCTCGGCTGTCTCCGCGACCTCCGTCGTCGTCGCGCCGATCGGTCGATCGGGCGTGATTTTGAAGGCGCGCGGGCGGCGAAGCTCCGCGCGGGGCGGAAGGTCGGTCATGCCAGCCGGTCTCCAAACAGGAACTGCAGGGCGCGGTCGAGCCGGATGTGCGGCAGCGGCAAGGCGGCGCCATCTGGACCCCGCACCGCCTGCGGCGGACGGAACTTGACGAACCGATAATCGGCCTCGCCATCCGCCACCGCCAAGGCATCGCCCCGAAATGCGAGCTTGGGATCGGAGGGTAGCTCGCCCGGAAATACCGCGGCTTCACTCAACCCATCGAACGTTTCGCCGTCGATCCGCTCGCCGGCCAAGGGTGTTCCGACGATCGCGTCCAGCGTGTCGCGGCCTTCCTTGACGGCCACTTCCCGCGTGGCGCGAACGGCCGCCAGAGCGATCACATCGACGCTGGCGCCGACGCCCTCGGCCCGTGCAATGGCTCGAGCCGTCAAAACCCGCAGGATTGATTCCAGCCGGTCATGGCTGGTGTGGTGCAGATGGTCGGCTTTGGTGGCCGCGAACAGGATTTTGTCGATGCGCGGCCGGAACAGCGTCGACAAGAAGGAGCTGCGGCCGGCCCGGAAAGCGAGTAGCAGATCGGATAGCGCGACCTCGAGATCGCGCACCGCACCGGGGCCGGAGTTCAGCGCCGACAGGGCGTCGACCAGAACGATCTGACGGTCGAGGCGCGCGAAGTGATTGCGGAAGAACGGCCCGACCACGTGGCTCTTATAGGCTTCGTAGCGCCGCTCCATCATGGCCGCGAGCGAGTTGGAGGGGACACTGGCGCCCTCGTCGACCGGCAGAGGCGCGAAGGTCAGGGCTGGCGAGCCTTCGAGGTCGCCGGGCATCAGAAAGCGTCCGGGCGGCAAGGTCGAGAGGCTGTAGAGTTCGGTACGGCTGGCGCGGAGGTAGGCCGTGAACAGCTCGGCGCTGCGTCGCGCCACCTCCTCCGAGCCGGGCGCCATTGGATCGAGCCCCTGCAGCGATCCGCGCCAGGCGGCCGCCAGCGGCGCACGGGCCGCCAAAGCGCTGGCCTCGAGCGTCTCCCGCGACCAGCGGGCATAGGATTTATTCAGCAGCGGAAGATCGAGCAGCCATTCGCCGGGATAATCCACGATGTCGATCGTGAAGGTCGAAGGCCCGGACCGCCATGCGCCCTTGCGCTCGAACTCCAGCGTGAGGCGAAGCTCGGAAATGCGCCGCGTCGAGTCGGGCCATTGCCGATCCACCGTCAAGGCCGCCAGATGGTCCTCATAGGCAAAGCGCGGCACAGCATCATCGGGTTGAGGCCGGAGATAGGCACGGGAGAGGCGCCCCTCAGCCGACACCCGGAACACCGGAAGCTTGCCGCCTTGCGTCAGATTATGCACGAGCGCGGTGATAAACACCGTTTTGCCGGCCCGCGACAGCCCGGTGACGCCGAGGCGAAGCCCGGTTCCACTGACATAATCCGCGAGACTTTGAGCCGCGATGCGCGCGTCGTGGATGATGTCGGTCACAAGCGGCAAGGCATTATCCCACATGACAGTCGGCAGCATCTAACCATCATGGTGCTGTTTTAACAGCGCGGGCCTGTTCTGTTTGAACAGCGATGGCCCGATCCACGGCGGCGCGGACCAGCGCGTCGTTTGCTCCCAGCGGGCCGATTTCGACCGCCGACATGTTGTGCATGACGCGCGCCAAGCTCGCCGTTGGGGTGCCGTCGGAGAGGAAGAGATTGAGGTCGGCGTCGATGCCGGACGCAACGCCCTCCGCCGTTTTGGACGCATAGGCCTTGATGCGGGCTTGGTCTCCCCCGCATGTCGGCAAGCCGCCGCTGGGTCCCGCACCGAACGCTTGCAGCGACAGGCTCGACAATGGCAGCGTCGGAAGGTTGACGGCGCGTTCTCCCAATCCCACCGCGATCGATGGCGCGCGCGCAAGGACGATCTGGCGGTCGGGCACCACGGAGCGGTGCAGGCGGCCGGCCCGACCAGCGATGCGATGTCGGCCGCGCGAGGCGAGGAACCGCCATCGTAAGGTGCGCCCGAGTCCGCGGGTGGAGAGGCCGTCAGCGCGATTCGTTCCGCCTCGCATATCGACGCCGCATTCGGCTGGCGCCCAGTGCGAGATGATCGCCATGGCCGAATGCCGCCCATAATCGAGATAGTAGCGGCGAAGCAGCAGAGCCGCGACATCAGCGCCTTCGCGAGCCGACGAGAACGCCACGTGACCATCGCGATCGGCCGCGATTTCGCCGGCCCAACCGGCGCGCTTAATGCACCAGTAGTTGTTGAGGCGAACGCAGCGGGTGACTTGCGGCGCATCGCGCCCTGTCGCCAGTCGCACATCGGCTGTCGGGGGGAGGGTGAGATGAAGCAACGCCTCGCTTCGCCAGTTGGTGACCTCGCGCTCCTTGGGGTTGAACGCGACCGGGCGAGACCAGGCCGAGGGAAGCGGCGGCGGCACGGGCGGACCGGCGACCAGCAGCGCCGTCACGACGATCAGGATCAGGTCGAACATGATCGATCCGGTCCTACAGCCACGGATCCGACATCAATCGGCCTTGCCGGATGGGTCGCTCCAGACGAGCGCCTCCAGACGTTGATCTTCGCCTGCCATGGCCTGTGGCGCGCCAACGTCCGCCCAATGCTCCGCCGACAAGGCGATGACCGCGAGGGCTGAGGTCGGAAACCGGGTCGCGAGGCGATGCAGGTCAGGGAGCGAGCCAGCAGCGGCCAGTTGTCGCGCAAGCTCGCCAATACCGGGGTTATGGCCGATCACGAGGAGCGATGTTGCTGTGTCCGGTATCGTGCGGATCAGCGCCAGAATGTCGGGGGCGGTCGCATCATAAAGCGCGGGCGTGATCTCGATCGTGCGGCTTGCGGTCTGCTGCGGCATGGCCTGTTCGAGTGTTTCGCGCGTCCGGGCCGCATCGGACACAAGCATGAAATCGGGGCTCCAGCCCTGTCTTTCGATGACGGCTCCAACCTCTCGCGCGTCTCGGAGCCCGCGGGAACTCAATCTACGGTCGTGATCGGCCTGGCCATTGGGCGCCATCTCGGCTTTGGCGTGGCGGAGGAGAAGAAGTCGCTTCATGCGTCGATGGACCTTGGGGCAGCGCCGCGACATCGCCGCCGGTTGGGAAAAAGAATGCGGGTATCGGCCGGTTTCGTGCTTATACCATGCCGTTCAGGCTGAGGCTCCGACACACAGAAAAAGCCACGTGCTGACGTTGTAGCGGCGAACAAGCGCCGCTATAAGGCCGCCAACTAAACGGGGGAGCCCGCCACCCATGATGCGCTCTGCGACGATCGATGAGGGCTATCGCCCTTCGGACGATGAGACGTTCATGAATGAACGTCAACGTGAGTATTTCCGCCGCAAGCTTTTGGTGTGGCGTGAAGATCTGCTGCGCGAAAGCCGTGAGACACTGACGGCTTTGCAAAACGAGAACGAGAATCACCCCGATTTTGCTGATCGCGCGTCGTCTGAAACCGATCGCGCGATCGAGCTTCGCGCCCGAGACCGTCAGCGCAAGCTGATCGCCAAGATCGATTCGGCTCTGTCCCGCATCGACGATGCAACCTACGGATATTGCGAGGAAACCGGCGAGCCGATTTCTTTGAAGCGCTTGGACGCGCGGCCAATCGCCACTTTGTCGGTCGAGGCGCAGGAGCGGCACGAGCGGCGCGAGCGGATCTACCGCGACGATTGAGGCCGAAAAACGAGGCTCGGCCTCACCGGCCGAGAAGAAATGCCGTGATGCCCAGCCCCACGGTTGCCGCCACAGCGCCCAGCAGGAAGGGCGACGCGGTTCCGAAACGGTCGATCAGGAGCCCCGCGAGCGGCCCCTGAACCCCGAGCGACACGTCGAGAAACACCGAATAGAGACCAAGCGCCGCACCGCGGCTCTGGGCCGGCACACGGGCGACCGCCACGACGCCGAGCGCCGGGAAGATCGGCGCGAAGCCAAAGCCCGTCAGGGCCGCGCCCACCATGGCGAGCGCCGGGATCGGTGCGCTCCACAAGACCAGCAGACCGGCGACTTCCACCGTCGCGGCCACCAGCGTCACGCGCAGGCCGCCGTGGCGGAGGATGATGTTGCCGAGCATCAAGCGCGCCGCGATGAAGGCGATACCGAACGAGCTCAGGGCGAATGACGCGCCCTGCCAGTGGCGGCTTTCAAAGAAGAAGGTCACGAAGGCCGCGATGACGCCGAAACCAGCGGAGGCGCAGGCCAAGATGCAGCCAAACGGCATGATGCGGACCAGCACGCTTTTCGAACTCAGCCGCTTTTCGGTCAGCACCGCGACGGCCGGCTTGCCGATCGCCATGGCGAGGCCGATCACTGCGAGAAGGCAGGACACCAGCCCGATGCTGGCGAAGCCGAAGCGTTGCACCAGAAGCACGCCGATCGGCGCGCCGACCGCAAGAGCCCCATAGGTCGCGATGCCATTCCAACTGATGATGCGGACGGTGTGCTGCGGCCCGACCTGACCGATCGCCCAGGTGATGGCGCCGGTGCTGACCCAGCTTTCGGCGATGCCGAGCGCCAGCCGTCCGAGCAGCAGGAGCGTCAGGCTGACGACTGGAGAGCCTTGCGCCAGGCTAGCCGCCAGCGTCATGAGGCCGCTGAACAGGCACCCCGCGAAGCCGAGCAGCACGGCACGCTTCGGGCCATAGGTATCGGTCATGCGGCCGACCTGAGCGCGGCTGATGACCGTCGCGACATATTGGGTGCTGATCGTGAGCCCGGCCAGCACCACCCCGAAGCCGAGCGTCGCATGAACGTAGCCGGGCAAAACGGCCAGCGGCAATGCGATCGCCGCGTAACCCACGAAGGTGACCAGCACGGTCGTAAAGATCCGCACGTTGGTCGATTGCGCGGGAGCGCTGGCGCCTGTCGAATGCTGCATAACGTTGACGGCTCTCCCCCGCATCACGCGGCGCATGACCGCAGGCTGTGGTCGGTCGATTTCTCGTCGTTGACCAGATTTGAATCGACATGCCAGCTATTTTGGTCGGCAAGTGCCGACGGTCGGCGAGGGCCGACGGTCGCAAGTGCCGCCCTGTGGGATGCGCCTTGCTAAAGACCGATCGCCGAGAGGCCGCCCTCTGCCAGATCGATCGGGCCGAGATCGCCGATGGCGCTGAGGTCCGGCAACAACCCCCGCCGGCTCGCGGCGATCTCCAATCCGTTTGCCCCTAAGCCGATGCGAAAAAGATGATAGGCGGCGCGATGATTCGGGCTGCCCGGCACCGCCGACGCTGCGGGAACGCCGACGACCGGCACGAGGCCGTTCGGCCCGGGCAGGTGGGCCAGCATGGCCCGGTGGTTATGTCCGTGCAGGATCAGTTCGGCGCCATGCTCGGCAATGATCCGTGCAAAGGCCGATGCGTCCCGAAGCCCGCGTCCAGCACTGGCGCCGGCCCGATAGGGCGGGTGGTGGATCATTACGATCCGAGTGAGCTTGCGTCGACCCGCATCCGCGAGAAGCGTGCCGAGGGCCTGCCGCTGCGTGGAACCGAGCGCGCCGGAAGCGAGGAAGGGCGCCGTCGGCAGCGCCGACGACACGCCGATCAGGGCGACATCGCCGCGCTGCCGCAGGTAGGGAAAGAGGCCGGTGACAAGCGGCGCTCCAATGGCGCTGAGATCAGCCAGCCACGGCACGAAGGTGGCGGCGAGCGGACCCATCGACGAGCGGACGTAGGCATCGTGATTGCCCGGCACGAAGCTCACGTCGCGCGAGGGCCCGAGGTCGCGCAGCCACTGGGCCGCGAAGGGAAATTCAGCCGCAAGTCCGAGGTTCAGAATATCGCCCGTCATCGCGATGTGGTCGGGCGCCTGTGCCTTGATGTCGGCGACGAGGTCGGCCAGCACATCCATGTCGTGCAGGCGGCCGCGCCGGTTCCAATTGACATAGCCGGTCAGCCGCTTGCCCAGCAGCTCACGCAGGTGCGGCCGCGGCAAGGGTCCGATATGCGCGTCGGAGAGATGAGCGAGCAGGAAGGTCACGCGCGATGCTGTCGCCCGGCCGACGGCGCGCCGTCAAGCCCGATCCAGGCGCAAGCATCCGGCTTCCCTCATGCTAAGAGGCGTAGATTGCTGCAATTGCGGCTTTGACCGGAAGGGTGACACGTGAAAAGGCCGACGCTTCCCGCATGGACCCGTCGCTCCGTCGAGCGGGCTATTCACGTCGGTGCGCTGCTGACTCGGCCGCTCACCATGGGCGTCAGGGCCATGGTGATCGACCCGGAGAGCCGCATTTTGCTGCTCCGCCATAGCTATGTGCCGGGCTGGCATTTTCCCGGTGGCGGCGTCGAGCGTGGCGAGACCATCGCGGTCGCGATGCAGCGCGAGTGCCGGGAGGAGGCCGGCGTGCATGTCAAAGGGGCTGCGCTGCTGCACGGGCTGTTTCTCAACCGCAACATCGATCACATCGCGGTCTTCGTGGTTCGCGATTTTACGCGGGACGCAGCGCCGCAACCCGATTGGGAGATCGTCGAGACCGGCTTCTTTAAACCTTCGGATTTGCCGCCCGGAACCACCGATGCAACGCGACGACGCATCGCCGAGGTTCTGGACCGTGTCCCACCCGCCGAAACGTGGTAGGCGACCACCGACGATCTAGTGAGTTTCCCGATGTCCGATGCCGTTCTCAGCCTGTCCATCGTGGTCGCCCCGGAAGGCGCGTCCGACGCTCAAGCCGTCGAGCGATTGAACGAGCGTGCGTTTGGCCCTGGTCGCTTCGCGCGGACGGCCTATCGGCTTCGCGAGATGGCGGAGGCGCCGCGCGATCTCTCCTTCGTGGCGCGGGTCAGCACATTGCTGGTCGGGGCCAACCGCTTGACACCGATCCGGTGCGGCACGGCGCCGGCCTTGCTGCTCGGCCCGTTGACGGTCGATCCCGCGTTCCGATCGCGCGGCGTCGCGCGATCGTTGGTCGACATGTCTCTCGCGGCTGCCAAGCAGCAGGGCCACAAGCTCGTGATCCTGATCGGCGATGAAGCCTATTACAAACGCTATGGCTTCACGCGCGTGCCGCCCGGTCGCCTGACCCTGCCGGGGCCGGTCGATCCCGCCCGGCTCCTCGTGCTGGAACTCGAGTCAGGCGCCTTCGAGGGGGTCAGCGGCAGCGTCGGGGCCTGAGCGTCGGCGACTCAGCCGTCAGGCCGTGCCACCATCGCGCCGCTTGAAACTGAACCGCCGCCCTTCGTAGAGCCACGCCAGAATGGTGCTGCCTAGTAATAACAGTAGCCCGGAAAGGCCGATCGCGAGCGGCACGATACCGACGCTCTTGACCACGCTGGCTTGAGTGCGGCGAATGCCGATATAGTCCGAACCGGCATAGCGGGGACTGTCGCCCATGGCCACGAACCGGGGCAGGGCGATGTCGCTCCCCGAGCCGGTGCCGATCCGGCGGACGGACCCGCCCGTCGCCTCGGCGAGTGGCTTCAATCGATCGGGCGTCGAGACGACCTCCTGAAATTCGCGCGGGTTCTCGGGGCCGACATTGGCCAGCACCGTCAGGGTTCCGTCCGTCAAACGATAGAGGCCGAGCTCGTCGACCGAGATCGTTGCGCGCGACAGGCCCGGTTCGGCTGCCGCCAAAATGACGGTGCGGGTCGCTCCGGAGGGTGCTGTGACGATGACGGGCGCGACCGAGCCTTTCACGCTCTGCCGCTCGATCGACAGCTCCTTGCCGTGCAGGCTGGCCCGCAGCGCTTCTTCCTCGAGATCGGGTTCCTTCATGAGCCAATGAGCAAGGCGACGGGTCAGATCGAGGTAGGGGCCACCGCCCTCGTAGCCGCGCGCCCATAGCCAAATCTGGTCGCTGAGCATCAGGGCCACACGCCCTTTGTCCTCACGCGAGAGAACCAGCAACGGCTTGTCGTTCTGGCCCGCCATGACGGAGGTGCCCTTGACGACATCGGCGTCGACCTGGCGGAACCATTGTCCCCAAGCCGGCGGGGTGGCGTCTCCACCCGGCAGGCCCCGCGTCACCGGATGCTTCTCGCCATCGGGCGTGATGGCAGCGCGGAACGGCGCCTCGGTGACCGACCCAGTCGGCCGCGCGGGCGCGATCGCACCGAGCGGCGAGTAGAACAAGCCATCCTGCGTCGCGTAATCCGGGCCGACCGCGATCAACAACGCCCCGCCATTGCGGACATATTTGGCGATATTGTCGAAGTAGACATAGGGCAGGATCGATTGGTTCGAGTAACGATCGAAGATAATGAGATCGAAGTCGGTGATCTTGTTGCCGAAGAGTTCATTGGTCGGGAAAGCAATCAAGGCGAGTTCGTTGATCGGCGTTCCGTCCTGCTTTTCGGGCGGCCGCAAAATGGTGAAGTGGACCAAATCGACGTTGGCGTCCGATTTGAGGATATTGCGCCACATGCGTTCGCCCGAATGCGGCTCACCCGAGACGAGCAGCACCTTTAGCTTGTCGCGCACACCCTCGATCGTAACCACCGCCTTGTTGTTGATCCCGGTCAACTCGTCCGGCAACGTCGGCACTTCGATCTCGACGACGTTCGGGCCGGCATGGTCGACCGGCACCGCAATCTGGATCCTGGCGCCGACCTGCGCTTGCAACGTCGCGATCGCGACTCCATCGCGCCGGACGTTCAGTGTCACGGGTTCGCCCTTGTCGCCGGTATCGAGCACGCGGGCCGTTATGGTCTGCGTCTTGCCGACGATCCCGAAGCGGGGAGCGTCGACAAGCTCGATGCGTCGATCGCGCTCACCCTCATGGCCGGTGATCAGCACATGCAGTGGGGCTTTGAAGCCGAGTGCATCCACCTTGGCCGGGGTGTCGTCGACGAGGCCGTCCGTCACCATGATGACGCCGCCGACATGATCCGGCGGCACGTCGGCCAGCCCGGCATTCAGGACCGCGAACAAGCGCGTGCCGTCGTTTTCGGCATCGGTACGGCTGCTTTCGATGAAACGCGGCTCCACATTGCCGAGCGCCGCGAGGTTCTTCTCGATTGCGTCGCGCGCCTTGGTGGTCTGGGCGGCGCGTTGGCCGATGGTCTGGCTGCCGCTTTCGTCGAGCACTACCGCGACCACGTCCTTGAGGCCCTGCCGATCCTCGCGCACGAAGGAGGGACCGGCGAGCGACAGCAGGATGAGCGCCAGGGCTACCAGCCGCAACAGCGTGCCACGCCGCCGCGACCAGAAGCCGAGCACCACGATCGCGAGCGACAGCACCGCGAGCCCGACCAGCACGGAGAGCGGAAGCAGAGGCGTGAAATCGAGCGAAAAACTATTCACGGGCGTAGCGTCGCCTTGCTGATGTGTGGAGCCGGCCGGCGAGGCGCGCCATCAATGCGCCAGACGTTCCAAGAGATCGCGCACATGAACCTGATCGGCCTTGTAGTTTCCGGTCAGGGTATAAATCACGAGATTGATGCCGCCGCGCAGCGCCATCTCGCGTTGTCGCGAGCCGCCCGGCACGAGCGGATAGACGGGCTCACCCTGACCGTCGGCGGCCCATCCACTAGCGAGGTCATTGCCCGTAATGATGATGGGCGACACGCTGTCGCCAGCCCGAACAGGGCGGTTCGCGGTCTCCTTCGCGGCAGGCGGCAAAGCCTCGATCCAGGTTTGCCCGGTTGTGTAGCGCCCGACAAAACCCGGCAGCAGATAAAACGTCTTGGTGACGACGTGATCGCTCGGAACGGGTTCGAGTTCCGGCACGTCGACCCCCGCGAGCAGATGTTGCAGCCAATCGGCCTCCGGTGTCGGCGGCCCGTCGGCCCGATGCGTCAAGGCATCGCGCGTATCGAACACGATGGTGCCGCCCTGTTTCATGTAGGCCGCGATGCGATCGACCGTCGTGGCGTCCGGCTGCGGCATGCTGGCCACCACCGGCCAATAGATCATCGGATAGAAGGCGAGTTCATCCTTGGCTGGATCGACCCCGACCGGTTCCCCCGGCGTGAGCGACGTCCGGTCCGCCAGCGCGGTCGACAAAGTCGTCAGGCCGAGGCTGCTGGCTTGATCGACGGCGGTGTCGCCCGTAATCACATAGGCGATCCGCGTCGTCAGGGCTGAGGCCATATCGCGTTTCGACACCGGCGGTTGCCCCGCCGCATGCGCGGTGCGCCCCGGCAAACCGGGTAGGCCCGGTACCATCAGCGCAACAGCCAACAACGCTGCCGCTGCTGGTCCCGCGCCCCGCCGGACCAAACCACCCCCGAGCCAGACGGACGCCAAGGCGTCGAGCAGGAAGCCGATCAGCGCCAAGGTGATGACGGCTGGCCGGAGATCGATGGCCGGATCGGCGCGCAAGGGTTGGCGGTCGATGGGAAGGCCGGAGAGGTCGGCCGGTGTCAGCATGTCCTTGGGTCCGAGCGTATTGACCGCGATCGAGGCGTCGGAAGGGCCATAGAAGCCGGGCGGATGATCAGCGGTCGCGACACCATCATAAGTGTCGGGGATCGGCCGGGCGGTCGCGGGCGGAACGCCCAACACGCCGAACCCATCGAGGCTGCGGGTCGGAGCGATCACCATGGGTTGCTGCACCCCAGCGGGAGACGCGGCGCCGGTGGCGGACGCGGACCTTTGGGCCGCGCCCGGCATGCCGGAGAGATCGACGACCCGCCTCAGCATGTCGACGAACAGCACCGAGAGCGGCAAGTTCGACCAAGTGGTGTCGGCCGTGACGTGGAACAGCACGATGCGGCCTTTGCCGCGCTTTTCCGCCGTGACCAGAGGCGTTCCATCGACGAGTTGCGCCCACGTCTTGCCAGGCAGACCCGCGCTGGGCTCTGCCAGCACTTGCCGGGTGACGCTGACCTCCTGCGGCACGGTCAGGCCATAAAAGGGGCTTCCGCGCTCGAAGGGGGCGAGCGCCTTCGGCTTGTCCCATGACAGAGCGCCACCGAAGGTGCGGCCACCCCGCCGCAGGGCCACCGGCACGAGATCGTCGCTGCTGCCGGCAAGGCGCGAGCCGGCAAAGCGGATCAGAGTGCCGCCGTCGTCGATAAATTTGGCGAGCCTGTCATGCGCCGGACCTGACAGCGCGCCGACATCGGCCAGAACCATGACGGAGGGATTGTCGTCCAGCATGGAGGCGACCGGATCGAGCATGCCGGGTCGGGGCTCACGCACATCGGCGAACGGGCCGAGGGCTTTCACGATATAATAGGCCGGGGACAACAGCGGCTGTTCGACATCGATCGTCGCGCCGGTCACGACACCCACCCGCCGACGCGTCGATCGCCCATCGAGCAGCGTCGTGGCGGCGGCGGACGCCTCGTTGGCGATGACGACACGAACGATGTCGTTGCGAAGCTCGACCGGGAGATCGAAGCCCGCATGAGCCTCCTGGCCGGACGTGAACGCAAACGTGCTTTCGCCGATCGGCAGGCCTTTGGCGTCAAGGGCCTGAACCGTGCCGCGCTGCAGGCCACCAGTATTGGCGCGGATGACGCGGACGTCGAGCCGGTCGGCTTTGTTGTCGGCCCCGGCCAACGCCAGCGGTATCGTGTCGGCCGCGACACTCGTCACGGAGTTGACGCCGGGCAGCTTGGTCAGGCCTTCGCCAAAGCTGCGCGCGCCGCCGCGTTCCAACCCGTCGGTCATCCAAACGATGTCGAGGGCGGGATTGGCGGTCGCGAAGCTGGTGAGCGCGGCAAGCACCGGGGCGCGGTCGGGCGCGATCGGCACAGGCTTCAGAGCCTGCAACCGTTCGATTGCCCGTGTTGCATCCTGCGCCTCGACAGCCCGCAGGCCATCCGAAGTCGCCACGATCGCCGTCACCCGGCTGGCACTTTGTGCGCTGAGCAGCCGCTGCCGCGCGAGGGTGACGCGGGCGTCCCAATCGGGAGCCGCCGCGAAACTATCGTCCAGCACCACCACCAAGGGCCCCTTGCCGCCGCCGAGCGATGGCGTGGGGTTCCAGACCGGGCCGGCCATCGCCAGGATGATGAGAGCCGCGACCAGCAACCGGAGCAGCAACAGCCAGAGCGGTGTGCGGGCGGGCGTCTCGTCCTTCGGGCGAAGATCGAGAATGAGCCGCAACGGCGGAAAAGCTACGGCTTGGGGCCGCGGCGGTGTGAGGCGCAATAGGAAATACAGCGCTGGCAAAACCGCCAGGGCGGCCAGAACGGCCGGGATCGTAAAGGCGAGCGGCAGGCCCATCATACCTGCCCGCCATTGCGGCGATCGGCCTCGAACGCGCCCGCGATGGTCAGCATCGCCTCGGAGGCGGGACGATCGGTGCGGTGGATCGCGACGGTCCAACCGTGCAGGCGGCACGTCTGACGGATCGCCTCCCGATGAGCCGCGAGGCGCTTCACATAGTCGGCCCGCAATTGCTGAGCCTCGCCGATCCGCATCCTTGTCGGGCCGTCGCTGTCGGTCAGCTCCACATGCCCCGTGAACGGGAACGTCTCTTCGATCGGGTCGCTGATCATGACGAGATGGCCGCCGGCCCCTGCCGAGGCGGCGGCGGCGATCGCGCGCGTCACGTCATCCACGTCGGAGAGCCAGTCGCCGATGAAGAGGGCGCGCGAGCGAGGGGGCAAAGGCAAGGCGGGCGGCAATTCCGCCGGCACATAGCCGCTGCGGCGCATCTCGAACAGCATCGACTCGGCGAGATGATCGACGATCGTGCGGCGTGCCATGGGTCGCACGAGGCCGGGGATGCCGACGCGTTCGCCTCCGCGAACCAGCAGGTCGGCGGCCGCAAGCCCGAGCACAAGGGCGCGGTCCAGCTTCGGTTGCGACGCCAAATCCGACATATAGGCCATGGACGGGGATCGATCGACCCAGATCCAAACCGTATGGGCTGCTTCCCACTCCCGTTCGCGAATATAGGTGCGGTCATCGCGGGCCGAACGCCGCCAATCGATCCCGACGGCCGCCTCGCCGGAGACGAAGGGGCGGAATTGCCAAAACGACTCGCCCGTTCCGGCCCGGCGTCGGCCATGCACGCCCTGCATCATGCTGCCCGCGATCTCGCGTGCCGACACGACGAGATTCGGCAGCCGACCTGCAAGGTCGAGCGCCCCGCGTCCGTGCCGGGGGCCGATCCAGCGCTGGGCGTCGGCGAGAAGCCGGGCCTGGGCCATGGCTAGCCGAGCCGCTCGACGAGGCGCCGGATCAGACCCTGAATCGTCTCGCCATCGGCGCGAGCCGAAAACGTCAGGGCCATGCGGTGTTTCAGCACCGGCAGGGCCAGCGCCGCAATATCGTCGATCGAGGGCGCGAGCCGCCCGTCGACCAGCGCCCGTGCCCGCGACGCCAGCATCAGAGCTTGCGCGGCGCGAGGACCGGGGCCCCAGGCGATATGCTGGGCGACATCGGTCGCCCCGTCGCCGGGACGGGCCGAGCGGACGAGATCGAGGATCGCCTCGACAATTCTGTCGCCGACCGGCAGGCGACGCACGAGGCGCTGGATGGTGGCGAGATCCTGCGCTGTCATGGCCGGCTTGGCAGTCGCCTGCTCGTCGCCAGTGGTCTCGATCAGGATGCGCTTTTCGGCCTCCCGGTCGGGATAGAGCACGTCGATCTGCATGAGAAAACGATCGAGCTGCGCCTCTGGCAGGGGATAGGTCCCCTCCTGCTCGATTGGATTTTGGGTCGCGAGCACATGGAAGGGACGCGGCAGGTCATAGGGTGCACCGGCCACGGTGACATGCCCCTCCTGCATGGCCTGCAGCAAGGCCGATTGCGTGCGCGGGCTGGCGCGGTTGATCTCATCGGCCATCAGCAACTGGGTGAAGACCGGTCCTTTGACGAAGCGGAAGCTGCGCTTGCCGCTGTCGCCCTCCTCGAGAACCTCTGAACCGATGATATCGGCGGGCATCAGGTCGGGCGTGAACTGGACGCGGCGGGTGCCGAGACCCAGAACGGTTCCGAGCGTCTCCACAAGCTTCGTCTTCGCGAGGCCGGGAACGCCGACCAAAAGCCCATGGCCGCCTGCCAGCAGGGTTACGAGCGTGTCCTCGACCACCTCCCGCTGCCCGAAGATCACGGTGCCGATCGCGGCCCGGGCCAACGCGATCTGTTCGAGCGCCGCATCGGCGGCTCGGGTCGCTGCGGCCTCGATCGAACTGGCGCTGCCGTCTTGCACGAGACTCATAACTTGACCTTGCTGTTGAGCGGACGATCGCGGCGCGACATCAAGGCGTCCGGCTGGCCGGAAGACGGAACCGCGACGGAGAGCTCCGGCGTTTGGTATGTGCGGTCGGCGATCGATGGTTCACCGAACCGATGCAAGGGACGAGCCGCGCTTAAATCGATCACGATCGATAGCCTAGACCCTGCCGGTTGTTTGTCGATGCGCGCCCACGTCGCATGGTCCATGATCATCCTGCAACGCATGAAATGAGATGATGGCGAAAGAAAGTACTCCCTCTCTGGTGCAGGCTGGAAGCCTGGAGGCGCTGAGTGCCGCTGTGCTGGCGCCCGCGCGCCAGGGCAGCCTGCCACCCGTGCATCTTTGGAACCCGCCTTTCTGCGGCGACATCGATATGCGAATCGCTCGCGACGGGACATGGTTCTATGCCGGAACGCCGATCGGCCGACCGGCGTTGGTCAAGCTGTTCGCGTCGATCCTTCGCCTTGATGATGACGGCATGATGCTCGTGACGCCGGTCGAGAAGGTGCGGGTCGTGGTCGAGGACGCGCCCTTCCTCGCGGTCGAGATGGCGGTTCAGGAGGGGGAGCATCCGGTCCTCAGCTTTCGCACCAACGTCGACGACTGGGTCACGGTCGATGCCGGCCATCCGCTTCGCTTCCAGCAAGGAGCATCGGGTGGCCTGAAGCCCTATGTGCATATTCGCGACGGCCTTGAAGCCCTGGTCAAGCGCGCGGTCTTTATCGAGCTCGCGGACCGAGGGGAGACGCGCAACGTCGATGGGCTCGCGATGTTCGGGGTCGAGTCGTCGCAAGTGTTCTTTCCCATGGCCGAGGCCTCGAGCCTCGAAGGGCTGTCGTGACGGCGATGTTGAACGTTGGCCACGACAGCACGATCGCGTTCGAGCGGCGCGCCCGGGAGCGTCTGAGCTTCGATCTGCCGCCTCGCTGGGCCGATCCGTCTGCGACGCGGCTTCTCGGGGGCGACCACCGGCTCGACGATCTGCCGCCCCGCCTCGATGCCGTGCCGCGCGCCGCTGCTGTCCTGATCCCGATCCTGGCGCGTGCGGCAGAGCCGACCATCCTCCTGACGCTTCGTGCCGCCAGCCTGCGGGTTCATTCGGGTCAGATCGCCTTTCCGGGCGGCAGTATCGATGCGTCGGATGCCGACCCGATGACTGCGGCGCTGCGCGAGGCACAAGAGGAAGTTGGCCTCGATCCGGCCTGCGTCACGCCGCTCGGTTATCTCGACCCCTATCTGACCGGCACCGGCTTTTTGATCGTTCCGACCGTCGCGATGGTGCATGAGCCGTTCGATCTCGAGCTGAATGCCGCCGAGGTGGTCGAAACCTTCGAGGTGCCGCTCGCTTTTCTCATGGAGGAGGCCAACCATCAGCGCAGCAGCCGTGAATGGAACGGGCGAACCAGAAGCTTTTATGCGATGCCGTATGGCGAACGCTACATTTGGGGCATCACGGCCGGCATGATCCGAAGTTTATACGAGAAGCTCTACCGCTGATGGGCCGCGCCCTCCTCGACGCCGTGGCTCTGTTCATCGCGCCATTCGTGGCCTACGGCCTCGTTCTGCTGCTCCGTCAGCGCTATCCATGGCTGGCTGACAGCTGGTCCCGGGGCTCGTTGGCGACCCTCACGGTGGCGGGTTTGGCGCTCGTGCTCATCGGCCTGCTGCTGCTGGGCACATTGGCGGATCGACACAAGGGCGCCTATGTCCCGGCAAGGCTCGAGAACGGGCGATTGATTCCGGGCCATCTGGAGTGACGGAGCGGGAGGGGTTCTCGCGGCCGCTGCGGCTCGATGCCTCGGGGCGGTTGGCCGACGTCGCCTTTTTGGCGGAACCGGCGCTTGCTCGCGCGCTCGCCTTGCTGAACCAGGATGGCGAAGAGGCGCGCGTCGTCGGCGGCGCTGTCCGCAACGCGCTCCTCGGACTGCCGGCCGGCGATATCGACATTGCGACGACGGCACTCCCCGACATCGTCGTGGCGCGCGCCAAGGCGGCCGGCTTACGCCCGCTGCCGACCGGTATCGCGCATGGCACTATCACGGTGATGGTCGGCCGCGCCGGTTTCGAGGTGACGACCCTGCGGGAAGACGTCGAAACCGACGGACGGCACGCCATCGTCCGCTTCGGGCGCGACTTCACGGCGGACGCGCAGCGGCGGGATTTCACTGTCAATGCCCTGTCGCTATCGGCCGACGGGACGGTGCACGATACGACAGACGGCCTCGCGGATCTCGCGGCCGGGCGCGTGCGCTTCATCGGCGAGGCGGACCGCCGGATCCGCGAGGATTATCTGCGCGTGCTGCGGTTCTTCCGCTTTTCGGCCACCTATGCCGAAGGCCCGCTCGATCCCGAGGGGCTGCGCGCCGCGACGCTGCATCGCGACGCTCTGACCCGATTGTCGCGGGAGCGCATTCGCGTCGAGGTTCTGAAGCTTCTGGTCGCCCCCCGCGCCGCAGAGGTGACGACCAGCATGGATAAGGCCGGGATCGCGCGTGTGATTTTTGGGGGGGCGTGCGATCCGCTGCGCCTCGTCCGGCTGATCGCAATCGAGACGGCGCGGCAGGATAGCCCGGACGCGATTCTCCGGCTTGCCGCTCTGGCGGTACGAACCGAAGCTGATGTGGCGCGGCTGCGTGAACAGCTGCGTTTGTCGAACGATGAAGCCAATCGGCTCGCGGCTGCGGCTCATGTTCGCGGTGGTCTCGATCCTGAAGCCGTGCCGACACATGCCGGCTTGCTGGCGTTATTGTTCGATCATGGACGCCGCGCAGCGCTAGACGGCGTCTCGCTGGCCGAAGTCGATGCCAAGGGCAACGGATCGCGTTGGACCGAGGCTTATGGCGTCGTGACCACGGCGGCCGAGCCCAAGCTGCCGCTAGGAGGAGCCGATGTCATGGCGCGCGGCGTCCACAGCGGACGCGATGTCGGTATCGTCCTCAAGCAGTTCCGGCAGGAGTGGGTCGCGGCGGGCTTCCCATCCGACCCCATCGTCGTCGCAGGCTTGCTCGATGCGATCGTCGCGTCCCATCTCGCCGACGACTGACGCTGAGGCGGCTCTGGCGGGCCGTCGACGCATGCGGCTCGACGATGGCTGATCAGACGACCGCCGTCTGATCGCGTGTCGGGTGCGTCGCTCCGCTTGCTCGTGCCCCTGCGTCCAATTGACTCGACCTCGGCGGCGTTTGCGCTAAAATGATGGCGACTTCACTGAAGCTTGTCGCGTGAGCGGCCGTCAGCAGGGGTGGGCCATGGGATTCCAGCGGAAAAGCCCGGCGGACGTCGCAAGACGGTTGGGCGAGCGGCGCGATCGATCTCAATCCGGCGCCGGTGTCCGAGCCTCCGATTCGTGGCGACGCGAGACGTTCACACTGCCTCGCGACGAAGCGCGTGCCATGGCGCAGGAATGTTTCGTCCGCTTTCCGAAAGCCGCCTACATGACCGAAATCGAGTCGTGGCGCGAACTATCGGACGGTCGCATCGAGTTTACGATCAGGCGGCTTCCGACAGCCGACTGATTGTCGCAACTCGGCCTTTAGGATTGCCGGAAACGGGTTTTCTCGAAAGCTGGGATCTTGGCCGCGAAGGCGTCGAGCCAAGCGACGAGCGCGGGATGCGAGTCGCGCCATGTTCCCCCGAGCCGCAGGTCGAAATAACCCAGCGCACAAGCGGCCGCGATATGCCCGATGTCGATCGTGCCGACGGGCGCCGAAGCCTCTAAGGCCGCCAAGCCTCGGGCGATCTTACCCTCCTGATGCGCGACCCAGCGCGCGCTTCGCTCCGACTCGTCCCGGAACCGGGTTTCATACACGATCAGCAGAGCCGCATCGGTCATGCCGTCGCAGAGGGCCTGCCTCGTGAGCGCGAGGAAGCGGGCCGGGGCGTCTTTCGGGATCAGCATTCCGCCCGAGAGATGATCGAGGTAGTCGACGATGACACGGCTGTCGTAGAGGGTCGTTCCATCGTCGAGGATGAGCGCCGGGATCTTACCGAGCGGATTTTCGCGCCGGATCGAATCGGCATCGTCCATCGTGTCGGCATCGACGACGGAGAGGCTCGACATCGCGCCAGTCAGGCTCGCCGCGATCTTCACTTTGCGGCCGAATGGCGAGGCTGGAGCCGAGCGCAGGATCATGGTCATTCAAGTCACCGAGCGGAGTGAAACAGGACAGAAGGCGCGAGGAACATGGTCGCGGGATTGGGATCAAAGCTCCGCGCCGCGCGCCTTGTCAAAGAATGGTGAGACCGACCGCTTTCGGACCCTTGCCCTTCTTGTCTGGTTCGATCTCATAGGCAACCCGCTGGCCCTCGCTCAGCGATTGCAGGCCCGCCTCCTCCACAGCCGTGACGTGAACGAAGATATCGCGGCCGCCATCCTCCGGCGTAATGAAACCATATCCTTTTTCGCCGTTGAAGAATTTGACGGTGCCCTGGCTTGGCATGGCATTTCCTCGCAAACACGTCACCGGACTGTAAGGGGAGGCCGTTGTTTGCCGCGCCTATTCCCCGGCCAGCCAACGCCACTGCCATGACCCCGGTTCCGATTGGGTCAGCGTCTTGGCAAGATAGGGCAGCAGCAGCCGAGCCTCGTCCTCGAGGCCGAAAGGCGGGTTGACGAGGATCATGCCGCATCCGGCGAGTTTGCCGACATCGAGAGCCGTCCAGTCGATCACGAGTTCGACCTGCGCGATCTTGGGGATCCCGGACGCGATCAATTGGTTGGCGAACCGCGACACGGCGGTGCGGTCCTTCAGCGGGTACCAGAGGGCATAGATGCCGGTGGGCCATTTGCGATGCGCCGCCACGAGCCCGTCGAGCATCGCCTCAAACTCACCGCGGTCCTCGAACGGCGGATCGATCAGCACCAAGCCTCGCCGTTCCTGAGGGGGGACATAGGCGTTGAGCGCCACATAGCCGTCGATTTCGACCACCTTGGCACGGTTCGCGCGCCCGAGACCCTTGCGGAGCGAGGCAGCGTCGGTCGGATGCAATTCGCAAAAGACGAGACGGTCCTGGGGACGTGCGATCCCCAGCGCGATGGATGGAGAGCCGGGGTACAGGGTCGGGCACCCGGTGCCGTCGCGTGGACCCACAAGGTCAAGATAAGGTTCGATCAGGGGCAACACGTCCGCCGGGACGTTGCCCGGCGTGATGCGTCCGATGCCGCGGGGCCACTCGCCGCTCCGGCGGGCCTCGTCGCCTTGCAGGTTATAAAGCCCGACACCCGCGTGAGTATCGATGTAGCGGAAGGGCGTCGCCTTGCGTCCGAGGTGCAGCAAGATCCTGGTCAGCAGGATGTGTTTGAAGACATCGGCAAAATTGCCCGCATGAAAAGCGTGCCGATAGTTCATCGCGGGTGGACCATGACGCTCAGCGGACCGGCAATATGGTGATCTGCTGCGTCCGGCAGGCGGCTCGACTGACCTCGGGGCAAGTCACGAAGCCGCGGAGATCCTTGCCGAAGCAAATCCGCACCTCCTGCAACTCGTCCTGTCGGCACGTCACCGCCATCATGTCGGTGCGAAGTCCGGGGTTGCTGGCCGTGAAGGCGCGGGCGATCTCGAGCGGCGCGGCCGTCTGCGGCTCGCTGGGAGACTGCAACGTCGTCGGGATCGTCACCGCATCTCTGGCCCGGCGGACGAGCGCGAAATAATCGGTGGGACTGAGGCCCGTGCAGGTGCCGTGTTTCCGCCATTCGTAGCGGGCGAGGCCTACGTCGGGATAGACGCCGTTGACGCTGTCGAGAGCGGCGCGCGTCGGGCTTGTGTTGCCCGAATCACAATCGGACGGGAAGCCACGCGTATATTGCGGCCACAGCCCATGGACCACAAAGCCAAGGTTAGAGCCTGTGGCACATTGCCGGGGCGCCTTATTGTCGCCGCCCGTGTCGCAAAACCCAGGCGACCACGACAAAGCCAACACGTAAAAATCGAAAACACCGGGCTGCCTCGACCGGCCGCTGCCGCCAAAGCTCGATCCGGTCTGAACCGGTCGGCTTGTTGAAGCGGGAGCCGCCGCAGACTGATCGGAGGACCCGTTCAGGCATTTATCGAGCACGCATGGGGCGTCCGACGCTGGACGCAACGGATTTCGGAAGCCCTGAGCACCGCCGGTGGTCGCCGAGACCGCGACCAAAAGGCAGGCAACGGCGAAGGCCGGAGAGGTCGCACGCATCCGCAAGGGTGCTAAACTTACGGCCGTTCCATCTTGCAATTCGGTGCATAGGCATATTCGCGGTCGAGCCCGGTCAGGCAGAATTCGACGCCGAAATCCATACCGATCAACCCGAGATCCTCGGCAACCGAGAAATATACCTCATGAACGGTCTTGTCGTTCAGGATCGCGCGGCCCTCACAGAAGTTGCGGGGAATGTGATCGAGGCCCCAGGGGCGTAGTGCCGACACCTTCACCTGATCGTAGCTGACGATCTGGAGCGACGAGTTCCAATATTCCGACTCGCTGTCGTGAAAACGATCCGACAGACGCGACAGCACATCGGGATTGTCGCAGGCCGGGATCTTGCCGTCATAGGACCAGAACCGCTTTTCGGCCGGGACGACCGGCCGCGCGAAAGCGGTGCCCATCGAAGCCGCGACCATGAGGGCGAGCATAAAGCCTTGGAACGCGCGTTGCATGCCGTGGAATCCCATTCTTCAATTCAGCGCGGACGATGCGACGGCGCGCACGCCAGGGTCAAGCCTTGCCTTGGCCCGAATGCCATGCGAGGGGGCGATTGGCGAGCGTTGTGCTGTTCCGATAACAGCCCAGAGCCCTCAAGCCCGGTGAAGCCCTGCATCGGAGGCCGACGGCATGCGCGAGCTTGCGCTGCTGCGGGACAGGTCTGAAGGTGGAACGCGTGAACGATTACGTGCGGAAGATCCTCGATGCGCGGGTCTACGATGTCGCTGTGCAGACCTCGCTTGACCCCATGGCGCGGCTGAGCAAGCGGCTGGACGCCTCGGTGCTGCTGAAGCGAGAGGATCTTCAGCCCGTTTTCTCCTTCAAGATCCGGGGCGCCTATAACAAGATCGCTCGATTATCCGCTGAGGCCCGCGCCGCCGGTGTGATTTGCGCCTCCGCCGGAAACCATGCCCAGGGCGTCGCATTGTCGGCCCAACGGCTGGGCGTCAAGGCCATCATCGTGATGCCGGTCACGACCCCGCAGATCAAAGTCGATGCCGTGCGCTATTGGAGCGGGACGGTCGTGCTGTTCGGAGACACGTTCGACGAAGCCTTCGAACATGCGCGCGGGCTCGAGGCGGAGCAGGGTTTGACCTTCGTGCATCCCTACGACGATCCGGACGTGATCGCGGGGCAAGGCACCGTCGGCATGGAAATCTTGCACCAGCATGCCGATCCGGTCGAGGCGATCTTCGTGCCGATCGGAGGGGGCGGTCTCGCCTCTGGGGTCGCCGCCTATGTCAAGTTCCTGCGGCCGGACATCAAGGTGATCGGCGTCGAGCCGGTCGATGCGGCCTCGATGAAGGCCGCCATCGCGGCAGGGTCGCGCGTCATCCTCGATCGGGTCGGCCTCTTCGCCGACGGCGTCGCGGTGCGGCAGGCGGGAGCCGAGACGTTCCGGGTGTGTCAGGCGCTGCTCGACGACGTGCTGGTGGCCGATACCGATGAGATGTGCGCCGCCGTCAAAGACATCTTCGAAGATACACGCGTCATCGCGGAGCCGGCCGGTGCGCTCGCCCTGGCTGGACTGAAAAGCTACGTGGCCGCCAATCCCGTCCGAACAGGCGCGCTGATCGCAATCAACACCGGCGCCAACATGAACTTCGACCGGCTGCGCCATGTTGCCGAACGTGCCGAGATCGGCGAGGCGCGCGAGGTGCTGCTCGGCGTGACGATCCCGGAACAGCAGGGTAGCTATCGCCGGTTCGTGCAGGCGCTCGGCAACCGCACCATCACCGAATTCAACTATCGCTATGCCGCGGGGGCCGAGGCCCATGTGTTCGTCGGCCTCAAGCTGTCCGACAGCGTTGGCGAGAAGGCGCTCGTACTCACGCAACTTGCGGCGCTTGGCTATCCCGTGCTCGACATCAGCGCCAACGAGACCGCCAAACTGCATGTTCGTTACATGGTGGGGGGTCGGGCCCCGGCGCTGCGGGACGAGGTGATCCTCAGGTTCGAATTTCCGGAACGACCGGGCGCTTTGCTGAAGTTCCTGGACGGGGTCGGATCCGAGTGGAACATCACCTTGTTCCACTACCGCAACCACGGCGCGGATTATGGCCGCGTGCTCGTCGGATTGCAGGTTCCGGCCGCCGAAAGCGATCGGTTCGGCGAGCGGCTGCGCGAACTCGGCTATGCCTTCGAGGATGAGACCGACAATCCCGCCTATCGGATGTTCCTCGACCGATGACGGAAGCGTTTAAACCGTCGACGCCCGCGAAAGGCGGATCTCGCCCGAAAGCGGTGATGCCCATCAAGAGCGTCAAGCGCATGGGTTCGGTTTCGACGCTCGTGCCGGTTCCGCATTTTGAGCGGGAGCGGATGCTGATTGCCCGCGGCCTGCTTCACATCGCCGGGATCGACGAGGCTGGACGCGGGCCGCTGGCCGGCCCTGTCGCGGCTGCGGCCGTGATCCTCGATCCAAATGATCTCCCCGAGGCCGTTGACGATTCCAAGGCCCTGACCGAGGCGCAGCGTGAGCATTTGTTCCTGCTCATCATGTCGAAAGCGCTGGCGATCGGCATCGGCTTTTCGTCGCCGCGCGAGATCGACCGGATCAACATCCGTCAGGCGACCTTCGCGGCGATGCGGCGTGCCGCGAGCGCCTTGCCGCTGAGCCCGCATCATCTTTTGATCGACGGGAACGACTTTCCGCATGGTGTCACGATCGCGGGTGAGACGATCATCAAAGGTGATGCCACCTGCTTGTCGATTGCGGCAGCCTCGATCGTCGCCAAAGTGGCGCGAGACCGATTGATGGTGCGGCTCGACGCGCATCATCCGGTTTATGGTTTCGCCCGCCACAAAGGCTATGCGACCGAGCAGCATCGGGCCGCCTTGTTGCGCCATGGCCCGTCCGCCGCGCATCGGATGAGCTTCGCGCCATGCCGGGGCGAGACGTCGGACGATTGCCAATCTTAAGAGCTTGGTAAAGAAGGCGTATCCAAGCGGGACAGCTTTTTTACCGAGCCATAAACCTGCGTTTTACCAAACCGACTCATAGTCACACCTGTTCAGTTGAGTATCCGGTGTGTCAGTCATGAGTAATGCACGTGCCGGAGCGGCCGTTTCGAAGCTCCAGTCAAAGGTCTCGCGTCCTGGAGCTTCGGCGGCGGCACTGAAAGCCATCACGCCGCAGCCTATCGATCAAATTCTCGTCGGCGATTGCATGCGCAGCCTGGCGGGTTTGGCTCCCGAAAGCATCGACCTCGTCTTTGCCGATCCGCCTTACAATCTGCAGCTTGAAAATACCCTGTCGCGGCCCGACCAGAGCGTCGTCGATGCGGTCGATGACGAGTGGGACAAGTTCGCCAGCTTCGCCGATTATGACGCGTTTACGCGGGAGTGGCTGACCGGCGTCCGCCGGGTGATGCGGCCCAATGCGACGATCTTCGTGATTGGATCCTACCACAACATTTTTCGGGTCGGCGCCCTCATGCAGGACCTCGGCTTCTGGATTTTGAACGATATCGTCTGGCGCAAGAATAACCCGATGCCGAACTTTCGCGGTCGGCGCTTTACCAACGCCCATGAGACGATGATCTGGGCCAGCAAGACCCCGCAATCCAAGGCCTACACTTTTAACTACGAAGCCCTGAAGGCCGGCAACGAGGATTGCCAGGTCCGGTCCGATTGGCTGCTGCCGATCTGCACGGGCGGGGAACGGCTGAAGGATGCGGAGGGCCACAAGGTTCATCCGACCCAGAAGCCCGAGGCGCTGCTGGCGCGCGTCATCATGGCGGCGTCCGAGCCCGGCGACGTGGTGCTCGACCCGTTTTTCGGCACCGGCACGACCGGCGCGGTCGCCAAGCGGCTTGGCCGGTCATTCATCGGGCTTGAGCGCGATCCGGTCTATGCCGCAGCCGCCACGGCGAGGATCGCGTCCGTCGAGCCGCTCTCGCCGGAGGCGCTGCAAGTCGTGCCGTCCAAACGCGCCGAGCCGCGTGTGGCATTTGCGTCCGTCGTCGAGGCGGGCCTGATTGCGCCCGGGTCGAAGCTCGTCGATGCCCAGCGCCGCCACAGCGTGGTGGTTCGCCCCGACGGCACGGTCGGCCTCGGGATGATCGTCGGTTCGATCCATAAAATCGGGGCGCTGGCCCAAGGTCTGCCGGCCTGCAACGGTTGGACCTATTGGCACTACGAGAAAGACGGACGGCTGCGACCCATCGATGACGTGAGAAGCGGGATCCGCGCCTCGATGCGTGAGGCTGCGGACTAAGGAATCGCTGGATCACGACAACTTTTTATCGCCACAATCACCAAAGTTTAACAAATCTATAATATGCACCTGCTTGTGGGAACGGACGTTCGTTCCCAGCGTTGCGGAATGAGATTAATCATTTCGAGCGTAGCGGGGAGTACGGGCCGTGTTGCGTTTCATAGGCCTTTTAGCACTGTTGTGCGTGGTGTGCATTACCCTCGGAATGGGCAAGGTTGTCCAGTTGACGAGCGGCGTCGAGAATTTCTTCCTCGCGCTGGCCGCGTTGTCGGCCACTGTTTTGATCAGCTCCTACGATGCTTACGAGACGCAGTCGGCCACCACCGAGAGCGACGATCAGCGATAAGCCCTAGCGGCCGGACTGTGCCAACGCGATCGCGTGGCGCATCAGCGTCGGGAGTGCTTCATCCATCAAGGTGGTGATCGCAACCCATCGCCGGCTCTCGTTGGCCACCACGGTATCGGGCAATGCACCATCCGGAGAGACACGCGTCACGACGTCCAGCATCAGAGTGAAATGCGTGAACACGTGTTTGACCCGCATTCCCTCGCGTTCGACCCCGCGATCAGCATCCGAGATTGAAGCGGGTTCTTCGCCCCACGCCGTCCCGGGTAACTCCGTCATCCCGCCGAGCAGACCAACCGGCGGACGCGTCTGGACCAGAACGTCGCCTCGACCGTTGGTGACATAATAAGCTGTCCCATAGCGGATCGGATTGGCCCGCTTGGCGACCTTCACCGGGAACAGGGTCTGGGTCCCGTTCGCCCGCGCGACGCAATCGCGCGTGAGGGGACATAAGACGCAGGCCGGACTTTTCGGCGTACAGATCGTCGCGCCGAGATCCATCACGGCTTGAGCGAAGTCTCCCGGCCGATCCTCTGGCGTCGCAGCCCCCATCGCGAGCGCGACAGCCGTCTTACCCTTCGGCATCGGCTCGGCAATCGCATAGAGCCGCGACATGACCCGCTCAACGTTGCCGTCGACGACCGTCGCTTTGCGGCCGAAGGCGATCGATGCGATGGCGGCCGCCGTATAGGCGCCAATGCCCGGCAAGGAGCGAAGCTCTCCCTCCTCGCGCGGGAAGAAGCCGCCAAAGTCGCGAACGACGGTTTGGGCGCAGGCATGGAGATTGCGCGCACGTGAGTAGTAGCCAAGGCCGGCCCAAGCCCGCATCACCTCGTCCTGCGAAGCCGCCGCGAGCTGATCCACGTCGGGCCACAGGGAAAGGAATTTGGCGAAATAGGGTTTGACGGCCGCGACAGTCGTTTGCTGCAGCATGATCTCCGACAGCCACACCGCATAAGCGGGCGTTCGGGCGCCGGGCAGGGCCCGCCAGGGCAGCGCGCGACGGTGCCGATCGTACCACACGAGCAGATCGGCCGTGACGTCGGCAGGCGCGGGGCCTGCCCGTCGCGTGTTCGAGGCGCTGGGAACGGCGGGGTCGAGCGGCAAGGAGTTGGCTTGTTTTCGGGTGCCCAAATCGCGCTCGTCTCAGTATGGTGGGACGCATGAATAACCGCAACCCGCCTGGTCGGAAAGCGTGGTCGAGCCCCTTGGCCGATCTCGTCGCGCCCTGCTTGACGCCGGCTTTGGCGAAATTCGGCTTCAGCGAGGCCGATCTGCTGATGTTTTGGCCCGAGATCGTCGGGGAGCGTCTCGCCTCCCGTTGCGAGCCGATCCGCATGCAATGGCCGTCGCGCGGCACGGCCCGCGGCACGCCGGAGCCGGCCACGCTGATGGTTCGCGTCGAGGGCGCGTTCGCGCTCGAATTGCAGCACCAGCAGGCGTTGGTGATCGAGCGGGTCAATACGCATTTCGGTTGGCGCTGCGTCGGGCGTCTGGCGTTGCGGCAAGGGCCGGTCACGCCGCCGAAAAAACCTCGAACGCTGATCGCGCCGCCGGATGGCTCGCGCGTCAGGCTGGCCCACGACGCGACTGCGGGCATCGAAGAGGATGCGCTACGCCGAGCGCTCATCAAGCTTGGTAGCCGGGTTCTCACGACGCGTTAGGGGGAATGCAGCACCGCCGTCGCGGTTTCGCGTGTTTCTGCCCCGGCGGGTCTGGCGAAGCCACCCGTCCGTGCTTTATACTCGCCGCAATTGTTCCCTCATCTGCCCTGGCGTGGCGGGCCGATGGTTGCCCTGTCCATCCGATCGAGCGAGTGACTTGATGGTATTCTCCAAACTTAACCGCCGCACGGTCTTGCGCGGCGCGGCTCTTGCGGGCGTTGCATCGGCCGGCTCCGTCATGCTGCTCGATCCCGGTTCCGCCCGCGCCGCCACCGAGGGCGCGAGCTATCCGATCGACCAGTTGATGGCCGAAGGGCAGCTGCCGGATATCTGGCTCGGCGCGCGTGACGCACCCGTCACCATCATCGAATATGCCTCGATGACGTGCACGCATTGCGCGGCCTTCGCGGCCGAAACCTATCCGACGCTGAAATCCAAATATATCGATACCGGCAAGGTGCGGTTCACGTTGCGGGAATTCCCGCTCGATCCGCTCGCGACCGCGGGCTTCATGCTGGCGCGCTGCGCCGGTCCAGACAAGCGGATGGCCATGGTCGACCTGTTGTTCGCGCAGCAGAAGAACTGGGCCTTCGTGGATAAGCCCGTCGAGGCACTGGCCAACACGGTCAAGCAGGCTGGGATATCGCAGACCGATTTCGAGACCTGCCTGAAGGATCAGAAGCTTTACGATCAGGTCAACGCGGTTCGGGATAATGCGGCGCAAAAATTTGCCGTCGATGCGACGCCGACCTTCTACATCAACGGCAAAAAGCAGGCGGGTGAGATGACGGTCGCCGATCTCGACAAAATCCTCGAGCCGTTGCTGCCGAAGGGCTGAGGCGAAACGTCGGTTCGGCCCTTTCATCGGGCCACAAGTGAGGGCGCATCATGGCCAAAGCCATTCACGGCATGATCAGGGTGCTGAACGAACAGCGTTCCCTCGATTTCTATAAGCAGGCGTTCGGCCTCGATGTAGCCGACCGCTTCGACTTCGGCGATTTCGTGCTTCTCTATCTCCGAAACGACGAAACGGCCTTCGAGCTCGAACTGACCGTCAATGCCGCTCGGACCGAGCCTTACGCTCTCGGTGATGGCTTCGGCCACTTTGCCGTTTCGGTCGCCGATATTGCGGCAGAGCACGCGCGCCTGACGGAGGCGGGGCTCAACCCCGAGCCCGTCAAGGAGCTTCTGCACGAGGGCAAGATGCTGGCCCGCTTCTTCTTCGTGGTAGATCCGGACGGCTATCGGATCGAGGTTCTGCAAAGGACCGGGCGTTTTGTATGACGACCGAGGACGGCATCGCGGTGCAAGCGTCCGTCGATCGTGTCGGATCCACCACGATTCCGACGGTGGAGCAGCCTATATCGATTGAATCGTCGCCGCCGCATACCGCAAAAACGATATCTCAAGATTGGTCGAAAGCGCGTGCCGCTTTCGTCTTCTGGGTCCCGGTCCTGGTCTTTTGCGGCGGCGCGGGCGCCCTTTACGGTGCGATAGCGCCCGGCGGACGCCCGTTTGTCGGCGTGCTCTATGGCCTCGTCGGCGGTGGTTCGGTCACGGCGTTCGAGCGCGGGCTGCTGTTCCCACGCTTGAGCCGCGCGTTGACGCGTCTGCCGTTGGCCGGATATTTGCTGCTCGGCATCGCCATCTGCGTCGGTCTGATTCTGGTCACAAGCGCGTCGATGGGATCGATCCTTCTCGCCTTCGGTATTCTGGATGGAACGCCGGTTCAGGCTATGGTCCTCCAACCGTTGACGCTGCTCTACTCCGTCATCATGTCGGCGACGGTCGTGACGTTGATCCGGATGCGCGACCTCATCGGCTCAGATGTGTTCAGGAACATGCTTGTCGGCCGGTATTATCGCCCGGTCGAGGAGGAGCGCATCTTCCTGTTCCTCGATCTCATCGGTTCGACCGCCTATGCCCAGCAGCATGGCGACCTTCGCGCGCAGGAGTTTCTCGGAGCCATTTTCGCGGCCCTCGCCGAACCAGTCCGCCGCCACCGTGGTTCGATTGACGATTACGTCGGCGACATGGCGATGGTGACCTGGACGATGGAGCGTGGCGTCATTGACGCACGTTGCATCGCTTGCGTCTTTACCTTCCTCGATTGCATCGCGCGGGACGAAGCCATGTGGCGAGAGCGGTTTGGTCAAGTGCCGCTGTTTCGCGCTGCCCTACATGGCGGATCGGTCGTGACGGCGGATGTCGGGGTCGATCGACACAAAATCTCGTATTTCGGCGATGTGGTGAATACGACGGGCCGCATCGAAGCCCTGTCGCGCTCTGTCGGCGCGCCCCTGTTGATTTCGTCCGATCTCCTCAGCCGCATTGCGGTTTTGCCTGAAGGTGTCTCGTCGCGGCATATGGGTGATCATGCCCTCAAGGGGCGCGGCCAACCTCTCACGATCCATGCGCTGGAGCGCGGTGGCTATAACGGGATTATCGCTGCATGACGATGATGGACCGTCTGGCCGCGCGGATCGAGCAGGGTCGGGGTGCGGCGCCAGCCGACCTCGTGCTGAAAGGGGGGCAGGTTTTCGATCTCGTCACGGGCCGGATCAGCCGATCCGATGTCGCGATCTGCGGCGACACGATCGTCGGCACTTTGGACACCTACAGCGGCGTCAAAGAGATCGACGTGACCGGCAAGGTGATCGTGCCCGGCTTCATCGACACGCATTGCCATGTCGAATCCTCGCTCATCAGCCCGGCGGAATTCGACCGGTGCCTGCTGCCACGCGGGATCACGACGGCGATCTGCGATCCGCACGAGATCGCCAACGTGCTCGGGCTCGCTGGAATCGCGTATTTCCTTGATGCCGCAGGCGCGACCGCGATGGATTTGCGGGTCAATCTGTCATCCTGCGTGCCAGCAACCGATCTCGAAACATCGGGGGCTCGGATCGCGGCCGAGGACCTAATCGGCTTGGCGGACCATCCCAAGGTCATCGGCCTTGCGGAATTCATGAATTTTCCGGGCGTGCTCGGTCGTGACCCTGGCTGCCTTGCCAAGCTCGCGGCTTTCGCCGGCCGCCACATCGACGGGCATGCGCCCTTGCTGCGCGGGCGCGCTCTCAACGGCTATCTGGCGGCCGGTATTCGCACCGACCACGAGGCGACGACCGCCGAAGAGGCGATGGAAAAGCTCGCGAAAGGCATGACGGTACTGATCCGCGAGGGGTCCGTGTCGAAGGACCTGCATGCGCTACACAGCCTCGTGACCGAGGCGCTGTCGCCCTACATCGCCTTCTGCACGGATGATCGAAACCCGCTCGATATCGCCGAAGAGGGCCATATCGACCACATGATCCGCGAGTCGATCCGGCTCGGCGCGACGCCGCTCGCCGCCTATCGCACCGCCAGCCATTCCGGTGCACGCGCCTTCGGCTTGCGGGATCGCGGACTCGTTGCACCGGGCTACCGTGCCGATCTCGTGGTGTTGGACGATCTCAACACGTGCGCCGTGTCACGCGTCATCTCGGCGGGGCGGCTCGTCGGCGACGATCTCTTCGCCACGCGTCGGATGGTGCAACCGATCGGCCGCCACAGCGTCAAGGCCCAGCGCGTCGAAGAGCGCGATTTTGCGGCGCGCGGCGCTGGCCCGTCGACCCGCGTCATCGGCGTCGTTCCGGGCAAGATCATCACGCTCGATCTGCCGATGACGCTGCCCTATCGGGACGGCGAACGGCGGATCGATCTCGACCAGGATGCCGTCAAGGTCGCGGTCGTGGCGCGGCACGGGCACAATCGCAACATCAGCGTCGCTTTCGTGCATGGATTTGGGATGACGCGTGGCGCCATCGCATCCTCGGTCGGTCACGATAGCCACAACATCTGCGTGGTCGGCGCGCGCGAAGCCGACATGGCGGTCGCGGTCAATCGTCTGATCGAGATCGAGGGTGGCTTCGCTGTCGCCTGCGATGGCGAGGTCCGGGCCGAACTGGCGTTGCCGATGGCCGGGCTCATGAGCCTCGGGACGTTCGAGGATGTTCACGCGGACTTGCTCCCGTTGCGGGCTGCCGCCAAGGCGCTCGGCGTCGCGCTGGACGAGCCGTTTCTACAGGTCGCGTTTCTGCCGCTACCCGTCATCCCGCATCTCAAGATCACGGATCGCGGATTGGTCGACGTCGATCGCTTCGAACTCGTGCGGGATTAAGCACGATCTGACGATCCGCTGAGGCGCTTGCGCCGTCAGGGTTGGATGATCGCCGCGCAAAGCAGCGTGGCCCGATCCGGGAAGGACCGGGCCAAACGACTTATTCGGCGGTTGCGAGCTCGGCAGCCTTGGCAGCAGCAGCAGCCGCGACCTTCTCGGCTTCGGCCAGACGCTCCTGCGCCTTCTTCTTCGGCTTGGCCTTCTCCGGGTTGTTGCGGACCGGCGCCTCGAGAACGCCGATCATGGCCAGCAGCTTCATGACGCGCTCGGTCGGCTGTGCGCCCTTGGCCATCCAATCCTTGGCCTTGTCGCCGTTCAGGGTCAGGCGGGTCGCATCGTCCTTCGCCTTTAACGGATCGAACGTGCCGATGTTCTCGATGAAGCGACCATCGCGCGGGGCGCGAGCATCGGCGATGACGATACGATAGACGGGACGCTTCTTGGCACCCCAGCGGGACAGGCGAATCTTCAACGACATGATAGTTCCTTTGTGGTTGGTGGTCTGAGACAGAGAGGCCGAATGGCCGGGGATCGGTGGGGTCGAAACAAGCGTTCGCCTATTTCTTCTTGCCCCCGAATGGGTTGAGGCCGCCGAGACCCGGCAGGCGGGGTGCGCCGAGGCCGGGGAGGCCGCTCGGCAGGCCGGATGGTTTGGACCCGAGACCGGGCGGTGCAGCGGGGATGTTGGGCATCCCCCCCATCGAGCCGCCCATCTGCTTTTGCAGAGCTTCGAGCTGCTCGGGGCTTGGCGGGGCCATGCCGGCCATCGGGTTGCCGCTGCCCATGCCAAACATCGACGCCATCTTGCCCATCGCGCCGCGCTTACCGCCCGCCGCACCGAGCGACTTCATCATGTCGGCCATCTGCCGGTGCTGCTTCAGCAGCCGGTTGATCTCCTCCACCTTGGCGCCGGCGCCGCTCGCGATGCGCTTCTTGCGCGAGGCCTTCAGAAGATCGGGATTGCGGCGCTCGCCCGGCGTCATCGACGAAATGATGGCGCGCTGCCGCTTGATCATGCCCTCGCCGATATTGGCCTGGGCGATCTGGTCCTTCATCTTGGCCATGCCGGGCAGCATTCCCATGATGCCGCCCATGCCGCCGAGCTTTTCGACCTGGGCGAGCTGATCGCTCAAATCCTGCAGGTCGAACTTGCCCTTCCGCATCTTCTCGGCGACGCGCATCGCCTTTTCGGCGTCGATCGACTCGGCCGCCTTTTCGACCAGCGAGACGATATCGCCCATGCCGAGGATGCGGTTGGCGATGCGGGAAGGATGAAAATCCTCCAGCGCATCCATCTTTTCGCCGGTGCCGAGGAGCTTGATCGGTTTGCCGGTCACGGCCCGCATCGACAGCGCCGCACCGCCGCGCCCATCGCCATCGACGCGGGTCAGCACGATGCCGGTGATCTCGACCCGCTCGTTGAAGGAGCGTGCGAGATTGACCGCGTCCTGGCCGGTCAGGCTGTCGGCCACCAGCAAGATTTCATGCGGCGTCGCGATCGCTTTGATCTCGGCCATTTCGGCCATGAGCTCTTCGTCGATATGGGTGCGGCCGGCAGTGTCGAGAATGACGACGTCATAGCCTTGCAACCGCGCAACCTGTTCGGCGCGGCGGGCGATCTGCACGGGCGTCTGGCCTGGAACGATCGGCAACGTGTCGACCCCGACCTGACGGCCCAGCACCGCGAGCTGCTCTTGCGCGGCTGGGCGCTTCACGTCGAGCGACGCCATCAGCACCTTGCGCTTCTGGCGGTCGGTCAACCGCTTGGCGATTTTCGCAGCCGTCGTCGTCTTGCCGGCACCCTGCAGGCCGACCATCATGATGCCGACCGGGGAGGCCGCATCGAGGTTGATCGGATCGGCTTCGGCGCCGAGCGTCTCGATCAGCACGTCGTTGACGATCTTGATGACCATCTGGCCGGGCGTGACCGACTTGATCACGTTGGCGCCGACGGCCTGGGCCCGCACCTTGTCGATGAAGGAGCGGACGACATCGAGCGCCACGTCGGCTTCGAGCAGCGCGCGCCGCACTTCGCGCATCGCTGCATTGACGTCGTTCTCGCTCAGCGCACCGCGGCGGGTGAGCTGGTCGAAAATGCCGGATAGCTTTTCCGAGAGGCCGTCGAACATGCCTGATCCTGGGTTTCCGACTTCAGCCAAGCCAGAGGCTCAACGAAAAACGCGCCCGGGGGCGCTCAGCGCTGCCGGACGGTCGTCTCACCATGACTGGATGAAGACGGAGGTGGTTGCCCCGAAGAGCAGCGATTTTGATAGGCGAGGGCGGCTCCCCGGTCAACCCCTGCCAAGAGTGGGCGGAACTGCGGGACACGCACGCCTTTTCGGCTCATGCCGCGCGCAAACGCAACCGAACCACGCTACAGTCGTGGCCGCGGCGGCGCTCGATCGCCTATCGTTCTACGGGCGGGCTTCATCCATGCATTACGTGTTCATCGCCGGCGTTGCGGCGCTTGGTGGCCTGTTGTTCGGCTACGACACCGGCGTCATCTCCGGTGCGCTCCTTTACATTCGCGACCTGTTCGCACTCAGCCCTGCCATGCAAGGCCTCGTCGCCGCCATTGCGCTGGCTGGGGCTGCAGCCGGTGCCGGTTTTGCCGGCAGCCTGTCGGATCGCTTCGGTCGCCGCACCGTGATCCTCTTCACGGCTCTGATCTTCATCGCGGGCTCGTTGATTTCCGCCGCCGCCACGACCCTGACGGTTTTGTTGGTCGGCCGTGTCGTGGTCGGTGTCGCGATCGGCGTGTCGTCAATGCTGACGCCCCTGTATCTCTCGGAAATGGCACCTGCGAAGAACCGGGGCGTGATCGTTTCACTCAATCAATTGTTTCTAACGGTCGGTATCTTCGTGTCCTACCTCGTCGGCTATGGCCTGTCCGGTGTTCACGAAGGCTGGCGGTGGATGCTTGGGCTTGGGGCCGTCCCCGGTGCCATCCTGTTCATCGGCATGCTGCTGCTGCCGGAGAGTCCGCGCTGGCTCGCCGGCCATGGCCGTATGAAGGATGCCGAAGGCGCGCTGCGCCGCGTGCGCGGCAACGGCGTCGACCTCACCGGCGAACTCACCAGCTTGCGGAAGGATCTTCGCCGGGATGATGGAAAATCCCACGCCTGGGGCGAATTGCTCAAGCCGGCTTTGCGCAATTCGATGATCGTGGGCATCGGCCTTGCGATCTTCCAGCAGATCACGGGCGTCAACACCGTCATCTACTTCGCGCCGACCATTTTTCAGACCGCCGGTCTCTCGTCGGCATCGGCCGCCATTCTGGCGACCGCCGGCGTCGGGCTCGTCAATGTGCTGTTCACCCTGGTGTCGATGCGGCTCGTCGATGGGCTCGGCCGTCGGCCGCTCTTGATCTGGAGCCTCTGCGGCATGGCGGCCAGCCTTTGTCTGCTGGCCTTTGCGTTCGCGTTCGGTGCCAACGCGTCGGTGGGCTGGCTCACCATTGCGGCTCTTTGCCTTTATGTCGGCTTCTTCGCGGTTGGGCTTGGGCCTGTGTTCTGGCTGCTGATCTCCGAAATCTTCCCGCTGCGTCTGCGAGGGCGGGCCATGGGGATCGCCACCGTGGCGCAATGGGTTTTGAACTTGATCGTCACGGCGACCTTCCTCAATCTGGTGCAGGCGCTGGGCTCCTCCGGCGTGTTCCTGATCTATGCGGCCCTGACCGTCTTGGCGGTGCTGTTCACGCTTCGCTTCGTGCCCGAAACCAAGGGCCGCAGCCTTGAACAGATCGAAGCCGATATGAGCGGCGATGCCTCGGTTCCCCACGGGGCGGTTGTGGGCCGGTGAGGCTCTCCGCCTGATCGAGGGAGTTGACGAGACCCGTTCGCTTATGTGCTGTGCGGGTCATCTTGCCGGTTTGGCCGGCCTGCTTCGAGGATCACCATGGCTCTGACCGTCGCCGTCCAGATGGACCCGATCGACCGCATCAACATCGCGGGCGATTCCACCTTTGCCCTGTTGCTCGAAGCGCAGCAGCGTGGTCATACGCTGCGCTATTACACGCCAGACGCCCTGTCGCAGCGGGGCAGCGATGTCGTCGCCGTCATGCATCCCTTGTCGGTTCGCGACCAGAAGGGCGATCACTTCACGCTCGGCGATGGTGTCGTGACGCCGCTCGACTCGGTCGACGTGGTCTTGCTGCGGCAGGACCCACCCTTCGATCTCGCCTATATCACGTCGACGCATCTGCTCGAGCGGGTGCATCCGAAGACGCTGGTGGTCAACGATCCGGCAGGCGTCCGCAACGCGCCCGAAAAGCTGTTCGTGCTCGATTATCCCGCGTTGATGCCGCCAACGCTCATCACCCGCAACCGAGATGCTATCGAAGCCTTCCGGGCCGAACATGGCGATGTCGTGATGAAGCCGCTTTACGGCAACGGCGGCGCTGCCGTGTTCAAGGTCTCGCGCCGGGACCCGAATTTCGGTTCGCTATTCGATCTCTTCTCGGTGACGTTCCGCGAACCCTGGGTGGTGCAGCGGTTCCTGCCCGAGATCGTGCATGGCGACAAGCGCATCATCCTCGTCGACGGTGTCGCGGCCGGCGCGGTCAATCGCGTGCCGGCGCAGGATGACATCCGCTCCAACATGGTGCGGGGCGGGGCCGCGACCGCGACCGACCTGTCGCCGCGCGAGCAGGAGATTTGCGCCACCGTCGGGCCGGAACTGAAGCGGCGCGGCCTGTTGTTCACTGGCATCGACGTGATCGACGGCCACCTCACCGAGATCAACGTAACGTCGCCGACGGGGCTGCGCGCCATCAAGCGCCTGGGCGGCCCGGATATCGCCGCGATGATCTGGGACGCGATCGAGCAGAAGCGCGCGAGCTTTTCGCCGGCGGTCTAACGCGAGCGCCGCACCGCGCCGCTAGAACCAGACCTTCCAGTCGCGGCTCGCGTCGTTGTTCGGGTCGAAATACTTGTCCTGCCACGTGTCGTTGGGGCTGAGCCCCGAGAAGGCCTGCTTGCCGGCCTGCTGGATCACGTAGCGGAACCGGTAATGGTCATAGATGTCCATGACATGGACCATATAGGCTTGCGCCAAAGCCTTGTGGCCCTTCACGATCAGCAGGTTTTCGTCATTATTGTAGGACGCCCGATAGCCGAGGTTATGGCTGCCGGTGATGACGACGCAATCGTCCGAAAGGGGATCGATCACGATGATCTTGTCGTGGATGATCGCATGGGCGTTGGGGCCGGCCTTCAGCAATTCCTGCTGCCAGAAGGCGAACTGATCCTTGATGGCGCTCGCGGCCACCACGTCGACCGGCTTTTCGCCGGGGCGATGGATCAACATCGTGTCGGCGGCCTCGACGGCTTTGGCATCCGTGGCGGCGCCCCGCACGAACACACCGTCATTCGCCTTGGCGATCTCGACCGCGACATCGAGGACGCTCGGCTTGCCGGGCTGAAACAGCAGAAACAGAACGGCGTGTTTGGCGGCCCTCATCAGGCCGAAGACCTCGTCGAGATCGGGTGGAACAGCCTCTGTGGCGCCCCGTCGGGTCGCGCGCGCCTTCGGCGTATTGGGCGAGAACCACAGGGTCGCGTGGCCCTCGTCGATCGGGCTGTCGGTGAGCGCCGCCCTGGCATCGGCGTCGCGTAAGGCAGCGGATTGCTTGGCTTTACCGTCCGCGGGCGTGTCGGCTTTCAACCTCTGCCAATAGGCGAGATAGGCCTCCGCGATCGTCGCATCCTGCACTACGAGCGCGTTGTTGGATTGCGCGCAAACGGCTGTGTCGGTCCAATTCGTGCTGCCGAGCAGGACGGCCTGAGCCTTCCCTTTCGGATCGACATAAACCATGAATTTGTTGTGCCCGATGTGGCCGGACGGCACGAAGCGGTCGATCAGGTCGATGCCGTCATGGTCGTGCAGAGCCTGCCGGGCCGGGGCGTTTTCCGCGTCGTCCGTCCCTGTGTTGGACAGGATGAGATGTAGCCGCTCGGCCTTGAGCAGGGCCTGTTCGAGCTCCGGGTCGGTCAACTCATAGAGGGCCGCGTAACAGTCACCGCCGTCCTGCTTGGCGCGATTGAGCAAGAGCAACAAACCTTCGATCATCTGGCCCGCGAGGGCGTTTCGCAACGGATCGCCCGGCTGGTCGATACGATCGAGCAGGATCTTGAAATCCGGGGCGCCCGACGGACCGGGCTTGACCGCATGCGAGACGAATTGGGTCGATAGGATGCCCCGGTTGAAATAGGCGCGGAAGCTGCCGCGCTCGGGCGTCAACGTCACCGGGTCGGTTTCGAGGCTCGTGACATCGGCCAGAGCGTCAAGCGCCGTGTCGGTCGACGGCGTGCCGCCGACCGGAACGATCCGGTAGGCATAGGTGCCGCCTCGCTTAGCCGTCACGTCCTTCCACTCGTATTTCTGAATGGGCCAGACCGCGGTCGTGTTCGGTTTCCATTCCGGGTTGGATTGACCCTGAAACCCGACCCAGGCCGGAAGCGCCGTCCAGGCGGATTTCGGATGCGCCATATCCTTCCGGTCGATCCGAAAGCCGAGACAATCCGGCAGCTTGTCCGGATAATGCCAGACGATCATGACGACATCGTTGTTCGACGTGGCGCGCGCCTGCGGCTTGTCCAAGCAACCACCCTCCGGCTGAAACCCGCCTGAGGCTAGCGCCATCGCTTTGCGGTTGCATGACAGGGTTTTGGCTCCGATCGCGCGAGCCAACTGGCGTCATCGGGGCCGGACGTCTATTGAGGCCCGGCATGTCTCATTCATCCGAAACGCCCGCCCCCTCCCATCGCCTTGCCCTCTCCGTGGTCCTCGCCTCCGTCCTGCTCGACATGGTCGGCATCGGCATTGTGGTCCCGGTCCTGCCGGAGATGATTCGCGCGATCTCCGGGAGTGATATCTCGCAAGCGTCGGTGGTGGGCGGTTGGCTGTTCGTGGCCTATTCGGCCATGCAGTTTCTCTGCGGGCCAGCCATCGGCAATCTGTCGGATGCGTTCGGGCGACGGCCGGTGCTGCTGGCCTCGATCCTCGGTCTCGGGCTCGACTATATCGTCACGGCTTTTGCGCCATCGGTCGGGTGGCTGTTCGTCGGTCGTATCATCGCCGGGATCTGCGGCGCGTCCTACACGACCGCGAATGCCTATATCGCCGATATTACCCCGCCCGAGGGACGCGCCAAAGCATTCGGGCTGATCGGCGCCGCCTTCGGGATCGGCTTTATCCTTGGCCCGGCCATCGGCGGCCTTCTCGGCCAGTTCGGCCACAAGGTGCCGTTTCTGGCTGCGGCCGCCTGCTCCCTGCTGAATTTCGCCTTCGGCTATTTCGTCCTGCCGGAATCGCTGCAGCCCGACATGCGACGGCGCTTCCGATGGTCCCGCGCCAGTCCGTTCGGGGCCGTCGCGGCCCTGCGTCGCCAGCCCGCCCTGACCCGTTGGGCGATCGTGCTGCTGCTCTTTTTCCTCGCGCAGGCCGTATATGTATCGGTCTGGGCTTATTCGGCGATCGCCCGATACGGCTGGAGCGAAGCGCAGATCGGCATCTCTCTGGCCCTGGTCGGCATCACGTCCGCCCTGGTGCAGGGGCTGTTGGTGGCTCCCATCATTCGCCGCATCGGGGAGCGGAATGCGGCGCTGATCGGCGTCGTGGCGGCCTGCCTATCGGCGATCGGTTACATGCTCGCGAGCGAGGGCTGGATGGTCTATGCGCTGATCATCCTCGGGGCCATTCAGGGGCTCGCGATGCCGGCCATCAACGCGTTGATGTCGCATGAGGTACCGGCCGAGGCGCAAGGGGAGCTGCAGGGCGCTGTCGCCAGCGTGCAAAGCCTTGCCTCGATTCTCGGGCCACTGCTGATGACGCAGATCTTCGCGGCTTTTACGGCGCCCGGCGCGCCGGTTCTGTTCCCCGGCGCACCCTTCGCGGCGGCGGCGGTTCTGTTCGGCGCCTCGACCCTGCTGTTGTTACGAACCTCCCCACGACCCGGCGCGGTGGCGTGAAAAAGCCCGGCGGATCGCTCCGCCGGGCCTTGACGTTGACGTCGCGTGCTTCGGCCGCTTATTCCGCTGCGGTCCGCATCGGCTCCTCGGTCGTGCCATCCGTATAGGTCGGGTGCTCGAGCCGCTGGCCCGGAGCCGCGCGGCCCGGCAGCGGCGGAAGAGCTTTCGCCTTTTCCAGATCGATACCGGCGCCCGTCGCGACGCGGGTGCCGTAATCGGGATCGCAATGCCAGAAGTGCCACACCATGCGAAGCTGGATCGCCTCCGGGCAGGCCTTCATGTCGTTGACGAGGTTGTTGATGAGGTCGTCGCGCTCCCAATCCTGGAACGTGCGATAACGCTCGCCGGCCTGGGTGTAATCGTCCGTGGTGCGGCTGGTCTGATAACGACCGAGACGCCCCTCGACCGGCTGGTGATAGTCCTTGGCCGGCTTCGGAGCTTCCTTGAGGCTCTGGCCCAGCACGCTTGGCTCATAGTTGACGTTGGGGTTCGGGCCGCCATCGACCACATAGGTCATCTGGCCGTCGCGCTGGTTGGTCATGGCGCGGAGGCCCTCACGCGGCGCGTTGATCGGCAACTGCAGATAGTTCGCGCCGACGCGGTGACGCTGCGTGTCCGAGTAGGACAGCGTCCGGCCCTGGAGCATCTTGTCGTCCGAGAAGTCGATACCATCGACCAGCACCCCCGTGCCGAACGCGACCTGCTCAACTTCCGCGAAGAAGTTCGACGGGGCGCGATCCAACACCATGCGGCCACAGGGCAGCAGCGGGAATTGATCGACAGGCCACAGCTTGGTGTCGTCGAGCGGGTCGAAGGAGAGATGGTCGTTCGGGCCATCGGGCATGATCTGCACGCAGAATTCCCACTCCGGGAAATTGCCCTTGGCGATGTTGTCATAGAGGTCGCGCGTGGCATGGCCGACATCCTTACCCTGGATCTCGGCGGCCTGAGCGGAGGTTAGGTTGCGAATGCCCTGTTTCGGCTCCCAATGGAATTTGCAGAGAACGGCTTCACCCTCGTCGTTGACGAGCTTGTAGGTGTTGACGCCAGAGCCTTCCATCTCACGATAATTGGCCGGGATACCCCACGGGGACTTGAGGTGCGTCACCATGTGGAGCGACTCGGGGTGCATTCCCACAAAGTCGAAGAACCGCCAGGCTTCCTGGCGATTGGTCACCGGATCCGGTTTGAAGGCATGGATCATGTCGGGAAACTTGATAGCGTCCCGGATGAAGAACACCTTGAGGTTGTTGCCGACCAGATCCCAATTGCCGGCGACAGTCTTGAACTTGACCGCAAAGCCACGCGGGTCGCGCTCGGTCTCGGGGCTCTCTTTAGCACCGGCCACGGTGGAGAATCGCACCACCATCGGCGTCCTCACGCCAGTCTCGGTCAGCACGCGGGCGCGCGTGTATTTGGAGGCCGGCTCGTCGCCGATCTTGCCATAGGCTTCAAAATAACCGTGTGCGCCAGCGCCGCGCGCATGAACGACGCGTTCCGGAATTCGTTCGCGATCGAAATGCGTGATCTTCTCGATGAACTGATAGTTCTCGAGCGTCGCCGGGCCGCGTTCGCCGACCGTCCGGGTAGACTGATTGTCGCGGACCGGGTGACCCTGACGGGTCGTCAGAATAGTGTTATCCTCAGTCATGAGGCGTTCCTCTTCATCGTGGAGCAGGAGCGGCAACGCCGTGAACGGCCGTTCCGCTTGATCTTCGAACCCGTCTGGGTGACAGTGAGAACCATATTCACTTTTGATCATCAAGGCAAGGATGAGATTTGCCGATGAGTCGAAACCAAGAGTTTGAGATGCATCCGGATACGCCGCCCAAGCTCCCGAAGAACTATCGGCTCGTCTATGACGTGGTTCTGGCGCAGCCTCCGGGCCAACATGCTGCGGCCGGGGACATCTATGCCGAAGCGCGGCGGCGGCAGGCTGGACTCGGCCATTCCACGGTCTATCGCGCGCTGGAACGGTTGCGCGACTTGGGCCTTGTGCATGAAGTGAAGGTGCCCGGCACCGCCTCGGCTCTCTACGAACCCTCGCGACACGGTCACGCGCATTTTCTCTGCACCGCATGTGGCCGCGTCGAGGATGTCGATTATGACATTCCGACGGCCGATATCGTCGCTTTAAACAAAGCCAATCACATCACGATCTCGGATGTGGCGCTGACGTTCAACGGCTTGTGCCAAGCCTGCGCGAAGCCGTAAGGGCTAGCCCTCGACGATGCTCCTGTCCAAGGCGGCTGCCATCCCGTCGATGATCCGCGATACAGCGTCGACAGGCGACATCATCGCGGTATCGAGCACGAGGCGGTGATCCAGCCTCGCCTCGTAGTCATGCGTCAAGACACCCGCCCAGGTCGGGGGGATCAGACCCGTATCGTCTTTGACGCGCCCTTCCACGCGCCGCCGGTGCTCGACCGGATCGGAACAGATGATCTCGACGTTCAGCAGGGCCGCGCCGTTCCGCTGGGCGACCGATTGCCAGGCCGCGCGCGTTTCCGGCAACGGATTGACGCTATCGGCAACCACATCGAGCCCGAGCGCGATATGATCCCCGGCCATGCCATATCCGACGAGATAGCCGGCGATGCCGACGGCCTCGCCCGCATTGCGGATCCCCTGTTCGATCGTGTCGATCCGGATATGGGCGGCACGAAGGCGGCGCGCCAGCAGTCGGGCGATCGTGGTCTTTCCGGTACCCGGCAACCCGCTCAGCACGATCAGCAGCGGTTGTCTGTCCACCAGCGTCAAATCGAGACCTGCCGCCCGAGCTCCACGGTATTCTCGTGCGGCAGGCGCATCACGTCGCCGACATGGCTCGAGTTACGTTCCATCGCGGCATAGATGGCCTCGATCCATCGCGGCAAGCCTCGACCGTCCTCGCGTCGCACGATCGAGGCATGGCCGACGTAATAGGTCACGTCCTCGAGATCGAGCCGACAACCGTGATATTCGGCCGTCGCCAGCAGGGCAGGGATGTCGATATTTTCCATAAAGCCGAACACCGCTTCGGCACGCCAGAAGTTCGGCGCGAGTTCGTCGACCGTGAGATGCTTGTCGGCAGCGATCCACGGCACCGAGGCGGTGCTGACCGTCAGAACGAACAGATACGTGTGAAGCGCGCGGTTATGCTGCATATGCCAGAGCAGCACGGGCGGCACATCGCGCGTGGTCCGCGTGAGGAACACCGCTGTGCCGGGGACACGCGGGGTTTGTTTGGCCACCGCCTGGGCGCTGAAATCTTCGACCCGGATGATGCTTTCCTCGAACCGCTTGGCCACCGCTTCGGAGCCGCGATGCCAGATCCACATCAGTCCGTAGATGAGGGCCGCGATCAGCAGAGGCACATAGCCGCCATCGGCGATCTTCACCGCATTGGCGCCGACGAAGGCCAGATCGATGATGAGAAAGAAGGCCGCGACCAGGCCCGCGACGGCCGCGCTCCACTTGAGAATTTCGCGCATGGCGATGAACAGCAGCACGGTCGTGATCAGCATCGTGAGCGAGACCGCGATGCCATAGGCGCTCGCGAGATGATCCGATTTCTGAAATCCGAGCGTCAGCCCGATCGTCACGATCATCAGGATCCAATTGACGCTTCCGACGTAGATTTGTCCGTAGCCTTCGGCCGATGTCTGCTTGACCGCGACGCGCGGCAGCCAGCCGAGTTGGATCGCTTGGCGGGTCATCGAAAACGCGCCCGTGATGATGGCTTGGCTGGCAATGATGGTTGCGAGCGTCGCCAGCACGACCAGCGGGATCAGTAGCGGACCCGGGCAGAGCCGATAGAAGATGTTGCCGTCCGTCGGGGCGCCGTCGAGCACGATCGCGGCTTGTCCGGCATAATTCAGCACGAGGCTGGGAAACACGACACCGATCCAGGCAAGGCGGATCGGTTTCGGCCCGAAATGACCCATATCGGCATAGAGGGCTTCGGCGCCCGTAACACAGAGAAAGACCCCGCCGAGTACGAGAAAGCCTTTCACGCCATTGGAGGCCAGAAAGGCTATTCCATAAACCGGATTGAGGGCGGCGAAGACTCCAGGGTGATGGAGGATGCCGCCGATCCCCATGGCCGCAAGCGCCAGGAACCATGCCACCATGATGGGACCGAAGGCCTTGCCGATCCGCTCGGTGCCGAGCGGTTGCGCGATGAATAGCGCCAGCAGGATCGCGACCGCACCCGGCACGATATAGGGATGGAACGCGGGGGTCGCCATATCGAGGCCCTCGATCGCCGACAGCACCGAAATGGCGGGCGTGATCGCTCCGTCGCCATAAATCAGCGCTGCGCCGAACAGCCCGATCGCCACGATGGCGGCCCGATGTTTCTTCATGCCGATCAGCGACATCAGCGCGAGAATACCGCCTTCGCCATCGTTGCCGACGCTCATCGCGATGGTGACGTATTTCAGCGTCGTGACGATCACCAAGGTCCAGATCAAGAGGCTCAGCAGACCGAGGATCGTCGCGGGCTGCGTGGCATCGCCGATGCCGTCCAGCACCGTCTTCAAGGTGTAAAGTGGGCTGGTGCCGATATCGCCGAACACGATGCCGAGCGCCGCGAGACCAAGGGCCGGCAGGCTCGTCGTCGGATGTCCATGCACGGCGTCGGGCTTATGCGGGCCGGAGGACGGCATCGTCCGTGCGGCGCTGTTTTCGTCTGCGGCACGTGTTGACATAAACAGCTCCAGCATCGCTCGGCGAACCCATGCGCGATTGGAGGCAGGCATGCAATGGCATGAGTTGAACCGTCGCATAGCCTGACCCATCTGCGGCTGACGACCGCAGCGACAAGGAGTTCCCGCGCGATGATGACCAACAGAAGCCTCGTTCTCGATAGTCGACCCGAAGGCAAGGTCGAGAGCCGGCATTTTCGCATGGTCGAGGCCCCTGTTGCGGCGTTGCGTGAGGGGCAGGTGTTGATCCGCAACCTGTTTCTGTCGCTCGATCCCTACATGCGGGGCCGCATGAGCGCGGCGAAATCCTATGCGGTGCCGCAGGAGATCGGCGCCACCATGGGGGGTGGGACGGTCGGCGATGTGGTCGAGTCACGCCACTCGTCATTCAAACCTGGCGACAAGGTGGTCGGTATGGGCGGCTGGCAGCTTTATGCCATCAGTGACGGCGCAGGGCTTCGCAAGGTCGATGACAGTCGCGTGCCGCTCAGCGCCTTTCTGGGCGTCGCCGGCATGCCGGGCGTGACCGCATGGTACGGCTTGAACAAAATCATCGCTCCGAAGCCGGGTGAAACAATCCTGGTGTCTGCGGCGACGGGAGCCGTTGGCTCAGTCGTCGGCCAGTTGGCGAAAGCGGCCGGCGCTCGCGCTGTCGGTATCGCAGGCGGCCCCGACAAGTGCCGTTACGCGGTCGAGACCCTCGGCTACGATGCTTGCGTCGATCACAAATCGAGCAGCTTTGCGGCCGATCTCGCGGCGGCTCTTCCCCATGGCATCGACGGCCTGTTCGAGAATGTCGGCGGCGTGCCCTTCACGACCGCGATCGAGCACCTCAATCATTTGTCTCGCGTCGCCATCTGCGGCCTCATCGCGTCTTACCAGGGCGCGCCGACGACCCTGCCGAACATGCACATCTTTCTTCGTGTGCGGTTCAAGATGGAGGGGTTCATCGTATCGGATCATCTCGATCTGTGGCCCGACGCCATCGCGGCGCTGACCGACCTCGTCGCGACCGGCAAGCTGACCTATCGTGAAACGATCGCCGAGGGGCTCGATGCGGCGCCGGCGGCCTTCATCGGCCTGCTCGACGGACAAAATTTCGGCAAGCAACTCGTCAAGCTCGTGTAGGCGACGGGACGGGGCGCAACGCCCCGTCCATTGATGAGCCGGCGTTGTGACGGCCCGATCAGGCCGGCCCGAAGACCCGGTCGAAGATCGTATCGACATGTTTGGTATGATAGCCGAGGTCGAAGAGGCTCTCGATCACCTCGGACGTCAGGGCCTTCGCGACATCGGGATCGTTCTTCAGCAGGGTCAGAAAGTCGCCTTCGCCGCGCCACACCGGCATGGCGTTGCGCTGGACCAGCCGATAGGCGTCTTCGCGTGACACCCCCGCCTGGGTCAACGCCAGCAGCACGCGCTGCGAATGGACGAGACCACCCAGACGGTCCAGGTTTTTCTGCATGTTTTCCGGATAGATCACGAGATTGTCGATCACGTTGGTCAGCCGTGCCAAAGCGAAATCGAGCGTGATGGTCGCGTCCGGTCCGATCGCGCGCTCAACCGATGAATGCGAGATGTCGCGTTCATGCCAGAGCGCCACATTTTCGAGCGCTGGCGTGACCATGCCGCGCACCAGCCGCGCGAGACCCGTGAGATTCTCGGTCAGGACCGGATTGCGTTTGTGCGGCATCGCCGATGAACCCTTCTGGCCGGGCGAAAAATACTCCTCCGCCTCTAGCACCTCGGTCCGCTGCAGGTGCCGGATCTCGGTCGCGAGCCGCTCGATGCAGGAGGCCACGACCCCGAGCGTCGCGAAGAACATGGCATGCCGATCGCGCGGGATGACCTGCGTTGAGACGGGCTCCGGCGTCAGACCCATAGCTTTGGCGACATGGACTTCAACGGCGGGGTCGATGTTGGCGAAGGTCCCGACCGCGCCCGACATCGCGCAGGTGGCGATTTCGGCGCGCGCCGCAACCAACCGGGCGCGGCAGCGCGCAAATTCAGCATAGGCGAGCGCGAGCTTCAGCCCGAAGGTGACCGGCTCGGCATGGATGCCGTGCGAGCGGCCGATCGTCGGTGTCATCTTATGCTCGAAAGCGCGCTTGCGGAGTGCTGTCAGCAGCGCGTCGACATCGGCGATCAACAGGTCGCTGGCGCGGGCAAGTTGGACCGCGAGGCACGTGTCGAGCACGTCCGACGAGGTCATGCCCTGATGCACGAAGCGGCTTTCCGGGCCTAGAAATTCGGCAAGATGGGTCAGGAACGCGATCACGTCATGCTTGGTCTCGCGCTCGATCTCGTCGATGCGGGCGACGTCGAACGTCACATGGCCGGCCTTCTCCCAGATCGCCTTGGCGGCGTCTTTCGGAATGACCCCAAGATCCGCCAGTGCGTCACAGGCATGCGCCTCAATCTCGAACCAGATGCGGAAGCGGGTCTGCGGCTCCCAGATGGTCACCATGGCGGGACGGGAATAGCGCGGGATCATGGGAACTCACCGGAAAGAAGACGATCCTGGCGCGTACCATACGGGAACGCCGGCTCGCAAATCGGCGAAGGTGGGACGAACCGACACGGTCGCTGAAATTAGACAATTTTAAGACGAATCTGGATTGCGAGGCGGCATGTGCCTTGCTAGCCTTTATCAACGACTGTGATCGATCACAGTCGGATTTGTGATGAATTGGCCGGAGCCGGTCAGGGTAAGGGTAGGGTCGCGTATGGAGATTTTCCTCCAGCAATTGATCAACGGCATCACGCTTGGCTCGATCTACGGGCTCATCGCCATCGGCTACACGATGGTGTTCGGCATCATCGGCATGGTCAATTTTGCCCATGGCGACGTCTTCATGCTGTCGGCCTTCGTGGCCTTGATCATCTTTCTGATCCTGACCCAATTGCTGGGGATCACCAATCTCGCCTTGGCCTTCATCGTCGTCCTGGTCGGCTCGATGGTCATCACGGCCCTCTGGAGCTGGACGATCGAACGGGTGGCCTATCGCCCGCTGCGCGGCTCGTTCCGCCTCGCGCCGCTGATCTCGGCCATCGGCATGTCGATCTTCCTGTCGAATTTCGTGCAGGTCGTTCAAGGTCCGCGCAACAAGACGATCCCGTCGCTCTTCGACACCGTGATCCATGTCACCAGCGGCGGCGATTACAACGTGACGCTGTCCTACAAGCAGATCATGATCGTCGGCGTGACGGTCGTGCTCTTGGCCGGGTTCTGGTACCTCGTGCAACACACCTCGCTCGGCCGCGCACAGCGGGCTTGCGAGCAGGATCGGAGGATGGCGGCTCTTCTCGGCATCGACGTCGACCGCACCATCTCGTTGACCTTCGTGATCGGCGCTGCCCTCGCGGCCGTCGCAGGCGTGCTGTTCCTGAGCTATTATGGCGTGGTCAATTTTGCCGATGGGTTTATCCCAGGCGTCAAGGCTTTCACGGCCGCGGTTCTGGGCGGCATCGGATCCTTGCCGGGGGCCGTGCTGGGCGGACTGCTGATCGGCTTGATCGAAGTGTTCTGGTCGGCCTATTTCTCGTCCGACTACAAGGATGTCGCGGCCTTCTCGATCCTGGCCATCACCTTGATCTTCATGCCCTCCGGCCTGCTCGGCCGGCCTGAGATCGAGAAGGTATGATCCGATGACGATGGATATGACCAAACCGGGCGGCGCCGCTTTGGCGCAGGCACCCGCAACCCCGGCGTTCGACGTCCTCGCCGCGATCAAGGATGCGGGTTTCGCCGCTCTCGTGACCCTCGGCCTATCGATCCCGATCCTGATGTTCAGTACGCATGAGGACATGTCCAACGCGCTGGTAGTGGAGCCGCGCTGGTCATGGGCCATCGGCGCTTGCATCGCCGTCTTCGCGGCCCGGATGATCGGGATCGTCTACCGGCATTCTTCAAGCCGCGTCGCCACTGCGGCACGGCCGCAGGAATTGCGGAAGCCGTCGCGCGCCGAGGTGTTTGCCAAGACCTATCTGAGCCTCTTCGTCGTCGCGGCACTCTTCGCCTTCCCGCTCGTGATGCTCGGTTCGCTCGGCCCCAGCGGGTCGTTGAAGTGGATCAACAATTACGGCATCCAGATCCTGATCTACGTGATGCTCGGGTGGGGCTTGAACATCGTGGTCGGCCTCGCCGGCCTGCTCGATCTCGGCTATGTCGCGTTCTACGCGGTCGGCGCCTATTCCTACGCGCTCCTCTCAACCACGTTCGGCCTGTCGTTCTGGCTCTGCCTGCCGCTGGCCGGCATCCTGGCGGCGTTCTGGGGGATCATTCTTGGCTTCCCCGTGCTCCGTCTGCGCGGCGATTACCTAGCCATCGTGACGCTCGCGTTCGGAGAGATCATCCGCATCGTGCTGATCAACTGGACCGATCTCACCAATGGCTATGCCGGGATTTCATCGATTCCGAAGGTCACGTTCTTCGGCATTCCTTTCACGGCCGGCGACGAAGGATTTGCGCATCTCTTCGGCCTGACCTTCACGCCGATTCATCGGACCATCTTTCTGTTCTATCTCATCCTCTGCCTCGCGCTGTTGACCAACTTCGTCACCCTGCGGCTCCGACGCCTGCCGGTCGGTCGTGCATGGGAAGCCTTGCGCGAGGACGAGATCGCGTGTCGGTCGCTCGGCATCAACACGGTCAATACCAAGCTGACGGCTTTCGCGCTCGGGGCCTTCTTCGGCGGTTTCGCGGGATCGTTCTTCGCGGTGCGTCAGGGCTTCGTGAGTCCGGAAAGCTTCACCTTCATCGAATCCGCCACCATCCTGGCCATCGTGGTGCTGGGCGGCATGGGCTCGCAGATCGGGGTCGCGATTGCGGCTGTCGTCATGATCGGCGGCACCGAAATCCTGCGTGAACTCGACTTTCTCAAAGCGATTTTCGGCCCCAACTTCGATCCGACTCAATACCGCATGCTGATCTTCGGCTTCGGCATGGTCGTTATGATGATCTGGAAACCGCGCGGCATCATCGCGACGCGTGAGCCATCCATCTTCCTTAAGGAGCGCAGAGCTATTTCGGGATCACTGGTGAAGGAGGGACACGGTTGATGCGCTGGCAGACCGACCCCCTCCTGGTCGTCGAGCATTTGACGATGCGTTTCGGCGGTCTCATCGCCGTTAACAACCTGTCGTTCACGGTTGGGCGTGGCGACATCACCGCGCTGATCGGCCCGAATGGCGCCGGCAAGACGACGGTGTTCAATTGCGTGACGGGTTTTTACAAGCCGACCGAAGGGCGCCTCGCGCTGGCCCGGCAGGGGATCGCGGCGTCGGCCGATGTCGCCGCCCTCACGGCGTCGGGCGCCAAGAACCGCGGATCGTCGACGGGTGACATCTATCTGCTCGAGCGCATGCCCGATCACGAGATCTCCTGGCGGGCGAGGGTTGCGCGGACGTTCCAAAACATCCGCCTCTTCACCGGCATGACGGTGCTCGAGAATTTGATGGTCGCGCAGCATAACCGCCTGATGATCGCATCCGGCTTCACGTTCGGCGGCGTCCTCGGCATCGGTGGCTACAAAGCCCAGGAGACGGCTGCGGTCGAGAAAGCCAAGGATTGGCTCGACCGCATCGGCTTGATCGGTCGTGCCGACGATCCGGCCGGCGATCTGCCCTATGGCGATCAGCGTCGGCTTGAGATCGTGCGGGCCATGTGTACCGATCCGGTGCTGCTATGCCTCGACGAACCGGCCGCCGGCCTCAACCCGCGCGAGTCCGGTGAACTCAACGCATTGCTGCGCCTCATCCGCAAGGATCATGCGACCTCGGTGCTTCTCATCGAACACGACATGTCGGTCGTGATGGAAATCTCCGACCACGTGATCGTGCTCGATTACGGCACCAAGATCGCCGACGGCACGCCGACAGAAGTGCAGCAAGACCCGCGCGTGATCGCGGCCTATCTCGGCGTCGAGGATGAAGAGGTGGCGCAGGTGGAAGCCGAGATCGAGGCGGAGGTCGGCGCATGACGAGCCTGAACGACATGCCGCTCGACGGGGCTGTTGCGACGACGCCGCGTCCCGTGCCGGCGCCCCTGGCTGAGCCGGCGCCCGCGCCGATGCTGACGATCCGTGGCGTGAAGACCTATTACGGGAAGATCATCGCCCTGAAGGGGGTCGATCTCGACGTCAATCAGGGTGAGATCGTGACGCTGATCGGCGCCAACGGGGCCGGGAAATCGACCCTGATGATGACGATTTTCGGCAATCCGCGGGCGCGCGAAGGCACCATCACGTTCGATGGGCGGGATATCACCCGCATGCCGACGCATGAGATCGCCCGTCTGTCGATCGCGCAATCCCCTGAAGGACGGCGCATCTTCGCCCGGATGAGCGTCTATGAAAACCTGCAGATGGGCGCCTCGATCAACAAGTTCGCCTATTTCGATCAGGATCTCGAACGCGTTTTCACGATGTTTCCCCGGTTGAAGGAACGCTCGAGCCAGCGCGGCGGGACGTTGTCGGGCGGCGAGCAGCAGATGCTGGCGATCGCCCGTGCCCTGATGAGCCGACCCCGTCTGCTCCTGCTCGACGAACCCTCGCTCGGGCTGGCCCCCCTGATCGTGAAGCTGATTTTCGACGCGATCCAGCATCTCAACAAGACCGAGGGCCTGACGGTGTTTCTGGTCGAGCAAAATGCCTTTCACGCGCTCAAATTGGCCGATCGTGGATATGTGATGGTCAACGGCGTCATCACGATGTCGGGGACTGGACGCGAGCTTCTGTCCCGGCCCGAAGTGCGGGCCGCATATCTCGAGGGTGGACATCATTGATGGCGGGCTTGTTCTACGACGACACGCCGAACGGCCTGTTGCAGTTTCTGTTCGTCACGATCCTGTTGGGCGGAGCGGGAGCGATCGCCAGTGGACGGGCCATCGCGGCCGGCTGGAAAGCGTTTACGATCGTGCCGTTCTACATGGTCGTGCTCGCGGCTGTGGTGCGGTTTCTGCATTACGCTTTGTTCGGTGCCGACCTCCTGTCGGTGCCGGCTTATGTGTTGGCTCTCGTAATCCTGTTGCTCGCGGCCGGCTATGGCTATCGATCCAAGCGGGTGTCGCAGATGACGACGCAATATTCATGGATTTACGCCAAATCCGGCCCTCTCGGCTGGACGCAGAAGGGCGCCTGACCTCCTTGCGGGACGCGATCGACGGTTGTGCCGTTTTAACGTGACAACGTCCATTGTGTTCAGCACTCTGCCGCGGGAGCGGATTTCTGCAGCAGCGGGCCGGTCCACGGTTCGCCGATTTTTCTTACGATTGGGAGTGGTCATGAAGAAGTTTTGGTTGTCGAGCTGCGTGCTCGCAGCGGGTCTTGCCTTCACGGGCGCCGCGCATGCCGACATCAAGGTCGGCGTTGCCGGCCCGCTTACTGGCCCGAACGCAGCATTCGGCGCACAGCTGCAGAAGGGTGCCGAGCAGGCGGTCGCGGATATCAACGCCAAGGGCGGCGTTCTCGGCCAGAAGCTGGTTCTCGAAACCGGTGACGACGTTTCCGATCCCAAGCAGGGCGTCTCGGTCGCCAACAAATTCGTCGGCGACGGCGTGACCTGGGTGGTCGGCCACTTCAACTCGGGCGTCACCATTCCGGCGTCGGACGTCTATGTCGACAACAACATCCTGATGGTCACCCCGGCCGCCACCAATCCGCAGCTGACCGAGAAGGGCAAGTGGGACGTGTTCCGGACCTGCGGTCGTGACGACCAGCAGGGCGCGGTCGCGGCGAAATACATCGAAGAGCACTTCAAGGGCAAGAAGATCGCGATCCTTCACGACAAGACCACCTACGGCAAAGGTCTTGCGGATGCCACGAAGGACGATCTTGCCAAGGATGGCGTGAAGCCGGTCCTCTACGAAGGCGTCAACACGGGCGAGAAGGACTATTCGGCCGTCGTGTCGAAGCTCAAGGCATCCGGCGCGGCACTCGTCTATTGGGGCGGTCTGCATCCGGAAGGCGGCTTGATCCGCCGTCAGATGACCGATCAGGGCGTCAATGCCGTGATGATGTCGGGCGACGGCATCACCGATAACGAATTCGCGTCGATCGGCGGCCCAGGTGTCGTCGGCACGCTGATGACCTTCGGTCCCGACCCGCGCCACAACCCGGCGGCTGCCGAAGTCGTGAAGGAATTCACGGCCAAGAACTTCGATCCGCAAGCCTACACGCTCTACAGCTACGCCGCCATGCAGGTGATGGCCGAAGCTGCCGAAAAGGCCAAGTCGGTCGATCCGAAGAAGGTTGCTGACGAAATGCATTCGGGAGCGTCGTTCCCGACCGTCATCGGGCCGCTCGCCTTTGACAAGAAGGGCGATCTGACCAAGGCCGGCTACGTGATGTACACGTGGAAGAAGGGCCCGGACGGCAAGGTCACGTATTTCGAAAACGATTGATAACAACGGCTTAGTAGCCGTTTTTCAATGATCTATCGAACCCGCCTCTGTCATGCAGAGGCGGGTTTCGTTTTGTCAGCCCAGCTGCGCGAGACCGGGGAACGTCTCGATCAGCCAGAACGAGAGCGTCTGCATGCCGCCCGTCAGGAAGGCCAATCCGGTCAGCACCAGAAGGCCGCCCGCAACCTTCTCCACGGTCGCAAAATAGGCGCGGAACCGTTTGAGAAAGCTCAGGAACGTCCCGATCGCGAAGGCCGCGGCAATGAATGGAATCCCGAGCCCGGCCGAGTACAGGAGCAGCAGCCCCGCTCCGCGCAACACCGTCGCCTCGGACCCTGCGAGCGTGAGAATCGCGGCCAGGATCGGCCCGATACATGGTGTCCAGCCGAACGCGAAGGCAAAGCCCATCAGATAGGCGCTCCACAAGCCGGCCGGGCGTTGCCGCATCTCGAGACGCGCCTCCCGATAGAGGAAGCCGATCCGAAACAGGCCGATGAAATGCAGCCCCATGACGATGATGACGAGGCCGGACGCGACCGACAGCACGCTCGAGAATTGTCGAAACACCGTGCCGAGCACCGAGGCCGTGGCCCCGAGCGCGACGAAGACCGTGGTGAAGCCGGCGACGAATAAGAGGCTCGCCAGCACGGCGTCTCGCCGCGTTTGCCGTGTCGTCGCCACGCTCAATTCGTCCAATGTGGCGCCGGCCAGATAACAGAGATAGGGCGGCACCAGCGGCAACACGCAGGGGCTGAGAAACGAGACGAGGCCGGCCACTACGGCAGCCGGGAGCGTGACATCGGTCGACATGCAGCCGTTGCTAAACCAAGCTCCGACGCAAGGAAAGCAGAACGACGCCACAACGGCTGGTCGCCCCTTTGGCGAAGATGCTGCAACTGACGTCGCTTTTGGCAAGCAACCTCATGTTTGGAGATGGGCCGCATGACGCATAATCTCTTGACCGATATCCCTGGCGTTCGGGTGGGACACGCCCATGATGCCGCTCTCGCATCCGGCGTGACGGCGGTTCTGTTCGACGACCCCGCTGTGGCCTCTGTCGCGATCCATGGCGGCGCGCCGGGCACCCGGGATACGGCGCTGCTCGACCCCGAAATGACGGTGCCGGGCGTGAATGGTCTTGTCCTATCGGGCGGGTCGGCCTTCGGGCTCGATGCGGCAGGCGGCGTGATGGCGTGGCTGCGACAGCAGGGGCGCGGATTTCTCGTCGGTCGCACACGCATTCCGATCGTGCCCGGCGCCATCCTCTTCGATCTCCACAACGGCGGCGACAAAAACTGGGACCGCATGCCTCCTTATTGGGATCTCGGCTATCGCGCCGCCACGGCGGCAGCCGGCGGAGCATTCACGCTCGGCAGCGTCGGCGCGGGGCTCGGGGCCACGACGGCCAATCTCAAGGGTGGGCTGGGCTCGGCCAGCGCCCTCACTCAAGCCGGTTTCACGGTTGCGGCTCTCGTGGTGGTCAACGCTCTCGGGCAGGCGACGGTCGGCTCAGGCCCGCATTGGTGGGCGGCCCCTTTCGAGCGCGGCGATGAATTCGGCGCTCTTGGTTGGCCGCTTGCGTTTCCGGACGACGCTCTCGCGGTTCGCACGAAGGGCGACGCGCCCGAGAACACCACGCTGGCGATCGTCGTCACCGATGCCGCACTGACCAAAGCGCAGGCCAAACGGCTCGCCGTCATGGCCCATGACGGCTTTGCTCACGCGCTGCGCCCGACCCATGCGGCGCTCGATGGTGATATCGTCTTCGCCGCCGCGACGGGCCGCATCGTGAAAGACGCGACCGAACGCAACTTGACCGAGCTCGGCACGCTCGCGGCCGATTGCGTCGCCCGCGCGATTGCGCGCGGATTATTCGAGGCGACAGCACTGCCCTTCGCGGGCGCACTGCCGAGTTGGCGCGACCGCTTCGGTTCCGTCGTTCCGCCACGCCCGCTTGATGAGGCTTAGACGAAGCGCTCCAACTGATAGGGCCGGGGATCGGTGAAGGGGGTCTCGCCCGTGATGAGTTCGGCCAAAAGGCGGCCGGTCACAGGGCCGAGCGTCAGTCCGTGATGCTGATGCCCGAAGTCGAACCAGAGACCGGGATGGCGGGGCGCTTCGCCGATGACCGGGAGCATATCCGGCAGGCATGGGCGTGCGCCCATCCAGGGCTTTGCCTCGATGGCTTCGGCCAGCGGGAACAGCGCGCGCGCCTTGGGCTCCGCGCGGGCGATCTGCACCGGCGTTTGCGGCGTGTCGCGGCGAGCGAATTCGGCTCCCGTCGTCAACCGAATCCCGTGCGACATCGGGGCGAGCAGAAAGCCGCCATCGACATCAAGGATCGGGCGGTTCAACACCGCATTGCCCTTCGGGCGGAAATGGAGGTGGTACCCGCGCTTGATGCCGAGCGGGATATCATAGCCGAGCGGGCGGAAGATATCGTCGGCCCAGGGGCCGAGCGCCACGACGACCTCACGGGCCATGACGAGCCCATCCTCGGTCGCGATCTGCCAACCAGATCCGTTCTGCGACAGCGTCTTGGCGTCGCCCTGCAAAAACCGCCCACCTTGGGTCATGAACAGGGTCGCGTAGGCGCGAACCAAAGCGCCGGGGTCGGAGACGGCACCCGGGTCCTTGAAGTGAAGGCCGCCGATCAAACCGGAGCCGACATGGGGTTCGCGCTCGGCGATGCCCGCACCATCGAGCGTGTCGATCGCCAGATCGTAACGGCGCAGCTTCTCGGCCTCGGCCAAGCCTTTTGCCAGGCTTGTCTCGGTCCGGAACGCCTTGATCCAGCCCACCTTCCGAAGAAGATGCGTCGCGCCCGCCTCCTCCATGAGGCCTTCATGTTCGATCAGCGAGCGCTCGATCAGCGGCTTCGAGGCCGTGAAGGTCTGAGCAATGCCTTCTGGCGATGAATGGGCATAATAGCGCGCCAGCCACGGCGCGACGACCGTCAGCGCGCTGGCATGATAATGTGCATCCGTCGAGCGGTTTTGGGCATAGCGCACCAGCGTTCCCCATTCGCGCGGGAAACTATAGGGAAACAGCGAGGAGCGCTCGATCAAGCCGGCGTTGCCGTAGCTCGTTTCCTCGCCGGCCCCGCCGCGCCGATCGATCATCACGACGTCGCGACCGCGCTTTTGCAGGTGGAGGGCGGCCGATACGCCGACGATGCCCGCACCTAAAACCGCAAGATCCGCCTTCAAACTCATGAGCCTGCCTCTTCGAATTCAGTCGTGTGTGCAATGCGCCGATCGTCGTGGCAATGTAAAATCCCGCATCGCGTCCGGGAAGCGGCTTGCACGGCGGCGCTCCTCGCTGCAACGTTCAAGCCAAGGAACGCGAGATCTGCAGCGCTTGTATCGATCACCGATGGAGGACCAGCAGAATGACCATGGCGATGACGGGCGAGGTCCACCTTCCGGCCGACCCCGCGACCGTTTGGAAAAAGCTGAACGATCCGTCGGTCATGCAGGCTTGCATTCCGGGGTGCCACGCCCTGGTGAGGACCGGTGAAACGTCGTTCGAGGCGATCGCGAAATTTAAGATCGGCCCGCTGACTGCCACGTTCAAGGGCAGGATCGACCTCTCAAACATCGACGCGCCGCACGGATATCGCATTGCGGGGGAGGGGCAGGGCGGCATCGCCGGCTTTGCCAAGGGAGCCGCTGACGTCACCCTCAGCGAAGCCGTGGGGGGTGGCACGATCCTGCGCTATGCCGTTCAGGCGAATGTCGGAGGGAAGCTCGCGAAATATGGCGGCGGCCTCGTGAACGGAACCGCGAAGAAAACCGCGGATCGCTTTTTCGCGAATTTCTCAGCCGCCATCTCCTGACAGGCCAAGTCAACGCCTCGTTCGGCTGGGCGCGACATCGGCTTGACCCTGGTTTATGGCCGCTCCAGACTGTTTTGCACGGGGAACGTCTCGCGTCTTTGCGAGATCAACAGGGGCTGCGGCATATGCGTGAGATTTCGGTGAGGGCGCCGGCTGGGTCGCCTCGATGCCGATCTTCTCTGCGCGCGTCATGACCGCAGGGCCGATCGACGCAGCGAGCCTTTTGGTGCAGGGCCGCGAATGCGGGACCTGCACGATGTGCTGCAAGGTTTTTCGCATCCCCGAGGTCGACAAGGTCGCGGGCCAATGGTGCAAGTTCGTGGTGCAGGGACGCGGCTGCGGCATTCACCCGACCCGTCCCGATGTCTGCCGCACGTTTTACTGTCATTACCTCAGAAACCCGACGCTCGGCCCGGAATGGAAGCCGGAGCGGGCCAAATTCGTCCTCTATACCGAGATGGGCGGTAAGCGCCTGGTCGTGGCGGCTGACCCGGCCGCTCCCTCGGCTTGGCGCAATGCTCCCTATTATGCGCTGTTCAAGCGGATGGCTCTTGCCGGGGTGGCTCGCAATCATCAAATTCTTGTTTTCAACGGCCTGCGCGCAACGGCCGTTTTGCCCGACCGCGATGTCGATCTCGGCTCGGTCGAGGTCGGTGACGAGGTAATCTATCATTCAGGGCGAGGCACGATCGATGTCGAACTCCGCCGCAAGGCCGGCTGAGACCCACGCGTGAACGCTGTCGTCTCGACCCTGTCGCCAAACCGAGGACCATCCCATGCTGTCGACCGACGATGATCTTCTAGCGGCAGCCGAGGCGTGGCGACGCGCCGGCCGGGGTGTCGCGCTGGCAACCGTGATCGAAACCTGGGGATCGGCGCCACGGCCGGTCGGCAGCCACCTTGTGGTCGACCAGGATGGCAATTTCCTGGGCTCGGTCTCGGGTGGATGCGTCGAAGGCGATGTCGTGACCGAAGCCGTCGATGTGATCGAGGCCGGAACCGCCAAGGTGCTCGAGTTCGGTGTCGCCGACGAAACAGCCTGGCGGGTCGGGCTCTCTTGTGGTGGCCGCATCAAAGTTTATGTCGAAAAGGTCGCCTGATGCAGCTCGATCTTCTGAGTGCCCTCAACGTCGAACGCGCGGCGCGCCGTGCCGCCGTGTTGGTGACCAACCTCAAGGGCGGTGAGCAGCGCCTCGTCCGCGAGGCAGACGTGGCGGCGGATCCGCTCGGCGAAGCGCTCCAGAGCCGCTTGCGCGCGGGTAAGAGCGGCATGGTCGAGCAGGACGGACAATCGTTTTTCCTCACGGTCCAAGAGCCGCCGGTCAGGCTCGTCGCGATTGGCGCCGTCCACATCAGCCAAGCCCTCGCGCCGCTGGCGAAGATCGCCGGTCTCGACGTCACCATCATCGATCCACGAACCGCCTTTGCGACGCCTGAGCGGTTCGAGGGCGTTCGGCTCGTGCCGGACTGGCCCGACGCTGCCTTTGCGGCCCAGCCGCTCGACCGTTTCACCGCGATCGCGGCGCTCACGCATGATCCCAAAATCGACGATCTCGCGCTTGCGGGGGCGCTGCGAGCCGATTGCTTCTACATCGGTGCGCTCGGCTCGCGCAAAAGCCATGCGGCGCGCCTGGGGCGGCTAGCCGAGCAGGGGTTCGACGACGCGGCGCTCGGCCGGATCCACGCCCCGATCGGGCTCGATATCGGGGCCGTGAGCCCCGCCGAGATCGCCGTGTCGATCCTTGGTGAGATCATTGCCAGCCTCCGTAAGAAGCCGCTCCGCAGCAACGCGCCGATGCAGGCTGTTGGATCGCTTGCGTGAAGTTTGGCCCCGTCCCGGTCGCTGAGAGCGTCGGCGCCATCGCGGTGCATGGAATCCAGCATGGTGGCGTCGTCTTGAAGAAGGGCGAGACTATCGGGGCTTCGGCAGCGCTGGCGCTTCGGCATGCTGGCGTCGAGCAGGTGACCGTCGTCCGGTTCGAACCGGGCGATGTTGCCGAGAACGAGGCGGCGCGGATGCTCGCCGAAGCCGTGGCCGGCCCGAATGTGCGGATCGACCGCGCCTTTACGGGGCGAGCCAATCTCTTTGCCGAGGTGGCCGGCATTCTCCGGGTCGATGCGGCCTCGGTCGACTGCATCAACGGGGGCGATGAGGCGATCACGCTCGCGACACTTCCGGCCTATCGGTCCGTCGTGCCCGGCGAGATGATCGCGACCGTCAAGATCATCCCATTCGCGGTCCCTCGGTTGGCGCTGGAGGCGGCGCTGGCAAATTGCGCCGCGCGCCCGATCGACGTCGTTCCTTTTCGGCCGATGCGGGTCAACGTGATCTCGACCTTGCTGCCGGGCCTCAAAGACAGTGTCGTGGCCAAAACGTTGCGGGTGCTGGAGCGACGGCTCGCACCGGCCGGCGCTAGCATCGCCAGCGATATCCGTGTCGCTCACGAGTCCCACACTCTGGCCGAGGCTTTGCGTCGTCAGGGCAACGCCGACATGACGATCGTGTTCGGCGCGTCCGCCATCACGGATCGTCGCGACGTCGTCCCGGCGGGCCTCATCGGGGCGGGTGGGCGGATCGATCATTTCGGCATGCCGGTCGATCCCGGCAACCTGCTGCTGCTGGGCTCTCTCGCCGGCAAGCCGGTCCTCGGCGCTCCGGGATGCGCCCGGAGCCCGAAGGAGAATGGATTCGATTGGATTCTGAACCGTCTGTTGGCGGGTCTGCCGGTCGCGTCGTCCGATATCCGCAAATTGGGTGCCGGTGGCTTGCTGATGGAGATCGTGTCGCGTCCGCAGCCTCGCTCGGGCGACGTGGCGACGCCCGATCAAGACGATGAGGATCGCGGATGACGAGCCGCGTCGCGGCCATCATCCTTGCGGCGGGCGGCTCGACCCGCTATCGCGCCGCGGGCGGCGCGCTCCCCACGAAACTGGTAGCGCCCCTCGATGGCGCGCCCCTCGTGGCACGGGTGGCGGATGCGGCGCTGGCATCGCAAGCCGGCCTGGTGATCGTGGTGACGGGTTATGCTCGAGCGTCGGTCGACGCCGCCCTCGAGGGGCGGCCTCTCATGTCGGTCCACAACGAGGACTATGCTGCCGGGCTGTCGACGTCGCTTCGCTGCGGGTTGGCCGCGCTGCCCGCCGATGTGAAGGCTGCAATCGTTCTGCTGGCCGACATGCCGCGTGTCTCGCCGCCGCTGATCGACGCGCTGATTGCTTGCGCGGCAGAGCACCCCGACGCAGACGCCATCGTTCCGATCATCGCCGGTGAGCGCGGCAATCCGGTCGTCCTGAACCGCAGTCTCTTCGCCGCGGCCGCCACGCTGACCGGGGATGAAGGCGCGAGACGCCTGCTTCGCCATCCCGCTGTCGCGGTCATCGAATTGAGCGTCACCGACGAGGCCGTGCGGCTCGACATCGACGACCCGGTCGCTCTCGCGGCGGCAGGTCGATGAGCCTCACGCGGTTCCGATCGTCCGCGCTCCAGCGAGGAATAGACCGAGGTCGGTGGCCGACATCGGCATCGCGAATAGAAAGCCCTGCAACTCATCGCAGCCCGCTTCGACGAGGCGATCCTGCTGATCCCGCGCCTCCACACCCTCAGCCGTCACCGTGAGGCCGAGGGCCGTTCCAAGCCGAATGATGAAGTCGAGGATGACCGTGGCGTCTCCGCCTTCCCCGTCGGACATATCCATGAAGGCGCGATCGATTTTGATCTTGTCGAAGGGGAAGCGGCGGAGCGTCATCAAGCCCGAGTAGCCTGTGCCGAAATCGTCGAGCGCGAATCGGATGCCGATCCGTCGGAGTGACGCGATCGCATCATGGGAGGTCGCGTCATTGTCGAGCGCCGTCGCTTCGGTGATCTCGAGTTCGAGACGATGGGCGTCAAAACCCGTTTCGGCCAAGATCGCCGCAACCGTCGCCGAGAAATCACCCTGCCTGATCTGCAAAGGCGACACGTTCACTGCAACGCGGAGGTCCGGCCATTGCCGTGCGTCGACGCAAGCTTGCCGAAGCACCCAATTGCCAAGCGGAACGATGAGATCCAACGCCTCGGCCACGCCGATGAAGTGATCCGGCGCCACAAGCCCTTCGCTCGGATGCTGCCAGCGGACAAGTGCCTCAACACCGAGGACGCGCGAACTGCGCGGGCAGACGATCGGCTGATAGTGAAGCCGCAGATCCTGATTATCGATCGCGAGCGCGAGATCCTTGCGGGCGATCGTCATCCAACGCTCGGCGGGGCCGCGGCTTGCGGGCCGTGACGATGGGCGAGACCGTAATCGGGACACCGGTTTGATCATCGAGAGCTCAGAGGTCGCTATGCCTGATAGCTCGCGACGGTGTCCCATAGAGGGTAACGAGGACGCCGTGGTCAATGGCGCAAACGGATGGCAACTCAAATGAATTTGAGGGCGCGCAGGCTGGCATGTCCCGCTCGACCGACGATGAGATGATCATGGATGGCGATCCCCATCGGCTTGGCGATCGCGACGATCTCCTGGGTGAGCTTGATGTCGGCGGTCGAGGGCGTGGGGTCGCCCGATGGGTGATTATGGACGAGCACCAGCGCGGTCGCCCCGACCTCGAGTGCGCGCCGGATCACCTCGCGCGGGTAGACGGGCGTATGATCGATCGTGCCGACGCCCTGGACTTCGTCGGCGATCAGGGCGTTGCGCTTGTCGAGGAACAGAATGCGAAATTCCTCGCGCTCGGCAAAGGCCATGGCGGTGCGGCAATAGGCCAGCACATCGGTCCAGGACCCCAGCGCCTGTCGTTGCTTGATGGCGCCCTTGGCAAGCCGTCGCGCGGCGGCCTCGACGACTTTGAAGTCGTGGATCACCGCCTCGCCGACCCCACCCACTTCGGCCAATCGCTCGGGCCGCGCCGCGATGACTTCTGCAAACGAGCCGAAGCGGGCGATCAGCGCTTTAGCGATCGGCTTGACGTCGCGACGCGGCAAGGCGCGAAACAGCATCAATTCCAGCAGTTCGTAATCCGCCATGGCGTCGGCGCCGCCGGTATCAAACCGCTCCCGCAGCCGGGCACGATGGCCGAGATAGTGGGGTTTGGCGTCCTCGGCCGCAGCATCCATAGTGGCGGGCGGTCAGCGGTAGGGCGGGCAGTGGAGGCCCTTCGGCGACAGGGTGAAGACCTCGACGCCGGTGTCGGTCACGCCCACCGTATGTTCGAATTGGGCCGACAGCGACCGGTCCCGCGTCACCGCCGTCCAACCATCCGCCAGAACCTTGACGCCGGCCTTGCCGAGATTGACCATCGGCTCGATCGTGAAGAACATGCCGGGCTTGAGCTCGACGCCTTCGCCCCGGCGCCCGTAATGCAGGATGTTCGGCTCGTCGTGGAACAGCTGGCCGAGGCCGTGGCCGCAAAATTCGCGAACGATGGAGCAGCGCTCCCCTTCGGCATAATCCTGGATCGCCGCACCGATGTCGCCGGTCGTTGCACCGGGCCGGACCTCCGCGATCCCGCGCAGCAGCGACTCATAGGTGACCTCGAGCAGGCGTTCGGCTTTGCGTGGAATTTCGCCCACCGCATACATGCGGCTCGAATCGCCGTGCCACCCATCGACGATCAGCGTCACGTCGATATTGACGATCTCGCCCTCGCGCAGCGGTTTTTCGTCGGGAATGCCGTGGCAGACCACATGGTTGATCGAGGTGCAGATGCCCTTGGTGAAGCCGCGATAATCGAGCGAGGCCGGATAGGCGCCGTGGTCCATCGCAAATTCGAACATCGACGCTTCGAGCTCGTTGGTCGTGACCCCGGGCTTGACGAGATCGACCAAGAGGTCGAGCGCCTCCGCGGTCAGCCGTCCGGCCTTCCGCATGGCCTCGAAGGCTGCCGGGCCGTGCAGCTTGATTTGACCGTTTTTGCGGCTGGGAGCCGTCGTCGCGTCAACAAAAGTCATGAAGTTTCCGTGCAGGCACGCTAGAGCGATGGGTGGGAGGCGGCGCTGTCGGCATGAAGGTCGGTCAACGCGTCTCGTCTTGCACAGATTTAGTCACGTAGGCCGCAATCTCAAAGCGGATTAGAAGGACCGGGCGCGGTAAAGACACCGACACCCGCAAACCGGAGCGGAACCTCAAGACCCGATGAAATCCGTGCATAACGAGCTCTCGACATTCGGCCAATTTCGTCCGCGCGGCCTGATGCGCCGTCTTGTCGCCCTGACACGCGCATCGTCAACGCGATGGATGGGCAAGCGGCGCGCGTTTTTTCTGCGTGCTGTCGGCCTCAAGGTGCTGCGTGGCAAGCCCATCGACGTCGAGACCCTAGGATCCAAGATGCGGCTCTACCCGGCGCATAACAATGCCGAGAAGAAGCTGCTGTTCACGCCGCAATATTTCGATGCGGCCGAACGCGCGTTTCTGCTGGCCAACATGCGTGACGATTTCACATTCGTGGATATCGGCGCCGATATCGGGGGCTATTCGCTGTTCGTCGCGGCTCATGCCGGCCCGCGCGCTCGGATCCTCGCGATCGAGCCGCAACCCGACATCTTCGAGCGGCTGATCTATAATATTCGGCTCAACGCCTTCTCGACCATCAAAGCGATCGCCTGCGCGGTGGCGGATCGGGACGGGGTCATCACGCTGTTCGTTAACCCGACCAACAGCGGCGAAACCTCGATGCGAATCGTCAATGCGCACGCCAAGGGCGGGCATCTCGAAGTGCAGGCACGATCGCTCGCGGGCCTTCTGATCGAGGAAGGGTTCGGCCGTGTCGACGCCATGAAGCTCGATGTGGAGGGAGCCGAGGACCTGATCCTCGAACCCTTCTTCGCCGACGTTCCGCCCGCCATGTGGCCCGTCATCCTGATCATCGAGGACGCCCCGACCCGCTGGGGCATCGACCTTCCGGCGCTGGTGCGGGACCATGGCTACGATCTCGTGGCGCGGACCGACACCAACATCATCTATCGGCGGTCGTAACCGCCGATCGGCCAAACGTGTTTTGCTTGTGTTCGATGGGTCACAGGGTTTAATCCGCCACCACGAGGATCGAGACCAGCCCGGACCGGCTGGCGCGGTTCGCCCACCACCACCGAGACGGAATGGTCGTCGAAGTTCTGGCCGGATGGGGTCGGGGCGTCCACGGTCCGACCGAGCCAAGAGGCCGTTCATGAGTGATCCCGCAAAGGCCCAACCCTCCGATGCCGTCACGGCCGCCATTCTGGTGATCGGCGACGAAATTCTGTCGGGGCGCACGAAGGACAAGAACATCGGCTATATCGCCGATTATCTCACCAACCTCGGGATCGACCTCGAGGAGGTTCGTATCGTCCCCGATGTCGAAGCCGAGATCGTCGCTGCGCTGAATGCGCTGCGGACCCGCTACACCTATGTGTTCACGACCGGCGGCATCGGCCCGACCCACGACGACATCACGGCCGACAGCGTCGCCAAAGCCTTCGGGGTGCCGATCGGCGAGGACCCGCGCGCCATCGAACTGCTGCTGCAGCGGATCAAGCCCGAGGATCTCAATGAAGCGCGCCGTCGCATGGCCCGCATCCCCGAAGGCGCGAGCCTCGTGCAGAACGCCGTCTCGAAAGCGCCCGGCTTCATGCTCGGCAACGTCATCGTGATGGCGGGCGTGCCCTCGATCATGCAGACGATGCTCGACGACGTCGCGCCGCGCCTGCGGAGCGGCGCCAAGATGATCATCGAAAGCATCGAAGCCGCCGGCATTCCGGAAGGCGCCTATGCGGCGCCGCTCGGCGAGATCGCGGCGCAAAACGCCAGTGTGTCGATCGGCTCCTATCCCTCGTTCCGCGAGGGAACGTTCCACAATCAGATCGTGGTGCGGGGCAAGGATGCGGCCGCGGTCGCGACCGCCAAGGCGGCCGTGCTCGAGATCGTCGAGCGCCTGCAGGCCGAGCGTCGCGTCAGCAAACCCTGACCCGCGCGGGTCGCATCATCATTCAAGCAGCCGGAGCAGGCCATGAAAGACCCCCATTTGGACAAGGCCTTCCCGGTCTCCTGGGATCAATTCCACCGGGACGCCCGCGCCTTGGCGTGGCGGCTCAACGACGCGACGCACTTCAAGGCCATCGTCTGCATCACGCGCGGGGGCCTCGTGCCGGCCGCCATCGTGGCGCGTGAACTGGGGCTTCGGCTGATCGAGACGGTGTGTATCGCGAGCTACCACGATTATCAGAACCAGAGCGGCCTCGAGGTCATCAAGGGCGTGTCGCAAAGCGTGCTCGATCTCGGCAACGAGGGCGCCGATGTGCTGGTGATCGACGACCTCGTCGACACGGGCAAAACCGCCCAGATGGTCCGTTCGATGCTGCCGAAGGCTCATATCGCGACCCTCTATGCCAAGCCGCTCGGTCGCCCGATGGTCGACACGTTCGTGACCGAGGTATCGCAGGACACCTGGATTTATTTCCCCTGGGACATGGGCCTGACGTTCCAGCCGCCGATCGGCAAGAACGCGGTGGGCTGAGCCGGCCTGTTTGGTTTGCGGATCCGGAGGCCAGCAATCCGGCCTCGGGAGGCTTGGGCCCGGCCGCGAACCTGTGTATGAGGATGACCGGCCCGATGCGGACGTGGCGAAACCGGTAGACGCAAAAGACTTAAAATCTTTCGGAGCTTAGCTCTGTGCGGGTTCGAGCCCCGCCGTCCGCACCATTCCTCTCATCGACCCTCCGCCAACCCCACGGATCCACCACACCCATGTTGAAGATCACGATTGCCGTCCTGACCCTCGCGGCCTGTACGCCGGCTTACGCGGATGTAGCGGGGCGGGCGGATTTCGTGCCGCGGCTCATCAAGGCGATCGACGACTATATGGGGGCCTATGAGGTCTGCCTCGTGCGGGGTATCGCGGTGTATCCGGTCGCGGGCGAGACGCCCGAGCAGATCGCCACAACCTCCATCGCGGCATGCCGGACCGCGAATGCCGACGTGAAAGCCGCCACCAAGCGGGTGCACGCCTTCCCGAGCGTGTCGAACTTCATGGACGGCACGAGCGAGCGGATTTTTGCCTTCAGCGTGCGGCTGGCGAAAGCCCGGATCGCATCCCGCTGATCGCTGGCTCGACCGTCCGTTCAGCTTGAACCGCAATCCGAACAGAGAGACGCCCGATGAGCACCGAGACGATGTCCAGCCCGACACACACGCCGCGTCTTCTGCATGTGGAAGCGTCGCCGCGCAAGCAGCGCTCCGCCTCGCTCGAGGTTGCGGCCGCCTTCATCGCAGCGTGGAAAACGCGCCATCCCGAGGCCGTGGTGGACGTGCTCGATGTGTGGACGACCGATCTGCCGCCCTTCGATGGCGAGGCGCTCGAGGCGAAATATGCCGGGCTCGAGGGGCGTGCGCTCAGCCCCGCGCAGACCACGGTCTGGGCCGAGATCGACGCGCTGGCGGAGCGGTTCCGGCAGGCCAGCCTCATCGTGTTGAGCGTGCCGATGTGGAATTTCGGCATTCCGTATCGTCTGAAACACCTGATCGACGCCATCTCGCAGAAGGACATCTTGTTTACCTTCGACGAGCGCGGCCTCAAGGGCATGCTGGGCGGACGCAAGGCTGTCGTTGTCGATGCGCGCGGCGTCGGGCTCGGCCCGGATTTCCCGCGCGATCTCGATCACCAGCAGAGCTACATGACGGCGTGGCTGCAGATGATCGGCATCACGGACATCACGCATATTGAGGTCGAGAAGACGCTGATGGGGGCCGAGGTGGACCATGCGGCGCGGGCCAAGGCGCGGGAGCAGGCCGCGCGGCTTGGAGCGACGCTCTAACGTCAGCCGGCGGAGCCGCCCGAGTTCCTGGCGAAAGCCGCGATGACGGCTTCGCTCATGCGGACGAATTTCGCGCTCGGGCCTTCAAGCCCGACGCTCTGCCGGCTCACCCGCGCGCCTTCGAGCAACAGCGACAGTGTATCGGCCAGCAGTTCTGGCTGCGTCACGTTGGCGGACCGGCACAGACTCGCGAGCTTGTCGCGAAACTCGGTCTTGCATTCTTCGATGATGCGACGGGCCGGATGTCCCTCTTCGGTGAGTTCAATCGCCGCATTGGCGAGGTCGCAGCCCCGGCCATCCTCCAACACGCATTCGGCTCCTCGAAGGACCCAGCCGTGGAGTTGGGCCATGGGATCGTTCGGATGATCGAGCGCGAGTTGCACCCACATGGCCTGGATATCGTCGGCAACCTCTTGCAGACACTCGACGATCAGCTCATCCTTCGAGCCGAAGTGACGATAAAGCGTCATCTTGTTGGTGCCGGCCGCGTCCGCGATCGTTTCCACGCCGACACTTCGGATGCCGTGCCGGTGGAACAAATCCCGCGCACTGGCGACAATTCTGTCGCGAGGCCGTGATCGCAGCGCGGTACAATCCGATGCCATGGTCGAACCTCCCAAAGCTTTCTCGCCCAAAAGCCTTGACGTGGATGTTACCGAACGGTAACTCTTCGTTTGTTACTGCCCAGTAACATAGTGGCGGGTCATGGTCAATGAAAGGCCATGGCCCGTTCCGGAACCGGCGAGACCGGGGCGGGCGCAACGGCGTTCGCAAGGAAGGCACCATGACCTGCAAGAGCCTCGATTTGACGATCGAAGACGCATTGGCCGACCCTGTGATCGGGGCCGCGATGCGCGCCGATCATGTCGACCCCATCCGTTTCGAGTCGCTTCTCCGCGCCACCGCTCAATCAGTCGAACGCTCGTGGCGGGATCGCCAGACGAATGAAATCGGCCCGCGTGCGCCGGAGCGTCGTCGGCCCGTGCCGTGTTCGGCGCCGGCCGATCGCATGTCCGCCGCGTCCTGGGGGATGATCCGCGCATGGTAGGGTTCTTTACGCAACGGCCGATCTTCGCGTCGGCCGTTGCGGTCATCATGGTGATGGCCGGGGCGATCTGCTACCTGCTGCTCCCCGTCTCCCAATTTCCCGACATCACGCCGCCGCAGGTCGTGATCAGCGCCGTCTATCCTGGCGCCAGCGCGCAGGTCGTGGCCGATACGGTCACGACGCCGCTGGAACAGCAGATCAACGGTGTCCAGGGCATGACCTACATGTCCTCGTCGAGCTCGAACGATGGGTCGTCGACCATCACGGTGACGTTCGACGTGGGCTATCCGCTCAGCATCGCGGCCGTCGACGTGCAGAACCGCGTGTCGCAGGCCGCCTCGTCATTGCCCGCCATCGTCAATCAGGCCGGCGTGACGATCAAGAAGCAGAACCCCAACTTCGTCCTCATCGTCAATCTGACCTCGCCCGATGGGTCGATCGACCCGGTCGCGTTGAGCAATTACGCCTATCTCCAGATTGTCGATCCGCTGAAGCGGTTGCCGGGGGTCGGCGACGTGCAGATCTTCGGCGAGCGGCGCTATTCTATGCGGGTTTGGCTCGATCCCGACCGGCTCGCCAATCTCGGCATCACCGCCGTCGATGTTCAAAGCGCCATCGCAGAACAGAACGTGCAGGTCGCGGCCGGCAAGATCGGGCAATCCCCCGCGCCCGCCGGCACCCCGTTCGAAATGCAGGTCAATGCGGTCGGTCGCCTGAGCGATCCGGCGCAGTTCGGTGAGATCGTCGTGCATGCGGATCCGGCGACCGGCTCCGTGGTGCGGCTGCGGGATGTCGCCCGGATCGAACTTGGCGCGCTGCAATATGCGTCGACGGCCTTCTTCGGCAAGGACCCGACCGTCGTCCTGGCGGTCTATCAAATGCCGGGCTCGAATGCGCTCGATCTGCAGAAGAACATCCTGAACAAGATGGAGGAGCTGAAAAAGCGGTTCCCGAAGGGCATCGATTACGCGATGCATTATGACACGACGCGCTTCGTGTCGGCTTCGATGCACGACGTCGTCATCACACTCGGCGAGGCGCTGATCCTCGTCGTCATGGTGGTCTATATCTTCTTGCAGAGCTGGCGCACGACCATCATCCCGACGATCGCGATCCCGGTTTCGTTGATCGCGACGCTCGCGGTTATGCATGTCTGCGGCTTCTCGCTCAACATGCTCAGCCTGCTCGGTATGGTGTTGGCGATCGGTCTGGTGGTCGACGATGCCATCGTGGTGGTCGAGAACGTGGAGCGACAGCTCGAAGCGGGTCTTCCGCCCATGGAGGCGACCCGCAAGGCCATGTCCGAGGTGACGGGGCCGATCATCGCCACCACAGCGGTGCTGATGGCGGTGTTCATCCCGGTCGCGTTCATTCCGGGCGTCGCGGGCCGCCTCTACAATCAGTTTGCGCTGACGGTCGCGATTTCGGTCGGCATCTCGGCCTTCAACTCGCTGACGCTCAGCCCGGCTCTCGCGGCTGTGTTCCTGCGCCACCGGCCACAGCAGCCGTTCATCCTGTTCCGCTGGTTCAACAGCGGGTTCGAGTGGCTCTCCCACTTCTACGCCAGCATGGTGCGCGGCCTCATCGCGTTCCGCTGGGCCTTGATGCTCGTCTTCGCTGTCGGTCTTGTGGGCACCTATATGCTGTGGACGCGGCTGCCGAGCACCTTCCTGCCGGTCGAAGATCAGGGCTATTTCTTCGTGGTGATCCAGGGGCCGGATGGCTCGTCACTGGAGCGCACGGACGTCATCGCCAAGCAGGTGCGGGACGTGCTGCAGAACGAGCCGGGTGTCGAGATCGTCGGCTCGATCAGCGGATTGAACTTCCTGACCAACGCGGCGCAATCGAATTCGGCTGTCGAATTCGCCATTCTCAAGCCGTGGGACCAGCGGCCGCCTGAACAGAATGCCTCAAAGATCGTGGCGGCTGTCCGGCCGAAGCTTCTCGGCATTCCCGGTGCCTTCGCGCTCAGCTTCGATCCGCCGTCGATCCCCGGCATCGGGACCACGGGCGGCTTCGAATTCGAAATCGAAGATTTGACGGGGCGCGGCAGCGTCGCGCTCAACGATGCGACGCAGGCGGTGCTGGCCGAAGCGCGCAAACAGCCCGAGCTGAATCCGCAGCAATTGTTCAGCTCGTTCAGCACCTCGACGCCGCAATTCAACTATGACCTCGATCGGAACAAGGCCAAGCTGCTCGGGCTGAGTCTGCCGGATGTGTTCAACACGCTGCAGATCTATCTCGGCTCGCTCTACGTGAACGACTTCAACCTGTTTGGGCGCACGTTCCGGGTCACGATCCAGGCCGACAAAAATGCGCGGTCGGGCGCTGCCGATATCTCGCGCCTTTACGTCCGCAACTCGACCGGCGGTATGGTGCCGCTCTCGACGCTCGGAACTTTGAAGCCGATCGTCGGACCCGAAACCGTGCCGCATTACAACAACTACGCGTCCGCGCTGATCAACGGCGGCGCGGCGCCGGGCTTCAGTTCGGGGCAAGCCGTCGCGGCGATGGAGCGGGCCGCCAATGCGGTTCTGCCGCGTGACTTCGCGTTCGAATGGACCGGCATCACGTTTCAGGAACTCAAGGCCGGGTCGGCCGCCAGCCTCATCTTCGGGCTCGCGATCGTGTTCGTGTTCCTGATCCTCGCGGCTCAATACGAAAGCTGGTCCATGCCGTTCATGGTCCTGCTGGCGGTTCCGCTCGCCCTGTTCGGGGCGCTCGCGGCGCTGTTCGTGCGCGGCATGCAGATCGACGTCTACTCGCAGATCGGCTTCGTGATGCTGATCGGCCTCGCGGCCAAGAATGCGATTTTGATCGTCGAATTCGCTAAGCGCCGTCGCGAGGAAGGCCTGAGCATCGTCGAGGCCGCCATGGAAGCGGGTCGGCTGCGCCTTCGCCCGATCCTGATGACGGCTTTTGCGTTCATCCTCGGCGTGCTGCCGCTCACGATCGCGACCGGCGCGGGCGCCGCGAGCCGGCAGTCGCTCGGCACCACGGTCTTTGGCGGCATGTTGGCCGCCACCATACTGACGCTGATCTTCGTGCCGGTGTTCTATGCCATCATCGAGCGGATGCGCGAGCGTGACCCAGTGGTCGCGGCGGACGCTGTCCACGCCCCGAAGGAGCCAGTCCGTTATGGGCCGGAGCCTCACCCCCATGCGGCCGAATGACGGAGCACCACCCCATGCGAAAGCGTTCTCTCCTCATCGGCACGGCCCTCGCGCTCGTGGCTGCCGCAGCCGTCTATGGCTACGGCGAAGTCGAACGCGGCCATTGGTGGCCGCGCCCGGCGGTCGCGTCGGCACAAGGTGCTCCGCCCCAGGCCATGCCGGTCCCGGTCACCAAGGTCGTGAAGAAGACCATTCCGATCGTGCTGGATTATTCAGCCCGGACGGAGTCGATCCGCGCCATCACGCTCCAGGCAAAAGTCTCGGCCTATGTGCTGGAACAGGCCGTGCCGGATGGATCGGACGTGAAGACCGGCGACCTTCTCTATCGGCTCGATCCGCGTGACTTCCAGGTCGCGCTAGATCAGGCCAATGCACAGATCGCGCGTGACTCGGCATCGCTCGACTATCAAAAGTCGAATTTTCATCGCGGTGACGAATTGTCGAAGAGCGGTTGGTTGGCGAAGGATAGCTATGATCAGCGTGCCAGCACCATGCGGCAGGCAGAAGCGTCGCTGCTCGCCGATAATGCGAGCGTGAGGGCGGCGCAGCTCAATCTCGACTACACGTCGATCCGCGCGCCGTTCCCCGGGCGGCTCGGCCGCAATCAGGCGCCGGTCGGCACCTTGGTCAGCACCGGCGGCACCGTGCTGAATACCCTCGTGCAGCTCGACCCGATCTATGTGGCGTTCAATCCGGGTGAGACGGATCTTGCCGCCATCCAGAAAGCCAAGCAGACGGGGCCGGTCACAGTCGATATTTCAGTTCCGGGCGAGACGACCGCGAGCCACAAGGGCGAACTCTCCTTCGTGGATAATACGGTCGATCGGTCGACCGGCACCGTGACGGCGCGAGCCACCATCGACAACAAGGATCTGAGCCTGCTGCCGGGCCAATATGTGCGCGTGCGCGTTCACGTTCGCGATCAGCCCGACGCGCTGATGGTGCCGCAGATCGCCATCGGGTCGAGCCAACTCGGCAAATATGTGATGGTGGTCGGTGCCGGCGAAACGGTCGAACAGCATCTTGTGACGCTCGGCCCGACATCGGGCGATCTCGTCGCGCTGCTCACTGGCGTTGCCGAGAATGACCGGGTCATCGTCGGCAACCTGCAGAAAATCGGCCCCGGCATGCCGGTGAAAGCCCTGCCGGAGCAGCCCGCGGCCGCTCCGCCCCCCTGATCGAGGCGTCCCTTTAGCCGGTGTTGCGGAGACCTGCCGCAACACCGTTGATCGAGATCAGGATGCCGCGCTGCACTTTCTCGTCGGTCTGGCCCGCCCGCCAGCGGCGGATCAGATCGATCTGAAGATGATTGAGCGGCGTGATGTAGGGGAAGCGATGATTGATCGAGCGCGCGAGGGTCGGGTTCTCGGCCAGCCGCTCGGAATGCCCCGTGATAGCGTGCAGCATCTCGATCGTGCGGGTCCATTCCGCCTCGATGTCCGTGAAGATGCGTCCCGCAAGCGCCTGGTCGGTCACTAATTCGGCATAGCGCCGCGCGACGGACGCATCGGCCTTGGCCAGAACCATGTCCATGTTGGACAGGATGGTGCGGAAGAAGGGCCATTCGGCATTCATCCGGCGCAGCAGATCGAGCCGGTTCTCCCGATCCTCCGCCACGAAGCTTTCGACCGCCGAGCCGAAGCCGAACCAGCCCGGCAGCGTGACGCGGCTCTGTCCCCAGGAGAAGCTCCAGGGGATGGCGCGCAGATCTTCGATCTTGCGGGTCGAGCGGCGCGAGGCCGGCCGCGAGCCGATGTTCAGATCGGCGATTTCGGCGATCGGTGTCGCGGCGAAGAAGTAGTCCGTGAAACCGGGCGTGTCGTAGACCAGCGTGCGATAGGCCGCCATGCTGGCGGTCGATAGGCTTGCGGCGGCATCGAGAAAGGCCGGGTCGGGTTGCTGCTTGCTCGACAGCAAAGTCGCCTCGAGGCTGGCCGACATCAGCAATTCGAGATTGCGCCGCCCGATTTCGGGATTCGCATATTTGCTGGAGATGATCTCGCCCTGTTCGGTCAGGCGGATCTGTCCGTTCACCGTGCCGGGTGGTTGCGCCAGAATGGCCTGGTAGCTCGGGCCGCCACCGCGACCTACCGTGCCGCCTCGTCCGTGAAACAGTCGCAGTGTGATGCCGGGGCGTTCGGCAAACATCTTGGCCAGTGCGGTCGATGATCGATACAGCTCCCAGGTGCTCGTGAAGAAGCCGCCGTCCTTGTTGCTGTCCGAATAGCCCAGCATGATGTCTTGCTGGCCGCCGGATCGCAGGACCAGCGCTTCGATGCCGGGCAGGGCGTAAAAGGCCCGCATGATCGGCTCGGCGTTGCGAAGGTCGGCGATCGTCTCGAACAACGGGCTGACGATCAGGTCTGCGACAGCCGCGCTGCCCGGGCCGACGGTGCCGTGCAGAAGTCCGAGTTCCTTCTGTAACAGCAGCACTTCCAAAAGATCGCTGACGGTTTCGGTGTGACTGATGATGTAGTGGCGGATCGCCTCGGGGCCGAACAGGGCACGCATGCGACGCGCGCCGTCGAACACGGCGAGTTCGCTCGTGGTGCGCTCCGAATAGGCAAGATAGGGAAGGCGAAGCGGCCGCCCCTCGCCAAGCAGGCGCAGCAGCAGCGCCTGTTTGGCGTCCTCGTCGAGCGCGGGATAGTCGGCCTCGACGCCCGACTGCGCCAGAAGTTCGGCCAGCGTCTCCTCGTGGCGGTCGGAGCTTTGGCGAAGATCGACCGTAGCGAGGTGGAAGCCGAAGACCTCGACGGCGCGGATCAGCGGCTCGAGACGGAAATCCACCATGTCGCCGCCATGTCGGTCACGCAGCGAGGTCGCGATGATCCGGAGGTCGTGCAGGAGGGCTGCGCTATCGGGGTAAGGTTGGCCCTGTAGGAGGGCCTGCACCGGGGCTTGCGTGCCGGTCAGCAACCGCAACGTTGCGGCAAGCCGGGCATAGATCCCGATCGAGGCCTGCCGGTAGGGCTCATCCTCCCGTTGCGGGCTGACGTCGCCCGATTGCCGCGCCAACTCTTCCAACTCGGGGCTGCATCCGACCAGAATGCGCGACATGGAGAGTTCCGCGCCGAGGTGTTGTACCTCGTCGAGATAGAAGGTGAGAGCCGTCTCGCTCTGTCGCTTGAGCGCGAATTCGAGTGTCGTCACGTCGACGTTCGGATTGCCGTCGCGATCGCCACCGATCCAATTGCCCATGCGGAAGAAGGGGGCCGAGCGCCGGCCGAGCATGTGGTCGAGGTCGCCATAGAGCCGTGGGATCGCGCGGAGGAACGTCGTGCGATAATAGCTGAGCGCATTCTCGATCTCGTCCCGCACCGTCAGGGTGCGAAAGCGCAGCAATCGGGTCTGCCACATCTGGGTGATGCGGGTCCGGAGCAGCGCCGTGTTAAGAGCGATGTCGCGTGACCCCCGCAATGTGTCGCGCGCTGCCAGCAGCTCGGCGATCGCAAGTTCGGCATCGAGCAGGCTTTTCCGCTGCACCTGCGTCGGGTGGGCGGTGAGAACTGGCGATACCCAGGCATGGCTCAGGCTTTCGGCGATCCGATCGGGGTCGATTCCAGCCTCGGCCAAACGCTCGAAGGCCCGTGCCAGTGTGCCGTCTTGCGGCTTCGATTCATGCTGCAGGTCGTAGATGGCCCGCCGCCGAACGTGGTGGCGATCCTCTGCGATATTGGTCAAATGGGAAAAATAACTGAACGCGCGGGCGACCGAAACGGCCTGCGAGGGGGTCAGCCCCCTCAAGAGCAGTTCGAGGTCGTGCCCGGCCGCCGTGTCGGCGTTGCGGCGGTAGGCGACGCTGAGACGGCGGATACGTTCGACCAGGTCAAAATCCGCAACGCCTTCCTGCTCGCGGATGATGTCCCCCAGCAAGGCGCCGAGCAGACGGATATCTTCGATCAGCGGCTGATCCTTGGCGAGCGCCGCATCGTCGGCCAGAGCGGGTGTGGAGGTTGATGCTTGCATAGCTCACCGGCTGTCGTTGCGGCTGGCGCCGGCGCTCGGCACCAGGAGCGCGAACGCTCGTCATCCGTCAGCTTTTGCAAAATCCGGGCCTTGGAACAAGCAGCGTTTGTGCGCTGCCGCAAAGGCCGGTGCAAAACGATGCTGGCTCAGCTTGCATTGTCGGCGGGAGGGCGTCGGTCCTGCAGCATCGGCTCTTGGGTGGGCGCCTCGTAGCCGATGCGGCCGTGCACCAGATCGTGGATGAAACCAAGCTTGTCGACGACCGTCGGTGACAGCACGAAGGGGTAGAAGTCGGCTTGGCCCATGCTCCGATTGAGGCTGTTGACCGCGAAGGTGAGCGGGAGCCACGCATCGATCAAAGCATTCACGGTTTTGGCGAATTGCGGTTCGAAGTCGATGTCGGTCGACAATTGCTCAGCATGGGTGAGGTGCCGCGGATGCACGACGATGCCGAACTCGCTGGCGGTTTCCAGCGTGTCGACGATATGCAGGTAATGCGCGAAGGTCTCGGCGAAGTCCTCCCAAGGATGGCTCGTCGCATAGGCGCTGACGTAGCGCTGCCGCCAATCGGTCGGTGCTCCATCTTTGTAGTGACGCTTCAACGCCTCGCCGTAGTCGGGGCTTTCGTCGCCGAAAACGATGCTGAACGCATGATGCGCGGGGGCGTCGCGCACCAGCCGATCCCAATACCAATGCCCGATCTCATGGCGAAAATGGCCGAGCAGGGTGCGATACGGCTCATGCATCGTATTCCGGCGACGCTCGCGCTCGGCATCGTCGGCTTCGGCGATGTTGATCGTGATCATGCCGTCGGTATGGCCGGTGAAGATCTTCTTATTGGCATCCGTGTCTTCGAGGAAGTTGAAGCCGAGTCCCTCCTTCGGATCCTCGACGCGCGTGACGAGCGGAAGGTTGAGCTCCATCAGCGTGTAGAAGAGACGGTGCTTGGCAAGCTCCATCAGCCGCCAATGTTTGAGGTTCTGGCCGAGCGCGAGATCGGGAATGAGGTGATTGTGCCGGCAGGCGGCGCAAAAACGCTCCGTCGCGTCAGCGTGGATGAGCCAGTTACAGGCTTTTTGCTCGGCGTTTTCGCAGAAGCGGAATTGTCGGTTCGGTTGGCCGCCGATGTGCCAGAGGGGCGCTTCATTGGCCGATTGCTCGAGCGCCGCCAGCCATTGCTCGCTCGCGATATAGCCAAGCCGGTGATGACAGCGTTCGCAACGCGTATTCTCGAAGTAGAGCGCCTGGCCGCACATCTGACATTCGAAAAGTTTCAAGCGCGCGCTCGTTGCTGTGCCGCTTCGTTGATCTCGCAACAGACGAGACCATCGGCATATCGGACCGTTGCACAACATGAAGCGAACGCATCGGTCAACGGATTGATCCGTCCGCAACTCACCCCTGCATGTCGCGTCCGGCCGCAAGATCGGCATAATAGGCGGAAAGGCGCTCGAACCAGAGATGCCGCGCCTCGAGATGCGCCATGCCTGGTACCCGCTCCGGCAGTCGCAGCGTCTCGATAAGCGACATGATCTCTTGCCGCGCCGCCAACTGCGAGCCGGTGAGGACGCCTGTCTTCGTCGCGGCCTCGATCGGATCGAGCGCCGTCAGGCCGATCGGAAATAATTCCCGGAAAATGACGCGGTCGTGCAGACCCTCGGCGGTGCGGAACAGAAGTTCCGGCGCGAGCTTGCCGAGGCTGATGGCGATCTGGCGGGCATTGTTCGATTGCAACGAGGCGATGCGATTCCGAACCAGGACCCAATCGATCAGGCCCGCATCGGCTTGTCGGCGCTTCCGCCGCGCGTCGAGCACGAGGTCGGCATAATGGGCGATCATACCGCGTCGCGCCCGATCGTGATGCACGCGGGAGAAGACGTCGATGTCGATGTAGCTGTCGTTCATCGGCGACACGAGCGTGTCGGCGAGCGAATGGGCGAGCCGCATCAGGTAGCTGTCGCTCGCCGGCGTATCGACCACGACGAATTCGTAATCATGCTCGATTTGAGTGATGGCGTCCGCGAAGCCGGCAAATTCGCGTGTCTCGTTCTCGATCACGTCGGCCGTCGTGGCGCGGTCGAGCGCATGATGAAACGGCATCTCGATGTCGCGGCCCCCGGCGCTGGCCCACGATTGCCGGTTTTCCAAAAATCGGGTCAGCGTGCGCTGACGTGTGTCGAGATCGATCGAGGCCACGCGATAGCCGGCCTTCAGCAATGCGATCGTCAGATGGATCGACAGAGTCGATTTACCCGTGCCGCCTTTTTCATTGGCCACGACGATAACATGGGCGCTGCGTAAATCGGGGTGGTCGTCATCGATCGCCATACTGGTCCGAATCTTCTTACTCACCCCACCTGCATTGTGGCGAGATCATCCTCCCCTGCCTAGCAGGCGAAAAGGCGCGGCCGTCATGTCCAAAAGTTGTGAGCCGGCCATTGTGCCGTCATGATCATGCGTCAGCCGCTGGTTTTCCATAGAGCCAGTCGTATCGATCCAGCATGCGTCGTTGCCCCATGGACCGCATCGCGAGATCACGCGCCATCCCGGCGACGGCCCCGAAATGGTAGACGGACCCTTGCCGCCGCGACTCGCGCTGCACGCGATCGGCCTTGGCGTGGCGCAGCCGCTCGTAGGCCGCAAAGGTCGCAGGGGTATCCGACGGATGGCGGGCGGCTGCCAGCCCGAGGGCCCATCCATCCTCGATCGCGCCGGCAGCACCCTGCGCCAGAAACGGAAGTGCCGGATGCGCAGCATCGCCCACCAATGTGATCGGTCCGGTCGACCAGCGAGCAAGGGGAGGTCGGTCGAATAACGGCCAGATCCGCCAGTCCGGAGCCGCCTCGATCAGGTCGCGAGCCTCACGGCTCCAAGCCGCAAAAGGTTTCTTCAGCCGAGCGGAGTCGCCGCGCACCGTCCAAAGACTCGGCGCGGCCTCCGATCCCTCCCACCTGTCGGCGACGATCGCCACCACATTGATGAGCGCGCCGCCGCGCACGGGATAATGAACGAGATGGGCGTCGGAGCCGAGCCACAGGTTGGTGGCCGACGCACGAGCGAAGGCCGGCGCCTCTGCGGCGGGCACCAACGTCCGCCAGGCGATCCGTCCAGCATAGGTCCGATCATCGCCCCGGTCTGCTGCGAGCCTCGATCGGATCGAGGATCGTAGGCCGTCGGCGCCGATCAAGCCATCCGACGCTATGGATCGATTGTGCCCCTCGCTCGACAGGTTTGCGATGACGGTCCCACCATCGACCGCGAATGATGTTACGGACTGACCCGTTTCGATTGTGATCGACGGATGCGCCCAAACGGCTTCCAGCAGAGCAGCCTGGAGATCGGCCCGATGAATGACCAGGAGCGGGGCGCCATACCGCGCTTCCGCTGCGGCGCCGAATGGAAGATCGACGATGGTCGCGCCATCCCGCCCGCGCCTGATCCGCAGCCGGTCGGGCCGGACCGCGGTCTCTCGCAAGCGCTCCAACAGGCCGAGGTCGGCCATCACGCGCGTCGCGTTAGGGGGGAGTTGCAAACCCGCACCCGCTTCATGCAACTCGGGCGCCCGGTCGAAGACGGAGATCTTCGTGCCGTGTCGGGCCAGTGACAAAGCTGCGGTCAGCCCCGCGATCCCGGCCCCGGCCATAACGACATGACGCATGGTTGGGGCTCGGGCTGGCGTGTCAGGGGGCGGTGTCGGGGTTGAACTCGCATTCGGCTGGTGAGCAGCCGTGACCGAGCGACGCGACGAAGACGAAGCGGGTCGAGCAATACGGGCAGACCGCGTCGTCGCTATCGCCCATGTCGATATAGACATGCGGATGGTCGAAGGGCGGCAAGGCGCCGGTGCACATGAATTCGTGTACGCCGATCCGGATGACCGGAACACCCGGCTGATTGTGGAAATGCGGGGTCGTGAAATGGGCGGCCATTGCGTATCCGGCGGTTATGGTTCGGGCGTCGAAGCCAAGATCCCTTTCCGCAACATTCGTCGCGGAATACTGGACGGGCGAGCGGCCGCACCATATGCGGACGCGGCAGCCTTGTGTAGGGCAAAACTACATGGCTCCTCAGCGCGGGATAGAGCATGGATCATTTTGACTCGGCGGGCCTTCGCATCGCCTATCTGGATGCGGCTCCCTCTCCGGAGATCGCCAGCCCGGTGGGGGCCGACACGGTGGTGCTGGTGCATGGCTTCGCGTCGAATCATGGGGTCAACTGGGTCAATCCGGGTTGGGTCAAGACGCTGACGGACGCCGGCTATCGCGTTCTCGCGCTCGACAATCGCGGCCATGGGCAGAGCGATAAGCCGCATGAGCCGGCCGCCTACGCGACCCCCCTGATGGCCGACGATGTCGCGCGCCTGCTCAACCATTGCGGCATCGAGCAGGCCGACGTGATGGGCTACTCGATGGGCGCGCGGATCACCGCGTTTCTGGCGCTCGGCCATCCGCATCGGGTTCGATCGATCATCCTGGGTGGTCTCGGGCACCATCTCGTCGACGGCGCGAGCCTGCCGCCGCATATCGCCGATGCCATGGAGGCCGCGAGCCTCGACGACCTGACCGATCCGACACAACGGATGTTTCGGCGCTTTGCCGACCAGAACGGCAACGACCGGATTGCCCTTGCGGCCTGTATTCGGGGCACACGCCAGGTGCTGTCCGCGGCCGAACTCGGCACGATCGGCTGCCCCGCTCTCGTGGCGGTCGGCAGCACCGATCACATCGCCGGCGACCCGCATGCGCTGGCGGCTTTGCTGCCGGCTGGCGAAGCTTTGGTGATTCCCGATCGGGACCATAATTTCGCGGTGGGCGATAAGGTGTATAAGCGCGGGGCTCTGGCGTTCCTCGCCGCGCGGTCCTGAGTGGTGAGACGCATCCCGGAGGGGGCTTGCGCCCACGGGTCAGAACCGTATTTGTAAGGGCAACAGGCGGTCCGATGATCGCGAGGAGTTGTCATGGATCAGCGCTCGAGCGCCAAGGTGATCGGCCTTCCCGGGACCGATCCTCTCTTCGACCGCGTCAGAAACGAGGCGGAAGCCGTGCTCCGCAACGAGCCGGAACTCGCAGGGTTGATGCTGTCGACCGTGCTCAATCACGACGACCTGGCGGGGGCGGTGGTGCATCGCATCGCGGCGCGGCTCGATCATCCTGACGTGCCGGGAACGCTGTTGCGGCAAGTCTTTACCGACCTTGTCACCAGCGCCGGATTACAGGAGGCCTTCGCGGCCGATCTTCTTGCGGTCGCCGAGCGTGATCCGGCCTGCACCAAGCTCATCCAGCCTTTGCTCTATTTCAAAGGGTTCCACGCCATCCAGACGCACCGCATGGCGCATGCATTGTGGAAGGCCGGCCGCCAGGATCTCGCTCTTTACATTCAGAGTCGGTCGTCGAGCGTGTTTCAAACCGACATCCATCCCGCCGCCGTGATCGGCAAGGGCCTGTTCCTCGATCATGCGACCGGTCTGGTCGTCGGCTCGACTGCCGTGATCGAGGATGATGTCTCGATGCTGCAGGACGTGACGCTCGGGGGCACCGGCAAGCAGAGCGGCGATCGGCATCCGAAAATTCGTCATGGCGTGTTGATCGGCGCAGGCGCCAAGGTGCTCGGCAATATTGAGGTCGGCCATTGCTCGCGAGTCGCGGCCGGTTCGGTCGTGCTCCAACCCGTTCCGCCGAAGACCACCGTCGCGGGTGTGCCGGCTCGGGTCGTCGGCGAAGCCGGATGTGCGGAGCCGGCGCGTTCGATGGAGCAGCGGCTGCAGAAACTCGATCGCGGAGGCGACGCTTGATCTGCCGAGAACGGCAGGCTGGCGGCCTCGCGTCGATCGGCCTATAGGCACCACGACGGCATGTCGGCGCGTCGATCGATCGGGACTCGCGAGTCCTCCACCGCCGATATCGGCCCAACGCGATCCGGGGGATCATCTTGAACAAGACCGAACTGCATCAGTTGCAGGACTATCTGCGTGGCATCCTGGGCAATACGGGCCTGAAGGTCACGCAACACGCCAAGGAGGACGGCGCCGCCGACGTCGCACTGGGTGAGCGCAAGATCGGCAAGCTCGTGGTCGACGACGAGGACGGCGACCGCTCTTTTTCGTTTGAAATGAAGATCCCGGTGCAGCGGCCGGCGATCGAAGAATATCTGCGGCTGCTCTTCGAAAATCCGAAGCTGAAGGTGATGGCGCGCGCCAAGAAGACCGACTCGGTCGAACTCAATTCGGGCAGCGACTTTCTCGGCATCGTCTCGGCCGATGATCCGAAGGGCAATTCCTACACGTTTCAGATGGCGATCCTCGACTACGATCTCGAAGAGCGCTGAGGCCTGCCTGCTCGGGCCTGCCGCATTTAGGCGGCCTGCTGCATCTTTGCGGCCTGCCGTATTTTGGCGGCCTAGAGAACGATGTGTTCGTCGAACGTGTCGATCGGGAGCAGCGCGTCGAATTCGATTCCGAGGCATCCCGCAGACGCCCGCACGACCCGTCCACGGGTATTGCCGATCGACACCGTTGCGCCTATCGCTGGCCGGATGTCGCATTGAAGCGCGGCTCCGGAGAGCGACACGTCCAGGAGTCGCGCCGGCATCGTCTTGACATCCTGAGTCGTAACAGTGGTACGACCGAGCCGTGGAACGATGCGGATGTGACGTCGCCCGTCCAGCAAGCCGAGTGCTTGCCGGTTAGCCAGCCACGTCAATTGTTCGGCGAGCTTCTCCCGCCGAACCAGCGGCACACTGATCTGGATCGCGAAACCGGTTTCGGTCAGGCGTGCGATGACGCCCTCGACGCGGCCGATCTGATCGAGGTGGCAGACCACCCGGTCCCCCGTGATGCCCTTGACGGCAGCCACCAGCGACGCCCCGCCCGGTGACATGTCGATGGCTTGGCACGGATATTCCTGCCGGTCCCCGAGCATGTAACGCCCGAGCAGTTGCACCCGCACGCGTTGATGGCGGCGACGCTCCGCGCCGGGTGGCGTCACACCACGGGACGCGGACTGAAACAGGGCAGGGGCATGCGCAATCGTCATGCGACGACCATCACGGATTTTTGGTTAACGACCGGTAAGCGCGACCCGTGTCAGCCGGCGCGGCGGTCTCCGCCCGCTGCCCTGCCGCCCTGGTGGAGCACGAGATAGCCGTAGCGTTTCGGCGGTTCATTGCGGACGACGGGCTTCGGGGGGGCCGGCTCGAGTTGGTCGAGCGTGAAAGCCGCTCGCTCGATTTCGAGAAGACGCAGAGAGCGCAACGACAGGTAGTTGACCGGCGACAGCCCGAGCCACGACGGGATCGTGAGCGGTGCGATGCAACCGAGCAGCCGGGCATGCGCGCGGCCGTTATGACGAAGCGGCAGGAGCAGCATCTCAAGCTCGATCTGCGATTGATCCTCTGGTCCGGCCGCCAAGCCGGCGACCGCAGGCGATCCGTCATCGAGCACGCCGAACAGCACGCTCAGCATGGTGCTTCGATCGAACCTGTCCCACAAGCTCAGCCAGGACCGGCCCTTCAACTCGTCCAGAAACAGGGCATTCATCCGCGTGCCGGACAGCCGGATTGGAAAAATCGGAGTTCCGGTTGGCGTGTCGACTTCGAGGATAAACGTGTCCGACAAGATCCCACGGATGGCCGCGGGGTCGATCTCGCCGCGTTCGGGAGCCGTGCGGCCGCCGCGCAAAGTGTTCCAGTAAGCGTAGAGCTCCTGTGAAACGGCATGTATCATTTAGAACCCCGAGTATCGATTTGGTGCGGGTGCGTATCGGACGTGTCCAATACGCGCCACATCGACCCTGTCTCGGGGTCCAAGCAGCATCAGCGATGCCACGCCGATGGAAGCGGCGCCGGTCATGGTTTTGCTTCTGCTTCGACCATCGATCGCTTAAGTGTCGGGGGGCCGACGCGACGACGCAGGGGCCTCCGGCAACCCGACATAGCCGCTCGCTGCACCTCAAGGACCCGCATTGAGTATCGACTCGCCCAAGCAACCCATTTTCCGTATTCCGATCTCGCTCGTGATCGTTTTCGGTGTCCTCGCCGTCATCCACCTCATTCGAACAAGCCTGCCAGAGATGGTCGATGCCGATGTGCTGGCACGGCTTGCTTTCGTACCGGGTCGGCTGACGCTCGCATGGGATCCGGCCTGGGTGCTCGGCGGGGTCGCCGGTCTCGATCCCGACAGCGCTGCCGGGCAGACCCGTATCGAGGTCGCCCGCTTCTTTCTGGGGGATGGCTCGCTTCAGCCCTGGACGCTCCTGACCTATTCTTTGCTGCACGGAAACTGGACGCATCTCGGGCTGAACGGCATCTGGCTGCTAGCGTTCGGAACGCCAGTCGCGCGCCGCTTTGGGTCATGGCGGTTCGTATTATTCCTGTTGGGTGGCGCGCTCGCCGGCGCCATCGCGCATTATCTGGTGTTCCCGCGCGATCTGCAGCCACTCATCGGCGCCTCTGCGGCCGTATCGGGCTGCATGGCCGCGGCGCTTCGCTTCATGTTCCAGCCGGACCGACAACTCGGGGTCGGCGATCTCGGGCGGGACAGTATGGCCCTGGCGCGCCGCCCGATGGTTCCGTTGGGCCGCATGGTGCGCGACCGGCGTGCCATGACGTTTCTGGTCGTCTGGTTCGTGACCAATCTCGCGAGCGGTCTCGGCGCCGTCGCGATGGGGATCTCCGACGCGCCGATCGCGTGGCAGGCCCATATCGGCGGGTTTCTGTTCGGGCTCTTGGCGTTTCCGTTCTTCGATCCCGTCCGCACGACGATGACGATCGGAGATGTGACCTCCGCGACGGATGCAGGTCGCGCGGTCGACTCGGACGCCGAAGACCAGCAGCGCCCCTGATCAAGCCGCCCCTTGTGCCTGGCCACGAGCAGGATCATGCTGACGATCTTGCAGCAAGAGCTCTCAAGAGCCGCGACGCATCGCCAAGGGAGGTGACCATGAACTTATCGCATATTCTGGCCAACAAAGGGCAGGCGGTGATCACGACCGCGCCCCACCGCACGCTCGGTGAAGCCTGCACGGTGTTGAGTGAAAAAGGCATCGGCGCGCTGGTGGTGACGAGCGCCGATCGGGAGGTGCTTGGTATCTTGTCCGAGCGAGACATCATCCGAGCTTTGGCCAAGCACGGCAGTGCCGTTCTCGATCAGGCCGTCTCGGCCTTCATGACCGCCAAGGTCGTCACCGCGACGGAGCATACGAGCGTGACGGCCGCGATGGAACAGATGACCGATGGGCGGTTCCGGCATATGCCGATCGTCAACGAGGGCCGCTTGTCCGGGCTGATCTCGATCGGTGACGTCGTGAAACACAGGCTCGAACTGATCGAGCATGAGAAGCAATCCATGATCGACTATATCGGCACGGCCTGACGACGGGGCCTGCCACTCGCGCCTCGACGGTCTTGCGTCAGGGAGCGCGGTGTACGGCTTGGATGAACACGCGGCGGCATTTCTTTATTCAGACTTGTCGGGTAGGGCTTGGATCAGGGTCGGCACGTCGTTGATCCGATCCGGCGCGCGGACGCAGGCGGTGTGAGCGAGGCTCATCGCTTTTCGAGAACGCGGCCGGGGCAGGCGTGGAGTTGAGCATGTTGGTTCCGTTGGGGACGGCGACGGCCCTGATGTGTGTCATGGCGGCGAAGCATTTCTGCGCCGATTTCCTCTTCCAGACCGCTTGGATCGCGCGCGGCAAGGCCGGCACCGACAATTGGGTGCTGCCTTTGATGCTCCATGCGGGGGGCCATGCCGCCCTGACGCTTTTGATCGCGCTTTTGCTCTATCCGAAGCTCTGGTGGTTCGCGCCCCTCGAACTCGTGGTCCATGCCGTCATCGACCGAGCCAAAGCCGTGGTCGGGCGTCGTGCGGCGCTGGATGCAGGCCAGGCGGAGTTCTGGTGGCTGCTCGGCTTCGACCAGTTCCTGCATCACCTGACTAACATTCTCATCGTCTCCGGCTTTCTGGCGCTCGGAACGCCTCACCCCTGACCGGCTGATCGACGTCGCACGAAACACCCGCGTTCTGTACCGCACTGCACCTATCTTCTCGTTTGGTTAATGCCTGTTGCATTAGTCTTCGGTAACGCAGCGGGGGTGGCATATCGCCATGTATGGTTCGTCGGGACTTCTTTTTGCGCCGTCGGGATCAGTCCTGTTCATCGAGGGGGACTGCGCCTCGACCGCCTATCTGATTGTGCGAGGGCGCGTCGAGCTCTTCATCGTGCGGGCGGGCCGAAAGCAGGTCGTTGCAGAGCGCCAAGCTGGCGACATCTTCGGGGAAGTCGCTCTCGTGGACGAAGGCCCCCGCGCCATCTCGGCCATCTCGGCCGACGATTGCGAACTCCTGGTCGTCACGCGCGAGCAGATTTCGACCCGCATCGCAGAGGCCGATCCCGTGCTCCGGCTCTGCCTCGGCATTCTTCTCGAGCGTCTTCGCGGCACGGTGTCGAGCGCATCCGATGCGTTTGCGGTCCCTTCGGCCTGGGCGGATCATTTCGTTGCTGCGCGGGAGATCCTCTCGCTCGATGTGCAGCTCCATCGGGCGATCGAGCGCAACGAACTCGAATTATTCTTCCAACCCATCGTGCGGTTGGCGACCCGGCAACTCGCCGGTCTCGAGGTGCTGCTCCGTTGGCATCATCCGCAGCGCGGATTGCTGCAACCCTGCGATTTTATTCCGCTTGCCGAGGCGAGCGGCGTCATCACTGCGGTGACGACCTATTGCCTCCAGAAGGTCGCCCGGCAATTCCCCTCCCTCATGGCGGCAGGGTTGTCGAATGCCGGAGCCGTCGAGCCGCTCTTCGTCAGCGTGAACGTCTCTGCGGCCGACCTCCATCAGGACAGATTCGCATCGCGAGCGGTCTCGATCCTCTGCAGCGCCGGAGTGGATCCGAGGCACGTCAAGCTCGAGGTCACCGAGAGTGTGCTGATCAAGGATGCCGAGCGCTGCGTTCGCACTCTCGATCAATGTCGCGATCACGGTCTGCAAATCGCGATCGACGATTTCGGGACAGGTTATTCCTCGCTCAACTACCTCAACACGCTGCCGATGGACATTCTCAAGATCGACCGCACATTTGCAGGGTCCTTGATGTCGGATACGGCCGGCCGCAAGATCATCGGCGCGGTCGTCTCACTCGGCGCGGAACTCGATCTGACGGTGGTGGCCGAAGGCGTCGAAGAAGAAGCGCAGGCCGACATGCTGACCGCCATGGGATGCGAACTCGGGCAGGGTTTCCTGTTTGGTCGGCCCCGCAATCTGCTCGAGACCTTGCGTCTCATCCGGCGCTGGCGCGCCAATGTGCCGGATCTCGTCGAGGAATGGCCGGAGGCCCGCCGCGCCTGAGCCGACGGCGCCCGTGGTCCCTCAGATCTGCGAGCGCGCCGCCTCGTCGATCAGCCATTGCCGCAGCGCCACGAATTTCGGGCTGCGCAGATAGTCCGCACGGCAGACGAAATAATAGCCGAACGGGGTTTCGATGCTGGTGGCGAACGGCGCGATGAGGTGCCCCTGCCGGATCTCGTCGGCCGCGAGCGCGCGCGTGCTCAGCGCCACACCCTGGCCCTGGATCGCGGCTTCGAGCGCGATCGACATCTGGTTGAACCAAAGGCCACGGCCGACATCGACATCGCTCACCCCAGCCGTTTTAAGCCACGTCTCCCAATCGGGCCACGCGCCGAAGTGCCAATCCCATTCGAGATGCAGCAGCGTGTGTCGCCTGAGATCTGCCGGGTCACGCAGCGGGTTGCCAGCATCGAGCAGACGAGGGGAGCAGACCGGAAAGACATGCTCCTCAAACAGCCTGACCGAGATGAAGCCGGGGAAATCACCCGTCCCCCACACGATATAGGCGTCGATCCCTTCGCGATCCATTTCAGTTGCCGAGCGGGCGGCATCGAGCAGGACATCGATCTCGGGATGTTCCTGTTTGAAATCTCCGATACGGCGCACCAGCCACGTCGCCGCGAACGAGGCGCCCGCGCTGATCACCACGAGATCGCGGCCGCGAGCCTCCCGCATGCGCCGCGCGCCGGAGGCGAGCTTGGCAAAACCGTCCTTCAGATCGCGCAGGCCGGCTTGGCCCGCGTCGGTCAGCGACAGCCCGCGACCGGACCGTCGGACGAGAGCTGTGCCGATTTCCGCCTCGAGCAGCCGCACCTGCTGGGCGACCGCGGCCTTGGTGACGTGAAGATCGTCGGCAGCTTTCGCAAAACTCAGGTGCTGCGCCACGGTCTCGAAGGCGCGCAGCGCGTTGAGGGACGGGAGACGGTGTGGCGTTGCCATCGGGAGAGTTCCAGAGAATCGGGTGTTGCGATCATGGACGAAGTCACATGCCGGAGTATCGCCGAAGGGGTTTAAGGCTCAGCTTTTTGTAGGGGGCGCTGACCATATTGCCGCAGCCGCCGCCGCAGCGGTCAGAGCCTTGGGCCGCCCGCGCGACCGACAGCGCCACATGCTTGAGACAACAAGCGATTTTGCCCGCATCTTGACCAAACAATCGTTTGCCCTGCACCGCAGCATGGCAGGCATGCCTTTGATTTCAGCAAACTGCCTTTATATTGCAATGCAACAACGAAGAAATCATCAAGGTCCACTCGAATGCTCCAAGCCTCCCTCTATTCCGACCGTCCATCGACGGATTACGGCTTCAAGAACGAATCCCGCTATGACGTGCCGCGCGTCGGTTTCCTCAAGGGATTGTCGAACGCAGTCCGCGTTGGGCAAACCTGGCTCCAGGGAACGCCCTGCGACAGGCTCGACGATCACCTGCTTCAGGACATCGGCATGAGCCGCGCCGATTACGAGGCGCTCCGCTTTTAATCCGGCAGCATAGACCGGTTCAAGCTCACGCTCGTATCTCCGGTCGAGGAGGCATGTCGCCTCGTCGTCATTCCGGAAAAATCTTTGACACAGATCACTCATCCCGCGATCGCCGCTTCCCCGATGACGCCCGTGCGCTGGGTGATGCTGGCCGTGATGGTCGTGTTCTACGCGGCTGCGGGCGTCATCCACCTTGCCTCGCCGGACGCTTTCCTCCCGATCGTTCCGGATTGGGTCCCGTCTCCGCGTCTCGTCGTCATGCTGACCGGCGTATGTGAACTCGCCGGGGCCGCAGGGTTATTGACCGAACGTTGTCGATGGTGGGCCGGTGTGATGCTGGCGCTTTACGCGTTTTGCGTATTCCCGGCCAACATCAAACATGCGCTGGAGGGGATTGTCGTTCCGCAACTGCCGCAGAGTTGGTGGTACCACGGCCCTCGACTTCTGGCTCAGCCCGTTATCATTTGGTGGGCGTTGTTTTGCTCGGGGGTTATCAGCTGGCCTTTCAGCAGACGATCCGGCGAGACAAAAGCTTAACGTTCTTCAATCATATTTTAATGATCGGTTTCCGTAAGGTGCAACCGTCCATAGAAGCTTTGGTAGACTTAACCCCAACCGCCGTGCATCTGGGTAAACGACTGTCCATGCTATAAGGTTTTCAAATGTCCGATTCAGCTATCGGTTTGGGCGTTCTTCTTGTTCTTGCCCCGCTCGGCCTCGTGTCGCTTGTCATCATGATTTGGAGCGGCGTCTCGAAATCAGCGATCTGATCAGGTCGCCCCGACCATCAGGACCGCTGCGGGAAGCCCGTCCATCGTCATTGCGACGTCCATATCGGCGCCAAAGCCGAGATCCCGCCCATTCAGAAGATTTCGGGCCGTGGTGCCTTGAAGGTCGGCGGTCAGCACCAGCCGGCGCGACACATCCACCTGGGTCGACGAAAATCGATTGGCCAGCACGATCAGCCGAACGCCGCCGAGGCGGCGCTCGAAAGCGCAGAGATCCTCAGTGCCGGTTGCGATCGCCGTGTAGCTTCCTCGCATGAAGACATCCGGATGAGCGCGTCTCTGATCGAGAAGAAGCGCCGTCAGCGCGAGCTTGAACCGGCCATCGTGCCAGTCGCGCCACACAGCTCCAAGAGCGGCTGAGACCCCACCTGGTTGCTCGAGAATGGTGTCGAGCGCAGTCGCTCGCGCCGTAAAGTCGATCGGGCGACGATTGTCCGGGTCCACCATGGACAGATCCCAAAGCTCCGCGCCCTGATAGATGTCAGGCATGCCTGGCACGGTGAACTTCAGCACGGTCTGAGCGAAGGTCACCTCGGCTCCAGAGCGGGCGACCTGATCGACGAAAGGGCGAAGGGAGGCGAGGAATTTTTCCGAATGCGGCCCGACGAGCGCGGCGTCGACGAATGCCAAAGCCTCCGTCTCATAGGCCTCGTCCGGCGCAACCCAGGTGGAATGCGTCTTGGCCTCGCGAAACGACTTCCTCATCACGGCTTTGAGGCGATCCACATATGTGTTCAGCCCCTCATGGGGCAGCTTGTCCTGGCCAATGAAGTCGGCCGGCCACGTGCCGACTAGCAATTGATAGAAGAGGTATTCGTCGTTGCGATCGGGCCGTAAGCACGGGGCGCTATCCCGGCCGAGAATCGACTGCCACTCTTGGAGTTTTTGGCTCCATTCCTCAGGCAGGTTCGATAAGGCCGCAAGCCGCGCACGCGTGTCCTCGCCGCGCTTCGTGTCATGGGTCGAGGTCGCCAGCATCGTCGTCGGCCAGCGCTGGTTACGCTGCCGGTTAGCCTCGTGGAACGCGTCGAGCGAAACGCCGAACCGATCCGGCGCGCCGCCCACTTCGTTCAACGCGACAAAGCGATAGTAGCGGTAGAAGGCGGTATCTTCGACGCCCTTTGCCATGACGGGCCCGCAATATTGTTGCAGCTTCATGGCGCAGCGGTAGACGTCGGATCGGCGATAGCCATGCCACGGTCCATCGGCGAGATCGCCGGAGAGGAGGCGCTGCAGAAACGCGAACACACTTGGATCGATCGACGGCTCGTCTTCTGCCGCGGCCGCGATCGCAATATCGACATAGCGCAGGTCTTCCGCCGTCGGCGCGTCCATGCCATCGATGTAGGTGCGATAGACCGGGAAAGCCGCCACGATCGCCCGAATGGCGCGCTGCAGAACCGTGAAGGTGAAATCCGTCGTCTTGTTGTTTTCGCGCGCGACACGGGTTGCGGCACGCGCCATGCGATGCAACTCGCTCGACATTTCGTCGTCGATGATCTTCAGCTTGCTCGCATGGGTGATCGCGTCGAAAGACTGGGGTTTATCGAGAAACTCGTCGTAAAACCGGGTGAACTTGCCCTCGTGCCGTGCCTGAACGAACAAGCCGGTCAGCAGATTGGTGAAGTCATAGCCCGTGGTGCCATCGATCGGCCAATCGTCACGCAAGGGCTCGTCATGACCGAGGATCTTCTCGACGACGAGATAAGGCAGGCTTCCGTCTCGTGACAACGGCGCGTCATTGCGGAGTTTTTGCAGGTAGCCTTTCGGATCGTAGAGACCGTCGATGTGATCGATCCGCAGCCCGTCAAGCTTATCCTCCCGCATCAGGCGAAGCACGAGCCGGTGCGTGTGGTCGAACACGTCCGGCAGTTCCATCCGTAGCCCGGCCAGGGTCGCAATGTTGAAGAACCGCCGATAATTGATGTCGTCGCCAGCCACGAGGAAATGCGTGACCTTCCACCTCTGCTTTTTGATCAAGGCATCGAGCATCGCCCAGCTCGCCTCGTCGCCGGCCTCGCCGTTCAGACGATGAAGAGCGGCTTTGATGGCATCGTTCACCTCGGCGCTGTTCATCGCGAGGCGGGCTAAGTCCGACTTGAGATCTCGGGCCCGGCGCATGATCTGCGGGCGCCACTGCAGAAGGTCTGAGAAGGCATCGCCGAGCACTTCAAGAGCCGGCACCGAATGCCCCAAAATGTCCTCGTAGTCGATCGGGCAGATCGGAAGCTTATGCGTGTCATGCGCCCAGACCGCGAAGCTGCCGTCCTGGCTGTCGTATTTGAGAACGAGATCGCCGGCTTCGAGCGTCACACCATATTGGTTACCAAGGAGAGGCACCAACACCTTGCCGCGCAGGTCGACGCGATCCGGCGTCCAATCGACGTCGAACCAGCCGGCATGGTCAGCCTCTTCGCCCCATTCGAGAAGATCCAGCCAGATGGCATTGTCGGCTCCGCCCACGCCCATATGGTTCGGCACGAAATCGAGAATGTGACGAAGCCCATTAGCCGAGAGCGCCGCAACCAGCCGCTCGAAGCCAGCCTCGCCTCCGAGTTCCGGATTGAACTGATCGTGGTCGACGATGTCGTAGCCGTGCGTGCTACCCGGATGAGCCTTCAAATAAGGCGACGCGTAAAGATGGCTGACGCCGAGTTTGGCGAGATAGGGCGCAAGACCCGCTGCCTCGTCGAATCCGAAATCCTTGTGGAATTGCATCCGATAGGTCGCGCGCGGTGTCATTTTCATCCCCTCTCGTGCGGACGAACAAACGGAGCGCCCGTGGTCCCGAGCCGGATCTCATCGACTTTGCCCTGCTGGAACCGGTGCCGTCCAGCGCACCGCTCCTCGAGGTATTCGACCACAACACATCGCAGGGTCGAGCGGCGCTAGGACAAGTTGACGTCTGGCCGATAAGAGGCGGAACTCTCAATCGAGGATGTCGCCAAAGAACGGAGGGTCGGGCCCGACCGATCGGGCTTAAGCGACCAATAAGGCTCCAGCCACAAAGGCCTCTCGTGTCGACGAACTGCCGATCCGATCCACGGTGACAAGGACGAAATCGCCACCGCGATCTCGTCCGGACGTTTGGATTAAGCCTCGGGTGTCAGCTGCAGCGCGAGTAGGCTGAGCGAACGCGAAACCAGCTTCAACGGCTTGCCATTCTCGATCGTCGATCCCTCGGTCATATCCGGCTGGTTCGTGTCGAGAAGCAACTTCCATGTCGATCCACCGACATGCTCAGGCAGGACGAAATCGACGTCTTCGTGGTGAGAGTTGAAGAGGATCAGCAGCGGGCAATCTTCCTGGGCCTTGCTGGTGTCGCTGGCATAGCCACGCACATCCAGCAACATGCCGACGCGCTTGCGCTCACCATCGTCCCAATCCTCCGGCGAAAATTCCGTGCCGTCTTCCTTGATCCACGTCACATCCTTGGTGTCGATGTCCTCTTTCAGTTCACCGTTCAGGAAGCGCGTGTAGTGAAGCATCGGGTAGGTCTGGCGTAGTGTCGTCAGCTTCTGGACGAAGCGGATCAGGGACTGCCCCTTGTGCTCGATCTCCCAGTTGATCCAGCTGATGTCGCTGTCCTGGCAATAGGCGTTGTTATTGCCGCCCTGACTGCGGCCGAACTCGTCGCCGGCCAGCAGCATCGGCGTGCCTTGCGAGAACATCAGCGTCGCGATCAGATTGCGGATCTGCTTTTCGCGCAACAGGTTGATGGTTTCATCGTCGGTCGGCCCTTCGACGCCACAGTTCCAGGACTCGTTGTTTGAACTGCCGTCTTTGTTGTCCTCGCCGTTCGCGTCATTGTGCTTCTCGTTATAGGTCACGAGATCGTTGATCGTGAACCCATCATGCGCAGCGATGAAGTTGACCGAGGCCCAGGGGCGGCGGCCGTCATGGTTGAACGCATCGGCTGATCCGCAGAGCCGAGGGACCAGTTCCTTGACGCCGGCCGACCCCTTCCAGAAGCTCCGCACTACATCCCGAAACTTGTCGTTCCATTCGGCCCAGCCGGGCGGGAAATTGCCGACTTGATAGCCGCCGGGACCAATATCCCAGGGTTCCGCAATAAGCTTGACCGAGCTGATAACGGGATCAAGCCCGCAATGCTGAAGAAACGCGCTGTTCTTGTCGAAGCCGGTCGGGGTCCGTCCCAGCACCGTGCCAAGATCGAAGCGATAGCCGTCGATATGCATCTCCTGCACCCAATAGCGCAGCGAGTCGCTGACCAAGCGGGTGACTTGGGGGTGGCTGAGGTTGAACGTATTCCCGGTGCCGCTGTCGTTGTTGTAGAAGCGCGGGTTGTCGGGCTGCAGCGAATAATATGAGGCGTTATCGATGCCCTTGAACGAGAGCGTCGCGCCCTTCTCATTGCCTTCCGCCGTGTGATTGAACACCACGTCGAGGATCACCTCGAGGCCCGCGTCGTGGAAGCGAGCCACCATGTCCTTGAATTCTTGAACCGAACCTTTCGGCGATACCGCATAGCGCGGATCCGGCGCGAAGAAGCCGATCGAATTATAGCCCCAGAAGTTCGTCATTCCTTTTTCGATAAGGAATTGGTCGGCCACGAACGTATGGACCGGCAGGAGTTCGACCGTCGTGACCCCAAGCGACTTGATGTAGTCCGTTACGGCGGGATTGGCCAAACCCTTATAGGTACCGCGCTCGCCCTCCGGCACTTTCGGATGCTGCTTGGTGAAGCCTTTGACGTGGGTTTCATAGACGATTGTCCGCTCCCAAGGCACTTGCTGCCAATCGGGATCTTCCTTCCAGTCGAAATCGCGATCGACGACGACGCATTTCGGAATGAAGGCTGCGCTGTCCCGCTCGTCGAAGGTGGTGTCGTCGCCGGTCTCGAGCTGGTACCCAAACACCGCCGGATCCCAAATGATGTCGCCGACATGGCCGCGAGCATAGGGGTCGAGCAGAAGCTTGTTCGGATTAAAGCGGTGTCCGTTGTGGGGCTCGTAGGGGCCATGCACCCGATAGCCATAGAGCGTGCCGGGTTTCAGGTCTGGCAAAAAGCCATGATAAATCTGGTTGGTGAACTCGGGCAGGGTGATCCGTGCGATCTCCTCCTTGCCATCATCGTCGAAGATGCAGAGTTCGACCTTTGTCGCATTCGCCGAGAACAGGGCGAAATTGGTGCCTTCCCCGTCCCACGTGGCACCGAGGGGCTGCGGCGTGCCGGGCAATACGGTAAAGTCTGTGTGTGGCATGGCGCTTTCTTCATGTCGGTCGAGGCATTTCATGAATGTTGAATTGCGGCCGTTGTTCCTTCGTGGGCGCCGCGCCACGCCGCTTTCACGGCAGGGATGCACAAATCACACAGCTTAAGCCTGACTACACCGACTGACAGAGAGCGGATCGACGTCAGACGTTCGCCGCCAACCCGGACGCGCGATATCCTGGAACACGAGACCTCGGGCTATGTCCTTGAGCGATCGAGGCGTCGCCCCATCGTCGAACTCTCAAGCTTTGATTGGAACGTTTGGGCATGTTTCGGATTGCACCATCAGAGTCGATCCGGAGCAGCGTCATGCAACGTTCCATTTTGGTCGTCGAAGACGAACCTTTGATCCGCATGGATATTGTCTCGATGTTGGAAGACGCCGGCTTGCTGGTCGTGGATTTCGACAATGCCGAGGACGCGCTCGATTTCATTCAACCGAACGTCGGCTCGGTCGGTGGCATCTTTACCGACGTGAATGTTCGCGGTGTCATGACCGGAATTGAACTTGCGTCGCATATCATGAGGATTGCGCCTCGCATCACCATCCTGGTGACATCCGGCGGATACATCGCACGGCCAGATAATCTGCCGATCACGGCGGGGTTTGTGGTCAAACCTTGGCTGCCCTTGGATGTCATCGCCGCAATGCGGATCGCCGCGAATGCCCCTGACGCGGCCGCTGCGGCACTCGACTTGATAACGTTGAAGTCGCTGTGACATGAGCGGCGGGAGAGATGGGCAAATGGATGTGAGGCCCACGATTTTGGTCGTCGACGACGAGATCTTGCTTGCGGAGGTCGCCTGCGACATCATCGATTCCGCAGGGATGAAGGCTGTCTTTCGTCGATCGATCGCGGATGCTCTGTCGTATATGGCCGAGCACGCCGACAGTACGGTGGCGCTGTTCACCGATATCAATCTCACGTCGCCGATGAGCGGCATCGAACTGGCGGTCTACGTGGCTGAGGAATGGCCGCATGTCGCCATCTGCGTCACGTCCGGTATATCGCTCGACCGGCCAACCCGAATTCCGGATAAGGCGTCCTTCTTGACGAAGCCTTGGCGACATGAGGACATTCTCGTCTTCGCCGAAACGGCATGCGGCCAACCGAGAGCGGCTGGCTAGTCGCCCTTATCGGCGCCGTGGGTAAGCGGCTCGACAGACCGCCATGACGGTCTCACGCAGCCAGCGATGGGCCGGATCGGCATCGACACGCGGGTGCCAAATGGCCGAAATCTTGAACGAGGGGGTCGGAAGTGGGAGCGCGAAGCTTTCGAGACCCTGGAGAATGTCGTCATCGCGAGTCAAACGATTGCCGAGGCATGAGCGCGGCACGAGCGCGACCAGATCCGACTGGCGCGCGATCCGCATGGCATCGGGATAACCCGGTACAACGACCGGGATGCTGCGCCTGAGACCGAGACGTTCAAGCGCCTCGTCGATCCGCTCGGCCGGATCGCCATCGCGGAACGTTGCGAGATGTTTGCAGGCTGCGTAGCGCTCGGGCGTCACGGCAGCGTCGACGAGCAAGGGATGTTCACGACGAACGACGCCGACGAGTTCATCGGTGAAGAGCACCTGCGAGCGGATCTCCGGCGCGGAGGTTCCCAGCACGCCGATTTCGAGATCGATCATACCCTCGCGGAGCGGATGCGCGGTTTTGTCGAGTTTCGGCGCAAAGTGGAGACGGAGACGAGGCGCGGCTCCCGTGATGGCGGCCACCACGGGAGCCGACAGCAAATCCATAAAGGCTTCGCTCGCGCGGATCGTGAAGGTTCGGTCGAGCGCGGCCAGATCGAGATCGATGACGCTCGGGCGAAGCACAGCTTGCGCCTCGCGGGTCAACGCATGGACCTTGTCACGCAGTCCGATAGCGTGCGGTGTCGGCACAAGTCCGCGACCGGCGCGCACCAGCAGCGGATCGCCGGTCGCCGCGCGCAACCGCGTCAAAGTCCGGCTCATGGCGGAGGCACTCAAGCCGAGGCGTCTGGCAGCCCCAGTCACGCTGGTTTCGGCCAAAAGAGCATCGAGAGCGACGAGCAGGTTCAGATCCATCGTGTCCATGGCCGGCAGGCATAGACCCAAGCCACTTGCGAATGAAGCGTCAGACGCAAGGATTGATTGTATTCGATGCGTCTGGCGCTCCGTCGGCTCGATCGTCATAAACGAAGGACAGTCGCAAGCGCAAAGGTGAGTTCATGCCCCAATCGGAATTCAGAACAGTCGCCCCGACGATCCTGCTGATCGGCGCATCACGCGGTCTTGGCCATGGCATGGCGGCCGAGTTCCTGAAACGCGGATGGAATATCGTCGGCACGGTCCGGGACGGGAGCGGCCGGACCCCCTTGCACGACTTGGCGGACGAATACGCGGAAAGGGTCGAGATCGAGACCTTGGACATCTGCGAGCCGGATCATTTGCAATCGCTGCATGACCGGCTGCAAGGCCGAACGTTCGATATTCTGTTCGTCAACGCTGGAACAGCCACCGGCGACGTCAACGAGACGATCGGCGCGGTGTCGACCGAAGATTTCATCCACGTGATGGTCACCAATGCCCTGAGCCCGATGCGCGTCATCGAAAGCCTGCAGCACCTCGTTCCTGCGACGGGTCTGATCGGCATCATGTCGTCCGGGCAGGGCAGCATCGGCAACAACGAGACGGGCCTGCGAGAACTCTACCGCGGCAGCAAGGCGGCCGTGAATATGTTCATGCGGAGCTTTGCGGCCCGCCATGCCGGGTCCTCGCGCGGCATGGTTCTCATGGCGCCGGGTTGGGTCCGGACCGCGCTTGGCGGACCGGATGCGCGGCTTCGCATCGAGGACAGCGTGCCGGGCCAAGTCGACGTTCTACTTGCACGGCTTGGCACACCCGGGTTGCTCTACGTCGACTATCTCGGCCGCCCCGTTCCGTGGTGACCCGCTCGCGATCGTAGAATGCGGCAGGCTCAGCGCAACCACCATGCGCCGCGCGCGCCGCCGCTGCATGCTTGGCGCTGCGACCGCCACCGCGGTTGACCCTCGGATGTCACCCGCGGCCGGCGCCGACGCACCGGATCCGTCCTGTGACGCTGCCGTTTATGCGTCGTTAACAAGCCCTGGACCAACCGCGTATGGATCGTTGATCCCGCGATGAAGGACTGTGCGCCCCTCGGCCATCCAGGCCGGAGGGGCTATTCCCGTGCTTGACATCATCTTCATCGCCGTCGCGCTCGCGCTCTTCGCCGTCACGGGGGCCTATGCGGCCTTCTGCGACCGCTTGTGAGGGCGTCATGATCGAACCTCTCGCGGGCCTCGCGGTCGCGGCCGCTCTCGGCCTCTATCTTCTCTACACTCTCATCCATCCCGAACGTTTTTGAAGGCGTGGCCCTGACCGGGCCGCGAAGGTGACGCCATGACCGTCCTCGGATGGCTACAGATCATTCTCCTCCTGGTGGCCGTCGTGGCCGCCGCCATTCCGATCGGGGCCTATATGGTTCTGGTCATGGGCGGCGAACGCACGTTCATGTCGCCCGTGCTCCGGCCGGTCGAAGCGGGATTCTACAAGCTTTGTGGCGTCGATCCGAAGGTCGAACAGGGATGGCGAGCCTACACGCTGTCCATGCTGGCATTCAGTGCGGCCGGGTTCTTCTCGCTCTACGCGATGCAGCGTCTACAGGCCTACTTGCCGCTTAACCCGCAGGGCTTCGACGGCGTTGCGCCGGACCTCGCCTTCAACACGGCCGTAAGCTTCGTGACCAACACGAACTGGCAGAATTACGGCGGCGAAACCACGATGAGCCATCTGATGCAGATGGCAGGTCTGACGGTCCATAACTTCGTCTCGGCCGCCACCGGCCTCGGGATGGCTTTCGCCATGGTCCGCGCCTTCTCGCGGTCCGAGTCGAAGACGATCGGCAACTTCTGGACGGATCTGACGCGGGGCGTGCTCTACATCCTGCTCCCGATTTCGATCGTGGTGGCTCTCGTGCTCGTTGCACTGGGGGTTCCGCAAACGCTGCTCGCCTCCGTCGATGCGACGACGCTCGAAGGCGCCAAGCAGGTGATCGCCATGGGTCCGGTCGCCAGCCAGGAGGCCATCAAGGAACTCGGCACCAATGGCGGCGGCTTCTTCAACGCCAATTCGGCTCATCCGTTTGAAAGCCCGAACGTCTGGTCGAACTTCATCGAAAATTGGAGCATTCTGGTGATCCCGGTCGCCACCGTTTTCGCCTTCGGTCGGATGGTTGGTAATAAGCGCGAGGGGCGTGCGCTGCTCACCACCATGGCGATCGTGTTCCTGGTCGGCGTCGCAACCGTTTATGCGGCTGAGACCTTCGGCAACCCAATTCTGACCGCCCTCGGTGTCGATGGCGCGGCCGGCAATCTCGAAGGCAAGGAGATCCGCTTCGGACAGGCCATGACGGCTTTGTTCACGGTCTCGACGACCGGCACCAGCACCGGCGCCGTCATCGCCGCGCATGACTCGCTGACGCCGCTGGGCGGCCTCGTGCCCTTGTTCAACATGCTGCTCGGCTGCATCACGCCGGGCGGCGTTGGCGCGGGTCTTTATGGCATCCTGGTGCTGGCCATCATCACGGTCTTCGTGGCTGGCCTGATGGTCGGACGGACCCCCGAATATCTCGGCAAGAAGATCGAGACCCGGGAGATGAAGCTCGCCATGCTGGCGGTGCTGATCTACCCGCCTCTGGTGCTTGGCTTCACGGCGGCGTCGGTCATGCTGAAGACGGGCCTCGATAGCCTGAACAATGCCGGCGCCCATGGTTTGAGCGAAATTCTCTACGCATTCGCATCGACCACGGCCAACAATGGCTCGGCCTTCGGCGGCCTCACCGGCAACACGCTCTGGTACAACACGACCCTCGGGCTCGCGATGTTCCTCGGCCGGTTCGCCTACGTGATCCCGGTTCTGGCCCTTGCCGGCTCGGTCGCGGCCAAGAAAAAGTCTCCCGCCTCCGTCGGCACCTTCCCGACCGACAGCCCGCTCTTCGTCGGCCTGCTGCTCGGCGTGATCGTGATCCTCTACCTCCTGCAATACTTCCCGGTGCTCGCGCTTGGACCCATCGTCGAGCATTTCTCGATGCTGGCCGGCAAAGCCTTTTAAGGAAATCGAGCCATGGCTCCCCGTTCGTCTTCGCTCAACCTCTTCGACCCGGCCATTATGGGCCGCGCCGTCGTCGAGGCCTTCAAGAAGCTCAATCCGCGAACCCTCGCCAAGAATCCGGTCATCTTCGTGACCGAGGTGGTGTCGGCTGGCGTCACCTTGCTGTTCATCCGTGATCTGGTGACCGGCAATGGCGAAGCTTTGTTCTCCGGCCAGATCGCAGCCTGGCTCTGGTTCACGGTGTTGTTCGCCAACTTCGCCGAAGCCGTTGCCGAGGGGCGTGGCAAGGCGCAGGCCGATGCCATGCGGAAGCTGCGGAGCGAGACGAGCGCCAAGCGGCTCGTTGATCCGAAGGGCCTCGGCGATACGGTCGAGAGCGTCAATGCTCTCGATCTGAAGGTCGGCGACATCGTTCTGGTCGAGGCGGGCGACTTGATCCCGTCTGACGGCGAGGTCGTGGCCGGGATCGCATCGGTCAACGAAAGCGCCATCACGGGCGAGTCGGCTCCGGTGATCCGCGAATCAGGCGGCGACCGCTCGGCCGTCACCGGCGGCACCATGGTCCTGTCGGATTGGGTCAAGGTTCGGATCACCGCTGCTGTCGGCTCGACATTCCTCGATCGCATGATCGCCCTCGTCGAAGGCGCCGAGCGCCAGAAGACCCCGAACGAACTCGCGCTGTCGATCTTGCTGTCGGGGCTCACGATCATCTTCCTGATCGTCTGCGTCACGCTCTGGCCGATCGCGCTCTATTCGGGCACGACCCTCTCGGTCACCGTTCTGGTTGCTTTGCTGGTCTGCCTGATCCCGACCACCATCGGCGGCTTGCTGTCGGCCATCGGCATCGCCGGCATGGATCGTCTGATCCGCTTCAATGTCGTCGCGACCTCTGGGCGCGCCGTCGAAGCGGCCGGCGACGTCGACACCCTGCTGCTCGACAAAACCGGCACGATCACGTTCGGCAACCGTATGCCGAGCGAGTTCATTCCGGTCGGCGGCGTCGCCGAAAAGGCGCTGGCCGAAGCCGTACTGCTGTCGAGCCTCGCCGACGAGACACCGGAAGGCCGCTCGATCGTGGCGCTCGCGAAAAGCCGCTATGGCCTGGCCGAAACCGACCTGACGGCCGCGAATGCCAAGGTCGTGTGATCGGCCCCCATCGGGTGGTCCGGGTTGATTGTTAGTTCATGGTCGGCCTGGGCGCCACCCTGAGCATGGCCGGCGGAGATGGTCGGGGTTTCGCAGCCGGCCATGCGGCGAAGGCGGGCACGAAGACCTCCGGCGCCGGGGGCTTGTAGCCGATTGATCCGTGCGGGCGCACAGTATTGTAATGCCTTCTCCAGCTTTCGATGATGACCTGAGCTTCCTTGAGCGAGTAGAAGATCTCTCCGTCGAGCAGCTCGTCTCGGAAGCGAGCGTTGAACGACTCGACGTAGCCGTTCTCCCACGGGCTGCCTGGGGCAATATAGGCGGTCTTTGCTCCAACCGCCGTGATCCAGTCTTGCACAGCCTGGGCGATGAACTCGGGGCCGTTGTCCGAACGGATGTGACCAGGCACGCCGCGCAGGATGAACAGGTCGGACAGAACGTCAATGACGTCGGTCGAGTTGAGCTTGCGCGCGACCCGGATGGCCAGGCACTCCCGGGTGAACTCGTCGACGACATTGAGGGTCCTGAACTTGCGGCCGTCATGCGTGCGATCCTCGACAAAGTCGTACGACCAGACGTGATCGCGGTGCTCGGGCCGGAGGCGAATGCAGGAGCCGTCGTTGAGCCAGAGACGTCCCTTCTTCGGCTGCTTGGCCGGCACCTTCAGCCCTTCGCATCGCCAGATGCGCTCGACCCGCTTGTCGTTTACCAGCCACCCGGCATCGCGCAGCAACGCCGCGATCTTGCGATAGCCGTAGCGGCCGTACTGCCGCGCCAGCTCGATGATGTCGCCCGTCAACGCCTCTTCGTCGTCAAAGCCCCGCGGCGCCTTGCGCTGCGTCGAGCGGTGCTGACCGAGCGCCGCACAGACGCGGCGCTCGGAGACAGGCAAATGCTGTCGCACATGCTCGATGCAGACGCGCCGGCGCGCGGGGCTCAGAAGTTTCCCGAGGCCGCCTCCTTCAGAATCAGCTTGTCGAGCGTGAGGTCGGCGATCGCCTTGCGAAGCCGCATGTTCTCCGTCTCCAGCTCCTTCAGGCGCTTGACCTGGTCAAGCTTCAAGCCGCCGAACTCCTTCCGCCACCGGTAGTAGGTGACCTCGGTCACCCCGATCGAGCGAACCGAGTCCGCAACGGTCTTCCCCTGTGAGACCAACACGTCGACCTGACGCAGCTTGCTCACGATCTCTTCAGGCTTCGGTCGTCTTCCCATCGATCCATCCTCCAGGCTCGAAAGCCATACATCGGGATGGACCACTTCAAGGGGGGACGATCAGATCGCCAATGACGTTGCAAAGTATTTCGCCATCATCCCGGCGCTGTTCCTGGCGACCTATCCGGAGCTTGGCGGCATCAACATCATGCATCTCAGCTCGCCGAAATCGGCGATCCTGTCGGCCGTGATCTTTAACGCGCTCATCATCATCGCGCTGATTCCCCTCGCGCTGAAGGGCGTGCCTTACCGCCCGATCGGCGCTGCCGCGCTGCTGCGGCGCAACCTGTTGATCTACGGGTTCGGCGGTATCGTGGTGCCGTTCATCGGCATCAAGATCATCGACCTCGCCGTCTCTCACCTCCATCTCGCGTGAAAGCCATGTTGAATCACATCCGCCCGGCGATCGTCATGATCGTTCTCTTCACCGCCCTCACGGGCGTCGCTTATCCGCTCGCCATCACCGGCATCGCCCAGGTCGCGATGCGCGGGCATGCCGACGGCAGCCTCGTCGTCCGTGACGGCAAGACCGTCGGCTCCAGCCTGATCGGACAGAATTTCACGTCCGATCAGTATTTCCACGGACGGCCCTCGGCGACGAGCGGCACCGATCCGGCCGACGCCACCAAGACGGTCGATCAGCCCTACAATGCCTCGAATTCGTCCGCCTCGAATTTTGGTCCGACCTCGCAGAAACTCGTCGACCGGGTGAAGGCTTCGGTGGCGGCGCTGAACGGCTCGCCACAGGCACCGGTGCCGGCCGATGCGGTGACGACCTCTGCCTCGGGTCTCGATCCGCATATCTCGCCCGCCTATGCGACGCTTCAGGTTGATCGTGTCGCGCGAGCCCGCAAGATGTCGGTCGATCGGATCCAAGCCCTGGTGGAGCAGGGGACGTCGTCTCCCGTGCTCGGCTTCATGGGCCAGCCACGCGTCAACGTGTTGAACCTCAACCTCGCCATCGACGCGCTGTCCAAGACACCCGGACCTGCCGCGACCGTCGCGCCGTAAAGTTGGTGTCGCGGCAGAGATACGGCATTGTCGTTGCGGCGAGCGGAAGGCGTAGAGCCGCTCGGTCCGATGCCTGGTGCTTGTGACGATGCTCTCAGTCGAGACCCGACCGAATCCCGATGCCCTTTTGGCCAATCTCGGCCAGGAGGGCAAAGGTCATTTGAAGATCTTCCTTGGGGCCGCGCCCGGCGTCGGAAAGACGTTTGCGATGCTGTCGGCGGCCCGGCGTCTGGCGGCTGCCGGCATCGATATTGTGGTCGGCGTTGTCGAAACGCATGGGCGGGCCGAAACCGAGGCCCTGATCGAGGGCCTGACGATCCTGCCGCGACGCACCATGTCGTATCGCGGCACGACGATCGAGGAATTCGACCTCGACGCTGCGTTGGCCCGGAAACCCGCGCTGCTGATCGTCGACGAACTCGCTCACTCCAACGCGCCCGATAGCCGACACCCGAAGCGCTATCAGGATGTCGAGGAACTGCTGGGCGCCGGCATCGACGTCTGGACCGCGATCAACATCCAGCATCTCGAAGGCTTCTCCGACGTCGTCTCGCGCATCACCGGCGTCGTGGTGCGCGAGGTGGTGCCCGAGACGGTGCTCGACACGGCCGACGAGGTCGTGGTCGTCGATGTCACGCCGACCGAACTGATCGGACGACTGCGAGATGGCAAGATCTATCTCCCTGAAAACGCGACGCGCGCCGCCGACGGCTTTTTCAAGCCCGGCAACCTGACGGCCCTTCGCGAACTCGCCTTGCGCCGCACGGCCGACCGGGTCGACGATCAGATGGTCGACATCCTCCGGCAGAACGCGATCGAGGGCGCATGGCCAAGCGCCGAGCGGCTGATGGTCTGCGTGGGTCCCGATCCATCCTCCGAGAATGTGGTGCGGGCCGCGAGCCGGCTGGCCAGTGGCTTGAACGCAGCGTGGGTGGCCGTGACGCTGGAGCGCACGGGTGCCGAGGTGACGGACGATGTCGCGCTGCGTCGTATCGACGAGATGCTGCGGCTTGCCGAGAGGCTCGGCGCCGAAACCGCACGCCTTGCCGGCCGCGACCTGCCGGATGAGGTGCTGCAATATGCCAAGCGCGAAAATATCACGCAGATCGTTATCGGACGATCCAGTGCCGGGTTCTGGGCCCGCTTCCGCGGCCAGTCTTTGTCCGGGATGATCCTGCGCCGCGCCACCGACATCGCCGTGCATGTGATCGTGGGGCAGGGCACCAGCGTCAAACCCAAACCGAAACTGCCGCGGCTCGACCCAAGCAGCCTCCTTCTCGGGTCCGCCTGCGCGCTGACGTCCGTCGCATCGGCGGTGGGGATCGGGCTGTTGGCCGAGCGCTATGTGCAACTGCCGAATCTGTCGATCATCTTCCTGGTGGCGGTCTTGGTTTGTGCCGTCAGCCTCGGGGTGTGGCCGGCCATCGCGGCCGCGATCCTGTCGTTCTTCGCCTATAATTTCTTCTTCATCCAGCCCGTCTACAGCCTGACCGTGGCGGAGCCACATGAGGTGTTGGCGCTGGTCATCTTCCTTCTGGTCGCAGTGTTGACGGGAGGATTGGCGGGACGCGTTCACGACCAGACCGTGGCGGCGCGTCGTCGGATCACGACGGTGCAGACGCTTTACGACGTGTCGCGCAAATTATCGGGTATCACCAATCTCGACGACGTTCTCTGGGTCGTGGCGCGCCAATCCGCCGCCGCGATCGGCGGTCAGGTCATCATTCTTCTGCCTGAAAGCGCCTCTGACCGAGATTTGACCATCAGGGCCGCCTTCCCACCGGAGGATACGTTGCAGCCGGGCGAATGGGCGGCCGCCCGGTGGGCTTTCGAGAAAGGCGAAACTGCAGGATGGCGGACCGGGACGCTCCCGAATGCCCTCTACCAATTCGTCCCGATCCGCACCTCGCGGGGGTTGCTCGGCGTCGTTGGCTTCGAGCCGCATGATCGCGAACAGGCTATGCCGGCCGAAGTCGAGCGCACCTTCTCGGCCTTAGTCGATCAGGGGGCGATATCGATCGAGCGGGCTTTGCTGGTCGCCGAAGGCCGGCAGCGCGACGCCCTCGTCGAAAAGGAACGGCTCCGCACAACGCTGCTATCGTCTCTGTCACACGACCTGCGGACGCCGTTGAGCTCGATCCTCGGATCGGTCACCAGTCTGCGGAGCTTTGGCGATCAGATGCCCGCGGCCGACCGGAACGATCTTCTGGCCGCCATCGAGGAAGAGGCGAGCCGCTTGGCGCGGTTCGTGTCGAACCTTCTCGATATGACCCGGTTGGAGTCCGGTGCGATGGACCTCTGCGGTGGCTGGATCGATATGGCGGATGTGCTGCCGCAGGCCGTTGCCCGGGCCGAGAAGTCGTTTCCGGGGCGGCCCATTCGGCTGGAGATGCCGTCGGATCTGCCGATGGTGCGGGGTGATGCCAGCCTGCTCGAGCAGGTGTTGTTCAATCTGTTGGACAATGCCAACAAATATTCGCCGGCCGGAACCCCGACAGCGCTGTCGGCAACGCGCCAGACGGATGAGGTCGTGATCGCGGTCGAGGATCAGGGACGGGGTATTCCGCCGGAGGGCCTCGTCCGTATTTTCGAGAAATTTACCCGTATGCATGCGGGTGACGGGCGGCCGGCCGGAACCGGCCTCGGTTTGGCGATCGCCAAAGGTGTCGTCGAGGCGATGGGCGGCACGATTGTCGCGCAAAGTCCTGCTACGCATGGCGTCGGCACGCGGATCGTGATCCGATTACCCGCTGCGGATGAGCCGCTCCTTTTGGAGCCGGGTAGCGACAAGGAGCACCATGTTGTCGGGACAGCAGCGCATTCTGGTGGTGGATGACGAACCGCAGATCCATCGCTTTCTGCGTCCGACTTTGGTCGCGGCGGGGTTTGAGGTCGTTTCGGCGCTGACCGGCAAGGAGGCCCTTGGCATCATCGCCAAAGCTGTGCCCGAACTCGTGCTGCTCGATCTTGGTCTGCCCGACATGGATGGTCGCGCCGTTCTCGAAGCGATTCGCGCGGTCTCACGTGTACCGATCGTCATTTTGTCGGCCCGGGATGACGAAGCCGCCAAGGTGGCGGCACTCGATGCCGGCGCGGATGATTATGTCAACAAGCCATTCGGGGTCGAGGAATTGATGGCGCGGTTACGGACCGCGCTTCGCCACGCCATCACGATCGAAGGCACGACGGCCGTGTTCCAGTCGGGCGAACTCATCATCGATACGCTGGCGCACCGCGTCACGATGCGGGGCGAGCCGGTGAAGCTCACCCCTAAAGAGTTCGAATTGTTGCTATTTCTGGCGCGTCACGCAGGTCGCGTTCTGACACATCAACATATTCTTCGCACGATCTGGGGACCGGCTCATGTCGACGACGCTCAATATCTCCGGGTTTTCGTTCGTCGGCTTCGCCAGAAGATCGAAGTCGATCCAGCACAACCGCGCATTCTTCTGACCGAAGCAGGCGTCGGCTACCGGCTGCATTCCGACGCTTAAAATAGCCACCACCATCGCGCGGGATCTGGGTTAACGTCCGTTCGTCAAGCCGAGGGGGACGACGTGAACCACAATGAGGCGCCGATGGTCAGCATCATCGTCGAAAGTTACAGGCCGGATGTCGCGGAGGGGGCCGAGCCGATCGTGCTGATCCGGCCCGTGCAGGGGCAGCCCTTCCCGGTCACCATGGACGTGCGCTGCAGCAACCGGCTCTCCGATGCGGCGCTCCACGATGTCGGGACGCGCTTCCGCATCAAAGTAAAGCCGACCAAGCGAGAAGACGGATCGACTTATCTGTCTACCCCTCGCTATTCGCATCCCTACGAGGTGCTGTGAGGGTGCGACCACGCATCCGATGCGCCTGTCTAAGGGGGTGACAGACCAGCAGGATGGCTCGGCGACGCTGCCAAGCCATCTCGCGCTGCCCCTAACTCAGGGCTGGAGCGCATAGGCGATCACGTAATCGCCGATTTTCGTACCAAACGAGCCATGGCCGCCGGCCGCCGTGATCACGAATTGCTTGCCGCCACTCGCATAGGTCATCGGTGTCGATTGGCCGCCGGCCGGCAAGCGATCTTCCCACAATTGCGTGCCGTTGGTGACGTCGTAGGCACGGATGTAATAATCGAGCGTCGAGGTCAGGAAGGTCACGCCACCCGCAGTGGCGAGCGGGCCGCCGAGGGTCGGAACGCCGAGTTTGATCGGCACCGGTATGGGCGAGCTATCCTGGATCGTGCCGTTCCGATGCATCCAGATCACCTTCTTGGTCTGGAGATCGATGCCGGCCATATAGCCCCACGGCGGCCGAAGACAGGGAATGCCGATCGGCGACAAAAACGCGTGCAGATCGACGCCATAGGGCGTGCCGAACATGGGTTGCACGCCATTTTCCGAACCAGGCGGCAGCGAGGCGTTGGGCTTGGCCGGATTATCGGCGCCGCGTGGGATCAGCGTCGACACGAATGGCACCGACATCGGATTGGCGATCGCGATTTGCCGGACCGGGTCGACCGCGATGCCGCCCCACTCGAACATCCCAAGATTGCCGGGGAACACGAGCGTGCCCTGCAGCGAAGGCGGCGTGAACGTGCCTTCGTAGCGAAGCTGGTGGAACAAGATGCGGCAAGCGAGCTGATCGAAGATCGTGGCGCCCCACATGTCGGCTCCGGTCAGCTTCTCTTCCGGCCGGAACGTCAGTTCACTGAAGGGTTGTGTTGGTGACGACCGATCGCCCGGCGCGGCGCCTTGCGGCACGGGACGTTCGGGCGCCGGCACGATCGGCTCACCGGTGCGACGGTCGAGCACGAAGAGATTGCCGGTCTTGGCCGGCTGCAAAATTGCGGGCACGACGCCGTTGGCGGTTGGCACATCGACCAGGGTCGGCTGCGAGGGGAGGTCCATATCCCACAGGTCGTGATGCACGGTCTGGTAGGACCACGCCAGTTTGCCGGTGTTGATATCGAGAGCCACGAGTGCGCTTGAGTAGCGCTCTTGCGCGGGGGAGCGATTGCCGCCCCAGATGTCTCCGGCTTGCACTCCCATGGGGAGAAAGACGAAGCCGAGAGTGGCGTCATACGAGGCCGTCATCCACGAATTCGGCGACCCGATCGTGTAGCTGTGGGTCTCGGATGGCATTTCGTTTTCGTTCAGATTGCCTGAGTCCCAGGCCCAGACGAGCTTGCCGGTATGGATGTCGAAACCGCGCACGACACCCGAGGGAACATGCGTCGAATAATTGTCGATCACGGCGCCGGACACGACCAAGATCTTGTCACTGACGACGGGCGGCGAGGTTGGTTCATAGAAGCCGAGCGTGTGTTCGCCCATGCCCTGCTGCAATCCCAGTGTGCCATGGTCCCCGAAGCTGTCGCATAATTTGCCGGTGTCCGCGTCGAGCGCGATCATCCGCCCATCGTTGACGGGCAAGAAGATGGTTCGCGGGCAATCGGCTGGCGCGGGCGAGCCGTCAGCATTCGTCGCGCCCGGCTCCGTCTCGTGATACGACACGCCACGGCAGGTCAGATGCTGAAAGGTCGGATTGTCTTTGACCATCGGATCATAGGACCAGCGCAATTTGCCTGTCGCCGCGTCGAGCGCGAACAGCCGCTGGTGCTGCGAGCAGAGATAGACGGTGTCGCGGACCTTGAGAGGCGTCACCTCGAAGGTCGTCTCGGTCGGGTCGTTCTTACCCGGCAGATCGCCGGTCCGGAATGTCCAGGCCACCTTGAGGTTCTTGACGTTGGCCGGGGTGATCTGCGCGAGCGGCGAATAGCGCTGACCGAACTGGCTTCGGCCATAGGCCCGCCAATCCTCGTCCGGCTGCGGCTCGGGATCGGCCGGCGGCTTGGACGACGCGCTCACGATGGTTCCGTCGATCTCGTGATAGGTCGAAACAAGACCAGTGATCAGCACGACCGCACCGGCCGCGACGCCGGCCCAGAGCGGCAGCATCGGGGCGATGCCGGCGAGCCTCTTGTCGCGATCGAGGTTGCGGGTGATCCAGGGCGTGAGTAGCCACAGGCCAAGTGGATAGATGATGTCGCCGCGCGCTGCGAGCGGCCAAAAATCGAAGCCGACCTCGCTGACGGCCCAGAGCAGGGTGCCGATCAGCACCGCCGCATAAAGCCATAATGCGGATTGTCGCCGGAGCAGCAGGAGGATACCGGTCGCGATAATGCCGAGGCCCGCGACGAGGTAGAAGAAGGAACCGCCGAGCGCCACGAGCCACGCGCCGCCGCCTCCGAGCGCCAGACCCAGCACGATGAACACGATCCCGGTCAGCAGGACCACCCAGCTCGATCGTGACGCAGTCCGCATGTCGTTCGTTCCTCGTTCGGCTGGCCGGCCTCGCCGCCAGGATGAACGGCGCGCCAGCCCACAGCCAAGCAGCAGCCGTGCATCCGCTGTGTGACGGTGGCGGCGACATTTTGCAACAACACAGGCGTGTTTCCGTGCATCAACAGCATGGCTTCGCCGGAACCCTCCCTGGATTTCGGCGGTTGCCATGGGTTAGCTCCGGCCTTGCGTCAGCATTGTTGCGCTGCGGCCGGCCCTCCCTCGCGCAAAGGTCACGTCCATGGCTCATGAAAAAGACGACCGTCAGAAGCCCGCTCCCACCGAGCCGCATCCCGGTATGATGGGTGACGGCACCGAGGAGCAGAACCTCAACCAGACGGGCAACCCGAAGGCGCGCATCTCGGAAGACGAGGTGAAGGAGGCTTTCGGGACGGAAAGCACGACCCAAGGTGAAACGTCGAAGAAGAGCTGAGGCTCTTCATCGCCGCAGGGGCCAGGCCAGCTCTTAAAGGTCGGGCCCCTTTTCGGTTGGCAGCATAGCATTGCTACACAAGTGTTTGTTCTGACGCAGATCTAAGCTGCGTCAACTCGGCCTCGGTCGTCACGGGCGGACGAATGATCCACTCGGCACAATGTCGGCTGCCGCGCCGCCAGATACGGTTGACAACTCCCGAGCAGGACTTGTCGAAGCGGTCGACGCGACTTGATGAACTGGCCGACGTCGGGCCCGCGCGGTGGACTTTGCTGACCGAGGCGCGTGACCGATAAAGCCCGCTCCATTCGAGCCGGTGTACGGCCGATCCGCTGGGGAACCAGAATATCCGGGTAATTGCACACTAGACATCTGCGGCGGCGCTTCGGCACATCCTGCCAACATCGCGAGCGTCGACAAGGCCACCAAACGACAGATCATAAGCAACTCCAAACTCTCGATATCATCGTCTAAAAGTATGAACGACCCTTCGTACCCGGAGGGTTCGGTCGGCTCACGCTTTTAGCCGATGTGACGCTGATGGGAGGACACAGGCTTTCCCAGCCTGATTGCCCCAATCGCGAGACCCGCCGCCATCGCGACATAGACGGCCGCCATCGACCGTTTGGACAGCACCATTTCCCACCCCGGCGTAAGCTGTTTTGGGGTCGCACCATAATCGACAACTACCGCGACGGCCGATATCGCAAGAGCTTTACCGAACGCCTCGATCGGAGGGACTGGCCGACGCGATCCGACCCAGAGTTGCAGCGGGACAGCCCAGAAGATGGTGGCCGCGAGATGGGTCGCAAGGCCGACGCCGGTATGGGCCAGATCGCCTTTTGTGACCAGGCTGGCCTGTTCGCCGTTCAGCCAATGGCTGGTCGAGTTGGTCGGTTGCAGCAATCCGCGGTTTTCGATCTTTGCCGCAACCATGAGAGCGACGGTTGAGGTCAGACTTCCGAGCGCTCCTGAAACCACGGCCGAGCGGCCCGCGCTTGCCCAAACTCCCACATCCAAACTCCCTGATCACCGACGTGAGGTGAACGTTCCGCGTCATGAGACGTTCCTGCACCGGGACAAGCCATCCTCGATTGCAAGCCACGCCCTTATCGACCGACGGCCGATCCGCCGGATATTCGGGCGTGGATCGATCAGTGGGGCATTGCTGCACCGGGCAGCACGAGCATATCGCGACGAGAGTCTCGCCCGATACGACTGTCTAGGGGGCGATTGATCTGCGCGCTGCGACTGACACAGAACACGCGGTAGAACAATATGCTTGTGCCGTAACAACAAGCTGAGATTATGGTGCCGACCATCTCGCCAGAGGCCGACATGGTCCGCTTATCACGCTCGACGCAGGGCACGGTCGGCACAAGGGTCGAAGAGGCTGGCGGGATCCGCGATGAAAGCAAAGAGACATTCACGCCTCTCGGTGATGACCCTCGTGCTTCAATACGTGGTTGTCGTGCTGCTCGTGTTGCTCTTTATCGAGATCTGCATGCGATCGGACGCGCGGTTGGCGCCATTGCCTTGGGACGGCTCCTGAGCGGGCGACGCATCTTTTATCGTCGCCAATCTGCCGAGCCGTTGATCGAGGCACGCGGAGGCTGAGACACAACCCTCGACGAGAGAGATTTGAAAGTGGGCGAGCCGAGATGTTTCGGCACAGCCTCGAATGTCACGCGACGGCCGGTTGGATCGAGACGCAAAGCGGCTCGATCCTCGATTGCCTTAGACACGTCGACCGCGAAGGACGACGTCACAAAAAGGGCGCCGCTTCTTATCGCTTCAGCTTATAGGCGGCCGCGCATTTCGGGCTGACTTCTGCCTTCTTGGCTTTCATGCAGGTCGTCACCTTATTGACGTCCGGAACGAACTCCCCGCAGAGCCTCTGGGCGTCGTCGTAGCAGGCTGCCTGCTGCCGGTCTCGCAGCGTCGGACCCTTGGTGAACGCAAAAGCGGGTGCGACGGAAGAGCCGGTCACTGCAACAATCAAGAGTGCTTTAAAGACATTCATCGGCATCCGTTCCTTGCAGGGCGTCTCAATTGCTCAATCGGCATGACGCAAAGACATAAGCCTCATTCAGACTTAATGTTTCGCTGCTGGACGCGGTCTTCAGAACAGAACAACCGATTTATGCTTCGTGTTGTCGTTTTGCCGCTAGGTCGAAGCCGTGGTGGACTCGGGTTAGACCCGCGACGCTGATCGCATTGTGTTGACCTTAACGGGACTCTGCCGCGACCGACGGCGCACGCTTCAATCGCCGCATGCGGGCCGCTTTCGTCAGCACATGCGACAGCTGCTCGATCGAATACGGCTTATGCAGCAACTCGAAGCCGTGCGTGCCGCTCTGCGCCAGAACGTGGCTGTAACCGGAGGTGAGCACAACCGGAAGATCGGCATGGCGGCGGCGGATCTCCTGGGCGAGATCGACGCCGTTCATACCGGGCATGACCACGTCGGAAAAAACCACGTCGAAGCGACTCGAGTCGAGTGCCAGTTCGGCCAGAGCAGATTTGGCATCAATCGCCAGAACCGAGGCATAGCCGAGTTCCTCGAGCGTCTGCGTCGCGAAGGATCCGACATCGACGTTATCCTCGACGAGGAGCACGCTGATGCCATCCCCATCGACCGTCATGGTCGCTCCATTTCGGCTCTCGTCCGCCATCGTATCGCCGACGGCCCTCGGCAGATAAAGCGTGAAGGTCGTGCCCTCACCCAGGATGCTTTCGACGCCGACCTCCCCGCCCGACTGTTTGACGAAGCCGAACACCTGGGACAGGCCGAGCCCGGTGCCCTTCCCGACGCCCTTAGTCGTAAAGAAAGGCTCGAAGATCCGATCCAGGTCTTCGGGCGCGATGCCGGAACCGCTATCGGTCATCGACATCGCGACGAAATCGCCGAGTACCGCCGGGTGGGCTCTCAAGGCCGGCAGAACGGACGTCGGATGCACCCAAATGGTGAGTTTCCCCTCACCATCCATCGCGTCGCGGGCGTTGACGGCCAAATTGACGAGCGCGGTTTCGAACTGGCTGGGATCCGCATCCACGAAGCAGGGTTCGTCATGCACGATCGTCTCGACGCGGACACGGGACCCCGTGAGGGTTTTGACCATGTCGCTGATCGCGCCGACGCTCTGAACCACGTCGAACACTTCGGGTTTGAGCGCCTGACGGCGAGCAAAGGCAAGCAATTGCCCCGTGAGTTTGGCGGCTCGCCCGGTCGTATCCGAAATAGCGTCGATGTAGCGCTGGCGTCTTTCGTCCGAGAGGTTCGGCCGTTTCAGAAGATCGATCGACGATCGGATGACGGTCAGCAAGTTGTTAAAATCATGCGCCACGCCGCCGGTCAATTGACCGACCGCCTCCATCTTTTGGGATTGGCGAAGCTGTTCCTCGGCAAGGTTCAGCGCTTCCGCTTGGAGCTTCTCGGCCGTGATGTCACGCCCATAGGCATAGACGAGGCCATCCTCCGGAGCCGCCACCCAGGACATCCAACGGTAGCCGCCGTCCTTCCGACGAAAGCGATTGATGTAGGCCCGAAGACCCTCGCGATTGGCGCGTTCCAACACCTCGCTAGCATCGCCGAGGTCGTCCGGATGGATGAAATCGAAAACCGATAGCCCCAGCATCTCGTCTGGGGTCCAACCGAGGATCGTCTCAGCGGCAGGATTGACGGCTCGAAACTGCCCCTCCGCATCGACGATGATCAGAAGATCTTGGGAGTTCCGCCACACGCGATCGCGCTCTCGAGTCCGTTCGGCAACGCGTTGCTCAAGATCGATATTGAGATCGCGCAGTTGGTCTTCGACGCGCCGTCGCTCGATCGCGGCACGGGTGCGGTCGGCGACGTTCCGCGCGAAGGCCAATTGCTCTTCGGTCCAGTGCCGAGGCTGCGTATCGTGGAGAAAGAACATGGCCACGAACTTGCCATGTTCGATCACCGGCAGATTGATGAACGCACGGACCTCTATGCTCTCGAAAGCTGCCGTCCTTCCCGATGTTCGATCGTCCTCGTTCGTATTGTCGATGACGACCGTTGACCCTCGTTTGAGATCGTCGACGAAGGATCCGAAAGTTCGAAACGAGTGCGTTCCGGCGACACTCGCGACGTTGGGCTTGGCCCAATCGCGAAAAATAGTGATGACTTCGCCTGCGACATTGACGGCGCCGTAGCCGGCCCGACCAATGCCGAGCGTGCGACCCATGATCTCGGATGCGGCGAAAGCCATCTCGGCGGTATCGCTCATGTCCCGGAGGCGATCGCCGAGTTCGAGGATTGCGAGCCGGCGCTCTTCGGCTTGTTTGCGTTCCGTGATGTCGACCGATGCGCCCGGAAAGCGAATGGGCGTCCCATCGGCGTCTCTGACGATCCGACCTCGCGCCAAAACCCATCGGACCGAACCATCCGGTTGAAAGATGCGATACTCGTTCGAAAATTCATCCGCGCCGGAAAAGAGACGGTCTAGTTCGTTTTGAAAGGCCGGCAGATCATCCGGATGAAAGTTACGCGTGAATTCCGAGAGAGGGGCGCCGCGTGCGGCCCAGGCGGGATCGACCGTGTAGATGTGAGCGAAATTGGCGTCCGCATAGATGATGTCCGCCTTCAGGTCCCAGTCCCAAATGCCGACCATGCCGGAGGCGCCGAGTGCCAGGTTCAACCGCTCCTGGCTCTGTTGCAGTTCCCGTTCGGCCTGTTTGGAGGCCGTGATATCGCGGGAGACCGCAAGCAGCTTCTCGATCTGGCCATGGGCATCCCGTATCGGGGTGATCCGAACGTCCCACCATTTCTCAATCCCGGCGAACGTCGCGGTCGGTCCCTGGTAATGTCCGGTTCCGCCCGTGCGTGCGGTCGCGAGGGCATTCTCCGCTGTCAGGCGCAAATCGTAAGGGCAGATGACGGGCCAGGGCCGGCCACGGATCGCATCGAAATCCGACACATCCATAGCGTCTTGACCACGCTCGCTCATGAAAACGAGCGCTCCGTCGAGATCGAGCACCTGGATGCAATCGTCCGATGAGGCCAGAACGCCTTGGAGGAATTCCTCACTGAGCCGAAGCTTCTCGGCCGCCGCGCGGCGCAGGGTCTCGTCACGAACGATCTTGATGAACCCGATATGCTGGCCAGCCTCGGTCCGCAATGGCATCATTTCGCCATTGGCCCAGAAGCGCGACCCGTCCTTTTTCATATGCCAGCGCTCATCGTTCGCGCGGCCCGTTTCAAGCGATCGCCTCATCTCTTGCTGGACGAGATCGCGCGCCCGATCTTCGGGTGTGAAGAAAAGATCGGCTGGCTGCCCCTTCATCTCCTCACAAGACCACCCAAAAATCCGCGTCGCGCCGGAGTTCCATTCGGTCACGAGGCCGACGCGGTCGGTCGCCACGATTGCGAAATCGACGGCGCTTTCGAGAATTTGATGGTGGCGTGCGTTGCCGTCTTTCACGGCCTGCTCCGCCGTCTCGAGGGCCGCGATCGAGCGCCGCAATTCAAGCTGGGACATGACTTGTCTGGCTAGCGCCTTGAGGCCGGAGGCCTGCATCTGCGACAACCCATTGGGACGCGGCACCGAGTCAATGACGCAGAGGGTTCCAAGCGGCACACCCTCGGCCGTCTCGAGCCGGGCACCCGCGTAGAAGCGGAGATGCGGTTCGCCCGTCACGAGGGGGTTGGTCGAGGTTCGATCATCCAGGGTGAGATCGGGAATGATCATGAGCCCTGGCTGCTTCAACGCATGTTGGCAGACGGACTGGTTGATCGGTGTCTGGTGAGGATCGAAGCCGACCCGCGCCTTGAACCACTGCCGGTCATTCGCCACGAGACTGACGAGCGCCACGGGCGTCGCGCAAATTTGCGCCGCAAGATGTACGATGTCGTCGAACCCCTCTTCGGCGGGGGTGTCGAGGATGTTATAGGAATCGAGCACAGCAAGCCGTCTCTCCTCCTCGGATCGGGACGGATCAACCATGTCGGGCGATCGCTCTCTGATGATCACAGACAACGGTCGAGAGCTCGACGAATCCCGTCGGAGGAAGTCGAAACGCCAACGCGAGCCCAAACGACCAACCGCAGGGGATCCAGCATTCCAAGAAGGCCATGCGGATCGGGCCGCGAGCGTGTATCGACACCATAACCGCGCCATAACATGACGTCGAGAACGAGTCACCTGACCGAGAAGACGCGGGCCGCGACCTGAAACACATCGGCGCGTGGGGCTCGAGCAAGGCTCTCAGTTCGATCATCGTGTGGCGAAGCGGGTTTCGGCAAACGGCATCGATCGTTTCGGAGGCATAACATAAGTTTGATCGTGAGCCTGACCCGCGTTCTAGTCTCCCGTGCGCTCGGAGGTTCGTTCGATGGCAGCCAGACGACATCATTTTCGATGAGCCTCCCGGTCGAGGTCACGTATCGCGGCAAAAGCCGGGTCGGACAATATACTCTCCTGGGATACGGACCGCAGGCGATCGTGACCGTCACCTATCGCTTGAGCAAAATATCGAAGGAGTGCGGCAACTTCTCGGTCGAACGGATCGCCCGCAATCTCATCTTGGAAATGGTACGCGGCAGCCATTATTGAACAGGGCGGGTGTCGGCTCTTTGTTCGGCCTAACGCAGATGCCGGGGCCTTTCATCCAAGTTTAATGATGCAAGATCCGGCTCAGGAACGTCTTGGCACGCGGCGACGCCGTGTCGCCAAAGAAGGCGGCGGTGGGTCGGTCCTCGACGATGACGCCGCCGTCGATGAAGATGACGCGGTGGGCGACGCGACGGGCAAAGCCCATTTCATGCGTCACGCACATCATGGTCATGCCATCGCGCGCAAGCGCAGTCATGACGTCGAGCACCTCGGAGATCATCTCCGGATCGAGAGCGGACGTCGGCTCGTCGAACAGCATGGCCAGCGGGTCCATAGCGAGCGCGCGTGCGATAGCGACGCGTTGCTGCTGGCCACCCGAAAGCCGACCTGGATATTTGGCCGCATGATCGGCCAGGCCGACGCGATCGAGCAGCGCCAATGCCTTGCGTCGTGCGAGGTCTGAACTCCGGCCCAGGACCTTCATGGGTGCGAGCGTGAGATTGTCGATGATCGTGAGGTGAGGAAAGAGCTCGAAGCTCTGGAACACCATGCCGATCCGGGTCCTCAAGCCCGGCAGATCCGTCGACGGATCGCCGACCGAGATGCCGTCGACCAGGATCGTGCCTTCGTCGAACGGCTCCAGCGCATTCACGCATTTGATGAGCGTCGATTTGCCCGAGCCCGAGGGGCCGCACACGACCACGACCTCGCCTTTGGCGACATTTGTCGAGCAGCCCTTCAGCACCGTCGTGGCGCCGTAGCGCTTGGTGAGATTATGGATCTCGATCATGGGCCACCTAGCCTTCAAATCGTGCGATGGAAAAGCCCGAAATGTCGCGGTCGGTCGCGCCCCGGCTGATGAGGTCGGCCGTCATACGACCCATCAGCGGCCCGAGCGTGTAGCCGTTCGACGTCACGGCATGAAAGAGACCGGGCTGGCGCGGGTCCTCGCCGAGGATCGGGGCGCCATCGATGTTGATATTCATGGCGGCCCACGAGCGGAGGACGTGCAACTTACGCAAGCCTGGCATCACACGCTGCGCGACCCAAAGATTGCCCTCCAGGCTCGCCATCCGAGGGCGAGGATGTCCGTGCACGGGGTCGAGCCCGGCCGTCCAACCACCGCCGATCAGGAACGAGCCGTTCGCGGCTTGCTTCAACGTGAGATGGCGGTCCGCGTGAGCCACGAGGCAGGTGAGGGCGGGCGCGGCCGGTTCCGTGACCACCATCTGCAGGGGCGCCCCATGCACCGGCACATTCAAGCCGAGCATTCGCCCGATGGTCGAGGCAAATGCCCCAGCCGCGTTGACGATCCGAGGGGCCGTGACGGTGCCACGCGACGTCCCGATCCGAAACCCTTGCTGGTTTCGTGTAATGTGGGTGACGGCCGCGCGGCGCTCCACCCGAGCGCCCGCCTCGAGTGCGGCCGCAAGGATGCCCTGCGTGGCGACCAGAGGATTGATCTTCCCTTCGTCCGGACAGAAGGCAGCCCCCACAAAATCGTCGGCGAGTGCGGGTTCGAGCCGCCGGAGATCGGCGGCCGTGATGACGTCGCAGGTGACGCCGTGTTGGCGCTCGACCCGCGTCTTGGCGTTCAGAAAGGCGAGATCGCGCTCGGTCTCCGCCACCATCAATCCGCCGGTGCGCTTGATCTCGAAGTCGACCCCAAGCTCGCGTTCGAGCGCCATCCAAAGCGCGATGGAGTCGCGCTGCAGCGGCAATGTCCGGGCCGCGGGGGCGCCGCCCGCTTCGGCCCGGGCCCCATGGTCGAACGACAGCAATTGGCCATGCAGGCTGCCGGCATTGCCGCCCGACGCAAGGCTGTTCGGCTCCGCGCGGTCGAGCACCAGCACGTCGTGCCCCGCACGGGCCAGAAAGAGAGCCGTCGCAAGGCCCACGATGCCGGCTCCGATCACGACCACGTCGGCGTGAAGGTCGCCGTGGAGCTCGACCGACGCGGGGCCGGGAATCCAGTCCGGCAGCATGTTGCGCGTGTGGCCGCCCCATTCGGGCTTTTCGAGCGCCAGAGCCGCAAGCGGGACGGGGCGAAGCGGCATCTGCGGCGCAAAGGCGGCGCGTTCGTCCGGATGGGTGCCGACGAGCCGCTGGAGATGTTCGGCGCAGTAACGGCCCTGGCAGCGTCCCATGCCGGCGCGCGTGAGGCGTTTCAGCGTGGCGAGGTCGGTCACGTCATGGTCGACGATCGCGCGCTCCAGCGTGCCACGCGTAAGAGATTCGCAGCGGCAGACGATCGTCTCGCTTGTGGCGCGCGACAGGCCAGGCGGCTCGGCGGCGAACAGAGCCCAGAGGTGGCGCTGGAAGGTCGCGGCGCGCGCGAGGCGCTTGATCACAGGCTGGTCGTCGGCCGACACGGCAAAGCCGAGTTGTCGCGCTGCGGCCCGACCCGCCAGCAATCCCTGCTGGCTCGCCATCGCGGCGCCCCCGAACCGGCCCGCTTCGCCGACCACCAGGATATCGGCTTGTGATGTCGTTCCGGTGAAATCGTGGACAAGGCTGAGTTCATGGCTGCCATCGGCTTCGTATCGGCATCCGAGCAGACGCGGCAAGTCGTGCGAGGGGCGGAACCCCTCGCCGATGGCGACGAGATCCACCGGGATGAGACGTGGCGCTGGGGCGCCTTGCGTCGACACCGCGATCTGTTTGACGCGATCTGTGCCCCTGGCCTCGATCACCCGGCTGCTCCACAAAACCGGACGACCTGCCCGGCGCAGCGCCGCGATCTGGCGCAGGCCGGCGCTGGCGAGCGTGGGGCCTGCACGTAGCAGCGCTGCCGCCTCGCGCGGGCGCGTCCAAGGCGGCGGTGCGGCCTCGATGACAGCGACCGGCGTCACGCCCCGACGGAGCAATTCGGCCGCGACTTGGAGGTTCAACGGGCCGTTGCCGGCGATGGCGATCCGCATGGGGGGAACGAAGCCGTCGCTCCTCAAAAGCGTTTGCAGTGCGCCGGTCGTCATGATGCCCGGCAGGGTCCAGCCGGGAAGGATCGGGGCCGCTTCAAAGGCTCCTGTGGCCACGATCAACCGGCGTGGCCGAATGCGCCTCGCGACGGCGTCGACGATGCATCCGATGACGAGGCCGCCGGACGCGTCGCGTTCGCCACCCCAGACGATGCCGCCGGATTGGAGATCGACGCCGGCGGCCCGAACGCGCGCGATCAAAACGGCCCCATCGCGAGCCTGCTGATCCACCGGATTGGCGGGGTGCGTGGCGGGTTGCTTGTAGTACTGGCCGCCCGGCGCGGGACGCTCGTCGATGAGCAGAACCGTCGCGCCTGCCGCCCGCGCACTTTCGGCTGCGGCGAGACCGGCCGGACCGGCGCCGACCACCAGAATGTCGACGGCGATCTCGGAGAAGCTCTCAGGGGGTTCCGTGAGAGACGACAGCGTATCCGACCGGATGTCGGGCAATTGCGGCTGGCCACCAAGGCGCATGCCGTCCCGCGCCTTGGTCAGGCAGGCGCGCTGACCGGCTCGGCCATCCACGCTCACCAGACAATCGTGGCAAACCCCCATCCCGCAAAATGGCCCGCGCGGCGTTCCGTCCCGGCCGAGGCCGTGCGCCATGGCGCCACTTGCCAAGATCGCCGCAGCGATACTCTCGCCCGGGACAGCAAAGAGCGGCGCTCCATCGAGCGTCATCCGCCAGATGGCGCCACGCCTATGCGGCATGGGGAAAGGCAAGACCGAAAGTTTCGACCATGACCTTCAGGGCTGCATCCTCGGCTGCCGGGAGCGGCAGGCGCGGGGGGCGCGGCGGACCGGCCGGCAGGCCCATGTGGCTGAGCAAGGCCTTGGTGGCTGCGACGTAGCGGTGTCCGCCGACGGCCTCGATCAGCGGCAGCCACTTGAGGTAAAGCGCATGGGCTTCGCGCACCTTGTTGTCGTCAGCCACGAGCGTGAAGAGCCGCGCCAGCGGGCCCGGCGCCACATTGGACGCCACCGCGACCCAACCCTCGGCGCCCTCGACGAACGATTCAAAACCGAGAATGCCGCCGAATACCGTCATTCGATCGCCGCAGAGTCTCAGAATGTCGCGCACGCGCGTCACCTCCAACGTCGATTCCTTGATGTAGCGGCAGTTGTCGATGGCGGCGAGACGCGCGACTAGCCCCGGCTTCAAGTCGACGTTCGAGGTCGCTGGGTTGTTATAAATCATGATCGGAATGCCGATCGCACGGGCGACGGTGTCATAGTGATGCACGATCTCATCGTCGGTCGGCGTCGAATAGAAAGGTGGGATCACCATAACGCCGTCGGCGCCGAGGCGCTCGGCTTGCTGGCTCAGGCGCACCGCTTCGCGGGTGTCCTCGGCTCCCGTGCCGATCAACGTCGGGACGCGGCCTGCTGCGGTGCGGATCACGGTTTCGGCGACGGCGATGCGCTCGTCTTCGGTCAACGAGAGAAATTCGCCTGTCGAGCCGAGCGGGATCAGGCCGTGGATGCCCTCCCGGATCTGCCACTCGACGAAATGGGCGAGCGCCGCGAGATCGAGCCGACCATCCTCGTGGTTCGGCGTCATCATCACTGTATAGGTGCCGCGAAAGGTTTTGCTCATCGTCTTGGATCCCGGGCGTTTCCGCGCCCCATCTCAGGAAGGTCAGGCGCCCGCGCCCGTCGGCGGCGCGTCCGCGCGGCCGGCATATAGCTCGAGCCGGCGCTGCACGAGTTGCCAGGCGGTGGTCATGACGAGGTAGTAGAGCGCCGCAACCGTGAAGAGCTCCAGCACCTCGAATTTTTCCTGAATCAGCAATTGGGTCCGGCGCAACAGCTCCTCCATCGAAATGACGGACGTGATCGACGTGGTCTTGAGCAAGCCGTTCACTGAATTGCCGAGCGGCGGGAGAATGATGCGGAACGCCTGCGGCAGCACGATATGCTGCATGATCTGCCGCTCTTTCATGCCGAGCGCACGGGCCGCTCGCACCTGGCCTTGTGGTACGGCGCCAATGCCGGCCCGAATGATTTCGGCCAGATAGGCCGCCTCGTTGAGCGACAGACCGATGAGGGCCGATTGGATCACGCCGAACTTGATCCCGAGTTGCGGCAGACCGGTATAGATGACGATCAGTTGCACCAGGAGCGGCGTGCCGCGAAACAGCCAGACGTAGAAGCCAGCCGGCGCCGACACGGGAAGCACGCGAGAGCGGCGCATCATGGCGAGCACGAACCCGAGCGCCAGACCGCACACCATGGAAACGGCTGTCAGCCATAAGGTCGCCCACGCTCCGGCGAGGATGTAGGGATTGACGAGATACTCGAAAAATCCCGACCAGTCCCAGGCGTTCATGCGTTGCCGATCTCCGATCGCAGGGTTGGCTCGTTCAGGTCGCCGGACCCTGCACCGCAAGGGCGCCAGCGGGCGCCACCACGCCATAGCGGTCGAACAGCGTCTTGTAGCTGCCGTCCTTCTGCATATCGTCCAGCACCTTCAACACGGCATCGGCCAGGGGCTTGCTCTTGAAGGCTAGCGCTACCGGCGTCGGGTAGAGGCCCGAAATGGCACGTTTAAAGTCGCCACGATCGGCATAATCCTTGGCGACGCCATCGATCGACACCACGGCTTCCACCTGGCCGGCCCGGAGCGCCTGATAGGCCAGCGCGAAGGAGTCGAAGGTGAGGATCGTCAGGCCCTTGCCGCCGGTGCGCTTCAATTCGGCGTCGATGGCTTTGGCCTTGCCCTCCTCGAAACCGCCAATCTCCACGCCGACCGTCTTGCCTTCCAGATCCTCGAGTTTGCTGATGGGAGCTTTCGAGGTAGGCGGAACCGAAATGCTGATGGCCTGCATCTCATAAGGGATCATCTGCATCAGCTTGGCGCGCTCGGGCGTGAAGAAGATGCCCGTGTTGATCATGTCCCAGCGTCCGCCCTTGAGGCCGGGAACCATCGCGTCGAACTCGATTTTCACAAATTCGGGCGTGAGACACAGACGCTTGGCGATCTCTTTGCCAAGCTCGATCCGCATGCCGACGAGCTGGCCGGTCTTGTCGACATATTGCAGCGGCGGCAGCGTCGGATTGGTCGACATCACCAAGGTGCCGGGCTTGATCAGATCGGAGGTCGCCACCGGCGACGTGCAATCGGCGGCCCAGGCCGCTCCCGAGAGCAGGGATGCCGCCAAAAAAGGCAGAAGCAAGCGAGCGAAACGGACCATCGAACATCCCCTCGAATTTTGAACTCATCAACGGTATACAATTGGAATACTGTTTGGCAAGTTGAGAAAGCGAGGCGGCGCTCGATTGCAAGTTTCCGTCTTGTGCTTGCTCCGATTTGCCGATGGCCCGTAAGGAAGTCCGATGTTCGCCCGACCTCTCTGTTTCCCTTGGTTCGTATGAGTTTGCCCGACTTTAAACCGAGCCCGTTGAACCTCGGAAACCTCGCCTACGAGGCGCTCTCTGACATGATCCGCCACAAGCGCCTGCGCGGCGGCGACGTGATCGTGGAGGCGCGCTTGGCGGAGACCATCGGGGTTTCGCGCACACCGCTTCGCGAGGCGCTGCAACGGCTCGAGGGCGAGGGGATGGTCGAGAAGACCGGTGGACGCTCCTATTGTGTGCGCCGGGTGGACCTCGTCGAATATTTGAAGAGCCTCAAGGTGCGCGAGATTTTGGAGCCCGAGGCCGCGGCGCTGGCTGTCGACCACATCCCAGGCGTGCGGCTTGCTGCCGTGCGGCAGGAAACGCTGCAGATGCTCGAAGCCACCACCTACCACACCGACGCGCATTGGCGCTCGGACGACAACCTGCACAATATGTTCATCGACGGCTCGGGGAACGAGGTGATGGCCCGCATCCTTCGGCAGTTGCGAGCGACGACGCGATTATTCGAGATCGACCGGCTGAAAGAGCGCTTGAAGCCCGACTCGCGTGAGCATCTCGTCATCGTGGATGCGCTGATCGCCGGCGATGCAGGCGCGGTCCGTGAGGCGGTGACGATCCATATCCGCAGCCTCATCGATTTCGCGCTTGCGGCCCTCCGGTAGCGCTGTTCAGGCGTGAGACGAGAGGGGCACGGCGGAGCGGTCTAACCATTGACTTGCATCGCGGCAGTGACATGTCTGGTTTTGCAAATGCGGTCGGTCGGACAGTCGAGCTCGTTCAATAAGCGAAGCCAAAAAGCCGGCTCTCCCAAACAGCAATCGATACATTTTGTCGACGCCGGGCCCCAAGAACTTTCGGACGTCATGCACGTTGAGCGATGCGCGAGCGGGCTGCCTTGGCAGCTGGGATCATCTGTCCGAACCGGAGTCCCTTCCGCTCGCGTACATCAGAGCGGTTCACCGGACGCCACGTGACTGTCGCGATCGGTTGATTCGTCGCCACCCTGGCGCCATTGCACCTGTCGAGCCGCAAAAGGGCAGGACGTGACCGTTGGCGCGGTTGGAAAAGTCCGAGCGAACGTTTACGCCTGATGGGCTGCATCCCGTATGGCGTCAGCAAAGGCTGCCGGCGCCTCTTGTGGTAAGTTGTGCCCGATGCCGCCACGGATCAGGCGGTGGGCATAAGGTCCGGTATATTTGGCGGCATAGCTTGCCGGCTCTGGATGCGGCGCACCGTTCGCGTCGCCCTCGATCGTGATCGTCGGAACCGTGATGGCGGGGGCCGATGCGAGACGACTCTCATAGGTTTCATAAAGAGCCTCGCCCTGCGCAAGACTGAGCCGCCAGCGATAATTATGGATCACGATCGCGACGTGGTCCGGGTTGTCGAAGGCGCGTGCGGTCCTCTCGAACGTGGCGTCGTCGAACCGCCAGTCGGGTGAAGCGCTCTGCCAGATGAGCCGGGCGAAATCGCGCCGGTTGCGCTCGTATCCCAAACGGCCACGTTCGGTCGCAAAATAAAACTGATACCACCAGGCAAGTTCGGCCTTCGGCGGCAGCGGTGCCTCGCTGGCGTGCTGGCTCCCAATCAGATAGCCGCTCACCGAAACCAGTGCTGCACAGCGGCCCGGCCAGAGCGCCGCGACGACATTTGCTGAACGCGCACCCCAGTCGAAGCCTCCCAAAACCGCCTTCTCGATTTTCATCGCATCCATTAGGGCAATGACATCAAGGGCGAGAGCAGTCTGCTGGCCGTTGCGGGGCGTGTCGGCGGATAAGAAGCGTGTCGCTCCGTAACCCCGGAGATAGGGAACGATCACGCGATAGCCCTCGGAAGCGAGCAAGGGCACGACCTCGACGAAACTATGGATGTCGTAGGGCCATCCGTGCAGAAGGATCATCACCGGTCCGTCAGCCGGCCCATCCTCGACGTAAGCAATGCTGAGCGGACCCGCGTCGATCTGCTTGAGTGGCGGAAACGAGGTCTTGTAACGTGGCACCTCTGAGGATTTGACGGCATGCGCGCTCGTCGTCGCCTCGGCCGCAAGAGCGCTCTTCGCAACAATTTGCGTCGACGCCATGGTTGCCGCGGTCAACGCCATAAAGCGGCGGCGCTCGACATTCGTCAGAGCGGGTTTTCTGATCGTGACCATGAGCAACCTCCAGAACCATCGTGCCGAGGAGAGCGGCCGCAATGCTCATTTTGATCGGCTTGGATCGGTGGGACTTGATCATCCGATGGCTCTTCCGGTTCGCGTGATGCCGAGTTCCAAGTCTTTGCGGTTGAGCCAGTTGCTAAATTTGAGCCGCGCCGCCATCGACGAAAAGCTCGCTTCCGGTGATGAAATTGCTGTCATCGGAGGCGAGGAAGAGCGCCGCGCGTGCGACCTCGTCGACGTTGCCGAGACGAGCCAGGGGCGTTGTCGCTTTGACGTAGGCGAGCATCTGCTGATGCGCTTCCTCCGACGTGGCCAGGTCATGCCAACCGGGGGTCGACGTGGCGCCGGGGACGAGCACGTTGATGCGGATCTGACGGGGCGCCACGTCAAGGATCCAGCAGCGGGCGAAATTGCGGATCGCCGCCTTGCTGGCGCTGTAGACACTGAAGGCGGGGGTTCCGGTCGTGGCGGCAGTCGAGCCGGTCAGAATGACGGAGCTGCCATCTTTCAAGAGCGGGAGCGCCGTCTGGACCGTGAAGAGGGTGCCTTTGACATTGATCGAGAATGTTCTGTCGAAGTGGTCCTCGGAGATGGCTCCAAGGGGGGCAAACTCCCCGCCGCCGGCATTTGCAAAAAGCACATCGATGCGACCGGCCTGGTCACCGACGATCTGAAACAGGCGATCCAAATCGTCTTGCTTCGAAATATCGCTCTGGATGCCTCGAGCATTCTTCCCGACCTCGGCGACAGCTGCATCGAGTTCTGTCTTGCGGCGACCGGTCATGAAAACCAACGCGCCCTCTGCTGCAAAGAGCTTTGCGGCAGCTAAACCGATGCCACTATTCGCACCGGTGATCACGGCGACTTTGCCTTGCAGGCGGTCCATGGTCGTGTCTCCCTCGAGGACTGGTACGCTATTCGGCGAATGTCACTGTGAACGCGGAGGTTGGGGGATCATCAAGCTCAAGCGTTTGGCGTCGATCACCTTGTGGGTTGGATCCGCGAGTTCGATGAGCACCTCATGCGGGCCAGGCTTCAGCCCAACCAAGATGATGGTTTCGCCGCTTGCATCGACGAAGTGCCACGGCGCGTCGTCGACCGTGACGTGAACATGCCCGATGCGGGGCGAGACCTGGAGAGCGCCAGCCCCAAAGACGGGAACGACCCGAAGATTTTCGGTCCGATATTGGATGAACACACGGCCGAGCGCCAAGGGCCCGGCAAGGGGAGCATCAACGATGAGTTTGGGCGGAGCCTCGTTTTTGATCGCCACCAAGGCCGATGGGCCGCGAATGTCTCTCGCGCTTTGAGGCAGGGCGTGGGCGGGTAAGAGTGTTGATGCTGCCATGACGATTAGGCCTCTCAGCGATACATGCATGGCGGATCTCCCGGATGACCAATATGCTGTGGAACGCGCTCACAATCCTTCGTAGACCAGCCGGGTGAAGAGGGCCGGATTGATCACGAAGGTCCCCCACGCGGCATCGGACGCAGCCGTTGGCTTGGCCGCGATGATCGCGTCGAGCGAGTACCCGTTCTTTTTCAGCGCAGACACATTCGCCCGAGCCGCGACCAGCATGTCGTGGAAGGCCTGCAGTTGAGAGCGATTGCTGACCGGTGAGCCGTGCCCGGGAATGATGATTGTCTTGTCGGATGTCTTGGAAAGATTGGTTTCAGCGGCTCGGATAGAGCCGTCGATGCTGCCACCGGTCGAGTAGTCGATAAAAGGATAGATCCCGTTCCAATATGTATCGCCGGTGTGCAGGATGTCGGGCTCGGTGAAGTAGACTCCGATGTCGCTGTCTGTGTGGGCTGGGCCGTAATACTTCAGCGCAATGGTGGTCTTGTTCAGCGTGAGCATCTGCTCATCGGCAAAGACGTCGGTCGGCAAAGCGGCCGCCGCGAGCGGTTGAAAATCGTAGCTCCAATCCTCGACCCGCTGCATCGTCAGGAGATGCTTGCGTGTGTTGTCGTGCGCCATGATGGTCGGGCCGAGTTCACACAGCCACTCATTGCCGTTCGCATGATCGAAATGCCAATGCGTGTTGATCAAATGCGTGACAGGCTCTGGCCCGAGTGTGGCAAGGGCAGTTGCAACCTGCGGATGCGACACTGCAATCCCGGTGTCGATCAGCACCTTCCCATCGGCTCCATTCAAGACCGCGATGTTCCCCCCGGACCCCTCGAGCACGGCAATGTCGCCGCGGAGACGGTAGATCGCGATCGGCGTCGTGACGGCTGCAGACTTGATGCGCTGCACGATACCGAGCGCCTCTGCATAAGCTTCGCCCGGCGTAAGCCACCGACTGGCCGCAAGCGCAGGCGCGGACAGGCAGCACAGACAGAAGCCGCGCCGAGACATGCTGTGGGCGTGTTTACGAGTCATTTGCCTGTCGATCCCAAAATAATATCTTGTGACGATCACGCGTTGCGCGGCTTATTTGAGAGCGATCTTGTGGTCCAGAACGTCACGGATCAGTGGGTTCGCGACACGGGCTTGGCTTTACGAACGCGACTTTTCATATTTCGAGCATATGCAGTAGAAAATTCGATATTTAATAAAAAATATTGCTTCTACCCAAAATCTCGAGCCAAGATAATTATTCAACGTGTTCTATGATTTGGAAAATGATATGTATGTAATATAAATTGTAAATCAGGCATTGTTTACATGATCTCGATGATCTCTTAGAGGCCGAAATCGTTTTCTGAAGCTTCAAAATGAATCAGTATGAGGCTGGTCTTTGTGACTGGGCTCACGGGTCAGACGCAGTGCTCCCGAGCCGCAGATTGCTTTGAAGCCGCGCTCATGTCTGTCACGATGGCGCGGTATTTATGATGAAAGCGGTTGTTTAGAGTCAGTCTCTCGGCACGCGGCTTCGTTTCGCTCGCGCTTGGTTATCCAGCACAAGACCGACATTCGCTTAGACACGCACACGACGTCACAAGGGAGCATTCAATGCCGAGCGCAGGGGTGTATGGATCTCGACTGGCGAGCCGCTTTCGCCTCGAGGCGGCACCGGTCCTCGTGTCCAAGACGTTGCAGAAAACCGAGGTGGCGGTGACCAACCTGCAACTCCCTGCGGCGGACCACCGTCTGACAGAAGCGATCCCGCACGAGGATGCCTATCTGGTCGCTGTCATGCTGCGCGACGTCCTCGAGCATGAGTTGTGGCTTGATGGGCGAGCGATCCCGCGTTCGCCGTTCCTGGCCGGATCGACAGTATTTTATGATTTAAGGCGAAACCCGATCGCGCGCTGCCTCAGCCCGTTCAACACGTTGTTTTTTTACGTTCCGCGCGGCGTGTTTGACCTCGTCGCCGACCAAGCCGAGGCGTCACACGTCGATGAGCTGAACTATGTGCCAGGCGAGGGCATCGCCGATGCCTTACTGCACGGCTTGGCACGCACCCTCCTTCCGGCTCTCGATCGGCCCGATGAAGTCAACCGGCTCTATTTCGAGCATGTTGCGCTCGCGGCCTGTACACACATTGCCCGCACCTATGGTGGCATGGTTGCTCGGAGCTCGAAGATTGGGGTTTTGGCCCCGTGGCAGGAGAGGAGGGCCAAGGCCCTCATCGCCGCCAATCTTCAGGGGGACTTGTCGCGGGCACAACTCGCGGCGGAATGCGGGCTGTCCGCCGATTATTTCGGCCGCGCCTTCAAACGAACCACCGGCACCAGCCCGCATCAATGGCTGATGCAGAGAAGGGTGGACGTGACCAAAGACCTGCTCCGATGCTCGAATCTGACCCTGGCGGAAGTCGCAGTCGCGGCCGGGTTCCACGACCAAAGCCATATGAGCCGCGTCTTTTCCCAAGCGACATCGACGACACCTGCTTCGTGGCGGCGTGACTTCGACGCGGGGGACGCTCGGCGCTGTCTGCGTCGACATCAACGAAACGCGAGAGCCACAAAGGACGTCGTTCCGGCGTAACGTCGGCTCCCGGCGAGCGTCGAGTCCGAGTAATAACGGGCCTCGGAGAGCGTTGAGGCTTGTCTCACTGAAACGCTTGAGCCATCGCCGGCGGCTATGTCACCTCAACTCGCGGCAGATCGCCAGGCCAGTATCGCCGTCGACGATCAATCCTTTGACAAGGCCTGCTCGCAGCAAACCCGTGATCGCGTCGACTTTTTCGAGGCCGCCGGCCAGCAGGACGACATGCCGGCCCCGCAAAGCTTCCGGCTCGACCGCCAGGGTACGGCTGCTCAGCGGGTGGCGGATTTCGCGTCCCTCCGCGTCGAAGAGCCGGCCGAGCGTATCGCAGACCGCGCCTTGCGCGCGGATGCTCTGCAACTCGGCGGATGACAGCATGTCGTGAACCCGGAGGAACGACGTCTCGGCGAGTTCACCGGTCGAGATGAGAAAGAGATCGGCCGATCGGGCAAGGTCCATCGCGTCGGCGACGGACCGTTGCGACAACAGCACGTCGCGATCCGACTCCGAATCGGCGATGAACGGAACCGGGAGAAAATGCCCTTCGCCGCCGGTGCGAGCTGCAAAAGCCTGAACCACCTCGAACGGATTGGATGCGGAGTTGCGCGTCAGCGAGCCAAGCAGCGAGATAAACATCGCTTCGGCGTTGCGGACGCCTGACAGTTGCTGGGCTACCTGCTCGATCGTGCGGCCCCAACTGACCCCCACCTTGATCGGTCCGTTCTGAAGCTTGCCGCGAAGGAAGTTCGCGCCTGCATTGCCCACGGCCCGACGCGCCACCAGCCCCTGCATCCGGATCGCTGCCGCATCGGTCACGTCGAGCGGCTCGAAACCGATAGCCGGGGTGGAGAGGCAGAAATCGAGGCCGAACGCGTCGGCGATCGTCTGTTCGGTGGCGACGTCCCGCGCCGACTCGTGATGGATCGTGACACTCACGAGACCGCGCTCGCGCGCCTCTGCCAGCAGGCGGTTCACGCGGCTGCGATGCAGCCCGAGTCGGGTCGCGGTTTCCTCCTGGTTCAATCCGGCCACGTGATAGAGCCACGCCGTCCGAACCAACAGGGCATCGTCGCTGTCGTGATTCAGCGCGAGGGTCAGGCGTTTGGGGGCTTTGGCTATCATCAAATCAGCTTGACAAATCCGCTTCCGACGCACAACCTCTGCACAAATGTCGCCGCATAAGTCAAATGTGCGACCTTAGGGAGGGTTGATGTCAGTGCGCGATCTCCGCGGAAACGGATCTGCCGGCCGGGAGCGTCTCCGATGAGCGTCGTGATCGGGGTCGATGGCGGCACCGAAGGCTTGCGCGCCGGTGTGTACAACCGGGCAGGGCGCTGTCTCGGCGCTGCCTCGCAGAATTACGACACCCATTTCTCGGCCGGAGCGCGGGCCGAACAGAACCCTGAAGAGTGGTGGAGCGCCCTCGGGATCGCGGTGCGTAAAGCGATGACGGCAGCCGGCGTTTCGCCCAAGGCGGTCGATGCGATTGCGCTCGATACGACCTCCTGCACGGTTGTGGCGCTGGATCGAGACGGGCGACCAGTTCGCCCGGCCATTCTCTGGATGGATGTGCGCGCCGGTGCGGAAGCCGCCGCCGTGTTGGCGACGGGCGACGAGGCGCTGCGCGTCAATGGCGCCGGCCAAGGTCCTGTTTCGGCCGAATGGATGATCCCCAAGGCGCTCTGGATCTCGCGACACGAGCCGGACGTCTTCGCGCAAGCCGCCACGATTTGCGAATACCAGGATTTCATGACCCTGAGGCTGACGGGGCGACGTGTCGGCAGTCTGACGAACGTGTCGCTGCGGTGGCACTATTCGAGCGAACGCAAGGGCGGCTGGCCCTATGGCTTGCTGAAAGCGTTGGACCTCGAGATTCTCGCCGATAAATGGCCGTCCGACATTCTGCCGCCGGGCGACGTCATCGGCCCTTTGACCACGGCCGCGGCGGCCCACCTCGGATTATCTGAGCGGACCCAGGTCATTCAAGGCGGTGTCGATGCGGTGATCGGGATGATCGGGCTCGGGGTCGCGGCGCCGGGACAACTCGCGCTCATCACCGGCTCGTCGCATTTGCAGTTCGGCGTCGTGGCCGATGGTGCGATCAGCAAACCGGGGCTTTGGGGTGCCTATCCGGACTTGCCGATCCCCGGCCGCTACATGCTCGAAGGGGGTCAAACTTCAACCGGCTCAATTGTCAATTGGCTGCGTCGGCTTGGCGGGTCGTCCTTTGATCTAGCGACCTTGAACGAGGAAGCGGCCGCCCTTCGCCCCGGTTGCGACGGGCTTCTGGTTCTCGATCATTTCCAGGGCAACCGGACGCCTTATACCGATCCGCATTCGCGCGGGGCCTTCGTTGGTCTGACGCTGGCGCATGGGATGCCACATCTGTTTCGTGCAGCCATCGAAGGGATTTGCATGGGCACGCGGTCGATCCTCGACCGCATGGCGGAAGCCGGCTTCGACGGACGCGAGATCGTGATCGGCGGTGGCGCGGCGAAATCCGACCTTTGGCTGCAGATCCATGCCGACACGGCCGGTCTTCCGGTCGTGGTGCCGGATGCCGCCGATGCGCCCTTGGTCGGGGCCGCCATCCTGGCCTTCACCGGCATCGGCGTATTCGCGTCCATCTCGGAGGGGATCGCCGCCATGGTGCGCCCCGGTCGTCGGATCGAACCGAGACCCGCCGAACGCGCGCTCTATGACGACATCTATCTCCGTTACGTCGAACTTTACCCTGCGCTCAGACTGTTTCGGTCGACCGCAAGCGCCTGAGCGCTCGGGCTCCCCTGCTTTTCGAGATCATCGCTTCATGTCCAGCAACACGCCCCTTCTCGACCTCTATCGCACCATGCGCCGGATCCGCAGCTTCGAGGAGCATGTGGCCGAACTCTACGTCCGCGGCGAGTCGGCCGGTTCGATGCTGCATCTCTCGATCGGAGAGGAGGGGGCGGCCGCCGGCGTCTGCGCCGCGATGCAGCCGCAAGACAGCTTCACGACTCATCATCGAGGCCACGGCATCTTCCTGGCGCGCGGCGCCGAACCCGACCGCATGATGGCGGAGATCGGCGGCAAGGAAACAGGGTATTGCCGGGGCAAGGGTGGCTCCATGCACATCGCCGACATGACGCTGGGCCATCTCGGCGCCAATGCGATCGTGGGCGGGGGCATCTCGCACGTGGTCGGGGCTGGGCTCAGCTACAAGCGGCTCAAAACCGATGCGGTTTCGGTCGCATTCTTCGGCGACGGCGCCATGCAGCAGGGTATCCTCTACGAAAGCATGAACATGGCGGCCCTGTGGGATCTGCCGGTCGTCTTCGTCTGCATCAACAATCAATATGGCATGGGCACGCGCATCGATCGCGCGACCCGGAATGTGGCGTTTGAGAAGCGCGCCGAAGCCTTCGGCCTTAATGCCGAGATGGTCGATGGCGAGGACGTCGAAGCGGTGTTCCATACGGCTCAGGGACTCGTCGACGCGGCGCGGGCGGGCAAGCCGGGCTTCATGGCCGTGTCGTGTTTCCGCTTCTTCGGTCATGGCCGCAAAGACAAGAGCCCGTACCGAACCGCGGAGGAGGAGGAAATCGGCCGCAAGCGCGACCCGATCGCCCGCACCCGCGAGACGCTGCTGACGCGCAATCTGACGACCGCCGCCGCCCTTGATGCGATCGACGAGGAGGTGACGCGGGAGATGAATGCCACGATCGACTTCACGACGGCCGCCGCCGCCCCGGCGCAAGCCTCCATGTTCCGCGATGTCTTCGCGGTCGGAGAGCCCGAGCCGGAGCCGCTCCGCACGCGGATCGACCGCATCCTGGCTCGGACCTGAGGGGAGAACCACGCCATGGTCCAGATCACCTATCGCGACGCCCTCCGCCAAGCCCTGCAGGACGGCATGCGGGCCGACCCCACCATCATCGTCATCGGCGAGGAAGTCGGTCTCTATGGAGGCGCTTATGGCGTCACCAAGGATTTGATCAACGAGTTCGGTGCGGAGCGGTTGCTCGATACGCCGATCAGTGAACCCGCCATCATCGGAACGGCGGTTGGGGCGGCCATGACCGGCCTGCGGCCGATCGCTGAACTCATGTATGTCGACTTCCTCGGCCTCACGATGGACCAGGTGTCCAATCAGGCCGCCAAGATCCGCTATATGTTCGGCGGCCAGATCGGTGTGCCGATGGTGCTCCGCACGCAGGGTGGCACCGGGCGCTCCGCCGGGGCCCAACATTCGCAAAGCCTCGAAGCCTGGATCATGCATACGCCCGGTCTCCGGCTCGCGATGCCGGCCACGGCCGAGGACGCCTATCATCTGCTCCGCCATGCCATGACGCTGCCGGACCCGGTGGTGTTCATCGAACACAAGGCCCTTTACACCAAGAAGGAGGAGGCCGACCTCGCCACCGCACCTGCGCCATGGGGCAAAGCCCTTGTTCGGCGCGCGGGACGAGACGTCACTATCGTGACCTATTCCCGCATGGTGCACTACGCCCTCGAGGCCGCCGTCGCCTTGCGGGAGCAGGGCATCGAAGCCGAGGTGATCGACCTTCGGACCCTGAATCCGCTCGATATGGACACGGTGGTGGCGTCGGTGAATCGCACCGGTCGGGCCGTGGCTCTGAGCGAGGGCTATCTGACGGCGGGTGTTGCGGCGGAGCTGGCGGCACGCATCACCGAAGAATGTTTCGACTACCTCGAAGACCCCGTGCTGCGGATCGCCGGCGAGGACATTCCCATCCCGGTGTCGCCCGCTCTTGAAGCCGGCGCCATCCCGTCCGTTCAACTGATCGTTGATAGCGTCGCCCGCATGGTGCGTCGATGACCGCAGTGCTGACCATGCCGCGCATGGGCGAGACGATGGAAAGCGGGCGGGTCGCGACGTGGCTGAAGAAGCCTGGCGATAGTTTCAAACGCGGCGAAACCATTCTCGAAATCGAGACCGATAAGGTGACGGTTGAGATGCCGGCGCTGGACGATGGGCGGCTGGTCGAAATCATCGCGGCGGAGGGCACGGAGGTTGCGGTCGGGGCCGCACTCGGGCGCTACGATCAGACGAAGGCCGGTGCCTTGGCGCCCACATCTCGCCCACCGGAGCCGGCTCCGGTGCTTCCGACCCTGACCGCGACGCCTCTGACTCTTCCGCGCATGGGTGAGACCATGGAGGAGGGCCGGATCGTCGCCTGGTTGAAGCAGCCGGGGCAGACGTTCAAACGAGGCGAGGTCCTCGTCGAGATCGAAACCGATAAGACAACCGTGGAAGTGCCGGCCCTTGACGATGGCCAACTGCTGGACATCATCGCGCAAGCCGGTGCGTCCGTCGCGGTCGGCGAGCCGATCGGCCATTATGCCCCCGTCGGCGGCCCCGCCGCGCTAACGGTCCCCGACTCCAGTCCGCCGCAGCCGCCAACAGGCACGTCCCTCGCGGCTGCGCCTTCAGCCGGGTCGGACGCGGCGCGCGAGGTCGTCGGGCAGGCGTCTCCCGTAAATGCCGGCAGCCGCCTGCGCGCGACCCCGCTCGCACGCCGTCTGGCACGCAACGGCGGCCTCGACCTTCGGACCCTGACGGGCAGTGGCCGACGCGGTCGCATCGAGAAGCGCGATATCGAGGCTGTTCTCGCAGGTCGCGAGGCTGGGCCAGCGCTCAAAGGCGAGACGTCGACGCCGGGCGTCCTGTTCCTCGATCTGCCCGACGGTCGTCTTGCCTATCGGGATTGGGCGCCGGCTGGCGCGGCACGCGGCACGGTGCTGTTCCTGCACGGCTTCAGCGCCGACGGTGCGACCTGGGCGGGGTTCGCGTCCATCCTGAGCCGGCAGGGTTTGCGCGTTGTCGCACCCGATCTCCCCAGCCATGGCGCCACCACGATCGAGGCCGAAACGCCGAACACCATGGCGGCCCCCGTGCTGGCCTTGATCGATGCTTTGGCACTGCAGGATTGCCATGTCGTCGGCCATTCGATGGGCGCCGCGGTGGCGGTCATGGCGGCCGCCGAGGGTCTTGTTCCGGCCCGGATGACGCTGATCGCGCCGGCCGGTCTCGGCAGCGAGATCGACGCGGATTTCGTCACCGGCATGGCCCATGCCCGCACGTCCGGCGCCTTGTCGCATCTGCTGCGTCGCCTGGCCCGGCGCGTTCCGCCGATGTCCCGGTCGCAGTTGGATCGACTGGTCGCCGACGTCGCCCGTGGGCGGCTCAAGCGGCTCGCCGAAAGCCTCGTCGAAGACGGACGTCAGGCGATCGACATCCTGTCCGAGCTGCGCGCACTCAAAGGTCAGGTCCGGATCGTCTGGGGCGTCGAGGACCGGATCATTCCCTGGACCCAGGTGACCGAGGTTCCGAGCGTCATCCCGATCCATCTCATCACCGGCGCGGGGCACATGCCGCACTGGGACAATCCGCAAGATTTGGCCGCGCTGTTCACCTGACGGCGCGACCCCACGAGCAGATCCTGGAGCATACCGGGGCGCACAATAAAACAACCCTTGAAGGAGGAAACGATGACAGACGATATGGAGCCGCGAGGACAGACGCGGCGCAGCCTGCTTGGCGGATTTGGTCTTGCCGGGGCCGCAAGCATCATGGGCGGCGCGCAACTCGCCCAATTCACGCTGGGCAGCACCCCAGCGTTCGCACAACAAGGCGGAAAGCCACTATCGGTCGCGGTGGTGGCCCAGCAGATGGCGGCTCAATCCGACCAGCGATCCTGGGACGGCCTGCAGCAGTGGCTGAAGACCACCGGGCTCGACAAGACCTGGAAGATCACCCAGACCGATGCCAAAGGCGACCCCGGCCAGTTGGTCAGCCAGATCGAGGATGCCATCACGGCGAAAGCCGATGCGATCCTGGTGCTCTACGGCACGCTCACGGCCGCCCATAGCGCGCTCGACGATCTGGCTAAATCGAAGATCCCGTTTTTCAGCCTCGACTCCGGTTGGCAATCGCCCGCCATCGCCGACATCACCAGCAACAACTTCGTGATGGGGTCGCAGACCTCGCAATATATGGTCGATAACCTGCTCTCGAAGGGCAAGGACAAGGCCAACATCTGCGCCGTCATCGCCAATTTCCACCACGGGACACGCAAGCGCGGCAAGGTCATGAAGTCCGTGCTGTCGGAGAACGAGTGGATCTCGCTGAAGAACGAGCGGGTGATCCAATATAGCGGCTTCTACGAAACCACGCAGAACACCGTGAACGACTGGTTGACCACCTACGGCAACGATCTCGACGCGATCTGGTGCCCGTGGGACGAACCCGCCATGGCGGCCGCCGAGGTGATCGTGTCACGCGGCATGCAGGATCGGGTCTTCGTGGTCGGAGCCGACGGACATCCGACCGCTGTGGATCGGATGCGGAAGCCGGATTATCCGCTGGTCGCGACTGTCGCCCAGGCCTTCGAGATCTGGGGTGCCTACTCGGGATGGCTCATCAACGAGATCGTCGGCAAGGGCCGCAATGCCAAGGAGGTCGTCCCCGTCCCGACGGTGGAGTTCCCGGCGCCTTTGCTGGTGAAAGGCGTCAATCTGCCCGAGGCCGGTAAGCCGACCTGGGACGCGACGGATCTTTACTACATCTACCGCGATCGCGCCCTGAAGGGCATGCGCGGCTGAGGCGCATCGGTGACACGAGGCAGAAGCTTCCTGGCACCGATCCACGACAAGCAGTGCGGATGGATGAGCCATCCGCACCAATGATCATCGAGGAAACCACCATGAACGGCCATCTGCCGACAGAGCCACGCCTGAGGGCGCGCGCCATCGGCAAGACATTCGGGGGAACGGTGGCGCTCAGGGGCGTCGACCTCGACGTCATGCGCGGCGAGATGCTGGCGCTCGTGGGTGCGAATGGCGCCGGCAAATCGACGCTCGTGAAGATCATCTGCGGGGCTTACAGCACGGACGAAGGCGACCTCCAGGTGGATGGCCGCCCGGTCGCGTTTGCGTCGGTCGGCGACGCGCTGGCGGCCGGTATCGCCGTGGCTCACCAGCAGGTCGCCATCATCCCGACTTTGACGGCCGCCGAGAACATCATGTTGGGGCAGGAGCCCCGTCGGTTCGGGCTGATCCAGAATGGCCGACTCAACGCCGAGGCGCGCGCGTTGGCCGAGCGGTTCGGCGTCGACATTCCGCTCGATCGGGAATGCGGCGACCTTGGCATCGGCGAAAATAAGATCCTCGATATCCTGAAGGCGCTGAAGAGCGATCCGGCGCTGTTGATCCTCGACGAGCCGACGGCTTCGCTCACGCTCAACGAGAGCCGCAAGCTGTTTGGCTTCCTGCGCGACCTGAAGGCCAACGGGCTCGCGATCCTCTTCATTTCCCATCACATCAACGAAATCTTCGAGAATTGTGACCGGGTGGCGGTCCTGAAGGACGGCATCAAGGTTCATGACGGGGCCGTGAACGACACGACTCCTGACGCGGTCATCCGCCTGATGGTCGGGCGCGCCATCGAGGACGGAGACTGGATCAGCCACGCCGTCGCGGGCGAGGTCTCGGTGCGGCTCACGGACGTGACGATCGGCTCGCTTCAGGTGCCTGACTTGACCGTCCATCGGGGTGAGGTGGTCGGCATCGCAGGCGTGCTCGGCGCCGGGCAGACCGACCTGATCGAAGCCATGGCGGGTGGTCGACCCACGCCCGGTGGCGGCCGGATCACGCTGAACGGCCTCGAACGCCTGCCGCGCAACGTCGACGAAGCGACCGAGCAGGGGATCTACCTCATCGCCGACAATCGGCTCAAGAAGGCGCTGTTTCCGGGTCTCACGATCGAGGAGAACCTGATGACGGGGTCGCTCGACCACGTGAGCCGGTTCGGCTTCATGCGCGATCGCGAGACGCTTGCGTCCGCCGAACACGTCATCGGCCAGCTTGGCGTGAAATGCAGCGGGCCCGCGCAAGATATCCTGCAATTGTCCGGCGGCAACCAACAGAAGGTCGCGTTCGGGCGGTGGCTCGTCCGGATGGCGCGTGGGCCCGCCGCGGTGCCGCCGTTGCTGCTGCTCGATAACCCCACGGAGGGGGTCGATGTCGGCAGCAAGGCCGAGCTCTATGCGCTGATCCGAGGCTTCGCCAAGCAGGGCGCCTCCGTGGTCATCGCCAGCGCGGAATTCGGCGAGCTGCTGAAGCTCTGCGACCGCATCTATTGCATCACCGACGACCGGCTGAGCTCCTGCCTCGACCGCGCCGACTTTTCTGAAGAACGACTGCTCTTGGAGGTAAACTGATGGTGGCCACGGATCGAGGATCGGCGCCGACGTCCGGCAATGCATCTCGAGCGCTGCGCGGCAGTCGGCTGGACTGGAGCGCCATCGCGGCCCGGTACGGAACCGTGGCGGCCGCACTCGTCATTTTCGTGACGTTCGCGCTGGCGAGCGATCGTTTTTTGTCGGTCGGTAACATCAGCAACATCCTGGTTCAGATCTCGGTGCTGATGATCGTCTCGTCCGGGCTAACCTTCGCGGTCGCGAGCGGCGAATTCGATCTGTCGGTCGGCCAGGTCGCCAGCTTGTCCGGCGTACTTGTGGCGGGTCTGATGATCTGGGCCGGATTGCCGGTCGCGGTCGCGATTCTCCTCTCGATCCTGGCCGGCGCCGCCATCGGCGTCGTCAACGGTCTGCTGGTGACGCGTCTGCGGATTCCCTCGCTGATCGCGACACTCGCCATGGGGCCGATCGCGCTCGGGCTGAACTATGCTTATACGAACGGCGATTCCATCTACGCCAGCATGCCCCCGAGCTTCTATTATATCGCAACCGGCAAGATCTTCGGCATCGTGCCGGTTCCGGTCATCATCGCGCTGCTGGTGGTCGGCATCTTCTACGTGCTGCTCAACAAGACGAGGCTCGGCCGCGGTGTGGTGGCGACGGGAGCCAATATCCAGGCCGCACGCCTCTCGGGCATTCGGGTCAACCGCTATCGGCTCATCGCCCTCGCGTTCTCCGGGCTCGGGGCAGCGATGGGCGGCGTGATGCTGACGGCGCGGCTCGGCACGGGACAGTCGGGAGCGGGCGACGCCTACCTGCTCGACAGCCTCACGGCGGTGTTCCTCGGCATGACCGCGTTCAAGCCGGGGCGAGCCACCGTGCAGGGGACGCTGGTCGGGGTCGTGATCATCGGCATGCTCGACAACGGGCTCAACCTGCTTGGCGCACCCTTCTACCTGCAGAATGAAGTGCGCGGGTTGGTCATGATCGCAGCCGTCAGTCTCGCCGTGATGCGGGCCGAAATCAGGTTCTTTTGACCATCGAGAAGGAGAGCGTCATGACGGCAGCATCGAACGGGCGCGTCGCGCTCGTCACCGGATCGAGCCGTGGGATCGGGCGTGCGATCGCGCTCGGCCTGGCGGACGCCGGGTTCGACCTCGTGCTCAACGACCTGGCTCGGCAGAGCGAGGCGCTGGCCGAGGTCAAAAGCGCGATCGAGATGCGCGGCCGGCAGGCCGTCGTGGTCTATGCGGACGTCAGCCGGAAAGCTGAGGTCACTGCAATGGTGGCCGACGCCATCGCGGCCGTCGGCCATATCGACGCAGTGGTCAACAACGCCGGTATCCTGATCTCGAACGCGGTCGACGACCTCGAAGAGGAGCAGTGGGATTCCGTGCTCGACGTCAACGCGAAGGGCACGTTCCTGGTCGTACAAGCCCTGCTGCCGCACATGCGCGCGCGCCGCTACGGCCGCATCGTCAACATCGCGTCGATCGGCGGCAAGCATGGCGCGCAGATGCAGGCTCATTACTCGGCCTCGAAGGCCGCCGTCATGGGGTTTACCCGCGTGTTGGCTCAGGAGGTCGGTGCTGACGGCATCACGGCCAACTGCCTCTGCCCCGGCATCATCGTGACCGACATGGGCCGCACCAATCTCTCGGATGCGGCCAATGTGGCGAAGTGGGAAGGCATCACGGCGCTACGCCGCCTTGGCCAACCGGAAGATGTGGCTGGGCCGGCGGTCTTCTTGGCCTCCGACGCCTCGGCTTTCGTGACCGGACAGTCGCTGAATGTCTGCGGCGGCATCGTGCTGAGTTGATCGAGGCGGCACGTGGCGTTCGCTCGAGATGAGTGTGGCGATTACATCGCCGGATGGGTCGCTTTCCACCACCGCGCGATTTCAATCCGCTGCATGAATTCGGCGCCGCCTTTTGCGCCGACATAGTCGAGAAACTCGCGCAGGGCGTGGATCCGGCTTGCCTGACCGATGATACGCGGGTGCAGGCCGATCGACATCAGGCGTGGATGCTCCTCGCCTTCCTCGTGCAGCAGGTCGAAGCCGCGTTTCAGGTTGTCGAGATAGTCCGACGGCGAGCCATAGCTCGGCACCAGGCTGAAGCGAGCATCGTTATAGGTGGCACTGTAGGGAACAACGAGTTGCCGGTGAGCGCCGACCTTGGCGTAGTAAGGGAAGTCGTCGTTGTAGGCGTCCGAATCATATTCGAAGCCGCCCTCTTCGATCAGGAGCTCGCGCGTGTGGACGGAGGCGCCGTAGCGGCAATACCAGCCAAGCGGACGCTGGCCACATGTCTCGGTGATCGATGCGACCGCACGCCGAATATGCTCCGCTTCCTCGTCGCGGCTCAGTGTCCAGACTTCCTCCCAGCGCCAGCCATGCGAGCAGGCTTCATGCCCGGCCTCGCGGATCCACGCCGCCACCTCGCGATTACGTTCCAGCGCGACGGCTGCCGCAAAAAATGTGACCGGGATTTTATACTGTGTGAACAACCGCTCCAGCCGCCAGATCCCGGCGCGCGAGCCGTATTCGTAGACCGACTCTGCGCAGAGGTCGCGATAACGCGGATCCATGGCGTAGATGGACTCGGTCATGCCATCGTTACGTCCGTCCCCGTTCGGATGGGCGTTTTCCGATCCTTCCTCGTAGTTGATCACGATGCTGATCGCCACGCGTCCGCCGTTCGGCAGCGGCACGCGCGGGGCGGAGCGCCCATAACCGACGAAATCGCGCTCGGGGCCCGGGACCGGAGTTCCGACAAACGGCTCGAAGCTGCTCACGAACGGTCCTCGCGTGTTGTGCCGATCCTTTCGAGATAGGCCAGCACGTCGTCACAGGGCATCACGTCACCGCAAAAACGGTTCATGTCAAAGAGGCTGATCCGGTGGCTGATGTCGATGCGGTCGAAGACTGCCTCTTCGGGGATGATGGTGAAGAAGTTATGCTGCTCGCTGTCGATGGCGGTTGCTCGGACGCAATTGCTGGTCGAGCCTCCCGTGACAATCACAGTATCGATCTGCTTATCGATCAGCAGCGAGAGAAGGGGCGTACCGAAGAATGCGCTTTTTTTCTTCTTGTCGAGGACGATCTCGCCCTTTAGCGGGCGCAGCGGCGTGACGATCTCGGCACCAAAAGTCCATCGAAATAGAGGTTCTCGCCGCGTCCGATCCCGGCGCCCACCTTGCGGTGGAACATGCCACAATCGTCGGCGTCGGGGTTGACGATGAAGCGGGTCTGAAACACGGGAACGCCATGGCGACGCGCGGAGGTTTGCAGAGCAGCGATCCATTCAACGGCGGCAAAACCAACCTCGCCGCAGGCAAGCGGGAAATGCGCTGCATTATCGCTCGCGCCCGGAATACCGGTCATATAATTTTGGGCGTCGACGATCAGGAGGGCCGGTCGCTTGCCGAAGCCGGCCGTCTGACCCCATTTTCCGCGGCGAATGACCTCGCGGTCGCTGTCACTGAGGATGTCCTGCCAACTGTCGGAAGTCATAGGCTCGTCTCCGCTTCAATCTTTTTTTGGCCCGTGCGTTCGACGCTTAAGCCATGTGGTCGCCGCCGTTCATGTTCAGGCAGGCACCGACGAAGTACGCGCCCGCATAGCTCGCCAAGAGCATGACGGCCGGCGCAACTTCGTCGACAGTGCCGAAGCGTTTGATCGGTAAGCCGGCGACCTTTGCGGCGACCCACTCGGGCGGTAGCGTATCTTTGATTGGGGTATCGATCGGGCCGGGCGCGATCGCATTGACCGTGATGTTGTCGTCGATCACTTCGTAGGCCAGAGCGCGTGTGAAGCCGAGGACCCCGGCCTTCGTGGCACAATAATGGACCATTGCCGGCGCCCCCTTGTAGCCGCTCTGCGAGGCGGTGTTGATGATCCGCCCCCAGCGCTTGCGCTGCATGGCCGGGAGGACCGCCTTCGTGCAGACGAATAAGCTTCTCAGATTGACCCGCATCATCTCGTCCCAGACCTCAGCCGACATGTCGACGAGCGGGACGGCATTGTCGATGCCAGCATTGTTGAAGAGGATGTCGATGTCGCCAAACGCCTCGACGATCGTCGCGAAAGCGGTTTCGACCGCGGGCTCGTCGGCGACATCCGCGACCGCTGCGAGTGCCCTCAACCCTCTGCCGCACAAGTCGGCTGCGACGCGCTCGGCGTTCGCACGGTTCCAGTCGACCACGCCGACGGCGGCGCCCGCCTCGGCGAGCGCGATCGCCACCGCCTTGCCGATTCCGCTGCCGCCGCCCGTGACCACAGCAACCCGCGTTGTGAACTCAGACATCCCAGCCCTCGCAACCCTTCACGTCTGCAGATGAGCCTATACGTCAGATTTAAAACTGTCTACAGAAGACAAAGAAGCGACCCTGAGGGCGCGGGAGCGGAGAGAGCCGATGAAAGCGATTGTGTTGCGGGAGCACGGAGGGCTCGAACAGCTTCGTTATGAAACGGTGGCGGATCCTGTCGTGACCGGAAACACGGTCGTTGTTCAAATCCGAGCCTCCGGGTTGAATCATTGCGACATCGATGTGCGGAACGGCACATTTGGGGTCGAGCAGAAACTCCCGCATGTCATGGGCGTCGATGCGGCCGGCGAGGTCGTCGCGATTGGTCACAACGTGAGCCTCTGGAAAGTGGGCGATCGGGTGGCGCCGCATTTTGTGGTGTCCTGCGGACATTGCGCTCACTGCCGAAGTGGGCGGGAAAACATCTGCGAGAATGCCGACATCCTTGGCGTAACGGTCTGGGGCGGTTACGCCGAAAAGCTGATGGTGCCGGAAAGCAATCTCATCGCGCTCCCGGACAGTGTCTCGTTCATCGACGCGGCCGCCTCCATGGTCCCGTTCGCCACGGCGTGGGAAGCACTCATCACGACGGCGCGCCTGCAGGCCGGTGAGACAGTGCTGATCAATGCGGCCGGCGGCGGAGTTGGCTCCCATGCGGTTCAGATCGCTCGATTGGCCGGCGCGCGCGTGATCGCCTCGGTCGGGGCCGACGACAAGATCGACAAGGTGATGGCGCTCGGGGCGGACGCCGTCATCAACTATCGCAAGGAAACACTCGTCGACGGCGTGCAGCGCTTGACGAGCGGCAGAGGCGTCGATGTCGTCCTGGACGGGGTCGGCGGCGACATCCTCAAGCAGAGCCTCAAAGCTCTTGCTGATGGCGGCAGGCTCGCGTCCATCGGCGCGCAAGGCGGCGAGATCGTCGATATCGACATGATCGAGTTCTTCCGCAAGCACATCACGCTTCTCGGTTGCGGGCGTTCGACGCGCGAGATCGCCGCCACGGTCCTCGGACTTATGGCAGCGGGGCGGCTCAAGGCCGTCCTCCAGGGCACGTTCCCCCTGGCGAAGGCGGCGGACGCGCAGGCGCTAATGGAGAGCCGCAACTTCTTCGGCCGGATCGTCCTGCAACCGGAGGCGTGAGCCTCGATGCCGATGCGCTTGAAACCGCATCGGCAACATATTTCGCTCAGAGAGCCGCCCGGTAAATCGCGCGTGCGTCGTTATAGGTCATGTTTCTGGGATTATTCTGGAGCAGTCGCGTCTGCGCCATGGCATCATTCGCCAGATCATTCACGTCGGCCGCCACAATGCCAACCTCACCCAGTGTGGAGGGTATGGCGGTGTCGCGCATCAGGCCAGCCAGGCCATCGATGAACCCGTCCACCTGCTCGGCCTGGCCAAGCCCCGCCAAATGCGGGAACGCGAAAGGCGCAAGCGCGGCGTAACCAGGCGCGCAGGCGCTGCGGTTGAATCGCATCACATGGAGAAGCACCACCGCATTCGACATGCCATGCGGCACGCCGAAGCGGCTACCGACCGGATAGGCGAGCGCATGGACCGCGCCGACCGGCGAGTTGGCGAATGCTTGTCCGGCTAGCATCGCGCCCAGCAGCATCGCACCCCGCGCCTCTACGTCTGCTCCGTGATCCACGGCACGCCGCAAATTCGAGGCGAGCAGGCGGATGGCTGTTTCGGACAACATCCGCGACAGTGGATTATTGCGGGGGCTGATGGACGTATAGGCCTCGATCGCATGGACCATGGCGTCGAGCCCAGTCGCCGCCGTAATCGCTTTCGGTAGTCCGATCGTCACGAAAGGATCGAGGAGGGCGACATCGGGGATGATGAGGCGGGACGACACGCCCATCTTCTGGTGGTGACCCGTCGTCACGATCGCGATCGGCGTCACCTCCGACCCCGTTCCGGCGGTCGTCGGCACGAGCATCAAAGGAAGGCGTTTCCCAACGGCTTTGTCGACGCCGTAAAGCGCCTCCAGCGGCTGTGATCCTGGCGAGATCAGCGCTGCCAGTTTGGCAACGTCCATCGAGGAGCCGCCGCCGAGCCCGATGATTCCCTCGACCCGTGCCTCGCGTGCCATATCGGCCGCTGCCTGAACGATGCTGGCGGCCGGATCGGCTGTTACCGCATCGAAAACAACCGGCGCGACGCCGGCGGCTTCCAGGCTCTTCAGCGCATCAGTCACGATCGCGCTGGACGCGAGCCCCCGATCGGTGACGATCAAGATGCGGCGCCCGATGCGGTCGGCCGCCAGTGTGCCGATCCGCTTCAGGGCGCCAGCCTCGCAGATAATGGTCGGGACCGTGTCGAAGGTAAAACCGTCCATGTGCCCTCAGGCTAGAGCGTTGATCGGGATGTCGATATCCAGCAGCGGTGCATGCTGCTGCGCGCCGTAGACGTCGGTGTCGCCAAAATCGCCCGCCGGGATCTTGCGCGGTACAGTCGCTTTGAACGCCATGGCAGCATCGTAAATCGTGAACTGCACCTGGTCCAAGTCGACCTTGTAGAGCTTCGCAAAGAGTTCGGCGTTGATGACGCCTGTCGCCTTCACGTCGCGAAACATGGCGGCGTCTTCAAAGACGACGTCGATGGTGAAATGGAATGGTCCGGCGTTCTTGCTCTTGCAGACCTGGGCGATGCTGCCGATGCGGGCCATTGTCAAACCGTCTCGTAGGTAATGGGAAAGAGTTCCGTCGGCGACATGGCCTCGACCGTGTGAAACACGTTGAACCGGTACATCGGGCCGACGTCGATGTCCGACGGCGAGAACGGAATGGCCATATTTCCTTCCTTGCAGAGGCGCCCAGCAAAATCCGAATGCAGCATCGTGAGCCGCGCCATGCCGATCACGGCCGCCGCCTGTTCCTGCGTCTCGCAAACAGCCTCCACCACAAAGCACAGCTCGTGGGCCGGCGTGTTCGCAAGGGGTTCGAGATCGCCCATGACGCCGTTCAGGCCGTAGCTGCGGATGATCAGGCGATAGGCCTCCGGTGCGATGCCGAAGGCGGCCGACTTGTCGGCCACGACCTCACGGACTTTGGCGAGATACGGCTCGATATTGGCGATCAGGACCGGATCGCGTGTGGCGCAGATGGTGATCGATCGAAACCCGGCAAGTTCGACGCCTTCAAGCTTTATGGTCAGGCGCTCTGCCGGCTCCCATCGCATACCGGAAATGCGAACGGCGCGATCGGAGACGGCATCGAAGCGACAAGCGGACGTATCGAGGATGCCGCCCGGTTCGATATGCCGAATGGGGCTGGAATTTTCATGCAGCGCGAAATTGGCGACCGACAAGGGCGTGCAGCGCCGGATGGGATTGGTCGGCTCACATTCGACATATCCGTCGCCGACCGTGACGAACAGGCAATCCTCTTTCTTGGGAAGCGCTGGTTCCGCGCCGCATTCCAGCATCTTGCCAGCGTACCAAGCCTCGGCATGCCCCAAGCCGCCGCGCAAAACAGCGGCCGCCCATGGTGCCGGGTCGGTACTGCGTCCAGCGATGATGACCTGTGCGCCGGCATCGAGCGCGGCGCGATAGGGTTCCGGGCCCATCAGCCCGACAATACGGGTTGATGCTTCGATTGTCCGGCGCGTCAGAGGAGGCAGGCCTGCCAGGGGCTTGGTCTGACCGGCTTCGGCTCGCGTCGCGAGCAGTTCCTTATCCTGTTCCGAACCAATCAACGCCATCTTGAAGCCGAGCTTGTCTTCCGCCGCGATCTCGCGTGCGATCGCTGCTGTCGCCTCGAGATGCGGCTGCCCGCCGGCGCCGCCCGCCGTGCTGATCACGACGGGGACGCCATGGTCCGAAGCGGCGCGCAGCATGAGTTGCAGGTCGCGTTTGACGGCGCGCGGAGAGGTGAAGCCTTTTCCCGAGCCGAGATAGTAAGGGCCCGGGTCGACGCTGCCCGCATCTGCGCCGATGAGGTCAGGACGGCGCGCCATCCCGCGCGTGAGGGACTCAGCCGGAAATCCATAACCGAGGATAGCGGTCGTCGAAAGCAGGCGAACTTCGGCCAAACGGCTTACTCCACGGATGGGCGATAAGCCTTTCTCGTCTACTGTCGACAGAAAAGTCAATGCTCAATCTCGCGTTTATGCCATTCGGGCTCCGCCGTTCACGGCGATGGTTTCGCCATTGATGAAACTGGCTGCGTCCGACGCGAGAAAGACCACGACGCTGGCGACTCCTTCGGCTGTTCCCAAGCGTCCCGGCAGTGTTTCCAAGGCAATGGCCCGCAACTCCTCGACCGCGTGTCCTTCGAGAGCCTGATCGGTCAGGATCATGCCCGGCGCGACGGCGTTCACGCGGATACCTTCGCGCGCAACATCCAGCGCGACGGCCCTCGTCATGGCATCCATGCCGCCCTTGCTGGCGCTGTAATGTACCCCCCGGGCCGTTCCGTAAGCAGCAACCGAGGACATGTTGATAATCGAGCCAGCGATGCCGTCCGCGCGCATATGCGCGACGGCAGCCTGAATCACGAAGGTGCTGGCTCGAAGATTGACGTCCAGCGTCATGTCCCAAAGATCAGGCGACAGGGCGGCGAGGGACGCCCGATGAAAGATGCCGGCATTGTTGACGACGATATGGAGCGGTCCCATCGCGTCCCGCGCGGCGTCGACAAGCTCACGCGCGGCGGATACATCCCGCAGATCTGCCTGTATGGTCACGCATTTGCGACCGAGCAACGTTATACAGGCGGCAAGCTTCTGGCTCGCTGCTTCGTCATCGAAATAGTGCACCGCAATATCCGCGCCGGCTTCGGCAAGCATCATGGCGGTTGCCCGGCCGATCCCCTTCTGCGCTCCTGTGACCAGAGCGGTCTTCCCCTTCAAGATCATCATCATCGCCTCTGCTTCTGACGCTCAAGGCTCGAGACGTGCTTGCGCCTGTGCCGGACCTGCGCACACTTTATTTTGTTGACTTGGCAATCTGTTCTGCGACCGCTCTAGCGCAGTCGCATCACCGTTCCGTCCTTGCGGATGTCACGGGTCACGTAACCCATGATGGAACTCGGAATAGGCTTGTTGAGGTTTTGATAGGCCTTCAGGAGGATCACGCTCCGGAACAGTTCCTCTGCCTCGACAGGGTCGCCGGACTCAAGGGCATCCAGAAAAGCTTTATGTCGCCCCGCAACCTCGGTCGGTTGCACATGGTAGAGTTCGCTGCGGGCCAGATAAGCGTAAAGCAACGTCCGCAACGCTTGCCAACTGCTCACGAGGAAGCGGTTTCCCGAGCCGACCACCATCGTCTCGTGAAATCGGGAATCGAGGGCCTTATAGTCGTTTTCACGTCCATCCGTGGCAGCTTTGAGCATCTCGGCATAGACGTCGCGCAACTGGCTCCGGCTCTCGGGCGATGCATCCGCCGCGAATTGACGAGCCGCAAGCCCCTCGAGCATGGCGCGCAGCAAGGACATATTTTCGACGTCGGCAATCGAGAGTTCAGCCACGCGAGTCCCGCGCCCAGCACTGGTGACGACGAGACCTTGCCCGGTCAACACTTTAAGGGCCTCCCGCAACGGCCCCCGACTGACGCCAAGATCGGCCGCAACCTTGGTTTCGATCAATCGTTCGCCAGGCTTGAGCACACCGCTGATGATGGCTGTCACGAGTTTCTGGATGACCTGTTCGGTCAGCGCCACCTGCGCCGTGACGGCAAATCCGCTGAGGCCGTTGCCATGTGGGACGTTGTCAGCATCCATCGGAGTGTGTTTGCCTCTCATCAGGAAATACAAGTGACGCTTACGGCCAGACGTCGACGGTTGACCGATCCGATCTCGCCGCGCAAGGGCATCGGCTCATGTTTCCTCTGCTCGCCCGCACCGACGTCAAGACGAAACGGTTCTATGCCTGCAAAATAGTCACTCCGCTGCGCTCGATTGCAAAGAATCCTATAATATCGACTTCTCGCCGACCTCAAACTCTGTAGACTGAAGACAAGAACGGGAAGGGTCCTGTGGAGCGAACCGGTGAGGCAGTGATGTTGCGAAAGATTTTCACGGGGCGTCGGGCCCGCATCTCGTTGATTGGTGCCGCATCTCTTCTGACCGGGCTCCTCGCAAGTGCGGCCCCGGGTCGGGCTGCGGACGTCGACCTTGCGCCCTTCAAAGAGTCGCTGGCTCGTTTCCAGAGCAAGCCGTCCTTCAAAGCCGCTGGCCCGGCTTTCGACGCCCGTAAATGCATGGCAGGCAAGAGCATCGTTTCGATTCCGGTCTCCAGCGAGAACACCTTCACGGCGGCGATTGAGAAAGAGATGAAGGCCATCGCGGATCGCGTCGGCTTCAAGTTCACGACCTGGGAAAACCAGGGGACCAGCCAACAATGGGCACAGGGCGTCAACGCGGCCATCGTGCAAAAGGCAAGCCTCATCGATCTGTTGGCCGGTACCGACCCTCGCACGCTGGTGCCCCAAATTCTGGCCGCCAAGCAAGCCGGTATCCCGGTCGTGGCTTCGCACGACAACGGCATCGAGCAACGCGCCGAGATGATGAAATATGTCGATGGCGATGCGGTTGTGGACTACCGGACTGTCGGCAATATCCTTGCCGATTGGGCTATCGTGAAGCGCGAAGGCAAACTCAATGCGCTTGTGCTGATCGCCACCGGCCCACTCGCCACGGGGCTCATCCAGTCCGGGGTGGAGCAGGAACTCAAGAAGTGTGCGACCTGCACCAGTAAAACCGTCAACGTTCCGCCTGTCGACTGGGCGACGCGGCTGACCCCGACGGTTCAATCCGCGCTGACGGCCGATCCAACCATCAACTACATCATTACGATCTACGACGGCATGACGCAGTTCGTTGTTCCCGGAGTGATCCTGGCCAACGCGCAGGACCGTGTTCTCATCGACGGCTTCAACGGCACGCCCGGGGCGCTGAGTCTCATCCAGCAGGGTCGCGTCGATATGACGATCGGCGAGAGTCTCGCCTGGGTCGCTCGTGCGGTGCTCGACGCCAATATGCGGCGGGTCTGTGGGCTGACACCGGTCAACGATCCCCTCATCCCGTTCTATCTGTTTGATGCCAGCAACGCGAAGGAGGCCGGTACGCCGCCGGAAGTGTCCAAGGGCTACGGCGATGCTTACGTTGCAGGTTATAACAAGCTCTGGATGATGGATTAACCCCACGCCATGACGTCAGCCCTGCAGGCACGGCACTTCTCAAAGACCTTCGGAGGCCATCGTGCGCTCGACGACGTGAGCCTGACCATCGAACCGGGCGAAGTGCACGGCCTTTTGGGCCAGAATGGCTGCGGTAAGTCGACGTTGATCAAGATCCTGGCCGGTTACCAGAACGCCGATCCTGGGGCCGAACTGATGATTGGCGGTCGCCCTGTCGCGCTGCCTTTGCCGAGCGGGCAAGCCCAGTCGCTCGGCATCAGTACCGTGCATCAGAACCTCGCCCTGATCCCGTCCTTGACCGTGGTCGAGAACATGTTGCTGGGCCGTCTCGGCCGTTCGAACGACATGGCGCTGTCGTGGCGCAAGGCACGGGCCGAGTGCGCTGCGATCTTCCAGCGCTATGATCTTTCGATCGATCCGGCCGCAACCGTCGGTGGCCTGCTCGCCATCGAGCGAGCCATGGTGGCCATCGTCCGCGCCGTCGAGGATCTCGGTCTGCGATCCCGCGAAGCTGGTGCGGGCCTCCTCATTCTCGACGAGCCGACGCCGTTTCTCCCCAAGCGGGACGTTGAAAAACTTTTCGCTCTCGTTCGTCGGATTGTCGCGGGAGGCGCAAGCGTTCTCTTCGTCTCGCACGACATCGACGAGGTGCGCGAGATCACCGACCGCGCGACGGTGCTGCGCGACGGACGCGTCGCCGGCACCATCGCGACCAACACCTCGACCCGCGAGGATTTGATCGAACTCATCATCGGGCGCGCGCTGCGGACCGCCCGGCCTCACTCCGATGCCGCCCGGCGCGGCCCCGCAAAGGCCGCGATCACCGACCTCCGCGGGAACGGCGTCGCGGATGTCGGCTTCGAGGTGCAGCCTGGCGAAATTCTGGGCCTGACCGGCCTGCTGGGCTCCGGCTTCGAGTCGGTCGTCTACATGCTCTACGGCGCGCTGCCCTGCGAGAGCGGCAGCTTGCGCGTCGCGGAGGAGAGCGTCGCGCTTGCTGAAGCGACGCCGGCCCGGTCGCTGAAGATGGGCACGGTTCTGATTCCGGGGGACCGCAACGCCAAAGCCGCCATCGGCATGTTGCCGATCGCCGACAATGTCACGATGCCGGTGCTCGGCCACAAATTGAACCCGTGGTGTGTCAGGCGCGCGCCGATGCACCAGTTGGCGCATGATCTCGGGCAACAATTCGGCGTGGTGCCGAACCGCCCCGAACGGGCGCTGTCCTCGCTGTCCGGCGGGAACGCGCAAAAAGTCGTGCTTGCGAAATGGCTGCAGACAGACCCGAGCCTCATCCTGCTGGACGAGCCGACCCAAGGCGTCGATGTGGGCGCTAGAGAACTGGTGTTTGACGCCATCCGCAACGCCACGCGCAAGGGTGCTGCTGTCATATGCGCCAGCTCCGACTATGAGCAACTCGCCCTTCTGTGCGACCGGGTGCTGGTCTTCGCCGACGGGCACATCGGCGCCCAGCTCGAGGGCGAGCAGATCTCGAAACAGACCATCGCTGAAACCTGCCTCCGCGGTTCCACCCAGCTGCAAGGTGTCCCATGAAGATCGCATCCGCATCGCTGGCCGCTCAGATGAAGCCGCAGGTTCGCCTAAACATTACTGCCGCGATCGAGCGCTTCGGCCTCGTGATCGCGCTGATCATCCTCTTTGCGCTCTTCGGCATTTTGCTGCCGGACACGTTCCTGAGTTGGGGCAACATATCGGGGATGCTGGGTTCACAGGCGGTGCTCGCCATCGTGGCGCTCGCGCTCATCGTCCCCCTGACGTCCAACGACTTCGACATGTCGATCGCCAACGTTCTGGTGCTCGCGTCGGTAATCGTCGCGGTGATGAACGCCCAGATGGGTCTGTCGCTCTGGCTTGCGGTCCCGGCCGCCTTGCTGATGGGGCTTGTGGTCGGATTGCTGAATGGGTTCTTCATCACCTATTTTCGGATTCACTCGCTGATCGTGACCATCGCAACCGGCACGTTCGTGAGCGGCTTGGCGACCTGGCTGAGTGGATCGCAGACGATCAGCGGCGTCGACTTCGCGCTGATGGACTATGTCATCGTCAAGCGGCTCTTCGGCGTGCCGCTCGTGTTCTACTATGCAATCCTGTTGGCCTTGGTTCTCTGGTACGTCTTCGAGCATACAGCCATGGGGCGACGGATGCTCTTCGTCGGCCGCGGCCGGGAGGTGTCCCGTCTGAGTGGAATCAATGCCGACCGCGTCCGTTGGGGGGCCCTGATCGTGTCGGGTCTGCTGGGTTCCATCGCCGGCATTCTCTATTGCGGGACGCAGGGAGCAGCCGATCCCTCGTCGGGCGCTTCGTTCCAATTGCCCGCTTTCGCGGCCGCGTTTCTGGGATCGACGGCCATTCAGCCGGGCCGCTTCAACGCGTGGGGCACGATCGTCGCAGTCTATTTCCTCGTGATCGGCATCACCGGCCTGATGTTCATGGGCCTAAGCTCCTTCGTGCAATCGCTGTTCTACGGCGGCGCTTTGTTGGTCGCGGTTGTGCTGTCGCAATGGGTTCGCGGTCGCGCCGAACAACAGTTTTGACCAAACGTCGATGGTCCGACCAGGGTCGGGAGCATGCGTCGGTTTGATCCAGCGATGTCGACTGCAGAACAGGTCTTCTGACTTACGGCTGGAATGAACCTTGCTTTGATGATGCGGTGATCGTCGTCGAGGACGTCAGCCGTATGAATGACCTCAACACTCCTTTGTCGACGACGACCATCGCTGCGGCCGAAGACGTGTTGGGTGTCCGGTATACTGAAACCGAGCGCGCCTTCATGCTCGACAATCTGGCTGGCCAGATCGCACTGGCGCAGCGACGGCGCGAGATCCGCTTGCCGCATGATCTGGCACCCGCGACCCGTTTCGATCCCCGCTTGCCCGGCTTTGTCATGCCGGTCCCGGCGTCGCCGAAGTCCAATGAAGGAGATACACAGTCTCTACGCATCCCGAATGACGCGGCGAGCATCTGCTTCGCGCCCGTCACGCAGCTATCAGCCTGGATCCGCCACCGGCATATTTCGGCCGAACGGTTAGCGGGCCTCTATCTCGACCGTATCGCCCGGTTTGGCCCCACACTCGAATGTATCGCCACGGCGACGTCCGACCTTGCGATGACCCAGGCGCGACGCGCCGATGCGCTCCTCGCGGCTGGAACATACCTCGGGCCGCTCCACGGCATTCCCTGGGGCTGCAAGGATCTGCTCGATTCCAGCGGCGTCGTCACCGGTTGGGGCGCCGAACCCTTTGCCGAGCGGGTTCCAGCGACGGATGCGACGGTGGTGCAGCGCTTGACCGCGGCGGGCGCAGTCTTGGTCGCGAAGCTCACGCTCGGGGCGCTCGCCTACGGCGATGTGTGGTATGGAGGCGTCACCCGCAATCCGTGGAATCTGAACGAGGGGTCGAGCGGCTCGTCGGCGGGGTCGGGCTCGGCCACGGCGGCTGGTCTCGTCGCCTTCAGCCTTGGCACCGAGACGCTTGGCTCCATCGTGGCGCCATCCTTGCGCTGCGGAACGACGGGCCTGCGGCCGACGTTCGGCAGAGTGCCGCGAACCGGCGCCATGCCGCTGTGCTGGACGCTCGACAAGATTGGCCCAATGTGTCGCAGCGTCGCCGACACCGCGCTTGTTCTGGCTGCCATCAATGGCGGAGACCCGGCCGATTCCTGTAGCATCGATGCCCCGTTCGCCTTCGATGCCGCCGCGTCGGTCGCGGCGCTTCGTCTCGGCTATTATCCGGCGGATTTTGCGGAAGCCGGGGTGAATGACCTCGATCGGGCTATGCTCGACCACGCGAGTGCGCTTGGGCTCACGCTGGTCGAATTGTCTCGCCCCACGCTGCCTTACGATTCGTTGATGAATGTCCTGTTCGCCGAGGCTGCCGCCTCGTTCGAGCATCTGACGCTCGATGATACGGACGACAGTCTCACCTGGCAGGAGCCGGGGTCCTGGCCCAACACGTTTCGGAAGGCGCGCTTTCTCTCGGCCGTCGACCATATCCAGCTCGACCGATTGCGCCGGCGCGTCATGCAGGACATGGACCGCGCTTTCGAGGGTGTCGATGCGATGATCGGTCCGTGCCTCGCGGGCCCGATGCTGATCATCACCAACTTCACCGGTCATCCAAGCCTCGTCTTACGATGCGGCTTTCGACAGTCGACCACGCGCAAACCCCTGTCGCTCGCGGAAGCAAGGCTGGATCAGGGGCAGGACAGCACGGGCGCGACGTTCACGGTCCCGCACGCGATCAGCCTCTACGGCCGCCTGTTCGATGAATCCACCATCCTTCGCATCGGCCTTGCCCTCGAAACCCGGCTCGATGTTGCCCGCCACCGCCCCCCAATCGAGGCCTGAACCTTTCCGGAGTTCCCCATGCCACCAGTCATGTTTACCCGCCGAACTCTGCTCGGAAGCGTTGCGGCGATCTCGGTCATTGGCCTGCCACGCTTTGCGTTTGGGCAAACGCCAAACGACGTGCTGGTGGTCGGTCACGTTGCGGAACTGCAAACGCTCGACCCGGCGCAGGCCGTGACGATCAGCGACTTCCGCATCTTGATCAACATCTACGACGGGCTACTGCGCTATAAAGACGGAAGGCTCGAGGTGGAGCCGGGCTTGGCCGAATCCTGGGATATTTCGCCCGACGGCAAGACCTATACGTTCGCCTTGCGCAAGGGCGTCAAATTCCACGACGGCACGAGCTTCGACGCCGACGCCGTGAAATTCAACTTCGATCGTGTGCTCGACGCGAACCATCCGTTCCACAACACCGGGCCGTTTCCCTTCGTGTTCACGCTCGGGCCGATCGACAAAGTCGAGGTGCTCGACCCCTACAAGATCGCGCTCGTCTACAAAGAGCCCTATGCGCCGGCCCTAACCATGCTGGCGGGCGCGATCGGCGGCCTCGCCGGCATCTCCCCGGCGGCGGTCAAGAAATTCGGCAAGGATTTTGCCCGCAACGGTGGCGGCGCTGGTCCATTCAAGTTCATCGAATGGGTGAGCGGTCAACGCTTTGTCTTGGAAGCAAACGCCGATTACTTTCGTGGCGCTCCGACGCTGAAAGGCCTCGTGTTCCGCCCCATCATCGACGAGAACGCGCGCGTCTCCGAGATGCAATCGGGTGGCACGGATATCACGATCGAAGTGCCGCCGGACAATATCGCGACGTTCACGGCGTCGACCGATTACATCTACTACCAACAGCCAGGACCGCATCTTTGGTATCTGGTGCTCAACACCAAAACCAAGCCGTTCGACGACAAGCGCGTTCGCCAAGCCATCAATTATGCCATCAACAAGGGCGCGATGGTGACCGATATCCTCAAGGATACGGCCACGGTGGCCAGCAGCGTCACGCCGCCAGCCTTTGACTGGGCCTATGACGGTGGCCTCAAACCGTATCCGTACGATCCAGCCAAGGCCAAGCAACTTTTGGCGGACGCGGGCTACCCGACCGGCGTCGACGTAACGTTCTATGTGACGGAAAGCGGCTCCGGGATGCTATCGCCACAGCTGATGGGCACCGCCATCCAGGCTGATCTTCAGGCCGTCGGCATCCGAGCCAAGATCGAGACCTACGAATGGAATACATTCCTGGGGAAAATCATCCCCGCGATGCCGGCCGATGTCGGCGTGGCGGAACTGTCCTTCATGACGCAGGATCCTGACATGCACCCGGCGCTCGCGCTCAGGACGGGCGCTGCGGTGAATTCGGGCGGTTATTCTAATCCGAAGGTCGACGCTCTCATCGATCAGGGTCGAACGGAAACAGATCGGGGCAAGCGCGGCGCGATCTACAAGCAACTGCAGGACGTCATCTACGAAGACGCACCCTGGGTCTTCGTCGCGAATTGGAAGCAGAATGCCGTGTCGTCCTCGCATGTGAAGGGATTTCAACTGCACCCATCGTTCACGACGCGGTTTTACGGCACCAGCAAGGCGTGAGCGACGACTTGCGGCTCGCCTTTAGCAGGGAGTGGTGATGTGGCCAGCCTGATCCTGCGCCGGCTCATGATGGTGATTCCGGTGTTGTTCGGGGTCAGCGTAATCGTGTTTCTTGTGATCTCGCTCATCCCGGGGGATCCGGCCCGTGCCATTCTCGGCACATTCGCGACACCCGCCAACGTGGCGGACGTCACTCATCAACTCGGCCTCGATAAGCCGCTCCCGGTGCAGTATCTGATCTGGATCGACAATCTGTTCCACGGCGATCTCGGACGCTCCTACATCCTGCACAAGCCGGTGCTGGACGAGATCATGGCTCATCTGTTCCCGACCCTTCTCCTGGCCGGGGCGGCCCTCGTCCTCGCTAGTGTGTTCGGCATCGTCTTCGGCATCGTGGCGGCCGTTCATCAAAATGGCTTTGCCGATCGTCTCATTACGTTGGTGGTTCTGATCGGCATCTCGACCCCCTCATTTTGGCTCGGGATGCTGTTCATCTTCTGGTTCGGCGTCCGGCTCGCATGGCTTCCGGTCGGCGGGATGTCGGACATGTTCGGCGGTGGAGGCGTTGTCGATGTCGGCCGCCATCTGGTGCTGCCCGCCGCGACGTTGGCGGCCGTCGCGGGTGCCGTCCTGGTGCGCCTGACCCGGGGCGCCATGCTTGAAGTGTTGCGACAGGATTATGTTCGGACGGCGCGTGCCAAGGGCCTCAGCGAGCGACGCGTGATCCACGGTCACGCTTTCCGCAATGCGCTCGTCGGGATCATCCCGGTCATCGGCCTCCAGGCCGGATTCGTGCTCGGCGGCGCGGTCTATATCGAAACCGTGTTCCAATGGCCGGGGATCGGCCGCATGCTGGTCAGCGCGATTTCCACACGCGACATCCTGCTTGTCCAGGGCGGCGTTCTGATCGTCGCGAGCGCCTATGTGTTGATCAACCTGATCACGGATCTGATGCAGGCGATGCTCGACCCAAGGATCCGGGTCGCATGAGTGCGCCCGCAGCAACCGCTGGGCCCGCGCCGGTCATGACACGTCGGCGTAACGTCCGGCCAACCGCATGGATGCGCCTCCTGCGCAATCCTATGGCGGCCTTCGGGCTCGCGTTACTTTTGGTCGTTGTTGCGATCGTGCTGCTCGCGCCGGTGCTGCCGCTCCAACCGCCCGAGATCGCCCATCTGGCGCTGCGACTGAAGCCGCCGCTGACACCGGATCACGTGCTGGGAACCGATCAGGTGGGGCGGGACATCCTCTCGCGACTGATCTGGGGCACGCGCCTCAGCCTGGCGGTCGGTGTGTTCGCGGCACTGATGTCATGCCTCATCGGGTCGACTATCGGCTTGCTCGCCGCCTTTCGCGGCGGCTGGCTGGACACGCTGCTGATGCGCGGCATCGATACCCTGATGGCATTTCCCTACCTGCTCCTCGCGCTCGCCATCGTGGCGGCGCTCGGTCCGGGCCTCTTCAATGCCATGCTGGCCATCATTGTGGTCAATGTGCCGTTCTTCGCCCGCGGTGTACGCGGAGCCGCCCTTTCGGTCGTACGCACCGACTTCATGGCGGCTGCACGCCTCTGCGGACTTTCCGATACCCGCATCGTGCTCTCCGAACTGCTGCCGAACGTGCTGCCTGGCATCATCATCGGCGTCTCGACAACGGTCGGTTGGATGATCCTGGAAACGGCCGGCCTGAGCTTTCTTGGGCTTGGCGCGCAGCCGCCGCAGGCCGACCTTGGCGGCATGCTGGGGGAGGGGCGCAACCTGCTTCAGATCGCACCGCATGTCGCGACGATCCCAGGGTTGGTGATTCTGTTGCTTGCCATCGGGGTCAATCTTCTGGGAGATGGATTGCGCGATGTGCTGGATCCCAAACTCAAGGCGGGTCACCTCGCCCGCAGTCAGGCCCGCACCGATGCCGAGGCCGGCACCGAACGCCGCATCGGTTTACCACCGCCGATGAGCGACGCTCGGGTGCCGCTCGCCATCCGCAAACTCAGGACCGAGTTCCGCGTCGGGCGGTCGACCTATGCGGCCGTCGGCGGCGTCGATATCTCGATCGCGCCCGGCGAAGCAGTTGGTATCGTGGGCGAGTCTGGCTCCGGCAAAACCGTGATGGCGCTCTCGGTGCTCGGGCTTGTCGCGAGCCCGCCCGGTCGTATTGTCGGCGGTGAGATCCTGCATCACGGCGAGGACATGGCAGAAGCGGACCTCGGTCGCCTGCAGGAGGTTCGCGGCGGGAAGATCGCCTATGTGTTCCAGGATCCGCAGACCACCCTCAACCCGCTGATCCCGGTCGGCGAACAAGTCGCCGAGACGATCCGCCGTCACCAGGGGGTGAGCCGCGCCGAGGCGATGCGTCGCGCCGTCACGCTGTTCGGTTCCGTGCTGATCCCGGACGCTAGCGAGAAGGTCCGTGCCTACCCGCACGAGCTGTCGGGCGGTCAGCGGCAACGCGTCGGCATCGCCATGGCGCTCGCCAACGACCCCGAACTGATCATCGCCGATGAGCCGACCACGGCGCTCGACGTCACAACCCAGGCGCAGGTTCTCAAGCTCCTCAACGACCTGCGTCGCGACCGGGGGGCGGCGCTACTGTTCATCAGCCATGATTTCGGGGTGGTGGCGGCGCTCTGCGATCGCGTGCACGTCATGTATGCGGGCCGGGTTGTGGAGAGCGGTCCGGTGCGGGCCGTTCTGCAGCATCCGCGTCACCCCTATACGCAGCGACTGCTCGCCTGCGTGCCTGAACTCGGCGTCAGGCAGCGGCGCGTGGCGCCCATCCCGGGCTTGCCGCCCTCGACCGACGCGCTGCCGCCGGGCTGTGCCTTCGCGCCCCGCTGCCATCTCGCCATCCCGGCCTGTTCTGTCGGTGAGATCAGCCTTGATCCTGTCGGACCGGAGCATCTCGGGCGGTGCATCCGAATGGATCAGACATGAGTGATCTTGTTCTCAGCGCGGTCGATATCGTCCGCGAATTTCCGCGCAGCCGGACCGCATGGTTCAGGGCACGGCCGACGCCGTTCCGCGCCGTGGACGGGGTGTCGCTGACGGTGTCGCGCGGCCGAACGCTCGGAATCGTCGGGGAATCCGGCTGCGGCAAGTCCACCATGGCGCGCATGATGGTGGGCTTGCTCGAGCCCACATCCGGCAAGCTGACGGTCGACGGTAAGTCGATCGCAGACCTCGCGCGGCGTGATCGCCGGGCCCTCTACCGCCGGGTCCAGATGGTGTTCCAGGATCCCCTCGGGTCGCTCAACCCGCGCAAGACCGTGCGCGAAATTCTGTCAGCGCCGCTGATTGCCCTCAAGGGCATGACGGGTCAGCAGGCCCACGAGCGCGTCGCCGAACTCATGGATCTCGTCAGTCTCAGGCCCGACTTCGCGGACCGCTACCCACACGAATTCTCAGGCGGCCAGAGCCAGCGCATCGGCATCGCGCGAGCCCTCGCGGCCGAGCCAGCCGTCATCGTGCTCGACGAGCCTGTCTCGGCGTTAGACGTCTCGGTGCAGGCGCAGGTGCTGCAACTACTGGGCGATCTGCAGAGCCGCCTTGGGCTGACCTATGTGTTCATTTCGCATGATCTCGCCGTCGTCGAAGCCATCGCCCACGATGTCGCCGTCATGAACCTCGGACGGATCGTCGAAAGTGCCCCGGCGGAGCGCATTTTCGCCGACCCGCAGCACGCGTATACGCGGCTGTTGCTCGCGTCCGTGCCGCGCGCGGCGGCCGCTTGAGAGACGTCTGAGGTTTATTTCTGCTCCTCCAACCGATCCAAAATCAGCAAACCGTTCAGGTGATCGACCTCGTGCTGGAGCACCATCGCCAGCATCCCGTCGGCGTCGATCTCCTGCGGGGCGCCCATGCGGTCGAGATACCGGACGCGCACCCGATCGGGCCGGTTCACCTCCGTCGGCACATTCGGGATGGACAGGCAGAGCTCCTCGCGCTTGGCCATCGTGTCGGACGACCATACGATCTCGGGGTTGACGAGGAGCAGCGGATTGCTGGCCCCGTCCTTCCAATCGATGTCAACTACGACGACCCGCTGCAGAACGCCGATCTGCACCGCCGCGAGCCCACGTCCTTGAGCGTCGTACATCGTCTCGAGCATATCATCGAGAAGCGTGCGGGTTGCCTCGGTGACCTGCGGCACAGGCGTGGAGATGTCGTGCAGGACTGGATCAGGGTGGATGACGATCGGATGGATCATGCGGAGTCCTTTCTGGTCACGCGTTTCGAGAGCGGCGGGCGCGGGTCAGCCCATCCAATCCAGCACGGCTTTGCGGAGAAACGCGAGGTCAGCCGGATTGTCGCTCGGGCTACCGGCGCGATGCCCCCAGATCGTCGGAATGGGGCGGAGTTCGCCATGGGACAGGTGGGACAACTCATTGGCATTGTCGGCCACGGGAAAGTAGAGGTCCGTCCGAGCCGGCAGAAGTAGGACTCGGGCCTGGATCGCTTGAAGGGCGCGGACGAGATCGCCGTCGTAAAGCGTGTTCGCGCTGATGTCAGAATGCAGCCAGGTCGTGGCCTGGGCGTAGAGGTCGGCTGCGGTGCGTCGGGTGAAGCCCGGCTCCCATTGGGTGTCGAGGAAATCGTCGAGGTCGGCGGCGCCTGCGCTGAGATGCAGGTCCGCCCGATACCAGTCCTGGCTCATGGCCCAGCCGGCATAGACACGCGCGAAGGCGCGCAACGCGGCTTTCGGTTCGGCCGAGAAGCGACCGCCGCCGATATGCTCGGGTGCGGCCTCGAGGGTCGCGAGAAGCGACAGGAGGAAGACCTTGTTGTGCACAGAGGTCTTGGCGCTGCCGCAGACCACGATGGCGCGTTCGACGGCGTCCGGGAACAACGCCGCCCAGTGATAGGCCTGCTGTGCCCCCATGGAGAAGCCATAGACGCCGGCGACGCGCTCGATGCCGAACGCTTCCACCAGCAGCCGTTTTTGAGCCCGCACATTGTCGGCGGTGGTGACGACTGTCGGATAATCCGGGGTGTTGGAGGGGCTCGACGACAAGCCATTTCCGAACATGTCGGGCGCGATCACGAACCAACGTGTGGGGTCGAGCACCTTGTCGGGCGCGATGAGCCATTCTTGGTCGGCATGCTGGGCCGAATAGCTCGTGGGATAGACGACGACGTTGTCTTTGGCCGGCGACAAGGTGCCGTAGGTTTTCCAGCTCAGCGTGGCGGTTGGCAGCTTGTCGCCGGACTGCAAGGTCAGGTCGCCAAGGACGAAACGGCCGGTGTCGGATGTCATGGTCATGGCTGCACTCGCGGAAGGAGTTGTTCGGCAAGCGTCGCCCAATAGGAGGCGCCGACCGGCAAAATGTCGTCGTTGAAATCGTAAAGCGGATGATGCACCTGGGGATCGGTCGCGGTCCGGCCGGCACCGAGCATGATGTAATTGCCCTGCTTGGCATTCAGCAGGAACGAGAAATCCTCGCCGCCCATCGTTGGCTGCTCCATGGGCACGACGCGCGCGGCACCCACCACGGCTTCCGCTGCGGTTCGGGCCATGGCTGTCGCGGCCTCGTCGTTGATGACGGCCGGGTAGGTGCGGGCGAAGGTCACATCGGCCGTGGCCCCATAGGCCTCGGCGGTCGCTTGCGCGATGCGGATCACGGCCCGCTCCAGCAGGTCGCCGATCGTGGGGTTGAACCAGCGCGCGGTGCCGCGCATCGTGACGTCGGGTGGGATGACGTTGAAAGCGTTGCCGCCCTTGATCTCGCCGATGGTCACCACCGCGGTCTCGGTCGGATCGACATTGCGGGCGACAATCGACTGGAGCGCCGACACGATGGCGCCCGACACCACGATTGGATCGACGCCATTATGCGGCTGCGCCCCGTGCGCGCCCTTGCCCGTGACCACGATCGTGATGTTGGCGACCGCCGCCATTGTGGGGCCGACGCGCCACAGGAAGGTGCCTTCCGCATCCTTCGGCCAATTATGCATGCCGAAAACCAGATCCATCGGGAAGCGCTCGAACAGACCTTCCTTCACCATCATCTCGCCGCCGCCATGCTGCTCCTCGGCGGGCTGGAAAATGACATAGACGGTGCCGGCGAAATTCCGTGTTTCCGCCAAATATTTGGCAGCGCCGAGCAGCATGGTGGTGTGGCCGTCGTGGCCGCAGGCATGCATCACGCCGGGGTTCGTCGAGGCATAGGGCAGATTGGTCTGCTCGATGATCGGGAGGGCGTCGATATCGGCCCGGAGGCCGATCGCACCGCCCGGCTGGCTGCCGCGAATGACCCCGACGACACCCGTGCGGGCAATTCCGGCCACCACCTCGTCGACGCCGAATTCCTTCAGCTTCGCCTGGATCACGGCGCTGGTCCGGTGTTCCTCGAGCGCCAGTTCCGGATGCTGGTGCAGATCATGCCGCCACGCCGTCATGTCGGCGTGGAAGTCGGCGATGCGGTTATGGATCGGCATATCAAATCCTTCCGGTCAGAGCTGGGGCGTCGGCGTCGTGCGGTTCACGCGCTCTTCGACTTCGACGACAAGCGCGCGTTCGGGGAGCAGTTCCGTGCCGCCGAGCATGAGTGCAATCGCGGTTCCGTCTGCATCCGTGATCCGTCGGGCCGCCTCGCCATGCGCTCCGAAGCCGTTTGCCCGGGCGATACGGGCTTCGGTCGGGCTCGCGACCGTGAGTTCGCTTGCGTCGGTAAAGGGATGCATCAGGGCCGGGCTGGTCACAAACACCGTCGATCCCATCGGCACGAGATCGAATGCAGTCCAGTAGGTCCACCACCGGCCGGTCCAGTCGGCCACACCGGGGGCGGCCGCACCGTGCCGGGCGAAGTGATGGAAGATGCCAAGCACGCCCTCGACCCAAGGGTTTGCCAATCCATCGATGCTATTCGTCACGATCGAGACCGTCACGCCCCATTCGGGCACACAGGCGGTCCGGCTGATGAAGCCCTGGAACGCGCCGGAATGTCCGAACCAATCGTGCCCCTGTCGGGTGCCGCTGATCGTGCCGAGCCCATAGTGCCGGCCGCTGCTATCGTCGGGCACCCGCCAATGGCGCCGCGTCATCTCCCGACGGCTGGCGGGCGAGAGCACGCTGACGGCCGCGTCCGGATCGAGGCTTCCGATGAAGCGGGCGAGGTCGCCCGCCGTGCTGACGAAGCCGGTGGCCGAGGCGAGCGCTTGGGTCGGGTTGTGGCCCGGAATGGCGAGCCGCCGGCCGAACGGCAGCGTACCACTGTGGCCTGTGGCGATCGGCGTGCCATCCGGCACCGGCATATCCGGCGTTGTGGCTTCGAGGCCGGACGGCGCGACGATCTCGCGGGCGATCCAGGCGCCATACGCCTCCCCGGTGATGGCTTCGATCGCGAGGCCGAGTAGCCCGAACCCGACGTTGGAATATTTCTGCCGGCTATTCGCTGGGAGCGTGAGGGGTTCCGCGAGTTCGGCGCGCAGGGCCGCCGCATCCAAGAAAGGCTGGCGATCCTGCCAGTGAACGGCTCTGATGCCATCGCGCAGCAATCCGGCCGTATGCGAGAGCAATTGGCTGATCGTAACGGCGGCGACGTCGGGCGAAAGATCGGCGACATGCGTGCCGATCGGGTCGTCGAGGTGCAATCGTCCTGCCTCGTGCAGCTTCATGATCGCCGCAGCCGTGAAAGTCTTTGAATGCGACGCGACACGAAACCGATGCGCGGGCGTCAGCGGCGTTCCAGTGGCGATGTCGGCAATGCCGAAGGCGCGCTCCAACACAAGGTCGCCCCCGTCAACGACGGCCAGCACGCAGCCGGGCTGCTCGTTCGACCGCATCTGATAGCCAAGCCACTGTTCTGCGTAGCGGACGGCTTCCGGTAGCCATTCATGCATCGTGGTCTCCTGCGGACGTTCGTTGGATGGCTGGCGATGACATTACAGCGTCCAGCCGGCCTGGTCGCTGTCGCCTGATCGACCGTTGCGGCGATGGTCGACAGAGAGGATTTCCGTCCGGGTTCCGCTCACGATCGTCGGCATGGCCGATCTCCCTTGCGGTCTCAACCGCCATGCGCCGCCTGTGCGCTCTCCTGCAAGCGCAAGCGGCCCGACGATGGTGCGAACTAGCAATCTTGCTAGTGCCCAAGCGGTCGGCATGGTGCTTGCCTAGAGATGCGGAAGGACGACGCGCCACGATGACCCGAGAGCGGGGGCGGCCTGCCGGTGGCCTGACGTCCATTGTGACGCGACTTGAAGAAGGATCCTGCTTGATGAAGCGTTCCATCCGACACGCCGTTCTTGCCTCGACGCTTCTGGCCGGCTCCGGGCTCTCGCTTCGGCCCGCTGCCGCCGACCCTGGCGACATCATCTTCGCCCGGTCCCAAGATGCCGACAGCTTGGACGTGGCGCGGGTTTCAACTACGATCTCGTTTCAGGTGATGCAGCAGATCTACGATAACCTGCTCAACCTCGACGACAAGGGCAAGGTGTCGGGCGGGCTCGCGGCCAGCTACACGGCCAGCGCCGACAACATGACCTTCACGTTCACGATGCGGCCCAACATCAAGTGCCATGACGGCACCACCTTCGACGCCAAGGCCGCCAAGTGGAACATCGATCGCGCCATCGACCCGAAGACAGGCAGTTCGAACGCCTCGTCCTATGGCAGCATCACGAGCACGGAGGTCAACGGCGACGTTCTCACGGTCAAGCTGTCGAAGCCCTATTCGCCGCTGACCACGTTCCTCGGCAGCGCGCAGGCCTTGATGATGTGCCCGGCCACGATCCAGGGAAGCGATGTTAAGCCGGTCGGCACCGGGCCTTGGAAATTCGTCGAATGGGTCCGTAACGATCGGCTCGTGCTTGCCCGTAACCCTGCATACGTCAACGTCAACCCGTTGGTCGACAACCCCGGCGCGCCCTACGCCCAGCGCCTGATTTTTCGGGTCATCCCCGAGGGGCCCTCCCGAATGGCGGCGCTCAAGACCGGCGAAGTGACCTTCGCGGAGCCCTCGCTTCAGGATGCGGCCGACCTCGCCAAGGACAAAAATTATACGGTCTACACGGGCGCCGGCCGCACCGGGCAACTCGCCTATGTGGGCTTCACGGCCAAGATCCCACCCCTGAACGATGTGCGGGTCCGCCGCGCCATCGGCTATGCGCTCGACCGCGACTCCATGGTCGATATCGGGTTCAACGGCCTCGTTCAGGCCTCGCCATGCCCGGTGGCGCCGGGCCTGCTTGGTTACGACCCGAAGAAATGCGCCGAATGGGCCACCGCCTACGATCCCGATAAGGCCAAACAATTGCTGAAGGAGGTTGGCTACGGCCCCGATCATCCGCTCGACATCACCTTGTCGGTCTCGCCGCTGCAGGGATGGGACGAGTCGGATGTCGTGATGCAGCAGCAACTCGCGGCCGTCGGCATCAACGTCAAGATCGAGCAGCGTCAATTCGCGACCTGGGTCGACTATATGTCGGGCAAGAACAAGGAGACGACCGGAACACCGGCGATCTGGACCATGGGCATGTCGGGCCCCGATCCGGATTATCTCGTGTTCCTGTTCCAGCCGCCAGGCTATGCGGGGCAGGGCATCGACGACCCGGTTTTGCAAAAGATGCTGGTCGATCAGCGGGCACTCTCTGGCGCTGAACGCGAAGCCAAGATCCTCGACATCCAGAAATTTCTGCTCGTCAATGCCTATGAGGTGCCGCTGTTCACGCCTGGATGGTTCTGGCTTGCCACAAGCAAGAGCACCGTGACCGGCTTCAAACAGGGCTACAATGTCATGCCGCTGTTCAACGACGTGAAGCTGCCGTGACGGGCGGTCTAGCGTCGATGCGTCGATGGCCTAAGCTCCCGCCGCTCGCGAGGCGCGGCCGAGAGATGAGACGCGGCCCGATCGTCGCCCCGGTTCGGCCCTGCTGCTCCCCTCAGGGAGCAGCAGCATGACGCGCTTTATCCTGCGCCGCTTGTTCTCGGCGCTCGTCACTCTGATCATCTCGAGCTTTCTCGTCTGCATGCTGATCCATTTGATCCCCGGCGACCCCGTGGCCATGATGATGGCGCAAAATTCCTCGCCCACCCCCGAGCAACTCGCCGCCATGCGGCATATGCTGGGACTCGATCTGCCGCTCTGGCAGCAATATTTCCACTACATGGGCCGCCTCCTCACGGGCGACATGGGCCGCTCCATCTTCGGCAGCGAACCGGTCGGCAAGCTGTTGTTGGAGCGCCTGCCCAACACATTCGCGCTTGCCTTTGCCGGACTTGCGATCGCGATCGGCTTCGGCATGCCACTCGGGTTTTTTGCCGCCTACAAAAAGGGAAGTTGGGCCGACAGCGCCTTGATGGCCTTCGCGGTTGTCGGCGTGTCGGTGCCGAACTTTTGGCTCGGCCTTATGCTGGTGCTGTTGTTCTCCATGACGCTCGGCTGGCTGCCGGTCGCGGGCGAAGACTGGAAGAGCATGATCCTGCCGGCCGTGACGCTTGGCGTCACCTATATGGCCATCATCGCCCGCATGACGCGCTCGGCCATGATCGAGGTGTTTGCGGAGGATTTCATCCGCACCGCCCGCGCCAAGGGTCTGCCCGAATCTCTGGTCATGTTTCGCCACGCGTTGCGGCCCGCCATGATCAGCGTCGTGACGATCATCGGCGTCGTGTTCGGCTATCTCATGGGCGGCGCGGTCGTGGTCGAGAACGTGTTCAGCTGGAACGGGCTCGGTCGACTTGCCATTCAGGCGATCAACTATCGCGACTATCCGCTGATTCAGGGTTTCATCCTGCTGTTCGCGACGATCATCGTGGTGATGTCCGTGCTGCTCGATATTGCCTACGCATGGCTCGACCCGCGGATTTCTGTCCAATGAGCGTCGTCGCGCCCTGGGCCGAAAGCTCGCCCGTGCCGGTCGTATCGCCGGCTTCGCCGCGCAGGCTCCTGCTGCGCCGCATGCTGCGGTCCCGCTCATTCATGATCGGGGGCGGCATCGTGTTCTTCGTCGTCTTAGTCGCGCTCTGCGCCCCGCTGCTCGCGCCGTTCGATCCGGATCGAATTGGCGCCGGGCGGCGGCTTGCTGCGCCTGGGGTCAGGTTTCTTCTCGGGACCGACGAGTTCGGTCGGGATATTCTCAGCCGGGTGATCTTCGGGGCGCGCGACACGCTCTATATCGGCCTCGTTGCGGTTGGCATCGGGCTGCTCTGCGGGGTCGCGATCGGCGCCACCGCAGCCTACGCCGGCGGGTTATTCGGCGGCCTGCTCATGCGGACCATCGACCTCCTCTACACATTTCCGGATGTTCTCATTGCCTTGGGGCTGGTGGCCTTTCTCGGTCCCAACCTCACCAACGCCATGATCGCTGTCGGCATCAGCGCCATTCCCTACTACGCTCGCGTTACTTACGGGGTCGTGTTGTCGGAGCGACAAAAGCCCTATGTGGACGCGGCCCGGGTGGTCGGCGCAAGTCACGTCCGCGTCGTGGTGTGCCACCTGCTGCCAAACGTGCTGGCGCCGATGATCGTGGTCGCGTCGCTGGGCTTCTCGGCGGCGGTCTTGTCGGCTGCGGCGCTGAGCTTTCTGGGGCTTGGCGCCCAACCGCCCACGCCCGAATGGGGCCTGATGCTGTCGACGGGGCGCAACTACATCACGCGTGACCCTTGGCTCGTCATCGGGCCCGGTGTTGCGATCTTCATCACCGTGATGGCTTTCAACCTGTTCGGCGACGGGGTGCGCGACTTGCTCGATCCGCGCCAGCGGCAGAGGACGCATTAGCCGATGGACAGCACCGCCATGCTGGTCGCGACCGATCTGCTCATCGTCGAGAATCTGAATGTCGCCTTCGGCAGTGGATCGTCGCGTGTCATCGCGCTCGACGACGTCTCGTTCGATCTGCGCAAAGGAGAGACCCTGGCGCTCGTCGGCGAATCCGGCAGCGGCAAGTCGCTGACGGCCCTTTCGATCATGGGCCTGCTGCCGCCCGAGGGGCAGGTGACGGCCGGGCGGATCATGCTCGGGAGCGAAGACCTGCTCGAACAGTCGCACCGCCAACGCGTCCGGACGCGCGGAAGCCGCATATCCATGGTGTTCCAGGAACCCATGACCTCGCTCAATCCGGTGTTGACGGTTGGTCGGCAATTGACGGAGGGGCTCGAGTTCCATCGCGGTGCGAGCCGTGCTGAAGCGACCGCCCGCGCGCTCGACCTCCTCACCCTCGTCGGTATGACGCAGCCCGCTCGACGGATGCGGCAATATCCGCACCAATTGTCGGGCGGCATGCGGCAGCGGGTCATGATCGCCATGGCGCTCGCGTGCGAGCCGGACCTCATCATCGCCGACGAGCCGACGACGGCGCTCGATGTGAGCATCCAGGCCCAGATCATCGATCTGATGCTGGACATCAAGGAACGCCTCGGGACCGCGATCCTGCTGATCACCCACGATCTCGGCGTCGTGGCCGAGATGGCCGACCGCATCGCAGTGCTCTATGCCGGGCATGTCGTCGAGATCGCGGATTGCCTGACGCTCTTCAATGCGCCGCGGCATCCCTATACCGAGGGGTTGTTGGCGGCGGTGCCCCGACTCGACCTGCTGGTTGCCGACACGCCGGATCGCAGCCGGCTGGCCGAACTGCCGGGCAGCGTGCCGTCTCCGTCAGAACGCCCGCAGGGGTGCCCCTTCGTTCCGCGCTGCCCCCTCGTCACACCGCGCTGCGCGGTCGAAATGCCTCCGATGACGACGCTCGACGCCGCCCACGCGGTCGCGTGTTGGGAGCGTGCATCGTGAATGGCTCATCCGTGGTCGCGCCGCAGCCGGCCCTGATCCTCGACAAGCTGTGCAAGGAATTTCCTCATCGCGGCGGTCTATTCGGCAAGGCGGAAGCGCCGGTCCGGGCGGTTGACGACGTCAGCTTCTTCGTTCAACCCGGCGAAACGCTGGGGCTTGTCGGGGAAAGCGGGTGTGGCAAGTCGACCCTAGCGCGTCTCGTCATGCGCATGATGCCCCCGACCTCTGGATCCGTGCTGGTCGACGGGCAACGCGTCGACACCCTGTTGTCGAGCGAGGTCCTGGCCTATCGGCGCAAGGTGCAGATGATCTTTCAGGATCCCTACGCGTCTCTCAACCCGCGCATGCGGGCCAGCGATCTGATTGCCGAGCCAATGCTGATCCACGGCCTCGCTAAAGGAGCGGAGCGCGTCGCACGGGTGAAGGAACTGGCCGATCAGGTCGGTCTCGCCACGTCGTCACTGCCCCGGTTTCCGCATGAATTTTCGGGCGGTCAACGCCAGCGTATCGCTATCGCGCGGGCGCTCGCCGTGGCGCCGCAAATCCTCGTCGCAGACGAACCAGTGTCGGCGCTCGACGTTTCGGTGCGTGCTCAGGTCCTGAACCTGATGGCCGATCTCCAGGCGCAGCGCGGCCTCTCCTACCTGTTCATCTCGCATGACATCGGCACCGTGGCCTATCTCAGCCACCGCGTCGCCGTGATGTACCTTGGCGCTATCGTCGAGATCGGCCCATCGCGCGATGTGCTGCGGCGGCCGCGCCATCCCTACACTCGCTTGTTGCTCGAAGCGGTGCCGGTCGCTCATCCTCGGCTAAGAAGTCGGCGCCGCGAGGTGCTGCGAGGCGAGGTGCCGACCGCGACCAACGTTCGCGACGCGTGCCGGTTTGCTCCGCGCTGCCCGATGGCGGCCGACCGCTGCCATGTCGAGGCGCCGACCCCCCGCCTGCTCAACGGCGCTCGTCTCGTGGCCTGCCATTTTGCCGAAGAAACGCCCGAGCTTCCGAGAGGATTGACCGCATGACCGACTTCTCCCTGCGCTTCGGCGACAACCATCTGGCTTGCTACCGATCGGGTGAAGGCGGCGTGCCGCTCCTCATCCTGCACGGCGGCCCGGGTGTGCCATGCAGCTACGTTTACGGCGCTCACAAGCATTATGCGGACGAGGGGTTCGACGTCGTAAGCTGGGATCAACTCGGCTGCGGCGCCTCGGACCGGCCGGACGATCCCGCGCTGTGGCAGGTCGATCGCTTTGTCGCTGAGGTCGAGGCGGTGCGCGAGCAACTCGGCTGGGACAGATTCTTCCTGCTCGGTAATTCGTGGGGCGGCATGTTGGGCATCGAATATTGCCTTGCGCATCTCGCTCGCGTGCGGGCGTTCGTGATTGGGAACAGCGCTGCCAGCATGCCGCACCTGATCCGCGGCTTCGATCGCTGCAAGCAGGCGCTGGGGTCGGACACCGCCCGCATGATGGCCATGCGCGAGGCCGAAGGAACGGTCGAACATCCCGAATATCTCGCGGCCCGCACGTTGCTGATGTACCGCCATATGCTGCGGATGGACGAGTGGCCCGAGCCGGTGCTGGCGGCCATGCGGCCTGAGGTGATCGGCACAAGACCGTTCAAGGCCATGTTCGGCCCTCACTTCTACAACTGCTCGGGAAACCTGCGCGATTGGGATCGCATGAACGATCTGCCGCGCATCACGATCCCGACCTTGGTGACGACCAGCGAGTGGGACTATCTTCTGCCCGAATATGCACGGCTCATGTGGGAGCATCTGCCGCAGTCGGAGATCGTGATTTTCCGCAACTCCGGACACATGCCGTTTTGGGATGCGGCGGAGCGGTACCATCCTGCCGTGCTCGGCTTCCTGAAAAAGCACGCCGGCATGACCATGATGCTCGATTGACCGGATCGCCTCGTGGTCACAAGAGATCGAGTTCCCTGGCCTTAAAGGCCGCATGCACCTTGTTGACGGCGCCGAGCTTGGCAGCGGCCCGGCGTAGGTGAAAATCGACCGTGGCCTTGCTGCGGCCGATGATCTGCGCCACCTCCCAGGTCGTCTTGCCCTGTGTGGTCCACAAAAGGCACAGGCGCTCGTGTTCCGACAATCGAACATCCGTTAAGGTCGCGCATTCGGTTTGCCAGCGAACGAATTTGCTATGAACGGCCTGTGCGATGGCCAGCAAGGCATGAAAATCCGAGTGGCCGACATCGGGCGCGTGAGGTTGTTGTTCCGGCCCGGCAACTGAAAAAAGCCCGCAGGTTCGTCCCGGGCCGTGAACCGGGACGGCGAAGCCGCTCACAATTCCGAACGCCTGCGCCTCGATGAACAACCGCCGTTCGTTCGGACCGATGGTCTTGAGATAGTCCCCGCCACCCCAGGCAAACGGACGAAGGTTCCGATGCCCTTGCACTAAGACCGGGTCTTCGACTTGATATTGTTTTGCTTGGTAACGGTCCTGCCAGCCTTGGGGGTAATTGGTCATCAGCATCCCAGCTGAATTGGCTCCCTCCGCTCCCAGGCTTGGCACCGCGTAAGAGAAGAAGCTAAATCCCAGCGCAAGCGCCAGAGCTCCGACGACGTCATGCGCCTCGGCCTTCTGTTCACACGCATCGAGGCGATGAAACAACGCGGACATCATCATGCGACCAGCTCACTGTCATCTCGACAGAATGCAAATCGCGTTCCATCCGAGGGCTCGCGCCATCCGGCCTGACGCGGTCGCGCGAGCCGTCGGCTTGGCGAGCAAGCAGGGCCCGGAGCGGGCTTGACTGCACCTCTGACTGTGCGGCGATGGATAGGTCCGCCTGCAGGTGCCTCAACCGTCAACGGCTGTGGTGTCATGGAGTTAGGACGACAGCTTTCTCGAGCAGCCTTGACGGGCTACTGTCGGCCGAATGCCCGCGTTGTTGGTTCGACTCTCGTGGAGACGTCTTGACATGACGAGGACGCCTGCCGCTCTCTTGGCTGAAGACGCTCCGGCTCGCATCAAGCCCAGCAACTATCCCGAGCCTTTTGCTTCTCTCATGGCAGGGCGGGTCAAGCGACCGTTAGGAGACGTGTTTGGGCTGATCAACTTCGGAGTGAACCTAACGCGATTGCCTCCTGGTGCCGTTTCGGCCTTGCACCATCAACATTCTCGTCAGGATGAATTCGTCTACATCCTCGAAGGAACTCCGACCTTGATCACAGATGCAGGCGAAACAGAGCTTTCGCCTGGGATGGTTGCCGGCTTTCCAGCATCGGGGACGGCGCATCACCTCGAAAATCGATCAACTGTTGATTGCGTCATCCTTGAGATTGGGGATCGAACGAGCGCCGACGCCGTGAGCTACCCTGTTGACGATCTCCAGGCAGTATTGGGCCCAGACGGGACATGGCGTTTCACGCACAAGGACGGCAATCCCTACTGAGACGTCCAGGCGTCGCGGTCGAAATCGGTGGCCTTGGTCGACGTCCAAACAGGCCCCAGACGCGGTCCTGATCGAAGATGTTGAAATGGCTCCCGCCCGTGCGGCCGGCGCGCCGTCGGTCGCATCCGGCGGCCTGCGTCGCGCTAGTCCGCCTTCACGACGTCGAGGTCACGAGCAGCGAACACATGCGCGCAATAGGCCGTGAGAAGCTTTGGCCGATCGGCGGGCCCGCGAAAAGCCACGTGTCCGTCTGGACGGACAAGCACAAGGACCGGCTTTCCCCCGAGCCCGTAGGCGGCGTGCGCCTTGCTGTCGAGGTCGGACAAGACAGGGATATCCTTATTGCCAAACAAGGCCGCGGCGAGCACCAAACGTGGCCGGACGTTTTTCCACGGTGCCACGGCCCGGATCGCATCGAGAAGAACGCTCTGCGCGTCGGACGAACGGCCATCGAAACACAGGAGTGCCCAGCCCGTCGTGCATCCGTCGGGGTTGTAGAGGAAGCGGAAGAGCGTCGTCGTCTCGCCGCGATGCGTGACTTCCGCGTCAGGGGCCCGCTCGCCCGGCTTCGTGCCTCGCTGCAGAAGCTGGTCTAATCCGGCGAGATCGTCCGCATTCAGCAAGCTCTTCGGATAACTGACTGACATCTGCTGAAGGTCATCGGTTCCTTGAAGGAGTGAACCGATTCCGGGTATCGCCTTGGCGGCGAGCCCGAGTGCGGCGTCCATGACGGGCCCGCGATACACGGTGCGCCGGAAGCCCTTGGCTTGTTGGTCGCTAAGGCGGGCGTGTTCACCCCCGCGTTCGCCGTCATAGGAGTCAAGGACCACCGATGCAGCCTCGCCTCGCATCGTCATCGCAAGCCGCCAAGCGATTTCGACCGCATCGTGCAGCCCAGCGTTCATGCCCTGTCCGCCAATCGGCAGGGAGAGGTGCCCGGCGTCGCCCGCCAGAAAAACGCGGCCGCTGGCATAGCCCGGTGATACGCCATACTGGAAGCGGCTGTGGGTCAGCCACTGTGGGTCAGTCAGCGTGAGGGTCTCGTCGCCCGTGACCTCGCGGGCGATCGCCTGGATCTCATCGAGCGTCGGGTCGCGGTCGGGAACGCCCGCGTCGTCAGCCAGGAAGAACAGCCTGTGGTACCCGCCCCAAACCGGCATGACGCCGCAGAATCCCCGCTTGTAGTAGAAGAACCACAGCTGGTCCGGTGCCATCGATCGGCGCCACGACAGTTTGGCGTCGGCCTGTCGATTCATACAGTCTTTCAATTTCTCGGTCTTGAAATCGAGACCAATGATGGGCCGGACAGTGCTCCGGGCGCCATCCGCCGCAACGACATAGCGACAGCGCCGCCGCTCCTCCGAGCCGTCATCCCCGCGCTTGGTCGTGACTGTCACGCCCGTCTCGTCAGACGAGATGTCGACCACTTTACAACCCCGCACCAACTTCCCGCCGCGCGCCGTGAACGTCGCGGTCAGCGTGCTTTCGATCACGTCCTGCCCACTGTAGAGAACCTGCGGGTAGGGGCTCGCAACGTCGTCGATCTGGATCGGAGTCGTCGGGATGCCATTCATGAAGAAGTTGATCTGATCGATCGCATAGGCCCGCTCGGCGATGAGGTCGCGGAGGCCAACGCTGGCCAGCAGTTCCTGCGGCCGCGCCCAAAGATTGTTGGCGCGCGAGTAGGCTCGCTGTTCGGTGCGTTCCTCCAACAGCAGGCAGGCGACACCATGGTGGCGAAGGGCACATCCCGTCGTCAAGCCGACGGGGCCGGCGCCGATGACGATCACGTCGACATCGTAGGCCGGCATGTCTTGGCTGGCAGGCATGATCAGGTTCCTTGCTTGGAGATGTTGGCAGCCGCGCTCGGTCTTTGGAGGTGCCCGTCCAAGCGCGTCTGAAGCGTCCGGAGCAGCGCGGCCGCGGCCTCGATCTCCTCGGCCGACAAATCTGCGGCCAAGCCGTCGAACCACCGTTCCTGCCGCTCGATCGCGGCCGCATAGGCGAGCTGGCCCCGCTCTGTCATCACCACGAGGTGCGCGCGACGATGGTGTGGATTGAGTTCGAGGCGGACCAGCCCGTCGGCGTTCATCTCGTCGACCAGCCGTTGCACAGCTTGACGCGTCAGGCCCATGTTGCGAGCGATGTGAGCGACCGGCAGGAGCGTCGGCGAGAGCGCGATCGCACCGAGCACCTGCCAGCGTGCGCTGGTCAGTCCGAGATCGCCAACCAGCGTATCGCCTGCGGCCAGCAGGTCGCCGTTCAAACGGAAGAGTTCAATCACGAGACCCGTCAGGGCTCGCCTCGGCCGGTCAGAGTCGTCGGGTCGGGGCAGGGGCGCTTGGCTCACCCCCTCGATCTATAAGTTGACAGCATATTGTCAAGTAGACAGTTTGTTGTCGATAGGGCGTCGCTTTTGCCAGGAGCCGCACTCTTGGGCCGCCAGACCTGGAATCTTTAAATGCCTCTGATCGGGCCGCCCACCAAAGAGCAAACGATTGTCGAAGGTCGGTTATCCATTTCCGCGAATGCCTGTTACGGGTGGACTGGTTTAGAGGCGGAAGAGTTTGCGTGCATTGCCGTGGAAGATCTTTTCACGGTCCGCGGCACTGAGCGGGCTATTCTCGACAGCCGCCGTGAACCTCTCTGCCAGGGCTAGCGGATAATCGGTCGCGTAAAGAATGCGGTCGGCACCGATCGCCAGCGTCGTGCCGATCAACGACACTGCGGAGAGGTTGCCGCTCGTCGTCACCATCATGTTCTTCGCGACGTAATGCGAAATCGGTAGTTTCGGTGACTGTGCCCCCGTCTGCATCCAAATCTGATCGGCGCGATCGAGATGGAACGGAATGAGCTCTCCCATATGGCCGAGGATAAGGGTGAGGTTGGGGAAACGGTCAAACAGACCACTGAAGATGAGCCGAAGCGCGTGAAGTCCCGTATCGGCACCCCAGCCCCAGCCCGGTCCCGCGAGGCCAGGATAGCCCTCGTAAGCCTTGGCGGCTTCAGGGGTCAGGATGCCGGGGTGCAAATAGATGGGGACGTCGAGCTCAGCCACCGCTTCCCAAAACGGAAGATATTTCGGAAGGTCGAGATAGTCCCCCTGTGTTTGGCCGTTGATCAAAGCGCCTGCAAAGCCGGGGATCGTCATGCACCGCCGCAATTCGGCAATGGACGCTGGAACGTCCTGCATGGCCAGCGTCGCCCACCCCATGAAGCGGTCGGGATGGGCGGCAATCCGCTCTGCTAGAAAAGCGTTGAGGCGCTGGGCCATCATCACGGCGCGGACGCGGTCCGGATCGAGTTGGGGACTGCCGCCGTTGTAGTAAGACAGAATGGCGGTTCTGATGCCAAGCGCGTCCATATCGGCCAGACGCCCCGTATCGACGTCAGTCAACCGAGCCATCACGGCCGTCATGGCGGCACTGCCGAAGTGGTCATTCGGTCCCGCCAACATCCGAAAATAGGGATCTTGTCCGGCGTCGAGGACGTGTTCCTCCAAAGCAATTTTCGTGATCTCAGCCATTGCGTTCGCTCCAACAAGTTTATATTAACCTGCCAGTTAGTTAATTAAGGAACATGTGTCAAGATGAACTCCGCGTCTCGAACGATCGACACTCCGACGACGTTATTGGAGCCAGACACTGGCGATCCGCTGCGCCGTCGTCCTGGCCGGCCGGCGGGCCGAGGAGACACGCGCGGGCTTCTGATCGATGCCGCTCTAGTTTTGTTTGCTCAACAGGGCATTGCGACCACAACTCTCCGCATGATCGCGACTGAGGTCGGTGTGACGCCCGCAATGGCGCATTATCACTTCAAAGGCAGGGAACAGCTGATCGACGCGCTCGTCGCGGAGCGTCTCCTGCCGGTTAGCCTCCGCATCGACGAAGTCCTCGACGCGGACGACGCCGCTCCGCTCGTCTTCGTGTCCCGCTTGATCCATCGCCTTCTTGAGATCGTCGCGGAGTGCCCGTGGTGGGCGCCGCTTTGGGTTCGTGAAATTCTCAGCGAAGGCGGGCTCCTGACGGAACGCGTTCACGCCAGATTGGGCGAAGCGGGCCGTCAGAAATGGGCGAAGCGCGTGGCCGAGTGGCAGCGGCAAGGCGTGATGAACAAGGACGTCGAGCCTGATCTCGTCTTCGTCTCGATCATGGGGCTCACGCTCCTGCCGCTTGCCGGAACCTTGAACCGATCGAACCTGGCGAGCAGCGATCAACTCGCGAAGCACGTGCTCACAATCCTGGGGCGAGGATTGTTCTGACGTTTCGTTGAGACAACAGAGCACCAGTCGATCGTCTTGTGCATGCAATGACGAGCGTCATCGTTTTAGTGGCGATGCATCGCGCCTGTAAAAGACTGGTTGCGAACAACTAACTGATTTGTTGAACCGTTCAGTAATTAAACCCTGGCCTGCGGTGATCCTGCTCGACCGTGGCGGCAGTGCGGATCGCGTGTTTCACGGCGGATGTCATCAGGTCAATGCTCATCGAGGGCATTTCGACAAACGGATAGACTTGTTTTGCAACAAAGGAGGGGTGGGCGGGCACGTGAATGAAGCCCGCGCGCGTCGCCATGCCCTTCTCGGCGATCAAATGCAGCACCGTGTACATCATTTGGTTGCAGAGATAGGTCGACGGCGAATTCGATACTTTGGCCGGAATGCCGGAGGCGCGAAGCTGGTCCGCGATGGTCTTGACCGGCAGGGTGGCCAGATGACCCGCCGGGCCGCCCTCGAACACCGGATGACCGCCATGCTGGGTTCCAACATTGTCGGCGATGGGAAAGTCCATCACGTTCGCGGCGATGCGCTCCACCGCGATCACCGACAGGCCGGGCGCGACCCCGAGGCTGATCCAGAGATCGGGCTTGTGGTCATCCAGCGTGGCGCTCGTGAGGGCGGCAAGCTTGCCTGAGTCGACCGGCATCTGGATGGCGATGAGGTCTCCCTCGATGTCGTTGGCGGCCCGTAACTCGGCCAGGACGTCGAGCGTCGGGTTTTCGGTCCCGTGTGCGAAAGGCTCGAAACCCGTGACGACGATTTTCAGCGGGTGGTTCATGGCGATCCTCCGTGGGCGTCCGGCCCGTTGAGATAACAGGCCGCCTGATGGTCTGGCGCGACATCGATCATCGCGGGGCGTCGCTTGTCGCAGGGGTCGAAGCGCATCGGGCAACGCGGCTCGAACGGGCAGGCATCGGGCTTCACGGCACCAACGCTGTCGCCCTCGATCTGGCCGAGACCCTCGACCCGCATGCGACGGGGATCGGCGATCGGGATCGCACGCAGGAGAGCGGCCGTATAGGGATGGCGCGGCTCGCGACAGACCGCATCGGCGGGTCCGATTTCGACGATCTGCCCGAGATACATCACCGCGACCCTATCGCAGATGCGCCTGATCACCCCGAGATCATGCGAGATGAAGATGTAGGACAGCCCGAACTGCCGCTGCAGATCCAGGATGAGCCGCAGGATCTGGGCCCGGATCGAGACGTCCAGTGCCGATACGGCCTCATCGAAGACGATGATGTCCGGCTGCAGCATCAGGGCACGCGCGATGGCGATCCGCTGACACTGGCCACCCGAAAACTCGTGCGGATAGCGATCCTCATGCTCGGGCCGTAATCCTACGAGGCCAAGCAGTCGACGGGCCTCGGCCCGTCGACTGGCGGTGGTGCCGAGCCCCTGGAGCCGCATCGGCTCGGCGATGTTGATCCCGATTGGCATGCGCGGGTTGAGGGACGACAACGCGTCCTGGAACACCACCTGAATGCGGCGGCGCATCTCCCGTTTCCGGCGCTCCGGCGCATGCGTGAAATCGACACCGTCGATGCGGACCTGCCCGGCATCGGGGTCGAGGAGCGAGAGAACGAGCCGCGACAGGGTCGACTTGCCGCAACCGCTCTCGCCGACCAGCCCAAGGGTTTCGCCACGACGAAGCGTGAAATCGACACCGGCGACGGCTTTCACGCCGCCTCCTCGAGCCCCGAATGACTTCGACAGCCCCACCACCTCGAGAAGGGTGTCGGACAGAGGTTTGTCAGACAGTGTCGCGTCAGACATGTGCCTGATCCTGTTCAACCAGGATGCAGGCGGCCTCGTGGCTGGACGAAATCGCCCTGAGTGGCTGATCCTGGCGGCGACAGATCTCCTGGACGGATGGGCAGCGCGGCGAGAAGCGACAACCGACGGGCGGGTGCCGCAAGTCTGGAGCGCTGCCGCCGATGGGTTCCAACGGCTCGCTCCTGTCGTCCTCGATCCCAGCCACGCAGGCCAGCAGCGCTTTCGTGTAGGGGTGGCGCGGGTCATGAAACAGCGTGTCGACGTCGGCCCGCTCGACGATGCGCCCCGCATACATGACCAGAACCTCGTCAGCCATGCTGGCCACAACGCCGAGGTCGTGAGTAATGAGCAGCAACGACGCACCCATGTCGCGCTGCAGATCGTGCAGGAGCCGCAGGATCTTGGCCTGGATAGTCACGTCCAGCGCCGTGGTTGGTTCGTCGGCGATGATGATCTTGGGCGAACAACTGATGGCCGCCGCGATCAGCACCCGTTGCCGCATGCCGCCGCTGAAATGGTGCGGATAGTCATGAACGCGGCGAGACGCCTCCGTCACGCCGACCCGCGTCAGCAGGTCGATGGCGGTGCGGTCCGCCTCGGCGCGCGACATTGGTTTGTGGGCCTGCAGGGTTTCTGTGATCTGCTGACCGATCGTGAGCGCGGGGTTGAGCGAGGTCAGCGGATCCTGAAAGATCATCCCGATCGCGGCGCCGCGCACATGCTCCATGTCGCTTTCGCTCAAGCCGAGCAGATCGCGACCATCGAGCGTCACTGTACCGCCGATGATCCGGCCCGGCGCATCGATGAGGCGCATCAACGACAGAGCAGTTGCGGACTTGCCGCATCCGGACTCGCCCACGAGAGCGGTGGTTCGGCCGGGCAGGAGCGCGAAGCTGACGCCGTCGACGACGGTCGCGCCGGCGCGATCGTCACCGAAGCGGGTGCGTAGATCCTCGACTGCGAGGCTGATCGGTGCGCTCATCGCCGAAGTGTCCGGGGATCGAGGGCGTCGCGGATGCCGTCTCCGAGGAAGTTGAACGCAAGGGACACAAACAGAATCGCGCATCCTGGCAGGATCGTGACATGCGGCGCCCGCCTCAGCACGACCCTGCCGTCCGCGACCATGGCGCCCCAATCGGCGGTGGGCGGCTGCACGCCGAGGCCAAGGAAGCTGAGGCCCGATCCAACGACGATCATCAACCCCATCAAGGTTGTGGCATAGACGACGACGGGCGAAAAAACGTTCGGCAACACATAGCGCATCATGATGCTGGACCGCGTGCCGCCGGCCGCGCGCGCCGCCTCGATGAACGGCATAGGCACGACACCCTCGGTCGCGGTGCGGGCTAGGCGAGCGAAATATGGGATCAGCACGATCGTGATCGCGATCATCTCGGTCAGCACGCCGGGTCGCATGGAACCCGCTATGGCGATCGCGAGCAGCACCATCGGAAAGGCGAAGACCACGTCGAGGCAACGCATGATGATCTGGTCGACGAGGCCTCGCCAATAGCCCGCCACGAGGCCAAGACCAAGTCCAATGATGCCGGCCGTCACGGTCGGCACCACGCCGATCAGCATAGAGACGCGGCCACCGTAGAGGAGGCGGGCCAACATGTCCCGACCCTGCTGATCCGTCCCGAACGGGTGTCCTGCGGTTCCCATCGGTGCGTAACGGGCGAGATTATCGGCAACGTCCGGGCTGACGCCGGCGAGGATCGGGGCAAACACGACCGCCGCCACCACGGTGGCGAGCAGGACGGCCGACACGAGCGCCCCACGATCCCGCGCGAAGGACTTGAGGCGCCAGAAGCGCGCTCGGGAGCCGACATGATCCCGCTGCGTCACATCGATCGGGGCCGAGGCGTCGAGCCCGCTCATGCTTCGCGCAATCGAGGATCGAGAACAGCATTGATCATGTCGACCGCAATGTTGGCCAGCACAAACGCCAGCGCGATCAGCGATGTCGTGGCCTGGATGACGGGAAGGTCACGCGCCGTAATGCTGTCGTAGAGCAAGGCGCCGAGGCCAGGCCAGGCAAACACCACTTCGGTCAAGAGCGCGCCGCCGAGCAGATAACCGAGCTGCAGCCCCGTGATGGTCACAACCGGAGGAAGTGCGTTCAGAATGACATGGCGACGGATCAATGTGGCGCGCGCGAGCCCCTTGGCGCGAGCCACGCGAACATGCGGCCTGCCCATGGCTTCGATGACGCTGGATCGAACGATGCGCGCCATAATGGCGGCGGGACCGAGCGCTGTGGTCACGGCCGGCAGCACGAGGTGGCGAAGCACGTCCAGCGCTCCGCCATTACCCGCCATGTCCTGCATGCCGGAGACCGGCAGCCAGCGCAGTTGGATCGCGAAGAACAGCACCAGGATGAGGCCAAGCCAGAATGGTGGAGCGCTGCCGGCCAGGAGGGCCACCGACATACTCAGGCGGTCAAACAGCGAATGTGCCCGCAAGGCGGCGAAGAGGCCGACCGTGTAGCCGATCACCACGGCGAGCAGCAGGCTGCCGAACGTGAGGATCAGGGTGTTCAGGAAGCGCGGCAGCACCAGGGTCGCGACAGGAAGCTGCGTCGCAATCGAGGTGCCGAAATTTCCTGACAGCGTCCGCGCGAGCCAAGCGGTATATTGTAACGGCAAGGGCTGATCGAGCCCCAGCGTGTGCCGAAGCTCGATCTTAGCGGCTTCCGACGCCTGCGGGCCGAGCAACACGGTCGCGGCATCGCCTGGCGCCAGTTGGATCAGCAGGAAGATCACGATCGACACGCCGATGATGACGGGCACCACCCCGACGAGTCGTCGTGCGATGAAGACGCCCACCGGACCCCCCTGACGCTACTCGACCGACACGGTCGAGAGATCGAACCAATCTTCCGGCGGATTGATAAATCCCTTCACCTTGGACGACAGCAGGATCGGATCGAGATCATCGTCGAGCGGCACGAAGGCGGCGTCGTCCGTGATGATGCGGTTGACCTTCTGATAGATGACCTTGGCGGCCGCCGGATCGCGCGTCACGATGGCTTGGTCGAGCAGGGTGTCGACCTCGTGGTTGCAGTAGAAACCCGAATTGATGCCAGCGGGCGGTGCGGCATCGCAGCGACTGACGACTCCGATCCAGGCTGGTGTCGACATCCCCCAGCCGATCTCATTCATGGCGACGTCGGCCGACATGCCGCCGGCCCATTTGCCGAGATAGGTGACCCACTCGTATTTCCGCAACTCGACGTCGATACCAACCTTCTTGAGATCGCGCTGAATCCAGGTCTCGACGAGCTCGCCAGTACCGTATTGCGGCAGCTCGAACACCAGCTTCAAGTCTTTCACGCCAGCATCGGCCAGAAGCTTCTTGGCGCCGTCCGGATCATAGGCGTAGCCCTTGAAGTTCGGGTCATAGGCATCGGTACCGGGCGACAGCATGCCATATTCCGGTCGGCCGGTGCCGTGCATGATCTCTTTGGTGATTCCGATCCGATCGATCGCCATATTGATTGCCTTGCGGACGCGCACATCCTGCAAAGCAGGATTTTTGAAATTGAGGTGCATGTAGTTGATAAAAGGAGCGTTTTTGTTCGTCGACAGCACGAACCCTTCGCCCACCAACCGGTCGATCTCGTCCCAAGGCGGGGTCGAAATCATCTGGACTTCGTTATTCTCGAGCGCGTTGACGCGCGTCGCCGGGTCTTGAAGCGGCCGGAAGATCACCCGGTCGAGCTTGGCCTTGGTGCCCCAATAGGCATCATTTCTTTCGATCACGGTCTTTACACCCTGATCCCGTTCGACGAACCGAAAGGGCCCGGTCCCGACCGGATGCAGCGCCACTCCGTCATTGCCATATTGCTTGACGGACGCCGGGCTGATCATCAAGGGCTGGCCGTAGCTCTGAAGGCCTTGACGTAGCCACTGATAATTGGCGGCCGTGAGCGTAACCTTGACGGTCATCGGGTCGACGACGTCGACGCTCTTGATCCACTTGGTATAGGCAACCACGAATGCCTTGGATTTCTTGTAGAAGTCCGGCGAGCTTTCATTCCAAAAGCGGTCGAAGTTGAACTTGACGGCTGCCGCGTCGAACGGCGTTCCGTCGTGGAATTTGACGCCCTCACGCAGGTGGAACGTATAGACGAGGCCATCGTCCGAAATGTCCCACGACTTGGCGAGGCCGGGGATGAGCGGCGGTGTCGGCTCATCCGGCTTGGTCAGGTCCTCTTTCACGAGGCCCTCGAAGATCTGGTAGGTAATCTGGTAGGTGCTCCAGCCGCCGGTCGCATGTGGATCGAGCGTATCGGTCTCGGCTGGCATGCCCCAGATCAGGGTTCCGGCCGCGGAGGCGATTCCTGAGCCGAGCAAAGGTGTTGCAAGCGCCGTCGTGGCGAGTACGAACGACAAGGCAAACCGACGTATAACCAAGACGCCCTCCACAACCGCCAGGCTATGCCGCCTGGATCAGATAATCTTGCACGATGCGTGCCGGTCGGTCGGCGATTGCTCAGCCGGCGCGGCACCATCAGATCGAAACATCAACGATATGTCGGTAAATCGTCAAGATGGAAATGCTGTGCAGTCGTGCCTTGCTTTGCACCAAGCTGATTTCCGTTTGCGCAATCAGAGCGAAGCGGCGGCGCGAGCGGCTTGATCATAGTGGCCCGACAGCACGCGCATCTGCGCCGCGATCTTGGACAGCGCGGGTTGATCAAGGCCCATGGCGGCGATGGACCGAACCAGCAGGGCTTCGCGAATTTTGTGATAACGCTGGCACGCCGCCGCTCCCGCGTCGGTTGTCGTGACGATCTTTTCTTTGCCCTGCATGCGGGTCGTCAAAAGCTTCAGTCGCGCCAGCTTTTTGATGGCGTAGCTGACCACATGCGTGTCCTCGACGTTGAGCACGAGGCAGATATCGGCCATCCGTTTGGGCTTGCCGCGATGGAATGCGGTATGCAGAACCAGGACGTCGATCGGCGACAAGTCCGGCACCCCGGCGGCGGCCATGCAACGGACCATCCATCGATCAAAGGCATGCGACACCATGATTGCGCCGAATTCGAACTCCGACAAGGCCGGCATTGCGCCGGCCGCCAGATGGGCGGACGAGACTACCGGTCCGTTGAATTCGGTCACTGTCTCGGTCATGCCGCTATCCCTGTCTGTGCAAACCGTCACGTTTAAGGGGCGCCAACCCCGTCGTCCACATTGACATTTTATCGACGAATCGTTGATGTTTGCTGCTGTCGAAGTCGAGGAGTCCGTTTTTGACCAAGTGGGAATTCTGGATCGATCGCGGCGGCACGTTCACGGATATTGTGGGGCGCGATCCCGAGGGCCATCTTGTCGCCCGGAAGCTGCTGTCCGAGAATCCCGAACATTATCCGGACGCAGCCCTGCATGGCATCCGCGAGGTTCTCGGCCTTGCGGCTGGCGCCCCGATCCCGGCAGACCGTATCGCCGCGGTCAAGATGGGCACGACCGTGGCCACGAATGCGTTGCTGGAACGAAAGGGTGACCGCACCGTGCTGGTCACCACCCGTGGCTTCCGCGATGCCTTACGGATCGGCTATCAGGGCCGCGCCGATATTTTCGCGCAGAAGATCGAAAAACCCGAACAGCTCTACGAACGGGTGATCGAGGTGTCCGAGCGCGTCCTGGCCGATGGCACGGTCGATCTCCCGCTCGATCTCGCACCAAGTCGCGCGGCGCTGGAGGCGGCCTTCGCGGATGGCATCCGGTCGTGCGCGATCGTGTTCATGCACGGCTATCGTTTTCCGGCGCACGAGGCCGCCGTCGCGGATCTCGCGCGCGCCATCGGCTTCACGCAGGTGTCCGCATCCCACGCCGTCAGTCCGCTGGTCAAACTCGTCGGACGTGGCGACACGACGGTGGTGGACGCTTATCTGTCGCCGATCCTGCGGCGTTACGTCGACCGCGTCGCGGCGGAGCTCGGCGGCAACACGGGCGGCTGCCGCCTGATGTTCATGGCCTCGTCGGGCGGCCTCACGGCCGCGCATCTTTTTCAGGGGCGTGATGCCATTCTGTCGGGTCCGGCCGGCGGAGTCGTCGGGTGTATCGAAACCGCCGCGATCGCCGGCTTCGATCGGGTCGTCGGCTTCGACATGGGCGGCACATCGACCGACGTGTCGCATTTCGCGGGCGAGTATGAGCGCGCGTTCGAGACCGAAGTCGCCGGCGTTCGCATGCGCGCCCCCATGATGCTGATCCATACCGTGGCGGCCGGCGGCGGCTCGATCCTGCATTTCGACGGGTCCCGTTTCACTGTCGGCCCGGACTCGGCTGGCGCCAATCCCGGCCCCGCTGCCTATCGACGCGGCGGACCGCTGACCGTCACGGACGCCAATGTCATGCTGGGCAAGCTGCAGCCCGCTTTTTTCCCCAAGATCTTCGGCCCGAACGGAACCGAGCCGCTCGACCGGGCGGGCGTCGAGGAGGCATTCGGTGCCATGGCGGCCGCTATGGCGGCGGCCGAGACGGGCCTCGCCCGAAGCGCCGCCGCGATCGCCGACGGCTTCGTGCGAATCGCGGTCGAGAATATGGCCTCGGCCATCAAAAAGATCTCGGTCCAGCGCGGTTACGACGTCACCCGTTATGCGCTGCAATGTTTCGGCGGCGCGGGCGGTCAACATGCCTGCCTCGTGGCCGATGCGCTCGGCATGAGCACGGTGCTGATCCATCCGCTGTCGGGCGTGCTCTCGGCCTATGGTATGGGCCTCGCGGCGATCCGGGCGACGCGGCAACGGACGTTCCATGCCGATCTCGACCAAGCAGCGGTCGGCGACGCAAAATCCGCCCTCGCGACGCTTTCCGACGAGGCGCTCGGCGAGCTCGCGGCGCAGAGCGTCGCGGCTACAGACAGTATTGTAAACGTGCAGGCGCATCTGCGATATGCAGGCACCGACACGGCGCTCGCAGTCCCGTTCGACGATGTCGCGACTATGACGCGGGCGTTCGAGGCTGCGCATCTGGCGCGCTTCGGCTTTATCGACGCCGCCAAGCCGCTAGCTTTCGAGGCCCTCTTCGCCGAGGCGATCGGGGGCGGCAGCACCGTGGTCGAGCCGGAACATGCGTTGACCGACGCGACGCCGCGCCCCGCCGAGCAGACCCGGTTCTATGCGCAAGGCGCCTGGCACGAGGCGCCCGTGTTCTTCCGGGCCGATCTCGCGCCCGGCATGACGGTGGCGGGGCCGGCGCTGCTGATCGAACCGAACCAGACCGTCGTGGTCGAGGCGGGCTGGCGCATGGACATCTCGGCGCGGGATCACGTGATCCTGCGGCGTGTCGAGGCGCTGCGATCGACGGCGGCGGTCGGGACCACGGCAGATCCCGTGCTGCTCGAAGTGTTCAACAACCTCTTCATGTCGATCGCCGAGCAGATGGGCCTGACCCTGCAGAACACGGCCTATTCGGTGAACATCAAGGAGCGGCTCGACTTTTCCTGCGCCGTGTTCGACAGCGACGGCGCGCTCGTCGCCAACGCGCCGCATATGCCGGTCCACCTCGGCTCCATGGACATGTCGGTCAAAAGCGTCATCGACGCTTTCGGCGGCACCATGCGGCGAGGCGACGTCTATGCGCTCAACGCGCCGTATAACGGCGGCACGCATCTGCCCGACATCACGGTGGTGACGCCAATGTTCGGCGATGATGAGGACCTGCTGTTCTTCGTGGCCTCGCGCGGCCACCATGCGGATATCGGCGGCACCGCGCCCGGCTCGATGTCGCCCCTGGCCCGCACGATCGAGGAGGAGGGCGTCTATCTCGACAATATCCATCTGGTCGACCGCGGCCACTTCCGCGAAGCAGAGTTGGTGGCGCTGCTGACCGGCGGTCGTTATCCGGTTCGCAACGTCGTCCAGAACATCAACGATCTCAAGGCGCAGATCGCCGCCAATGCGAAAGGCGTCGCCGAACTCGCCAAGATGGTGACGCATTTCGGGCTGGACGTCGTGCGGGCCTACATGGGCCATGTGCAGGACAATGCGGCCGAAAGCGTCGCGCGTGTGATCGCAACCCTGCCGGATGCCGATTTCGCGCTCGAGATGGATCAAGGCTGCGTCATCCGGGTCAAGCTCACGATCGACCGCGAGGCGCGTATCGCGACGGTCGATTTCACCGGCACATCGCCGCAGCGCGACGACAACTTTAACGCGCCGAGCCCCGTCACGCGGGCGGCTGTGCTCTACGTGTTCCGAGTGCTGGTCAATTCGGCCATTCCGATGAATGCGGGATGCCTGCGCCCGGTCCGTATCGTGATGCCGGACGGCACCATGCTGTCGCCGCGCTACCCCGCCGCCGTCGTGGCCGGCAATGTCGAGGTGAGCCAAGCCGTGACCGATTGCCTGTTTGGGGCGCTCGGCTCGTTAGGCTCGGCGCAAGGCACGATGAATAATCTCACGTTCGGGGACGAGCGCTATCAGTATTACGAGACGATCTGCTCGGGCGCTCCGGCCGGGCCAGGGTTCGATGGCGTCGACGCGATCCACACGCATATGACCAACTCCCGCCTGACCGACCCGGAGATCCTAGAACTGCGCTATCCCGTGGTGCTCGAGGATTTCAGCATCCGCCAGGGATCAGGCGGCAGAGGCCGCTGGAACGCTGGCGACGGCACCTCGCGGACGATCCGGTTTTTGCGGCCGATGGATTGCGCCGTTCTGTCCGGCCATCGCCGCGTCGCGCCCTTCGGGGTCGATGGCGGAGAGCCCGGCGCGCTCGGTGATAACATCGTGCGCCGCCTCGATGGCAGCCTCGATCATATCGGTGGCTGCGCGCAGACGCGACTGGACGCCGGCGAAGCCATCACGATCGTGACCCCCACGGGCGGTGGTTACGGGCCGGTGTCACGGCGAGACAACGCCTCGTGAGCGTCATGGCAGAGGCGTTTGGTTCCGCTTGGCCACAACGAACGGTCTACGAAGACTTCATAGGAGTGCGAATGGAGCGCCGGGAGATCCGGTTGCCCCGATGATCGGCAGAGGCGCGAAGATGTAAGCGAATCGCCATCGCTCTGTCGCCGCAAGCGCGTCGAGGCTCATGCCTTCGTGCAGGTAGATACCGTGTTTCATGATGAGGTGCTGATGCACGGGATGAAACACGTCCGGGTCAATGGGAGGGACGACATCGACGGCGAAGTTGTCGGCACCGACGACACACGGCTGTTTCGTTGCAAGCCACTCTGCGGCCGCAAGACCAAGGCCCGGAGCGCCGTCGTAGAAGGTTGCGGCCTCGGTCCGGAACCGCGACCCATGACCGGTCCGGATCAGGACGGCGTCGCCCGGCGCGAACACCTCCTCGTTCAAGCCCTGACGCTGGAGGCAGGCTTGCAGGTCGGCGGGTGTGATCTCTTCGCCTGGGTCCATGACTCGGCCTTTCAGGCCCTGGACATCGAGCAGGAGACCCGGCGTGAAAAAAATGGGCGCATTCTCGATGCCCAGGCGCACTAGCCCATAAGGCGACCAGATGTCGGACAGCGGTGTGCCGTTGTAAAACCGGATATTGCCGTGATCGGCTTTATCGCCGACCTGTCGACCGAGATGCCCGAGCGCATCCATATGGGTGCCGATCTGGCCGATCTCGGTGGTGAGGAACTCGTCGTTCCAGACCGTCTTGCTGCGGCTCCCGTAAGGACCACCGGTCGGGCCGCCTGGCATCCGAAGGCCGAAAATGCGGCCGGGCGCGAGCGGGATTTTCGCGTCGTATTCGTGGCCGAGCCGAACGATCTCGTGGCGATTGACCAGAGAGAGCGCCTCCTTCACCTTGTGCGGGCCGAGGAGATTGCCGGCGCCGCACTGATCGTCGGCGCCCCAACGAGACGGATACCACGTTGCCCCGAGGGCCGGGCTTTGCGCGGGATCGTCGACCGAATTGTCAGACATGAGGATTCCTCAACTGCTGCTCTTGTGACCGCCCGGGAGAGCCGTCGCGATCTCCGGGGTACCGGCACTGAGCTTGATACGTCGCTTCGCCGCCGTCACCGCAAGGCCCACGGCGAGAATCAGCATGGCGCCGTTGAAGATCGGTTCGACGAAGAAGGGCGCTCCCAGTTGGTTCAGGCCCGCCACCGTGACGGCTAAAACAGCGACGGCCAGAATCGTGCCCCACACATTGACGCGCCCCGGCCGAATGGACGTCGCCCCCAATAAGGCTGCTGTGAAGGCGGGGAGCAGATATTCCTGACCGACCGAACTTTGGCCGACCTGGAGCTGCGATTGGAGGATGATGCCGGCAAAGGCCGATGTCGCCCCGGCCGCCACGAAGGCCCCCGTCACGTAGCGCCGCGCCGAAATGCCGTTAAGTTCGGCCGCACGCGGATTGGCTCCGAGCACATACAGGTGCCGCCCCATCGGCATGAACTCGAAAACGATCCACAGGATCAGGCTGAGGACCAGCACGTAAAGTGCAGGCAGCGGAATTCCAGCCACGACGCCGGAGAGCCCTGTGAAGTTATCGGGCAACGACGCGACGACTTGCTGGCCGCCCGTGTACCATTCATTGAAGCCATAGAGCAGCGTTCCCGTCCCGAGCGTCGCGATGAAGCTGTCGATGCCGACGACGGTGACGAGGACGCCATTGAACAGGCCGACGAGCGCGCCCAATACAACGACCAGAGCCGAAGCCTCGACCCATCCGAGCCCCTGGCCCTGTAGACCGATCACGAGAACCTGGACGATGCCGAGCAGGAAGCCCGCCGAGAGATCGAAATGATTAGCCGTCATCGGCAGAAAAACCGCCAAGGCGACCAACGCCGAGATGGCCTTGTTGTTGATGATTGATCGCATGTTGAAATAGGTCGGGAAGGTGTCTGGCTTCAAGACCGAGAAGAGAATCAACAGTATGACGAGGAGGACGAGGAGGCCCCAGGTCGAAACGGCTTGGGTGAGCCGCGACGATGTCGCGGGCGCTCGTCGAACGGGAGAACTCATGCTGCGGCCTCCGTTACGGGATCGGCACCGGCCGCGAGCGCGGTGAGCCGAGCCACCGTGATCTCAGGGCCGGCGATCTCTGCCGTGACGGTGCCCCGATTGAACACCAGGGCACGATGGCAAACTTTCTCGATCTCCTCGAAGTCGGACGAGATCAACAGCACGGCTCGACCATTGGCGTGTGCGAGATCGAGATCGCGGTAAATCTCCGCCTTCGAGCCCACATCGACGCCGATTGTCGGTTCCTCGAGGATGAGCAAGTCAACCTGGGACTCCAGCCACCGTGCGACGACGACCTTCTGCTGGTTGCCGCCGCTCAGCGTCGCGATCGCAGGGGTCGGGTCAGGGGGGCGGACCGAAAAGCGAGCCAGCACCGTCCCGCACGCTTTGCGCTCCTGTCCGCGGGCGATAGGTCGCAAGGGAGACACGCCGCGGGTTCGAGAGTTGATAAAAAGATTTTCGAGAACGCTCAGCGCCCCGGCGAGACTTTCTTCTCCACGGCGGCTGGACACGAAGCCGATGCCGCTTTGGATCGCGCGCGACGGGCGACCGGTTTTGAGCGGTTTGTCCTTGAACAAGACGGTGCCGGATTCGATCGGCAATGCACCAAACAGCGCTCGACCGAGCGCATGGTGGCCGGCGCCACGCAGACCCACGAGACCGAGCGTTTCGCCACGTCGGACCACGAGGGAGACGGGGCCAACACGGCCCGCTCCATCGTCCTGCGAGACGACGACATCGTCGAGCGACATCAGGACGGTCTCAGATGCGGGCTTTACCGCGAAGCTCGTCTGCGTCAGCGTTCCGCCGACGATCCATTCGACGAGCTCAGTTTGAGAGGTTGCGGGGATCGCGCGGGTTGCGATCCGCCGACCGTCACGCAGCACGGTCAGGCGATCCGCGATCCGGAAAACTTCATCCAGACGGTGAGTGACGTAGAGAAGGCCGATGCCGCTCTCCTTCAGGCGCTGCAACGTCCCAAGCAGAAGATCGACGTCGGCGGCCGGCAACGCGGCCGTCGGTTCGTCGAGCACTAAAAGATCGCACCGTCGGGCAAGCGCGCGCGCGATAGCGACGATGGACTTGTCGGCGGCCGACAGGGTTCCGACACGCGTCTCCGGATCGATGCTGCTCCCCATTCGGTCGAGAGCCTTCCGGGCGGCTGTTGCGGCGGCGGCCCAATCGATGAGACCCCGCCGTCTCGGGTAGCCTGTCAGGATCGCCACATTCTCGGCCACGGTCATCGTATCGACGAGGCCGAGATCCTGATGGATGAACGTGATGGGCAGAGCGACATCGCCGGGGACAACGTCCTGCCCGCGCCACCGCATCCGTCCCTCGGTCGGCGGGTAGATGCCGGCCATGATTTTGATCAGGGTCGATTTGCCGGCGCCATTCTGCCCGAGAAGCGCATGGATTTCGCCGCGACGCACATCGAAATCGACATGGTCGAGCGCGAGAGTGCCGGTGAACTGCTTGACGATACCGCTGAGTTCGAGAAGTTGCTCCCCGTGTTCTGCGGCTTCGTCCAGTTCGATCACGGCGCAATTCCCCAGATCTTCAGGTATTCCGCTTTGTAGTTGTTCTCCGGCACAAACATATTCTTGTCGCCGCCTTGGGTTCCGACGTTCTCGGCCGTGACCAGGTAGGGGGGCTGTACGAAGCCACTCGGGGGCGCCTTGTTGAAGGCCCGGTTGAACTCATCGACCGCTTGATAGGCTTGGAGTTCGATCGGCTCCGAAACCGTCACGGTCTGGTACTGCTTGCCCTTGCGAATCCGCTCATAGGCCGACCTGTTGCCATCGGCGCCGATCAGTTTGGCCTGATCGGGCGAGACACCCGCGCTCCGCAACGCCGGGATAGCGAAATCGAGATCGTTATCTCCCACCGACGTGATGTAGATCGGTAAGCCAAATCGCTGGACCCAGCTCGTGGTCAGTTGCGGCATACGCTGTGCTGCTTCGGATGCCGGGAAATTTGCGTAATCGAGCAGCTTGCAGCCCGCACAGGCCAAAATCGCGTCCTTAGTGGCGCCCGATTTCGTTTCGGCGATCTGATATTCATTATGCGTGATGACAACGACCTTCGCGGTTCCATTGCTGTCCGCGATGGCCCAGTCGGCTTCGGCCTTGCCGATCTCGCGCGGGTCTTCTTGGATGTTCACAAAGAGGTGAAGATCGGGGGCGGGGCCCGGAAGCGAGGCGGCGTGAAGTCCGATGACCGTGATGCCCTTGTCGGCCGCCGTTCGGATTGGATCCTGCAGGCTCTTGGCATCGGCAAAGATTGCGATGCCGTTCGGCTTCAGCGCGATCGCCTGGTTGAACCCAGAAACCCAGGATGAGGGGCTGCCCTTGCCGTCGATGACGGTGAGTTTCCAACCAAGCTTGGCGGCGGCCTCCTTCATCGAGAGGCCATACTCGCGCGAGATATCATTCTGTTCGTCACCGGAGAGGTAAACGAGCGTCATGTCCTTCGCCGGTTTCGGCGCGGATGTGGGCCCCTGCCAAGTCGTCTGTGGTCCGGCATATTTCTCGATCGCCGCCTTGGCGGCCGCGACCCCGTCGTCGGCTCTGGCGGCCGAGGTCATTGGGATTAGGCCAGCGATGGCCAAAGCGGTCAGTTGTGTACGGGACCGTGCTCGCGTCATTTTCGTCTCCCTTTGATAGGCGCGCTCGTTTGGAGCGTCTCGTTATGGTTCATTGTCTCTCACGCCGAACATCGCGGTCAACGTTTATTTAGATCGATCTAAACGGCTCTATATTTTATCGCGTCATGCTCTACGCTTGGGCGACGCGCCACCGTTCAGCGCATCATCAGCGACGGGTTGCATAGTGGACGAAAGCGTAAACAGGTCTGACGAGACAAGGGCCGTCACGCTCAACAACGTGGCCGAGAAGGCCGGCGTCTCGCGCGCGACCGTGTCGTTGGTTTTGCGAGCGAGCCCTCTCGTGGCGTCAGAGACCCGCGAGAGGGTCACCGACGCCATCGCCAGCGTCGGTTACGTCTACAATCGCGGCGCAGCTCGGCTTCGAACGGGGAGGTCAGGGACGATTGGCCTGATCGTGCCGGAGATCACGAACCCGTTTTATGCCGAACTGACTGCCGGCATCGACGATGTCTTCGACAAAGAGGGGCGCCTGACTTTCCTCGCCAACTCGAATGAATTGCCAGAGCGTCAGGACCGCTTCGTTCGTCGCATCCGAGAACAAGGCGTCGATGGCATCATTCTGTGCGCTGCTGAAGGCACGACGGGCGATGTTGTGGCTCAACTCCGACGTTGGCGGCTTCCCTTCGTCCAAATCCTTCGTGAGATCGAGGGGGCGGTCGGAGATTTTGTGGCTCCGGATTTTCGACGGGGCACCGAATTGGCTGTCGACCATCTCGTCGCACGGGGCCACCGCTCAATTGTACTGATGTCGAGCATTCGCAAAACATCCGCAGCGCTCGAACGGGTCAATGCGTTTCAGGCCGCGCTCCAGCGCTATGGCCTACCATCGAGCGGCATTCACCCCTGTGTCACCGATCGTGCAGCCGCCTTTCAGGCGGCGGAGATGCTGCTTGCCGGACGAGATCCGCCCACTGGCGTCATCTGTCACAACGACGTTATGGCGCTTGGAGTCCTTTACGCCGCGCAGAACCGCAGCTCCAAAGCGGGACGAGCGTTTGGTGTCGTCGGCTTCGACGATATCCCCGAAGGCTCCCATTGCGTCCCAAAACTAACGACGGTCGCGACGCGGCCGGCCGCGGTTGGTCGGGCGGCTGCTCTGCTGCTTATGCGCCGGATCGCAGCGCCGAAGGATTTACCCGAGCGCCTTCTCATTGCTACAACGCTCGTCGCGCGAGACACATGACGGGTCGCGTTGGACCATGGCCGATCGCGGTCGTCACCGGAATGCTGGGGAGCGGCAAAACGACGATGATCGGTCGGTTGCTGCAGCACCCGGCGATGCGGGATACGCTCGTTCTGGTCAACGAGTTCGGGGCGGTCGGGCTCGATCACGATCTTCTGAAAGCCGTGACAGACAACGTCGTCCTGCTCCCGAACGGGTGCCTCTGCTGCACGATTCGCGACGATATCGTGCAGTGTCTGCGCGAGATTAGGCGTGGCTGGCTGGCCGGCACCATTCCAGATTTCGGTCGCGTGCTTATCGAGACGACCGGACTGGCCGAACCCGCCCCGCTGATCGCCGCCTTGACGTCCCATCCGCTGCTTCTGGACAGTTTCGCACTCCAGAGCATCGTCACGGTGGTGGACGGCGAATTCGCCTCGCAGCAGATCGACCACCAAGCGACCTGCCGTAATCAGGTCGTCCTCGCGGATCGATTGATGGTGTCCAAGACGGATCTGATCGATGGGTCGACGTTCGCTTCGTTAGCGCGTCGCTTGGGGCAATTGAATGCGCTCGCGTCGATCGGAACAAGCCGCGATGCGCACCCGGATGATCTTTTCGAAAGGGCGGTGGCGCCGTTCAAGCATCGACCCCTGCTATGCGACACGCCAGACGATCACCTCGCCGCGATCACAACCGTGCTGCTCAAACCGCACCGGCCGCTCGCCTGGACCCCATTCAAGATCTGGCTTGCCCGCTTGATCGAGACGGAAGCGCCGCATCTTCTGCGCCTCAAGGGTCGGCTAGCCTTCGACGGTGCGGCCACGCGCATCATCCTTCAAGCCGTGCACCACACTTTTTATCCGGTCATCAAGGATCCGACCGGAGTTGCTCAAGAGGCGCAAGACTTTCTAGTGCTCATCTTCATTGGTCCATCGCCGCTTGGCTTTGATCAGTCTTGCCGGAAAGAGGGATTCACGCTCTTTCCGCGAAAGGACTAGATCAAAGTGCGGCTCCCCTACGATGCGCCACGTTCGATGCCGTTCAACAGGCGCGCGACGGCGACGACCGTCGGGTCTGTCCCATCGACGCTGTGGGTTCGCCGATATTCACGGTCCTCACCGTGAGCGCCGAACGTCGACGGGATCGACGCTCGTTGAAAAGACTAACAAGAGACGAGCCGCGAAAATCAGCAGGGTCCCCCGTCGACAGCAGGCGCGACGCTAAAACATCGAAGCGACAGAGTTGGGTAACGAGAGTGGCCCGAGGCGCCATCCTGGCTAGACTGGAGTGGGAGCGCGGCTCGCGCGGCGCCCGCGTCGACGCAATCAGCGAGAATGCGGTGGCGCTGATTAAATCGTGAGTCGCATTCGGGCACGTCAGCCCAAACTGATTTCCCGTTATTTGCTCATTCCATGATTGCGAGTCGCTCAGGCCGCTATCGTGCAGGCGATGGCTTCCCGCTCGATCAGCCATGCGGACAGTTTGTCGGTCGTGATTGGAGGAAAAAGGTTTCCAGTGCGGCCGTCGAGAGAGGTCAGCACGTTCGGCCTATGGTCTGTTCGGCCTCACGGGCTTTCTGTCGGCCCGGTGGTTCCCGGCTCTGGCGTCTTGAAAGAAGTCGCCGAGCGTAGCCGACAGGTGATTGGCGACTCGGCGAACACGAGCGTTGCTTCGGACCTCTTCATGCAGGACAAGCCACACCGGCAATGGCGGCACGTTCATGTCGACCGGCACCTGCTCGAGCTCGGGATAACGGCTCGCCAAGGGAACCTGTGCAAAGCCCAGACCTGCTCCCGCCAACAGCAGATTCCAGTAGACCAAATGGTCGTCACAGCGGATTGGAAAGCTCTGGCGTGTCGCCGACAGTCCGAGCGCAGCATAGCCCTTGATGATGGCGTCGCTGCGATCGAACCCAATGACATCGTGCGTCAGCAGATCGTCCCTCCCATCCACTCGACCACGTCGAGCGAAATAGCTTTGGTGCCCGAACAGCCCGATCGGCGCTTCGCCCAGCTTGCGAGCGATAAGAGCGCCTTGCGTGGGCTTGAACATGCGGATTGCGATGTCAGCATCTTGCCTCAAAAGGTTTTGAGCAAGATCGGAGGCGACGACTTCGATCTGAATGTTCGGCTCGGCACGGCGCAACCCCGCAAGGATCGGGGGGAGGATGAGGCCGGCGACGACGACCGACGCCGTGATGCGGACCGTTCCGGTCAACTGCTGCGAGCGGCCCTGTGCCTTGAGAGTCAACGTCTGGGCCGCCTCGCCCATGGCGCGAGCATCGTCGACGAGACTCAAGGCTGCCTCGGTCGGATCAAGGCCTCGCGCGGATCGTGTAAAGAGGCTGACACCCACCGTCGCCTCCAATTCGCGAATGTGTCTGCTGAGCGTCGGCTGCGTTGCGGAGAGCTGCGTCGCAGCGGCCGAGAGCGACCCGGTCTCGACAACCGCCAGAAAGGACCGCAGCAGAGACCAGTCGATGTTATTCATTTTTCAATGATGACCTGGGACGTTAGCAGCCGTTGTTCCTTATTTTGGCTGATTAGCCATACATATCTGTGTGCCCACCATCCGCAAAGCGCCAATTCCCCGTGATCGCCGCCGCCTTTAGGTCTGGGCCATCATTGAAGGAGGACAGCATGGCAGGGCTCACGAAATTCCTGGAAATCGATGGTGGCCGCATCGCCTACGACGATACAGGCGGTAACGGTTCGGTCGTCCTCGCGATTCCGGGCATGGGGGATTTGCGATCGGAGTACCGGGCGCTCCGGCCCGTGCTGCAGCGCGCGGGTTACCGCGTCCTGACCATGGACGTGCGCGGCTTCGGCGAGACGTCGGCGCATTGGACAGACTATTCGGCGCATGCGGTCGGCCGCGACGCGTTGGCGCTCCTCACACACCTCGACGCTGCCTCTGCAGTCATTCTCGGCAACTCTTTTGCGGCCGGCGCCGCATTGTGGGCGGCACATGACGCGCCGACTCGGGTAAGCGGTGTCGTCCTCCTCGGTCCTATCGTCCGCGACCCGAAGGCCTCCGCCGTCGTGAAGCTCGCCCTGGCGATCGGCTTCGCAGGGCCGTGGCGCGTCTGGTTCTGGACCACCTACTGGAACAGCTTGTTCCCTTCCTGCAAGCCGACCGACCACGACCAAGTCAAGGCAGCCATCGCGCAAAACCTGAAGGAGGCGGGACGCATGAAGGCGCTTCGTACGATGATGAGCCTGTCCAAGGCAGACACCGCCTCCCTACTGCCGCAAAGCAAAGGGCCAGCTCTCATCGTGATGGGAAGCAAAGATCCGGACTTCGCTGATCCGCGCGCAGAAGCCAATTGGCTTGGCGAGACGCTACGAGCGCAAATCTTGATGATTGAGGGCGCGGGCCATTATCCCCACGCAGAGCGACCGGACGACGTGGCGCCGCGCATCTTATCCTTCATCGACGGCCTTCGCGGTTGATCCTGCCGACGCGGTCAATGGGGCTGCGGATGTCCGGCCCTTGTGATTTAGGTACCTTAAAGCTGCGAGACCGCAGTCCATCAGCCTCGTCGATCGCGACACCGGTCGCAAAATACCACGGCAAGCGTCGATACGGCTCTGCCAGCCCGTTTGTTAATGGCGCCGCGCCTTCCAGTCCGACGTTCTGGACCGAGTATCGGCCGTCTCGGGCGGCAGCTTGGCGATAAATAGGTCAGCCGCTCTCAGGCGTTAGGGCATCGTGCGACAAGCGTGGAAAGCAGACATTAGATCGAGTTCAGTCGCGCAACTGCGATCAGCCAACGACGCAATGCTTTCACATCGTCATTACCGAGGATCTGCGCGAGTTCTTCCTCCATGAGATGAACGCGTGAGCGGCAGGCTTTCAGGAGTTTTTCTCCGGCCGGTGTCAGGTCGATCTGGAGGATACGGCCGTGTACCTTGTGGGGACGGCGCTCGATATGTCTGGCGCGTTCGAGGTTGGCAACGATAACGCTGGTGGTTTGCGGCGTCAGTAGTGCAAGGCGCGCAATGTCAGCGTTGGATTGGCCTGGATATGCCTTCAACATTGTCATCACGGCAAACTGCGGTGGCGTGATGCCGAGATCGGCAAGCGCCCGGTCGAGCCGAAGCCGATAGGCGGCCGCAGCCTGCCGCAGGAGATAGCCGAGGTAACCGTCCTCACCCCGCTTTCCCTCCCCGATTTCGGGAGGGATTCCTGATGTCCCGCTCTTGCTCATTCTCAGTGCTCTGATAAGTAATCAGGGCAATGATAACTAGCCGTGGCGAAAAGGCAAAGAAACCGCGATATGACGAGGACGATCTTTCTCGCCGGAGCGTCCGGCGTTGTGGGCCGTCGGCTTGTGCCGATGCTTCGATCGAAGGGCTGGCAGGTCGTCGGACTGACGCGGAGCCACGCAAAATGCGAGGCTTTGGCCGCGCTTGGGGCCGAGCCCGTTGTGGCGGACATCTTCGATGTTATGGAGCTTCGTCGGGTCTTGGCCGCTGCGAAGCCGGCCGTCGTCATCCACCAGCTCACCGACTTACCGCCTGGTCTCGATCCCGAACGAATGGAGGAAGCCACGGCTCGCAACGCGCACGTCAGAGATGAAGGCACACGCAACCTCGTCAATGCCGCGCTTTCATCCGGCGTCCGACGCTTCATCGCGCAAAGCGTCGCCTTCGCCTACGCCGAAGGTCCAGTGCCCCATCACGAGGACGATGCGCTTGCGATACATGCTCCAGGACGGCTGGGCATTTCGGCTCGCGGCGTTGCAAGTCTCGAAAGCCAAGTTCTCGGCGGAGCCTTCGAAGGTGTGGTGCTCCGCTACGGTCGGCTCTACGGACCCGGAACTGGGTTCGATACCGCGGTTGGCTCAGCTCCGGTCCACATCGATGCAGCCGCATATGCGGCCGCTCTCGCCACCGAGGCGGGCGAAAGCGGCACATTTAACATCGCGGAGGACGACGGCGCGGTATCAAGCGAGAAGGCAAAGCAGCGGCTCGGTTGGTCGGCTGGATGGCGTCCGGCACGGATGCAGGAATGATCCGATCCCTCATACCCTTAGCCGTCCCGTGTGCGCTGATAGGCAGGCAGGTTTCCGGCCAAGCGATCCCATTCAAGTGACTCGCTGAGCCACACGTGAAAGGTCGGTGGGACGCCGCTCGGGTCATCGAGGCTGACCGTCATGACGTCGAGATCGCCCGCAGCATCGTCACGTCGGTACGTGAGCGGAGATCCGCATCGGCCGCAAAAACTTCGGATCACACCAACCGAGGAGGCATATTCGACAGGCGCGCCCTTCGTGAACCGAAACACTTCGGACAGCACACCGACGAAAGCCAGCCTGGGCGCCGAGGCCGTCCGTCGGCAACTTTCGCAATGGCATAGGCCGCTGTTTATTGGTTCACCGTCGAACACGTAACGAACCGCCCCGCACAGGCATCCACCTTCCATACGCAAGCCCTCCGTAAGTCGCCACGTCCTGACCGAGATCACCCAAGAGACCAAGATAGCGAACGAAGCCGCGACCCGACGTTCAGATCAGCAATTTAACACCGGGAATGCTGTTTATTGGAAGCTGTTAGACTGAAGGAATGCCTAAATTGGGTTTAAAGCTGCCCGAAGTTTGGCGCGGTGCTGCTGACTGTCGGGCGGCTGAGCAGAGCTCGCTGTCCCATCCGTTGCGGGACGTTCGCTGGCCGACCTAAAAGAGAGATCATGACGCTGGACGAGCTTGGGACGCGCATTTGCATTATGGGACCGTCCAGCAGCGGTAAGTCCACGATGGCGGACGCGATCGCGCGGGCGCGGGGGCTCGTGCCGATCCATCTCGATCAACTTTACCACCTCCCGCATACCGATTGGGTTCCCCGACCGGAGGATGAGTTTGCCGCCCTTCACGACGCGGCCATCATGGGTCCGCGCTGGGTCATCGATGGCAATTACTCGCGGCTTCTTCCTCAAAGGCTGCAGCTCGCGACCGGCTTCGTCCTCCTTGATGTCCCCACCTCGGTCAGCCTGTACCGCTATATCCGGCGCTGCTGGTTCGAGCGCGATCGTCGCGGGGCCCTCGAGGGCAATCGCGACAGCGTGAAATGGGATGTGATTCATCACATCAGTGGAGCGACCAGAGCGAATCGCATTCGCTATGAGACGATGTTCGGCGATATCCGTTTGCCGAAAGTGCGGCTCGATTCGACACGCGCGATTGCCGCGTTCTATCGCGTGAACGGCATGAGCCGCTAAGCCGTATCGGCCCTTGCGGAATGGTCGAAATCCCGCTGCCAGGGCCCAGGCGCAGAGGCCTTTTCGCCCATGCTGACTATGGTCGAGCAGGGCGGACCAGTTCAGCACGTCGCTCAGAGCGCTCGGACGGCTCGTGATTGCAGTAAACTGTCGGCAGACGCCGAACAACGGCATCGCGGCGAATGCGGAAACGAGGCAACGTTCGACGCGCTCTCTCGTCCACACAAATCCGACATTAACCCGCTTGCCCTCCAAGAGACCATCGCAGGAACAAAGGAAGGCCGTTCGTTGGGACGGTGCTGTTTCCAAACAAAGCCAAGACGCTTCAAGGAGACTTCGCAATCGTTGACACAGCTCACTGCACAATCAATCGTAGGACCAATGCTTGCCCGAGGCTTTAGCGTCGCACCCATGAGCCAAATGGTTGCGTGACGCAACACAACCATAACCTTCAGGCCTATAGTTTGGCATGTTTAGGGTGAAGAGGATTTGCCCCAAGGGACGGAGCGACAGGGTATGACAGCATTGACGAGCCCAAGCTTCGACGCCCTCCAGCTGCTGTTTCAATCAAGTGCCGATTGCATCAAACTTTTGAACCTTCGCGGCCAGCTTATCATCATGAATTTGGGCGGAACCGCCGCTATGGAACTCGAGAGTCCCGATCAATTAGCGGGCAAAAATTGGATCGAATTTTGGGTGCCGGGCGAGCGCAGCTCGGCTCTGCAGGCCATCGAGGCTGCAAGGGCAGGGGGTGTCGGACGCAGTTTCGGGTTCCTGCCAACGGCGAAAGGCACGCCGAAGTGGTGGGACAGCATCGTGACGCCGGTGCGAAACCCTGATGGGCAAATTGAACAAATTCTTGTGGTCTCGCGCGATGTATCCGAGCGACATAAGTCGGATCAGCAAAGACGTGATTTAGCAAATGATCTACAGGCGGCACTCCGGCGAACAAACGCATTGCTTCGTGCGACTTCGGAGATTGTCTGGCAATCCGACAGTCAGCGAAACGATGTCAATGTACAGGGTTGGACTGAATTTACAGGTCGCGGGTTATTTCAAATAGGCCGAACTGTTTGGCTCGATGCAATTCATCCCCACGACAGACATCGAGTGGATGTCAGCAGTCGGGATGCATGGGCTGCAGGCGTTGAATATTATTCAAAGTATCGTCTACGTCATCGGACCGGAGAATATCGTTGGGTCGAGGACCGTGCGGTTCCTCTGTGCGGCACCGACGGCGAGATCATCGAATGGATCGGTGTCATCACCGATATGCACGCGAAGGTGATCTCCGATCAAGCGCTTCGCGAAAGCGAGGAACGACTTCGGCTTGCCGTAGCGGCAAGCCGCGTTGGCATTTGGGATGTTGACCTGCTGACGAATGAGCGGCGGTGGTCGGTGGAGCTCAAGGCCATGCTGGGTCTGCACAAAGACGTGAAGGAAAGCGAGGCGTTGCTTTTCCAACTTGTCCATCATGCAGATCGAGGAATAGTTGAAGAAGCGCATCGAGCGACATTTCTTCAGACGACCGGCTTTCCCTCGATCATCTTTCGGATTCATCGAGCGGATACAGGCGAAGAGAGATGGATCCAGTCTCGCGGGCGGGCCGTGGTCGACCAGACAGGCAAGCCGATCCGACGCAACGGAACGTTCCAGGACATTACCGATCAGAAACGAATGGAAGTCCGCCTTTGGCAGGCTGCCAACGAAGATTCGCTGACCAAACTACCCAACCGCTACCGCTTTAACATCGATCTCGAGACGGCAATCGCAAATGCCGAGACACATGAGCAGCGCCTCGCGCTTTTCATCGTCGACCTGGATCGGTTCAAAGAGGTGAATGATACTCTCGGTCACGATGTCGGGGACCAAGTTCTGCGTAGCGTTGCGAGTCGCCTGCTGTGCTTGAAGCGTGACAACATGACTGTCGCCCGTTTGGGCGGCGACGAGTTTGCAGTTCTCCTCACCAACGCCGGCTCTGCTGCAGAGCTCGAGACGGAGGCCGCCAACCTCATTCGTGCGTTGATCAAACCAATCAGTATCTCGAGTGGTGCGTTGAACTGCGTTTCAAGTCTTGGTGTCGCGATCTACCCGGATCACGATATCGACGGACGCGAGCTTTTAAAAAATGCAGATCTGGCTCTTTATAGCGCCAAACGGGCAGGCCGGGCGCAATTTGCCTTTTTCGACCGCTCGATGAAATGCGCTCTTTTGAGCCGGATCGATGTTCTTAAACGGACGCGTGAAGCGGTATCAAGAGGGGACATCGTCCCATTTTATCAGCCGAAGGTTGCAATCTCTGGCGATAAGATCTGTGGTTTTGAGGCTCTCCTGAGGATACGCGAAGGGTCGTCCCTGATCAGCCCTGCAGCATTCTTAGAGGCGTTTCACGATCCTGAGCTATCTGTGCAGATGGGGCAGCAGATGCTCGGCGCAGTCTTGCAAGATATGCGGTCGTGGCACGAGAGTGGCGTGCAATTCGGCAATGTTGCTTTGAATGTATCGGCCACAGAGTTCTTTCATATCGACATTGCTGAGACTTGGCTCGCTCGGTTGCGTGCTGCGGGATTGCCGACGTCGATGCTGCAACTTGAGGTGACTGAATCAGTTTTCCTCGACGGTAGTTCGGACGTTGTCGGGCCGGCGCTTTCGGTTTTGAGCCAAGCCGGGATTGAAGTTGCCTTCGACGACTTCGGAACTGGTTTTGCTTCGCTCACCCATCTGCGAAAATTTCCCGTGCGGTGGCTTAAAATTGATCGATCTTTTGTCAGCGATCTTGGCTCGGATAATGACGCGAATGCGATCGTGTCGGCGGTCATTTCGCTGGCGCACGGTATCGGGCTCCGCGTGATCGCCGAAGGCGTCGAGACGTCGCTTCAGGCCTCGATCTTGACCGGGATGGGCTGTGATGGAATGCAAGGTTATCTTGCTGCACGCCCGATGCCGGCAAGCGACGTGCCGAATTTCGTCAAGACTTGGAGAGGCTTGACGCGTGAAGGGATCTCGATGCGCTGTGGCGAGTGAGGCTAGCGATCAAACGCCCGGAGCCCACCTTTTCGGCTATTTTGTCGAGACCGTCGTTGCCGATCACATCGGTCGCCATCGATCGGTCGTTGGCCGGAACGGCCGATCGTTGCGGTTTTTCAACCCTGATGGCGCATAATCTCGCTGCGGTGCCTTGTCGGACACCCGTACGCCTACGATCGCGTGTTGAGCCAGGGCGGTGTGGGCCGCTGGAGTGAGTGAACAATCTTGCTCATTAGAGCGGCTGGGAACTGGCCCCTGCCTCCAAATGCAAAACTCCTGACTGATGCAACGATCCCGATTGGGATGCCATCTGCCAGCCTATCATCGCTTCAACAGGAACGGGAACTGAAACGGCCTTCGTAAAAAATGCGAGCAAATCAAGTCGCTACGCGTAAGGCGTATCTGATAAGGCTGCGACAAGCCCTCCCGATCCCTTGTCGATGATAGCCAAGAAGCTTGTTTTCGCGGCTGCGCTGTCTCCATGAATTCGAAAGGCAGCGTGCGCCTCGATGAATGCAACGGTCCAGGTCGCTAGCAAAAGACTCGCGGCGAGATACGCATCGGGATCGCTTGCAGGTCGATTGACGGTCTCGGCCAACGCTGCCGTTAAGGCTCGCACAACCTCGTCACGGATCGCCCGTGCGCGTGCTTTCAACGCCTCGCTGGCTCCGACGGCCTCGACGAAGCGACGGCTGCCTCCGAAGAAGCGAATGTAGGAGCGATCCTCTTCGACCCACCGGTGCGCTAACCGTCGTAGCGCCTCGATTGCAGTCATATCCTGGTTCTTCATCCGCACGGCGGACAGAAGCGCGTCCCGCGCCTCCTGGTCTTGGTCGAAGAACATGTCCTCCTTCCGCGGGAAGTGGTTGAACACGGTCATCCGACCGACGTCAGCGGCTTCAGCGATCTCGTCCACTGTCACAGCGTCGAAACCACGCTCGATGAACAGCCGAGTGGCAACATCCGAAATACTCTGACGTGTGGCGAGCCGTTTGCGGGTCCGTCGATCGGGAGACGTTTCCATTGAGCCTTGCTTTAAATGTATACTCAGTACATATACGTTTACAGTCTACCGAGTGTATGTAGTCGATTGGGGCAGTGAAATGGAAGTACGTCAGGTGAGTGTCGAGCTGGCCGTGCCTGTCGGTAGGCAGGTTCTGGTTTGTGGCGCGAGCTTCGCAGGCCTTGCGACAGCCTTTTGGCTTGCGCAACTTGGCTATCAGGTGACTGTGGTCGAGATTGCGCGTGGGCTGCGCCGAGGCGGCACGCCCGTTGACATCGAGGGTGACACAATCGGCATCCTTGCACGCATGGGGTTGCTTGACGCGGTCCGGGCCAAGGTGCTGCCGCCCCGCACCATGGAGTTCAAGAGCGAAGACGACGGCACGATCGGCGTCATGGCAGCCCAGCAGGACGCGAAAGACGAGCGCTACGAGATCCACCGCGACGATCTTCTGGATATCCTGTTCGCGGCCATCGAGGGCTCCGTCGGTATCATGTTCGGCCAATCGGTCCGCGAGCTGGCAAACAAGTCAGATGGTGTAGCGGTGACATTCGATGACGGCTCGCGGCACGACTATGCGCTCGTATTCGGATGTGACGGCAATCGCTCGCGCACCCGACGATTGGCGTTTGGAGATGCCGATTTTTCCTACTTCATGGGAGGCTATTTCTGTCTCAAGGTCGTGCCGGACACCGAATTGCTTCCGCCAAATGTGTCACAGATCTTTAGCTCTCCTGGGTTGATGGTCATGCTCAACGGCTACGAAGACCGTACTGACTTAGGCTTTGGATTTCGAAGCGCTGCCAAGATTGAATACGACCATCGCGATCGAGCGCACCAACGCGCGATGATCCATCGCCACTTCGACAGTCGCGGCTGGAAAGTCCCGGCCATGCTCCGCCACCTCGATGCCGACGAGCACTTCTACTTCGACCAGATTAACCAAATTCGGATGCCGACATGGTCAAAGGGGCGAGTGGCTCTGGTCGGCGATGCGGGTTATTGCGTGTCGCCGCTCGCCGGCATGGGTGGGTCTATAGCGCTGATTGGTGCGGCGGGTCTGGCGGATGCGTTGCTGCGGCATGGTCACGACCACGAAGCAGCCTTCGGCGAGTATCATGACAAACTGCATCCGTTCGTCGACGACGTCCAAGACAGGGCCGCGACATCAGGCATGGCTATGATGTTCCCCGCCGACGACGCAGAACTCGCAGAACGCAATCGACAACTTGGGGAAGGGTGACCTGACACTGTAAGATGTCGACCTGACGAGTTTATACAGCCGACAGGCTTGTGTAACGAATATTCATATTGGGACGTTTTGATAAAGCAACGAGGTAGTTATAATAATTCAGCCTGATTTTTGTCCTTCGATTAAGGAGAGTTTATCTAGAGGAAGGCGACTCAGACCGTGCACAGGGGACCCGGAGCATTGCCCGATGGCCTGCTCCGGATCATCAAGTCTCACATGCTGGACATGGCCTCCGCCATTTTCAGGTGCATGTTGACAGTCGGGAGTGTCTTTGTGGCCCAGGTCTTCAGCTTTGAGTCGTCCCCTGCATCCTTGTAGCTCGCGAGGAGCGCAGCCGTGTCCTGATGCGCCTGGATCTGGTCGGCCACGTAAGCCTTGTCAAAATCCGCACCGGTCTTGGCTTGGAGTGCCGTCACCAGAGCCTGGTGCTGATCGTCGAGCGACATCGCGACCGTCGCGCCCGACCCTTTGGCTGCGGTCTGGAGTTTCTTCTCCGCCATGTCATGATCCTTGATCATCTTACGGGCGAATGCTTTGACCTTTGGGCTCGCGCCCTGTTTGAGGGCAAGCTTTGACTCGGCGACTTCAAAGGTATTTCCAACCGACGCCTTCATTGCAAAGTCCGGGGCCGGAGTCGCGCCCTGCGCCAATGCGGGGGAGGCCAGAACTGCAGTCAATGCTGCCACGCCACATACAAATTTAACGTTCATGATCGAGGTCCTCGATGATTTGGCAGTGGTGCCGGAGCCCGAACTCAAGACGCGCGTGTTCAGGTCCCGATGGCGACCTGCGACCTCACCGCACAGCTCTCAGCAGGGTCGGATAGCGCCTGGCGCGTCGTAAGACGCAGGTAATATCCCGATGGACCCCCTTGCAGAAACGACCACGACGCCATCGTGGGGTCGACCTCGCGCCAAGCGCTTCCGTCGGAAACCAACGCTAGTCAATCACCGCGGAACCATGAAGCCGCTGACACGTAAAGACGGCACTCACCAGAGCAAATCTGAAGCGACCTACAAACCGACGATGTGCTTGACGTCAGCGCACTCAACGACCGGTTGCATCCCGTGGCTTACCGCGCGGCGCTCAGTCGGCATCGACCAGATACTCACACGAGGCTTTCCTATGGCAAAACACAAGACACCTCATGCATCTGCCACAGCGATCTCGGAACTTGTCGGCAGCGGTGGCGAGCTGCATCAAACGGCACATGGCACGCATCCCCCTATGACCACCAACCAGGGTGGCGTGATCGCCGATGATGAGAATTCGTTGAAGATCGGGGAGCGTGGTCCTGTCCTGCTCGAAGACTTCGCCCTCATCGAGAAGCTGAACCACTTCAATCATGAACGGATTCCGGAGCGCGTCGTCCACGCCCGGGGAGCCGCGGCGCACGGCTTCTTCGAGTTGACGGACTCGCTGGCGGAATTCAGCAAGGCCAAGATCCTCGGCGAAGTCGGCGTCAAGACGCCCCTCTTCACCCGCTTCTCGACAGTTGGTGGCAATATGGGCTCGGCCGACACCGCGCGCGACGTGCGTGGCTTTGCGGTTAAGTTCTACACGCAAGAGGGCAACTGGGATCTCGTCGGCAACAACATACCGGTGTTCTTCATCCACGACGCGATCAAGTTCCCCGATCTGATCCACGCTGCCAAGCAGGAGCCGGATCGCGGCTTCCCGCAAGCACAAACCGCCCACGATACCTTCTGGGATTGGGCATCGCTCTCGCCGGAGAGCACGCACATGCTGATGTGGATCATGTCCGATCGGGCGATCCCGCGCTCGTTTCGCATGATGGAGGGCTTCGGCGTCCACAGCTTCCGGCTCGTCAACGAGGCGGGTCAGTCAACCTACGTCAAGTTCCACTGGCGGCCGAAGCTCGGCATGCAGTCGGTTGTCTGGGACGAGGCCCTCAAGATCAGTGGTGGGGATCCCGACTTCCATCGCCGCGACCTTTGGAATGCCATCGACACTGGCAGCTTCCCGGAATGGGAACTGGCCGTGCAGTTGTTCGACGAGGATTTTGCGACGAGCTTTGACTTCGACGTCCTGGACGCGACCAAGCTTATCCCGGAGGAGGTCATCCCGCTGCGCGTCATCGGGCGTATGGTACTCGACCGAAACCCGGACAACTACTTTGCCGAAACCGAGCAAGTCGCTTTTTGCACGACGCATGTGGTTCCCGGCATCGACTTCACCAACGACCCGCTTCTGCAGGGGCGGAACTGATCGTCCCCCCTTGAAGTGGTCCATCCCGATGTATGGCTTTCGAGCCTGGAGGATGGATCGATGGGAAGACGACCGAAGCCTGAAGAGATCGTGAGCAAGCTGCGTCAGGTCGACGTGTTGGTCTCACAGGGGAAGACCGTTGCGGACTCGGTTCGCTCGATCGGGGTGACCGAGGTCACCTACTACCGGTGGCGGAAGGAGTTCGGCGGCTTGAAGCTTGACCAGGTCAAGCGCCTGAAGGAGCTGGAGACGGAGAACATGCGGCTTCGCAAGGCGATCGCCGACCTCACGCTCGACAAGCTGATTCTGAAGGAGGCGGCCTCGGGAAACTTCTGAGCCCCGCGCGCCGGCGCGTCTGCATCGAGCATGTGCGACAGCATTTGCCTGTCTCCGAGCGCCGCGTCTGTGCGGCGCTCGGTCAGCACCGCTCGACGCAGCGCAAGGCGCCGCGGGGCTTTGACGACGAAGAGGCGTTGACGGGCGACATCATCGAGCTGGCGCGGCAGTACGGCCGCTACGGCTATCGCAAGATCGCGGCGTTGCTGCGCGATGCCGGGTGGCTGGTAAACGACAAGCGGGTCGAGCGCATCTGGCGATGCGAAGGGCTGAAGGTGCCGGCCAAGCAGCCGAAGAAGGGACGTCTCTGGCTCAACGACGGCTCCTGCATTCGCCTCCGGCCCGAGCACCGCGATCACGTCTGGTCGTACGACTTTGTCGAGGATCGCACGCATGACGGCCGCAAGTTCAGGACCCTCAATGTCGTCGACGAGTTCACCCGGGAGTGCCTGGCCATCCGGGTCGCGCGCAAGCTCAACTCGACCGACGTCATTGACGTTCTGTCCGACCTGTTCATCCTGCGCGGCGTGCCTGGTCACATCCGTTCGGACAACGGCCCCGAGTTCATCGCCCAGGCTGTGCAAGACTGGATCACGGCGGTTGGAGCAAAGACCGCCTATATTGCCCCAGGCAGCCCGTGGGAGAACGGCTACGTCGAGTCGTTCAACGCTCGCTTCCGAGACGAGCTGCTCGACGGAGAGATCTTCTACTCGCTCAAGGAAGCTCAGGTCATCATCGAAAGCTGGAGAAGGCATTACAATACTGTGCGCCCGCACGGATCAATCGGCTACAAGCCCCCGGCGCCGGAGGTCTTCGTGCCCGCCTTCGCCGCATGGCCGGCTGCGAAACCCCGACCATCTCCGCCGGCCATGCTCAGGGTGGCGCCCAGGCCGACCATGAACTAACAATCAACCCGGACCACCCGATGGGGGCCGATCACCTTGCAAGCTGACGACCCGGATCAACCAGTCGAACAGGGCTGGCGTGTCATGCCGAGACACCGCGCTGCGCAAACCTGATTGATCAAAGTGCTGGTCGAGGTCGGCCAGCATGGAGCGGGGCGCGGCAAGCTCGCAGACCGCTGCGATGCGCCGGATCACGGTCGGGGTAAGATCGTGCAAGAGGCTGGTTTCGGCTCACGACGGCGCGGTTTGCGGCCGGCCAAATGCTAGCAAATGGCGCAATAGAGCTGTCAATTGATCATTCTGGAGCCAATTTCCGCTCTTTTACGCGTGTTGGCGCCTTTGGCCGCCATCGTCTAAGTTTGACATGCGGCCAAATGTCCTAGGTTGTTCGTAAGGGTTCGATAAGAAATTGCGATACGGTCTTCTCTTAAGTAGAAAAAGTCGTCGAAGGTGCAATTTGAGACGAAATGTTGATTTGCTCGCACTTGATACAGACCGAGTCGTCGATTCGCAGGCCGTCTCCAGCGTTGTCAATGAGGTTTCGAGTTCTGACAAGAGTGCCGGCGATATCAGCAGATCACTTGAACCACCCCACCTTAGGGCTCTGATAGACCAAATTCCGGACCTGCTGTTTATCAAGGATAAGAATAGTCGCTTTCTGTTTGCAAATCGCGCGATTGCCGTTTCATATGGGTTTGAGAGTGGAACCGAATTGGTTGGTATGACGGATTTCGACCTTCATTCCTTTGAACCTGCACAGCAATTCTACCAGATCGAACAGGCTGTGATGTTGCAGGGTGTTCCGATGATGAGTCTTGAAGAGACATTCAAGAACAGCTTCGGCGAAGATCGATGGTATTCTACTACCAAAATCCCGCTGCGCGATCCGGACAGCGCTATCGTCGGCTTAGCTGGTATTGGCCGCGATATCACTGAGCGTAAGCAATTCGAGTCTATCAATCAGGAACAAGGCTCGATTATTGAGATGATCGCGCGAAATGCTCCTCTTCAGGAGATCTTGACGCGAATAATCCTTTTCATCGAATCACAGCTGGTCGGCATCACTGGATCTGTCTTGATCCTCGATCCAGGGACGCTATGCCTCCATCACGGCGCGGCACCGAAGCTTCCCGAGGGGTTTTGGCGAGCTATCGACGGCGTCAAGATTGGGCCCGCAGTTGGCTCGTGTGGAACTGCCGCGTTTTCGAAGCAGGCGGTCGTCACTTCTGACATCACCAAGGATAAGCGCTGGGCAGACTTCGCAGCGTCCGCTGCACTTTTTGGTCTGAGATCATGCTGGTCCACGCCAATTATCTCGCACGACGACGAGGTCCTCGGTACTTTCGCGATGTACTCGGCAGATGTGCGTCACCCGAACCTAAAAGAACTCGCACTGTCGGAATTTAGCACGCGAATTGCGAGCATCGCTATCGAGCGTCAAAGATCGCAGGATCTTTTGTACAGAGCTGCTCACTACGACAGCCTAACAGGTTTGCCCAACCGAACTTTAATGGAAGCCTTAATCGACAACGCGATCAAGAAAGTTTCAGACGTTAACTCTCTTTGTGTCGCCTTTGTCGATCTCGATAACTTTAAACTAGTCAATGATGATCTTGGCCATGTAGCCGGCGACAAACTGCTTCAAACGGTTGCCTTTCGGATGCGCCATGTCGTGGCGAGTTCCGGCCAAATCATCCGCCTCGGCGGGGACGAGTTCGTTCTAATCCTGTCCTCCACCAGCTTCAATGCCGCTGCCGAGATGCTGGAGCAAATCAGGTCCGCAATTGCGCAACCAATTATTATCGGCGGTCGAAATATCAGCGTCAGCTGTAGCATGGGGCTCGCCCGTTATCCGATTGACGGCGAGACCGCCATCACATTGATTGCAAACGCTGATATTGCCATGTACAGCGGCAAAAATTCCGGGCGTAACACACTGACTCGATACGACATGAGCATGAGTGTCGACCGGTCAGAAAGATCTTATCTCCGACACCAGCTGCAACAAGCTCTCGACAGAGACGAGTTCTTTCTTGTCTATCAGCCTCAGATCGACTTAGAAACTGGCTACATTTTTGGAGTCGAGGCGCTCTTAAGATGGAATAGCCCGGAACTAGGCGTCGTCAGCCCTGATCGTTTCATCTCAGTCGCTGAGGAAAGTGGTCTAATCGTCCCTATCGGTCATTGGGTGCTGCAAACGGCGTGCGCGCAAAACAAACATTGGCAGAGCCGCGGGCTTCCTCACATAACCATTGCGGTGAACGTTTCGGCGCGGCAATTCAACGACGATAGGTGGAGCAGCTCGGTGTCAGAGGCGTTGCGAGTCTCTGGCCTGGACCCAAGATACCTTGAGCTCGAACTCACCGAGAGCATGGTCATGGGCAACGTGGAGGCAGCTGCGACCGCAATGGGCCGGCTTCGAAATGCAGGTGTCCAAATGTCGATTGACGATTTCGGGACCGGCTATTCGAGCCTGAGTGCCCTGAGAAGGTTCCCGGTGACCCGTTTGAAGCTCGATAAGTCCTTCGTTCATGAACTTGACGGGCGGCAGGATGACCGAACCATCGCTGCAGCGATTATTTCGATGGGCCGTAAGCTGGGGATGCGCGTCATCGCCGAAGGCGTTGAAACGGAAGCTCAGCGTGACATACTCCGAGACAATGGGTGCGATGAGGCACAGGGATATCTTTTCGGACGTCCAACTTCTCCGACGGACATTGAGGCTCTTTTGCGTAAGCAGGATGCCAGTGCAGGCCACATGGGCCAGCGGATCCGCGGTGACGAGCCGGATGCCAGGGACTTGCCATCGCCTACGAACGAGCTCGAAAGATTCGATTAACTATCTTCATTCGGGCTCGTTGACGTTATCGCTAGCTCTGAGTCCTGCCATGAGATATGCCGCCAACGCTTCCTCACTCTCCCAAGACGTTGTGGCGATCCCAGAGAGCTTGTTCGCAAAACTGTTCCGTTCCAGTCTGAGCGAAACCAAGGCCTTCTCGCTCACGCTGTCTGACCTCGAGCGCCCGCACCTTGCCCTGGTTTGCAACTCCAGATCGCACCCTCGAGATTGCGGTCGGCAGATTGCTGGTGGATGCAGCGGAGCAAGCCTTGGACTCGCAGGCGGCCAAGCTAGATTGGTGCTGATTCAGCAGGCGAATTGCGGCCCTGAGTCGTGGGGTGTTCCCGCCCGTCCAAACACCAAGTCGGTTAGTCTCGCAGGCTGATTGGATATTAGAAGCGTTTGCGGCAGTGGATCACGCCGGCGTATTTTTATTGCGGCCAAATGTTAGCAAATGGCCTAAAGGAGCTGTCAATCGGCCGTATCAGAGCAGTTTGAGGCGACACTGGCATCTTTTCACACGTTTTACGTTCGTTCTGAAACGGTCACTTCCTCGAGCGCCGTTATCCAACAGCGTGCGATCGTGTGCAACAACAGCCAGACAAAATGTGGGCTTTAATGAGGGCGATCTCCTCTTACCCTTCAACAAAAGGCAGTAAGATGAGGCAGTTAAGGTAAGGTTCTGGCGGAGGGAGCGGGATTCGAACCCGCGATACGGTTTCCCGCATACACACTTTCCAGGCGTGCGCCTTCAACCGCTCGGCCACCCCTCCAAACCAGCGATGCACGATCCTCGGACGGCGCCTCGCAGAGCGGCGGACTATAGTCAGGAACGCGCGGGGCGCAACCGCACCTTTGACAAAATTGCGGGAAAATTCCGAACGATGGTGCGATATCTGGTGCACGCGCAGCTGACGCACGGCTCGCCCGCGTGTCGGTCGGTAGCGGCAGGGGAGACGCGTCTTTGCTTCGTGTGATCTTGCGGATCGGTGGGGTCGTGAGTCTGTCATTTGGTTTCGCGGCGCTCGTGGTCGATGGAACGCGGTCGATCGCGGCCGAGCGCCTGTCGATCACGACGCTTGGGCAATCGATCGACGCGCTCTGGCCGAATCTGTCGCCGACGATCCAGGGTGATCTCCAGGGTTGGGGGACCCTGGCGCTTCGGCACCTGCTGTCGGCCGTCTTGTTTCCGCTGCCAACCGCGCTTCTGGCCGCCGCCGTCGGGGTGGTTCTGATTCTTGCTGGACGGCCACGCCGAGCGGCGGTGGGCGTCCTCACACGCTGAGGCAGCGGGCGAGAGACCGGTCGGCAGGCGCCTCGGTTGTCAGGAATTGGCTCGGGTCGGCCTTAACGGCGAGGCTCGCGCGCCTTACATGACGCTCAGAGCCATTTTGTCTCTTTGAGGAGGCCTATCGATGTTTTCATTCCGCAAGCGTCCATCGCTCCCGACCGCTGACGAAGCGCTGCCAGGCCGCGCAAGCGCGGTCCCGACAGCGGACGTGCATCATGTCAATCGCAAGCCGCTCAAGGGGCCTTACGGCGCCTCGGCCGAAACGGTCTATTTCGGCCTCGGGTGTTTCTGGGGTGCCGAGCGCTTGTTTTGGGAGGCCGGCCCGGGCGTCGAGGTCACGGCAGTGGGCTATCTGGGCGGTACGACCCCGAACCCGACCTACGAGGAAGTGTGCTCCGGCATGACCGGGCACACGGAAATCGTGAAGGTCGTATTTGATCCAGCCAAGGTGTCGTTCGGCGAGCTCCTTAAGATTTTCTGGGAGAATCACGATCCGACGCAGGGTATGCGGCAGGGCAATGATGTCGGCACGCAATATCGATCCGCCATCTACACCACGACGCCGGGCCAGTTGCAGGAGGCGCAAGCCTCAGCCCGTGCCTACGGCGACGCACTGTCGGCGCGGAGCGACCACTTCGGGCCGATCACGACGGACATTCGCGAGGCTCCGGCTTTCTATTATGCCGAAACCTATCATCAGCAATATCTAGCCAAGAACCCGAACGGCTATTGTGGCTTGGCCGGAACCGGCGTGAGTTGCCCGATCGGCGTTGGGGTCGCGGCGGCCTAATCTGAAAGACGTCTCTCGTCGGGGTCGCAACGGTTGGCGTTGCGGCCCCGAATCATGTTCAAGACCGGGGGACGACAAGAGGGGATAGTCATGATCGAGCGAATGATGGAGCGGTTCATTTTCGCGAGCCGCTGGATACTCGCGCCATTTTTCATCGCGCTCGTGGTTGCGTTGTTTGGGTTGCTCCTGAAGACGATCGAACTGCTCTTCGAATATGGGAGCCATTTCAAGACCGCGACCGAGGCCGACGTCATCCTCAATACGCTGTCGATTGTCGACTTGACGCTGACGGGGTCGCTGCTGGTTCTCGTGATCTTCTCGGGCTACGAAAATTTCGTCTCCAAGATCGATGCGACCGACCATAAGGACTGGCCGGACTGGATGTCGACCATCGACTTCAGCGGCTTGAAGCTGAAGCTGATGTCCTCGATCGTCGCGATCTCGGGCATCCAACTGCTGCGCTACTTCATGAACATGAGCGCGGTCAGCGATCGTGAAATGACCTGGGGCGTCGTGATCCACCTGACCTTCGTGATCTCCAGCCTGCTTTTGGCCTGGACCGATCGGCTTGCCGGCGACCACGCCTAAGCCAACCCAAGTTTTATTGAGCGACCAGCACCTGCCTGCATGCGGCGGGTAGCTGCGCCATCGTGAGGCCCGGGTTTGGCTTGGCGTTGGGGTTCAGCCGTGGATGCAGGATCGCGGGCGTGAACCAACGGGCGAGAGACGCGTCGCAGCCCTCACCAGGCGGAACCGGATCCTGGGACTGGCAACTGCTGTTGCCCGCCGGGCATTTGATCCGCACATGGAAATGGTAATTGTGCCCATACATCGGGCGCACCTTCGTCAACCAGCTACGGTCGCCGGTCGCCTGCTCGCAAATGGCTTTCTTGATCGCCGGGTTGACGAAAATCCGCTCGACCTCAGGCTGTTCGGCTGCCGCCTCGATCAGCGCGAGATGCTGCGGGGTCCATCTGGAGGGATCGACAGCGAGCCCGTCCGGTCGCACGACATTGGTGGCCGACATCATCTCGCGCTCTTCGCGTGACAGCGTCCGGCTCGGCATGGGGCTGAGCCAGATGTCCGCGTCGAGCCCGACCTGATGCGAGGCATGGCCCGTCAGCATCGGGCCGCCGCGTGGCTGCGAGACGTCCCCGACCAGGAGACCCGGCCAGCCATTGATCGATGGCACAGATTTGGCGAAGCGCTCGAGAAAGGCGATCAGCGCCGGATTGCCCCAATTGCGGTTGCGAGATAGCCGCATGACTTGCCAAGCCGATCCATTGATCGGCAAAGCCTCGGCCCCGGCAAGACAGCCATGAGCATAGAAGCCGATCGATCGCGCCTGCAGATCGGCAGGCGTGGTGACCCGGCCGAAGATCTGCTTGGCCGGAACATGGGGGTCGTTCGGATTGGTAAGCGGCGGCAGCGGTTTTGGGTCCAGCGTCCCGCGATCTTGAGCCCGCGCCGCTGGCGCCCCGGCAAGCAGCAGAAGAGCGCCGGCCAGGGTCAGCAACACGTTCGCTCGGTGCTTGGCTCTGTGCTTTGTCATATCGCCTCCCATGCCATCTCGCGATCGTGGCGAGAGGATGTTGATGGGTCGTGACCCGTGACAACGGTTTGGGCGAGATCGGTTTCTCTCAGACGTTCACGGCCGCAAATCGCTTGAACTCGTCCACGACCGCGACATAGACCTCGCGTTTGAACGGGATGATCAAGTCGGGCAATCGCTCGAGGCTTTCCCACCGCCAAGCGTCGAATTCCGGTTTATGACCGCCCTCGGGATGATCGATATTGATTTCGCTATCATCGCCCTCGAACCGGAACGCAAACCATTTTTGCGTCTGGCCCTTGAAACGACCCTTCATGACCTTGCGCGAAATATCGGTCGGCAGGTCATAGCTGAGCCACCGCGGCGCCTCTCCGAGCAGGGACGCGCTCGACACGTTCGTCTCTTCCTTCAACTCGCGAATCGCGGCCGCATGGGGTTGTTCACCCATGTCGACACCGCCCTGTGGCATTTGCCATTCGTAGCCGGGCGCCACATTGTCCATGGTGCGCTTGTTCCGGCGACGGCCGATGAAGACAAGCCCCTGACGATTGAATAAAGCGATGCCCACGCAGGGGCGATAGACGAACTGCATGACTCGCAACCCCGGTTCCTAGAGCGGGTCAACATCGGACAGCCTCGCGGCGGATCGTCTGGCCGATGGAACCGCTTCCATATCAATGTTGGGTCGACCGAACCCTTGGGTCGCCCACATTCTCGACCTTAGTTTCAACGCTTTTGTGCGAACTCCCAAGCTAAATCGTAAAGCTCGCACCGATAACAGGACGGCGCGACGGCTTGTCTCGCATCCGCACTCGTGAGACATCGGAGGCGGTTGCGGACCTCGGGAGGCTCGCGCGTGATCGGGGTGCCGGGCCAGAATGCGATGCAACATTTGCGGAGGCACGGCCTTCACGGACATGCCCAAGCGACCTAAGGTCCGCTGCGTGCAATGCGGCTCACTGGAACGGACGCGCGTCGCGGCCTTGCACATCGCGGAGTTCGCCCCCGCGAACGGATCCAACATCCTGCATTTTGCCCCCGAGCGTGGCTTGTCCGCCCTGTTGCAAACGATCGGTGGCGCAAGCTATCGGGCCGTCGACATCGACCCGTCGCGCTATCCGGGTCTCGGCGTCGAACCCTTCGATCTCTGCCGCGACGTGTTCGCGCTGTCGCCTGGCACGCATGATCTCATCGTCCACAATCACGTGCTGGAACATATCGAGTGCAATTATTCCGCCGTGCTGATCCGGCTCGCAAAAGCGCTCAAGCCGGGCGGCAGAATGATGTTCAGCATGCCGATCCTTCCGGGATCGTTCACCGACGAGTTGATGAACGGCACCATCGCCGACAAGCAGGCCAAATTCGGCGATATGATCCACGTTCGTCGCTTCGGGGTGGATTTCCTGCAGCAGACGATCGGGATGATCTTCACGATCACGGATCGTTACGACTTGCCGGCCCGGTTCGGTGAAGCGGCTCTGATTGAGGCCAATATTCCGGAGCATCACTGGCACGGCTACACCGGTGCCTCGATCTTCAACGTGTCTCAGGCGGATCTTCGCGTCTGACGCGATAACCCCTTAGAGCATGTCGAGCGGCGTCTTGCGCCGGGGCGGCGGAAAAGCGGCATCGATCTCGGCGAGGTCATCGCTGTTGAGGACAAGGTCCATCGCACCACGATTGTCCTCGACATGCGCGACAGTCGAGGCTTTCGGGATCGCCATCACGTTGTCGAGCCGCACCGCAAACGCCAGAGCGACCTGCATGACGGATGCGTTATGTCGGTCGGCAATGCGTTTCAGGGCGCCGGAACTCGGCAACCGGCCTTGCTCGACGGGGCTATAGGCCATGACGGGGATCTGGCGTTCGTCCAGCCATGGAATAAGTGCGTGTTCCGGCCCGCGCCGACTCACGTTATAGAGCACCTGATTAGCGGCGCAGGCCGTGCCGCCGGCGGCGAACAGGTCGATCATGTCGTCGACATCGAAATTGCTGACGCCCCATCGTCCGATCTTGCCGGCTGCAACGAGCCGCTCGACGGCGTCCACGGTTTCGGCAAGGGGGACACCCCCGCGCCAATGCAGCAGGTAAAGATCGAGTCGATCGGTTCCGAGGCGCTTGAGACTGGCCTCACAGGAGGTTGCCATGGCGCGCCGTCCGGCATTGTGCGGATAGACCTTGCTGACCAGAAAGACGTCATCGCGGCAGTCTCGGATGACGGCACCGACCAGCTCTTCCGACGCCCCATCGCCATACATTTCGGCCGTGTCGATGACCGTCAGCCCGAGCGACAGACCGCGCCGGAGGGTCGCGATCTCCGCATCGCGGGCGGCGCGCCGATCGCCCACCTTCCAGGTGCCCTGGCCAAGCGCCGGAACCGTCGCACCCGCCGGAAACGTAATCGTTTTCATCGATGAACTCCCGTCACCATCGCTTCGGTCGCGGACGTCAGCCGCGAGATTGACGCGTCAATGATGATCGTCGGGCAGCACCGGCATGGGCAAGAGCGGCACCCCATCATCGAGCAGCGAGCGAACTTCCTCGCCCGTGGCCTCGCCGTAAATCGATCGCACCGGCGTCTCGCCCTCATGCATGCGACGCGCTTCGCTGGGGAAATTCCGGCCGACGTCATCGGCGTTTTCCGTGATCTTGCGATGCAGGTCCCGCATCATCTCGCGCACTTTGCGTTCGCGCTCGTCAAGGAGAGCGATCGGATGTTGAACGACGCCCTGCGGCTCGGCAGCACCTGCTTGCGCCTGCTGCTCGCTCCCCGCGCGGCGACCACGGACCACGGACGGCGCCATCACGGCTTTTCTCACCTCGGCCGAGCCACAGACAGGACACGTCAGCTGCCCCGATTCTGCGAGATCATCGTAGCCGAGGCTGTCCCTGAACCAACTCTCGAAGGCGTGACCCTTGGTGCATGTCAGCGTATATTTGATCATGAAGCCTGCAGGAGCAGCGGATCGAGCTGCCCGGCGTGGTCGAGATCATAAAGGTCGTCGCAGCCACCAACGTGGCGTTCACCGATGAAGATTTGCGGCACGGTGGTGCGACCACCAGCGGCATCGCTCATCGCCTTGCGGGCTGTTGGGTTACCGGTGACGTCGATCTCCGAAAAGGTGACGTTCTTCTTGCGGAGAAGCTCTTTGGCCGACACGCAGTAAGGGCAGAACCGCGTCGTATAAATGGTGACTGGCGACATCGAGAAACACTCATAAAGACTGACTTCTATATGGCGATCTCGCCCGTGCCCGCAACCCGCGCGAAAACCGCGAGGTCGACGGCCTTGGCGCCTCCGCGCAGCAGCGCCCGAGCGGCCGCATTCGCGGTCGCGCCCGTGGTCAAGACGTCGTCCACCAGCAAAACGCACCGCCCGGCCAGATCCGCGCTCGGCGGCACCTTGAAGGCGCCCTGGACGTTCAGAGCACGCTGCCGGCGCGACATGCGAACTTGGGACGCCGTGGCCTTGACGCGATCGAGGAGGAATGGGTCGCAGCTCAGGCCCGTCACGCGCGCCATCTCGTCGCCCAGTAAGGCCGCCTGGTTGAACTGGCGGCTCCACAATCGCCGGCGATGCAGCGGCATCGGCACGATCACGGGCGCATCCTCCAGCAACTCGGTCGCGGCACGGGCAATCCAGCGACCCATCAATCGGGCGACCTCGAGCCGATCTCCATATTTCAGCCGATGCACGAGCTGCCGCGCTGTCCCATTGTCGAACAAGGCGACAGCGCGGGCGCGGCGGAACACCGGCGGATGCGCGATGGCTTCGGGCGATTGCAGGCCGCGACCGAAATCCTGATGGAACGGCGTACCGAGGCGCTCACAGAAGGGGCGCTCGATGAAGCTGATCTGTCGCCAGCAACGCCCGCAGAGACCGTTCGAGGCTTCGGTTGCGCTGCCGCAGGCGATACAATGCGGCGGATAGACGAGGTCGAGGGCGGTTCGGCGCAGACCCTCGAGGGCCCGACCAGCACGATCGCGCCCGCTCTCGAACAGCTCAGACCAACGCGAAGCACCAGGGTCTGACACCAGCTTTTGCGGCGCATCGGCGAGCCGGGACACATCAATCTGGTCTTCAGTCCAGCGCGAATCGACACAATCGAGCGGGAGCCCGTTCGGCAAAGAATCGGGTACAGGCTGGCTTGCAGGCATCATCCAGTGTACTGCCCGGCTCGATATGGTGGAATAGACGCGGACGACGAGATACGAAATAACGGTTCTGCCATCAAATCGCCGTTCCGAATCAGGTTATGCGGGCGGAGGTCGGTCTCGAAAGCCCGACGGTGGCTCTGTATCGTTGTGAAGTCGGTCAGCGGATATCAACAGGGATACGGTTGCGCATGGCGTCTTTTCGCAAGCTCTGGCCGACGGCGATCGCTGCATATTGTCTGGTGGTGTCGACCCTCGTGGCCTCTGCGTCTGCGCCGAGCTTAGTGGTTGATGCCGATTCGGGTCAGGTTCTCTACCAAGATGCCGCAACGGCGCCATGGTATCCCGCATCCCTCACCAAGTTGATGACCGTCTATGTTGCGCTCAGCGCCGTGCGGGAAGGGCGGATTACGCTCGATACACCTTTGATGGTGTCGGCCCGCGCCGCCGTTATGCCGCCCTCAAAGATGGGGTTCCGGCCCGGCACGCTGGTGACGCTCGATAACGCACTCAAGATGTTGATGGTGAAATCGCCCAACGATGTCGCGGTGACAATCGCCGAAGGTGTTTCGGGGTCGGTGGAAGCCTTTGCGGACGACATGAACGTTTATGGTGCGCGGCTGGGGCTTCATGAGTCGCATTTCGTCAACCCGAACGGGCTTCCCGACGATCGCCACATGAGCTCAGCACGCGACATGGCAATTATCGCGCGCGCCTTATTGCACGACTTTCCGGAGGAACGGGGCCTCTTCAGCATCGGCGTGCTCGCCTTCGGCAATCAGCTGATCAACAATCACAATGGCTTGCTGGGCCGCTACCCCGGCGTCGACGGGATGAAGACCGGCTATACCTGCGCGGCGGGCTACAACATCGTGGCGAGCGCCGACCGAAATGGCCGACACCTAATCACGGTTGTCATGGGAGCGCCGTCCAACGGCACACGCAACGAGAAGGTGGCGGCGTTGTTCGATCGCTTCTTCGCCGGCGCTCAAGCCAATTACGGCACGCTCGATAGCCTGCCGAGCAGTAGCGCCAACACGCCCCCGAATATGCGGGACACGATGTGCGGCCGCGGCCGTCGCGCCGCTATCGCGGAGGCGGAGGGCGAGGATCTCGTGCCGACCCCGGGTGCAGCGCCCGACCAGGGTGTGGGCTCGCATCTCTCGCCGACCCGTGTCGCCTTCGAGCCCGTCCGCGTCACCATCGGACCGGTTGCGGGCTGGACGGGCCGCATCGCGCAGGCCGTCGGCAGTGGCGCCAAAGAAATAGCGGCGCCGGTCAAGACCGCCACGACCGATGCCGTCGGCACACCTGTCGGGCCGAGCCCCGTCTCTGGCCAGACCGGAACCGCAGGGGGGGCGATCGAGGCTGCAGCGCCGGCTCCGATGGCGCTTTTGGGCGCGGCGCCGCTGGCGCCGGCCGCTCTGGCGGCCAAGCGCTTCGTTCATGCGACGCCGAGCCTTGGGTTGCGGGTCGGCGGACGTCGCGCGGGAAAGACCAAATTCGCGACCGAGGAGGCCAAGCCGAAAGCGCAGGCTGTCGCCAATGCGAGCGCGACCGAAACCACGCCGCCGGAGCGCCCGAAACATAAGGGCGACGCGACGCGGAAAACCGCCGTGTTCAAGACGAAACCGGCCAAGCCGGTAAAGGCGGTCAAAGCGACGAAGCCAGCCACGAAGCAAGCGCATGAGACCGCCAAGAAGAAGACGGCCGCGAAACACTGATCGATTTGCTTCGTCGCGCCCGGCAACAAGGATGAGCCGCATGAGTTCCGAGGCCGCCGCGACGTCGGTCGCTGCTCCAAGCGCCGTGCGCCCCTCGCGCCGCGGCGCACCAGAGCCTCTCCCGATCACCGTGCTGACCGGGTTTCTCGGCGCTGGTAAAACCACCTTGCTCAACCGGCTCGTTCAATCGCCGGAGCTTTCGAATGCCGTCGTGATCATCAACGAATTTGGTGAGATCCCGATCGATCACCTTCTCGTCGAGCGATCCGAAGGCGGCTTGCTGACCTTGTCGTCCGGCTGTGTCTGCTGCACGGCCCGGGGCGATATGATCGCCACGCTCGAAGATCTGCTTCGCCGCCGCGACAACGATCGCATGCCGCCCTTCGACCGCGTCGTGATCGAAACCACGGGACTGGCCGAGCCTGCGCCCGTGCTCAACGCAATCGTGATGCACCCCTATCTGATGCTGCGTTACCGCATCGACGGCGTGATCACGTTGGTCGATGCGGTGCACGGAGCCGCGACCCTCGACGCACATGTCGAAGCGGTCAAACAGGCCGCCATCGCGGATTGCCTCGTCTTGACCAAGACCGACCTCTGCGGCGGGGATGCGGCTGGTCTCGCGTCGCTGCGACGGCGCTTGGTCGCCCTCAATCCCTTGGCGACGCAGCTTGATGCTGCCGCCGGCGAGGCGACGGTTGCGGCATTGCTGTCCGCCAGCTTGTTCCGGAACGCTGCCGTGCTGGGGTCCGAGACCGAGATGCCGGAGCATCACCATGGTCATCACGGCCACGACCATGCTGATCATGACCATGCTGCTCACGACCATGCTGATCACGATCACACCGGCCATGATCATTCCCGCCACGACGATCACATCGCGTCCTTCTGCTTGACGGCGGAAGCGCCGTTGCTGCCGGCGCCTTTCGACATGTTCGTGGATCTGCTCCGCTCGACTTACGGCGCATCGCTGTTGCGGGTGAAGGGGCTCGCGGCCGTCGCCGACGACCCGACCCGCCCGCTTTTGATCCAGGGTGTTCAGCATATGTTCCATCTGCCGCGCCGGCTCGCCGCGTGGCCGGATGAGGATCATCGGACGCGGCTTGTGGTCATCGGCCAGGATCTCGATCGCGCCGCGGTCGAGCGTCTCTGGCAAGCCTTCTTCGCCGGGCCGGGGATCGACCGGCCTGATGCGGCTGCCCTGTCGATTCCGATGGGTTCGGGTGGCCGGGGTTTGTTCTAGCCCCGGATCCGGTGCAAAGTCGGCGCAACAACGCGCAGCGAGGGGAGGCGGGGCTTGGGTGTTTTCGAGCGGATCGGAAGTGAACTGACGTTCCTGCGAGGGCTCGTTCGCACGCTCCGCCGAACCATGCCGGTCGCCCGGAACAAGACCCATACGCTCGGAGACCTGATCGAAGAGCTGGCGGTCAGGTTTGGCGATCGTCTTGCCCTGACGGACGATACGGAGAGCCTGACCTATGTAGGCCTGAACGCGCGCGCCAATCTCTATGCCCGATGGGCCCTCCACCACGGGATCCGCAAAGGCGACGTCGTCGCGCTTCTGATGCCGAATCGACCCGAATATCTGGCCATCTGGATCGGCATCGCCAAAGTCGGCGGCGTGACGGCGCTGATCAACACGAGCCTCACCGGGGCCTCGCTGGCGCATTCGATCCGCATCGTCGGCGCCAAAGCCATCATCGTCGCGGCGCCGCTTCTGGAGCGCTACGAGAGCGCGGCGCCAGGCCTCGTCGACCCGCCGGCCGTGCTGGTGCATGGCGCCTCACCCACGGCTCATCCACGCATCGATCACCTGCTCGACTCTTACGCGAGCCACAACCTGTCGCAGACCGAACGGGTGCCGCTGACCATCAACGACCGTTGCATCTTCGTCTACACGTCGGGCACGACCGGCATGCCGAAGGCCGCAAACATCAATCACTACCGCGTGCAGCTCATCATGCACGGCTTCGCCGCGGTGACGAATGCAACCGCCAGCGATCGCATCTACGACAGCTTGCCGATGTATCACACCAATGGAGGCGTGATCGCGCCCGGGATCGCCCTGATGTCTGGCGGCACATGCGTGATCCGGGACCGGTTCTCGGCGCGGGAATTCTGGCCGGACATCGTGCGGCACGAATGCACGATGTTCGTTTATATCGGCGAACTCTGCCGCTACATTCTCGATACGCCGCCGAGCCCGGTCGATCGCACCCATCGCGTGAGGCTGTGCGTCGGCAATGGCCTCCGTCCGGACGTCTGGCGACCGTTCCGGGACCGTTTCGGTCTCAAGCAGATCATCGAATTTTACGCCGCGACCGAGGGCAATTGCTCGATGTTCAATCTCGACTCCAAACCGGAGGCGGTCGGGCGCGTTCCGCGTTGGATCGCGTCGCGTTTCCCGATCCGGATCGTCGATTTCGACATTGCAACAGAGCAAGTGGTGCGTGGGCCTGACGGGCTGTGCCGAGAAACGCCGAATGGCATGCCGGGTGAGTTGATCGGTGAAATCCTCGACGATCCCGCCAAGCCGGGCAATCGGTTCGAGGGCTATTCCGACCAGTCCGCCAGCGACGCCAAAATTCTGCGCGACGTGTTCCGCAAGGGGGATGTCTGGTTTCGCACCGGCGATCTCATGCGGAAGGACAACCAGGGCTATTTCTATTTCGTTGATCGGATCGGCGACACCTTCCGTTGGAAGGGTGAGAATGTCGCGACCTCCGAGGTCATGGAAGCGATCGCGGTTTTTCCATCGGTCAAGGATGTCAGCGTTTACGGCGTCAAGGTGCCGGGTCGCGATGGGCGCGCCGGCATGGCGTCGCTCGTCGTCGACCCTTCGGCGTCCTTCGATTTTGCCGCCTTCCGGGCGCATTTGAAACAACGACTGCCCGATTACGCGACCCCCGTGTTTCTCCGCTTCGCCGACCACCTCGATGTCACCGGCACGTTCAAGCAGCGTAAGATCGATCTCGTCCGTGAGGGGTTCGACCCCTGCGTGATCGGCGACCCGCTCTACTATCTCGAACCGGACAGCAAAAGCTTCCAGCCGCTGGATATCGAGCAGGCCGGGCGCATCAGTGCGGGCACGATGCGCCTCTAGCCGCCATTGGCACGGCGCGTGAACCGAACCGCATACCCGCTCTGGAATCGCCAGGGGGTGTGCCAGGATGATGCAATTCTGCGCCGAATGAGACAATGCGCGGGATTTTGACGTGATGCCGACGCCGGCTCTTCCGTTTTGGCTGCAGCCTTTGAGCCGCATGGCACAACCGCGATCCGCCGCTTTTATGGGCGGCGCCGTGAGAACGGTTGCGGCCAATCGGGTAGCCAGCAGCGACCGGCCCAGTCGCTACTGGGTCGAGGCCTGCGATCTCGCCGGCGTCACGGCCCACACCGGTGCATGGACCGCCCTGGTGGCGCGCGCGCTCGAACCCGATGTGTTCCTTGAACCCGCTTTCGCGTTGACCGCGGCGCGGCACCTTGGCGCTCCCGCGCGTCCGTCGTTTCTGCTTGTCTGGCGGGCTCTCGCCGATCAGGGCGACCCGGCCTCGCTCGTCGGTCTCTGCATGATCCGGCCGATGCGCCTTGGGCCTGGTTCGGCCGGCATGAGCGCCTGGACACATCCGCAATCGACAACGGCCGCGCCTGTGTTGGATCGCGATCACGCCGGGCCGGCCCTCGACGCGATGCTGAGGTGGGTCGCGCTCCAAAGGCCTGGGTCGGCCGGGCTGCTGCTTCACGCGATCGCCCGCGATGGTGCATTAGGGCGCCTTCTCGACCGCTACACCGTCAAGCGGCTCGAGACGCGCAAGCGGGCAGTCCTACGGCAGGCTTTCGACGCCGGGCAGGGTGCGGCCGCTTTGGCGCCGAAACGCGCCAAGGAGTTGCGGCGACAACGTCGCCGCCTCGCCGAGGCTGGCGACGTCTCGTTCCGGAGCGCCGAAAGACCGGACGACGTCCGGGTCATGACGGAGCAATTTCTCGATCTCGAGGCGCGCGGCTGGAAGGGGCGGAGCGGGACAGCGCTCTTGCTCAATCCGGCTTTGACGACGTTTACGCGGACCATGACACGGCTCCTCGCGCAGCAAGGAAAATGTCGGATCCACAGCCTCGACGTGGATGGCAGGCCGGTCGCGATGGGCATCGTTCTATCGAGCGGGAACAGAGCCTATTTCTGGAAGACAGCGTATGACGAGCGCCGGGGGGAGCACTCCCCGGGCGTGCAGTTCGCGGCCCTCCTGACCGATGTGCAACTGTCCGATCCCGCTTGTGTCATGACTGATTCCTGCGCGGTTCCGGATCATCCGATGATCGATCACCTGTGGACCTCCCGCATGCTGGTGGCCGACGTTTTTGTGCGAGCGCCGTGGGTGACGGATGCGGCTTTCGATGCGACCGCCCGCCGTCTCCTTGCCCTGCGGCGCCTTCGGGCTTGCGCGAAGTCGGTCGCCATCGCGCTCCGCAGCCGCGTTGCCCAGTCTCGCAGGGTTCTTGAGGGTTGGTATCGCGCTGTTTGAGCTCTGAAAAGCGCAGCGGTCGGCTGGCGCCACAGGGTGCACGTGCCAGATCGCGTGATGCCATCGAACTGCCTCAAACTCGGATCATTCGACACGCCGCAAGCGCATGCCCGGCCAAGGCTTCGACGTCTCGCGCACCGTCATCTTCCCGATCCCGCTCTCCTTGTGAACGGGCCGAGAAAGCTGTGCCTGGTCGCTTGCACGCCCAAAATCCCTATGTTAGGTGACCCCTGCCCACGCGGCCGCTGATGTGCTCGAAACATCGGCACAAGCCGCGATTTGTTGCGCTGATCGAGGCGGGGAAGAGGCACAAACGCCTCCGTCCGTCTTTGCTGATGTGCTCGTATTCATCGAGAGAGAGACCGACTTGGCCGCTGTCGAGACGATTGTTTCCGGAATGGCCGGCCGTTATGCCCTCGCGCTGTTCGATCTTGCGAAAGACAGCAATGCGATCGATCAGGTCGCGGGCGACCTCAACACGTTCGGGACGTTGATCGAGGAGAGCGCAGACCTGCAATTGCTGGTCCGCAGCCCGGTCTTTTCCGCCGATGAACAGACACGCGCTCTGCGCGAAATTCTGTCTCACGTCGGCATCAACGGCCTTGCGGCCAATTTTTTGAAGCTGGTGGCGTCCAAGCGTCGGCTCTTCGCCGTTCGCGGGATGATCGCCGACTATAACAAGCTGGTCGACGCCGATAAAAACGTGACCCGCGCGCAGATCACTGTCGCGGAACCGTTGTCCGACCAGCACCTCGCCGACTTGAAGGCCGCCCTGCACGATGTTACCGGCGGGCAGACCGTTGCGCTCGACGTCAACGTCGATCCCGAGATTCTGGGCGGCTTGATCGTCCGCCTCGGGAGCCGCATGGTCGACGGTTCGCTCAAGACAAAACTCAACACCTTACGCACCCGCATGAAAGAGGTCGGCTGATGGATATCCGCGCCGCTGAAATTTCCGACATCCTGAGGAAGGAAATCCAGAATTTCGGCAACGAAGCCGAAGTCACGGAAGTCGGCCAGGTTCTGTCCGTCGGCGACGGCATCGCGCGCGTCTATGGCTTGGACAACGTCCAGGCCGGTGAGATGGTCGAGTTCGAGAGCGGCGTGCGCGGCATGGCGCTGAACCTCGAGACCGACAACGTCGGTATCGTGATCTTCGGTAGCGATCGCGAGATCAAGGAAGGTCAGAACGTAAAGCGCACGGGATCCATCGTGGACGTGCCGGTCGGCAAGGGCTTGCTCGGCCGCGTGGTCGATGCGCTCGGCAATCCGATCGACGGGAAGGGCCCGATCCATTCGGATCGCCGCGCTCGCGTCGACGTCAAAGCGCCCGGCATCATTCCGCGTAAGTCGGTGAGCGAGCCGATGTCGACGGGCCTGAAGGCAGTCGACGCGCTTATCCCGGTCGGTCGTGGCCAGCGCGAACTGATCATTGGTGACCGTCAGACCGGCAAGACCGCGATCGCGCTCGATGCCATTCTGAACCAGAAGGCCGTCAACCAGACCGGTGACGAGAGCCAAAAGCTTTATTGCGTCTATGTGGCGATCGGTCAGAAGCGCTCCACCGTGGCGCAGTTCGTCAAGATCCTCGAAGAATATGGCGCGATGGAATATTCCATCGTGGTGGCCGCGACCGCGTCGGATCCGGCCCCGATGCAGTTCCTGGCGCCTTTCGCCGGTTGCGCCATGGGCGAATATTTCCGCGACAACGGCATGCACGCCTTGATCGTCTATGATGACTTGTCGAAGCAGGCTGTCGCCTATCGTCAAATGTCGCTGCTGCTGCGACGTCCGCCGGGCCGCGAAGCCTACCCGGGCGACGTCTTCTATCTCCACTCCCGCTTGCTCGAGCGCGCCGCGAAGCTGAACGAGGCGAACGGAAGCGGCTCGCTGACGGCGCTGCCCATCATCGAGACGCAGGCCAACGACGTGTCGGCCTATATTCCGACCAACGTGATCTCGATCACCGACGGCCAGATCTTCCTCGAAACCGATCTCTTCTACCAGGGCATTCGCCCTGCTGTGAACGTCGGTTTGTCGGTGTCGCGCGTCGGCTCTTCTGCGCAGACCAAGGCGATGAAGAAGGTAGCCGGCCGCATCAAGGGCGAGCTCGCGCAATATCGCGAGATGGCGGCTTTCGCGCAGTTCGGGTCCGATCTCGATGCGACGACGCAGCGTCTCCTCAACCGTGGTTCGCGCCTGACCGAGTTGCTGAAGCAGCCGCAATTCGCACCGCTGAAGATGGAAGAGCAGGTCTGCGTGATCTATGCGGGCGTGAACGGCTACCTCGATACGATGCCGGTCAATCGGGTTCGGGCGTTCGAGGACGGCCTTCTGGCTCTGCTTCGCACCAAGCATACCGATCTCCTCGATGCCATTCGCACCTCGAAAGACCTGTCGGATGCGTCGGCCGGTCAGTTGAAGAGCACCGTCGAGGCCTACACCAAAGCGTTTGCCTGAGGCGACGTCGCTCCGTTAGGGTCCGCACAAGCTCCAAGTCAGGTTTGACCTATGCCGTCCTTGAAAGACCTTCGAAACCGGATTTCGTCGGTCAAATCGACCCAGAAGATCACCAAGGCCATGCAGATGGTGGCGGCCGCGAAGTTGCGCCGCGCCCAGATGGCGGCTGAGGCGGCTCGCCCTTATGCCGAGCGGATGGAGCGTGTGCTCGCCAATCTGGCAAGTGGGATCGGGCAGGGCACGCAGGCGCCGGCGTTGTTGGCCGGGAACGGCCGTGACCAGACGCATCTGCTTCTCGTTTGCACCGCCGAACGAGGCCTATGCGGAGCGTTCAATTCGTCGATCGTTCGTCTGGCGCGCGAGCATGCCAATCGGCTCACGGCCGAAGGCAAGACCGTGAAGATGATCTGCGTTGGCAAGAAGGGGTTCGATCAACTCCGTCGCCAATTCGAGCAGCAGATCCTCGAGGTCATCGATCTGCGCGACGTGAAGCGGCTTGCCTTCGTCAATGCCGATCCGATCGTCCGTAAGGTGATCGGGATGTTCGAGGCAGGCGAGTTCGACGTTTGCACGCTGTTCTTCTCGCGGTTCAAGTCGGTCATCAGCCAGATCCCGACCGCACTGCGGCTGATTCCGGCGGAAATCCCGGTGGGTTCGGATCAGACCCCGCTTGCGGCCGCTTACGAATATGAGCCGGACGAAAGCGACATTCTCGACGCGCTTCTGCCGCGCAACATCGCGGTGCAGATCTTCCGGGCGCTGCTCGAAAATGCCGCGTCCGAGCAGGGTGCGCGGATGAGCGCCATGGACAATGCGACCCGCAATGCGGGCGATATGATCAAACGCCAGACGCAGACCTACAACAGGTCGCGCCAGGCCATGATCACCAAGGAATTGATCGAGATTATTTCGGGCGCTGAGGCGCTCTGAAACCAGGGGTGAGGACCAATTTATGGCCATTGAAGGCACCAACAAGGTCGTTGGCCACATCACGCAGGTGATTGGCGCGGTTATTGACGTCAAGTTCGATGGCCACCTGCCCGAGATCCTGAACGCGCTCGAGACGTCGAACAATGGCAATCGCCTCGTTCTCGAAGTCGCTCAGCACCTTGGCGAAAACACCGTCCGTTGCATCGCGATGGATATTTCCGAGGGTCTGACCCGCGGGCAGGAAGTGACCGACACGGGCGCGCCCATCATGGTGCCGGTCGGGGTCGGAACGCTCGGCCGGATCATCAACGTCATCGGCGAGCCGGTCGACGAAGCCGGCCCGGTCGTCTCGTCCGGTCTTCGGGCAATTCATCAGCCCGCTCCGTCCTATGCCGAGCAGGCGACCGACGCTCAGATCCTCGAGACGGGCATCAAGGTCGTCGATCTCTTGGCACCCTATGCGAAGGGCGGTAAGATCGGCCTCTTCGGCGGCGCCGGCGTCGGCAAAACGGTGTTGATCATGGAGTTGATCAACAATGTGGCCAAGGCGCATGGTGGCTATTCGGTGTTCGCCGGCGTGGGTGAGCGCACGCGCGAAGGCAATGACCTCTATCACGAGATGATCGAAGGCGGCGTCAACAAGGCGGGCGGCGGCGAAGGCTCGAAATGTGCTCTCGTCTATGGCCAGATGAACGAGCCGCCAGGCGCCCGCGCCCGTGTGGCGCTCACCGGCCTGACGGTCGCTGAGGATTTCCGCGACAAGGGCCAGGACGTGCTGTTCTTCGTCGATAACATCTTCCGCTTCACCCAAGCGGGTTCGGAAGTGTCGGCGCTGCTCGGACGTATCCCGTCGGCGGTGGGCTACCAGCCGACGCTGGCGACCGATATGGGCATGTTGCAGGAGCGTATCACCACCACTAACAAGGGATCGATCACGTCGGTTCAGGCCATTTACGTTCCGGCCGACGATTTGACCGATCCGGCACCTGCCACGTCCTTCGCGCATTTGGATGCGACCACCGTTCTGTCGCGTTCGATTGCCGAAAAGGGCATCTATCCGGCCGTCGATCCGCTCGACTCGACCTCACGGATGCTGTCGCCGCTCGTCGTCGGTGAAGAGCATTACAACATCGCGCGTCAGGTTCAGCAGGTGTTGCAGCGCTACAAGGCTTTGCAGGACATCATCGCGATTCTCGGGATGGATGAATTGTCGGAAGAGGACAAGATCGCGGTCGCTCGCGCGCGCAAGATCGAACGTTTCCTGTCGCAGCCATTCCATGTGGCCGAAATCTTCACGGGTGCACCGGGCAAGCTCGTGTCGTTGGCCGATACGATCAAGGGCTTCAAGGGTCTGGTTGAGGGTAAGTACGACCACCTGCCGGAAGCTGCCTTCTACATGGTCGGCACGATCGAAGAGGCTGTCGAGAAGGCTGAGCGTCTTTCGAAGGCGGCCTGATTTCGCTTCTTTGCCCTATGTCGCGCCTTAGGGTCGCGACATAACGGCGGCGGCCGAGATCCGCATGGGAACATAATATGGCAACTTTTTCGTTCGAACTCGTCTCCCCCGAGCGGTTGCTGTTCGCGGGTGACGTGGAATCCGTCGTCGTTCCGGGCACCGAGGGTGAGTTCACGGTTCTGAAAGACCATGCTCCGCTCATGTCGACGCTGAAGCCGGGCGTCGTGACGATCGTGGAAGCCGGAGCAAAGCAGTCGCAGCTTTTCGTGCGCGGCGGATTTGCCGACGTCAATCCGGCTGGCCTGACCATTCTGGCCGAGACGGCTGTTCCGTTGACCGAATTGAACGCATCGACGCTCGATGCCGAAGTCAAAGCTGCGGAGACCGAGGTCGCCGATGCGACGAGCGACGAAGGTCGTCGGCTCGCGCATGAAAAGCTCGATCAAGTTCGCGAGCTTCGGGCCGCAATGTCGCTCTGACCTCGAGTCCCTTATCGAAGCCGATCGGCCGTCGCTCCGAGCGGCGGCCTTTTTTGTTGGTCAGACCGGCACCGCAAAACGGCTGAACGCCGCGACGACCCGCTCATAATTCGCTCGCTTATGCGGCATCACTTTGGCCGGCAAAGACGCAAGAGGGAGCCAAGCCCAGTCGAAGAACTCGGGTCGGACGCCCCCGATCGGATCGAGAACGTCGATTTTGCTTTCATCCCCCGTGAACCGAAACGCCACCCATCGTTGCGTCTGGCCCCGGAAGGCGCAGAGGTGGTGCCATGGCCCGTCGTAAGCAGGAAAGTCATACGGCCACCACTCGTCCGTCGCGGCCAGGAAGTCGGCGTCGCCGATGCTGGTCTCTTCCATCAACTCGCGTCGGGCTGCCGCCACGAGATCCTCGCCGGGGTCGATACCGCCTTGCGGCATCTGCCATTCGAAATCACCCCGCACTGTTTCCGGTCCATCCCCACGGCTACGACCCGCGAAAACGAGACCGGCTCGATTGAACAGAGCGATGCCGGCGTTCGGGCGATAGGGAAGGTCGGGTTGCGGGCTCATCAAACTCCACCGGTGATCGTTCTTATCGAAAGGGGCAAGCGAACAGCTCGGCCCTATTGCTGCATTGCACTATGACGGAATTCGGGGCAGAACACGAGGCATGGATCTTCCTGACCTTCGGGATTATCACCGGCTCCGCCAGGGTTTCGGCTGGCACCTTCCCGCGCGCTATAACATCGGCGTCGATGTGTGCGATCGCTGGGCTGCGCTCGAGCCGGATCGTCCCGCGATCATCGACGTGGTGCGGGGGCAGATCAGCCCGGTCAGCTATGGCGCTCTGCGGGATCGCTCGAACCGGCTGGCCAATCTGCTGCGGCGGCTCGGTATCGGCACAGGAGATCGTGTTGCGATCCTGCTTCCGCAGGGCTCCGATGTCGTCGTCGCGCATGTGGCGACTTATAAAATCGGCGCAATCGCGCTGCCGTTGGCCCCGGTCTTCGGGCCCGATGGACTCTTTTATCGCCTCGACAACGCGGGCGCGGCAGCCTGCGTCACGGACGCGGCGGGGGTCCAGAAGATCGCGCCTTTGCGTGCCTCCTTGCCCGCGTTGCACGCCATCCTGTCGACCGATGGAGCCGACGGATCCGCCATCGGACTACCGGCCGCGATGGAGCGGGAAAGCAGTTTTTTCGATCCTGTCCCGACCGGCCCGGACGATCCTGCTCTCATGATCTACACGTCAGGCACGACCGGACAGCCGAAAGGCGCGTTGCACGGTCATCGCGTGCTGCTCGGCCATCTGCCGGGTGTTCGGTTCAGCCACGAGTTTCTGCCGCAGCGCGACGATGTGATGTGGACGCCGGCCGATTGGGCCTGGGCCGGCGGCTTGTTGAATGCCCTGCTGCCAAGCCTCCACTATGGCGTTCCGGTGGTGGCGCGGGCCTTCGACAAGTTCGATCCGGACGAGGCCTGGCGCTTGATGGCGGACCTGAAGGTCCGCAATGCGTTCATCCCGCCGACTGCGTTGCGGATGCTTGGCCTCGCCATGCCGCCGCCATCGTCACGGCCGACCTTGCGGACCGTCACCTCGGCGGGAGAGGCGCTCGGCGCCGAAATCGTAGCATGGGGCCTCGAGGCGTTCGGGCTCAGCATCAACGATGTCTATGGTCAAACCGAATGTAATTACGTGCTCGCGTCGTGTGCGGCGATCGGTATCGACAAGCGCGGCGCGATCGGCCGTGCGGTGCCCGGGCATGACGTCGCCGTGATCCGTGACGACGGGTCGGTCTGCGAGCCTGGTGAGGTCGGCGAGATCGCGGTGAGATCACCCGATCCGGCCATGTTTTTGCGCTATTGGAACAAACCGACCGCCACAGCTGCCAAGTTCAGAGGCTCGTGGATGATCACGGGGGACCGGGCATCCGCAGACCACCAGGGCTACGTGACGTTCCAGGGCCGCGACGACGATATCATCACATCGTCTGGATACCGGATTGGGCCGGCCGAAATTGAAACCTGCCTGCGCCAGCACCCGGCCGTGGCAGAGGCAGCGGCCGTCGGCAAACCGGACCCGATACGGACAGAAATCGTGAAAGCCTTCATCGTGTTACGACCGGGTGTTGAAGCGTCCTCTTCGCTCGAGGCCGATATTCGAGACTTCGTTCGACATCGGCTCTCGGCGCATGAATATCCGCGCGAGATCGCTTTCGTCCTGCTACTCCCGATGACCCCGACCGGCAAGGTGATGCGCCGGGTGCTTCGCGAGCGGGGCTGACGACGCTTAGAGGAAGCTCTGCGGATCGACGTCGACGTTGACCGTGACATTGCCGCGCGGGCGAGGCGCCGCCTTCAGGGTTCGGCGCAGAAAGCCTTGCAGATCGATCGATCGGGCGGTTTTGACCAGCAGGCGAAAGCGGTAGCGACCCCGCACCATGGCGAGAGGTGCTTCGGCCGGGCCGAGCACGAGCAGCGTGCCGCGTTCAACACCCGTGCGAAGCTGATCCGCTTCGGAGAGAGCGGCGCGCGCGAGGGCGCGGGCATGAGTTTCGGCGGCATGGCGGTCCGTCCCCGACACGATGACGGCTGCGAGGCGCCCGAAGGGGGGCAGTTCCGCATCCTGACGGGACGCGATCTCCGAGGCGTAGAACCGCTCCGTATCGCCGGACAACAAGGCTCGGATCACGGGATGACCGGGTTGGAAGGTCTGGATCATGCCGCGTCCCGGGGCATCCCCTCGTCCGGCGCGGCCTGTGACCTGCTGCAGCATCTGGAACGTTCGTTCAGCGGCGCGAGGGTCGCCGTTGGAAAGGCCGACATCGGCATCGATGACCCCGACGAGCGTCAACCGGGGGAAATGATGACCTTTGGCGACGAGCTGCGTTCCGATGATGATATCGACATCGCCCTCTGCAATGGCTGCGAGTTCCTCGCGTAGCTTGGCGGCCCCACCCGGAAAGTCCGATGACAGTAGCAGCGTCTTGGCGTCTGGGAATTGGGCTTGGACGTTTTCGGCAAGCCGTTCGACCCCCGGGCCGCAGGCAACGAGCGAGTCGACCGCATCGCATTCAGGGCAATGTTTCGGTCTTGGCTCCTGATGGCCGCAATGGTGGCACACGAGAGCGCCGCGAAAGCGGTGCTCGACCAGCCAAGCCGAGCATTGTGGGCAGCGAAGACGATGACCACAGGTTCGGCAGAGTGTCAGGGGCGCATAACCGCGGCGGTTCAGGTAGAGCAACGTCTGCTGACCAGCCGCATGGGTGGCCTGCATCGCTTCGACCAGTGGCGGCGCGATCCACTGGCCGCGTGGCGGCGGCGTGGTCCTGAGGTCGATCGCGCTGAGCATCGGCAAGGCGCGTCCGCCGAAGCGGGTCGGCAGTCTGAGATGGCGGTAGCGTCCGCGTTCGGCGTTGACGCGTGTTTCGACCGACGGCGTTGCCGAGGCCAGAATAACGGGAATATTCTCGAGCTGCCCGCGCACGACCGCCATGTCGCGCGCGTGATAGGTGACGCCGTCTTCTTGCTTATAGGCGGCCTCATGCTCCTCATCGACCACGATGAGGCCGAGGTCGGCGAAGGGCAGAAAGAGGCTCGACCGGGCGCCGGCCACGACCCTGACCTCGCCACTCGCGACGCCGGACCAGATTCGAGTGCGTCGCTTGCCTCCGATCTCCGAATGCCATTCCGCGGGTGGAACCCCGAAGCGGGCCGCAAACCGCCCGATGAACTGAGACGTCAAAGCGATTTCAGGCAGGAGGATCAGCACCTGCCGCCCTGCCGCGATGGTGGCCGCGACGGCCTCGAAATAGACATCGGTCTTTCCAGCGCCCGTCACGCCATCGAGGAGCGAGACGCTGAAGGCTTTGGCGGCGATTGCCTCGCGCAACGCCTCGGCGGCTTGCTCCTGTCCCGCGTCGAGCCGATGTCCGGCAAAAGTCGGGTCCGGGGGCAGGGCAACCGGCTTGGGTGGCAGGGCCTCGGAGAGCAACACTCCGTCGGCGGCGAGCGCCTCGATCACAATGGCGCTGCACTGGGCCGCAAGCGAAAGGGCAGCTTTCGACAGCGGCTCCTCGGCCGCAAGGGCATCGAGCACACGGGACCGCGCCGGCGTCGAGCGTGTCACCAACGTGCCTGAGCGGCGATAGCCGAGCCGGATCGGGTCCGGTTTGCTCTCGTCGAGCCGCCGCGTCACCATGCGAAGCACCAGCCCGCGCGGCGTAAGCGTCCAGCGTGCGACCCAATCGACAAGGTCGCGCAAGGGTTTCGCGATCGGTGCGACCGGGAAGCGGGCCACGACCTGTTTGAGGTTCGCGCCACCGGCTGGCGTGGCGCTGCTTTCCCACACGACGCCGAAGACGGGCCGCGTGCCGAGCGGAACCTCGACCACATCGCCGAGATCGAGCCGCAGCCCGGCCGGTACGCGATACGAATAGGCTTGGTCGATACCGACCGGAATCAGGACGTCCACGACGGTTGGATCGACGCGGTTCGGGTGGCCTTCGTCTGAAGCGGGGTCGCGATCGTCCCCGTCCATGTCGGTGGCCTTAGAAGCGAAGGTTGAACACGCGATGGGGAACCAGCGCACCCTGTTCGACAGGGCCGAACGCTACGACAACGCCGCCACAGGTCGCATAGGCGATGCCATCCGACGGTGCATCCCGGCCGAGCAGAAGAAGGCTTTGACCGCGACGGAGCTGAGCCGCCGAATCCCGGTTGATCGCCACATGCGGCACGTCGCTGAGGCCCGCCTCGACCGGCATCAAGAAGCTGGCGAGATCCGCGCCTTCGGCTTCGAGATCCGCCAGTTGAGCCGCATGCGACTCATAAAGTGGGCCGACGCGGGTCCGGCGAAGGGCCGTGACATGGCCGAAGCAACCCAAGGCCTCGCCAAGATCACGCGCGATCGCACGCACATAGGTGCCCTTGCCGCATTTCGCTTCGAACACGGCCTCGCCGTCTCCGAACGTGACGAGATCGAGCGCATGAACCGTGATCGGGCGTGGCGGCAACTCGACCGTCTCCCCATCGCGCGCGCGGTCGTAAGCCCGCTCGCCATTGACCTTGATGGCCGAATAGGCCGGAGGGCGCTGCATGAGAACCCCAGTGAACGACGGCAGCAACGCCTCGATGGCCTCGCGGGTCGGGCGTGCGTCCGAGGTCGCGATCACGCGTCCTTCGGTATCGTCGGTGTCGGTCTGGCTGCCCCATTGCACGCGGAAACGATAGGCCTTTTCGCCATCCTGAACGAACGGCACGGTCTTTGTGGCTTCGCCGAACGCGACCGGAAGCAGGCCGGACGCCAACGGATCGAGGGTTCCGGCGTGACCCGCCTTCTTTGCATTGAAGATCCGCTTCAGACGGCTGACCGCGTGGGTCGACGTCATGCCGATCGGCTTATCCAGCACGAGCCAGCCATTGACCTCACCGCGCTTTTGGCGCTGCGGGCGGGGCTCGACCTGCGGGGTCGCGAGGATGGGGTCGGACATGGCGGCAGAAAGGGTCATGGATGAAAACTGATCACTCTTCGATGATGAAAAAAAGACCCGCCGTCTGGCGAGAGAAGGCTTGAGCCGAAGGGGAACCGCGCAAAGCGGATGCGGCGATAGATCGATATTTAGGCCGGATCTTGGTCGTCGTCGCCGAGGACCGAGAGATCCCGTTGCACTTCCGGCGAGGCCAGGATCGCGTCGATGCGCGACGACTTTTCGAAGCTCTCGTCGGCCCGAAAGCGGAGCTCCGGCGCGTAACGCAGGTTGATCTTATGCGCTAATTCGGTCCGCAGCAGCTTCTTGTTCTTGTCGAGGGCCGTCAAAACCTTGTCGAGATCCTTGCCCCCGAGCGGCATGACGAATGCGGTCGCAAGTTTGAGGTCGGGTGACATGCGAACTTCGGGAACCGAAATCACGTGAACGTCGAGCACCGGATCGGTGATGACGCCGCGTGACAAGACTTCGGCCAACGCGTGACGCACGGCCTCGCCCACCCGCAGCATCCGCTGCGAGGGTTCCGATGCTGACTGCTTCACATTCGCCATGTCGTGACTCTCAAAAAATCGATGGTTGGATGCCCCTAAATGCGTGAGGCCGCATCACCAGGATGCGGCCTCATCCATAAACCCAGGCCGTCGTGTCAGAGGTAACGCTTCTCCGAGTGAACGAGGTAGCACTCGATCACGTCGTTTTGGCGCATATCCTGGTAGCTTTCGAAAGCCATACCGCATTCCTGGCCTGCCACGACATCCTTCACTTCGTCCTTGAAGCGCTTGAGCGTCGAGAGCTTGCCTTCGTGAACCACGACGTTGTCGCGGATCAAGCGGACATGAGCGCCGCGCTGAACCGTGCCATCCGTGACACGGCAACCCGCGACCTTGCCGACCTTCGAGATGTTGAACACCTCGAGGATCTGAGCATTGCCCAGCATTTCTTCGCGCAGCGTCGGCGCGAGCATGCCAGACATCGCCGCCTTCACGTCATCCACGAGGTTGTAGATGATGTTGTAGTAGCGGACCTCGATACCGACCTGCTCGGCCAGCGAGCGAGCTTCCTTGTGGGCGCGGACGTTGAAGCCCAGCACGACGGCGTTCGATGCCTCCGCCAAGGTGACGTCCGATTCCGTGATGCCGCCGACCCCGGCGTGAACCACGCGGGCCGTGACTTCGTCGGTCCCGAGCTTCTCGAGCGTCGCCATGATGGCTTCGACCGAACCCTGCACATCGCCCTTGATGACGAGCGGAAATTCCTTGCGGCCCGCCGTCTTCAACTGGCTCATCATGTCGGCCAAGGAGCCGCGCACCGAACCACCGCGCGCCGCAAGCTTTTCCCGCTTCTGGCGTTCACGATATTCGGTGATCTCGCGGGCTCGTGCCTCGGACTCGACGACCGCGACACGATCGCCGGCATCGGGTGCACCCGAGAAGCCAAGGACTTCCACCGGAAGCGACGGACCCGCCGACGTCACGGTATTGCCCTGGTCATCGATCAGCGCGCGAACGCGACCCGATTGAGAGCCGGCCACGATCAGATCGCCCACCTTCAGGGTTCCGCGCTGCACCAGCACGGTCGCCACGGGACCACGACCCTTGTCGAGCCGTGCCTCGATCACGGTGCCTTCAGCGGCGCGTTCCGGGTTGGCGCGCAAATCGAGCAACTCGGCCTGCAGCTCGATTCCTTCGAGCAGCTTGTCGAGGTTGATCTTCTTGGTGGCCGACACTTCGACTTCGAGCGTATCGCCACCCATCGTCTCGGTCTGCACGTCATATTGCAGCAATTCCGCACGGACCCGCTCGGGCTTCGCGTCATTCTTGTCGATCTTGTTGATCGCCACGATGATCGGAACGCCCGCCGCTTGGGCATGCGCGATCGCTTCAGCCGTTTGCGGCATGACGCCGTCGTCGGCTGCCACGACCAGCACGACGATATCGGTCACTTTGGCGCCGCGCGCCCGCATCGCCGTAAAGGCCGCATGGCCAGGCGTATCGATGAAGGTAATCGGCTTGCCGCCCGGTGCGATGACCTGATAGGCGCCGATATGCTGGGTGATGCCACCTGCCTCGCCCGACACGACATTCTTATGCCGGATCGCATCCAGCAGCGACGTCTTGCCGTGATCGACGTGACCCATGATCGTGACCACGGGCGGACGCGGCAACAGGTTGGTATCCTCGTCCGGAATGTCGAACAGGCCGTCTTCGACGTCCGATTCAGCGACGCGGCGAACCGTGTGGCCCATTTCCTCAGCCAGCAATTGCGCCGTATCCGCGTCGATCACATCGGTGATCTTCAGCATCTGACCTTGCTTCATTAGCAAGCGGACGACATCGACACCACGCTCGGACATGCGATTGCCGAGCTCTTGGATCGTGATCGTCTCTGGCAGCACGATCTCGCGCGACAGCTTCTCCTTCGGCTCGGCTCCGAAACCCTTGAGTCGCTGCGTTCGACGACGAAACGCTGCGATCGAGCGTGTCCGATCCTCTTCCTCGGAGGTCGCGCTGGTCACGGTCAGACGGCCACGATTGCGCGGATCCGCGCCACGCGTTGGTTTGGGCGGCAGCACGACCTTGGTCGGCATAGCAGGGCGAAGCAGGCGACGTGCTGCGCTCTCCTCCTCGGCCGTGCGCGGCGCGCCGGTCGCCGTCAACGTCTTGCGGACGCCGGACGCATCCGTGGTCACGCTGCGGCGCTTGGCTTCCTCTTCGGATTTGCGCTTGGCCTCCGTCTCGATCGCCCGTCGCGCATCTTCTTCACGCTTGCGGACCTCGGCGGCTTCCCGCTCGACCTTTTCGATCACTTCGCGTTCGGCGCGCAGGATCGCGTCGGCCTCGGCACGGCGACGATCTTCTTCCTCACGGGACTTCGCACCGATGAGGGCGCGGGCGCGGGCCTCACGCTCTTCCTCGGTCAGGGTTCGCAACACGACACCCGTCTGCGGACGGCCGGGCGTCGCCGGGCGACCCTGCGGACCGGCGGTCGGGCGAGCCGGTGCCGGGGCTGCAGCCGGACGAGCCTGCTGCGCACTATTGGCAGAGCCGGAGCGGAACGGCTGCCCCGATTGCGGCCGGGTGGTGGCTTGCGGAGCGCGGCTCGGGGCCGCGGCGGCGGGACGGCTCGCTTGCGACGGCGACACTGCGGGCCGGGGCGCAACCACCGGGGCTGCAGGGCGGGCGACTGCGACGGGGGCGGTCACGACCGGCGCTTCGACAACCGGCGTGGCCACAGGCGCTTCGGCCACGGGCTCGGCCTTCGCCGGGGTCACGGCAGGAGCGGGCGATGCAACGACGGCGGGTGCCACCGCAACAGGCGCCGCAGCGGCTGGCGCCGCAACGACAGGCGCAGGTGCGTCCGCAGGCTGTGCAGCTTCGGTCTCTCGCCGCTTTGCCTCACGTGCCGCATCGTCTCGGATCTTGACGTCACGCGCCTGGGCGTCGCGCAATTGCGCCTCGCGCAGCGCCTCTCGAACCTGGGCCTCGCGGGCCGACGGCTCACGCGCCGGGGCTGGTGCAGCCGCAACGGTTGCTTCTCGGGGCGCGACGGGCGCCTGGACCGGAGCCGCCGAAACCTCGCGCTGGGGAGCCTCGCCCGGACCGGACACCCGACGCTTCACCTTCTCGACCACGACCTGCTTGGTGCGGCCATGCGAAAAGCTTTGGCGAACAGTTCCCTGCTCAGCCGGCCGCTTCAACGACAAGGTCTTGGTCGGAGCAACGGTCAAAGTCTTTTCGCCGGCGTTATTCGGTTCACTCATTAGTCAAACGTCCCAAGGGCCTTGCCCAGCCACTAACCCGAATGTGCGGAAACGACTGTCCGCCGATCAATTTGTTGCGGAGCAGGTCCGCCACGGTCTAAGTCTCGTTTAAAGCCGCGTTGCCCGACGTCTCGGCCGCCCCATTCGGGCTCGCTCCGCGAAAACGCTCTAGCCGAGCCGCGCGCGTGAAAAACGCATCGCTGACCCCGCCTGTCAGAAGACCAGCGTGTATCACATTTGAGCGTCCCAGTGCCAAATCCAATTGGCTGGACACAAAGATTTGTACACGGGCCATCTTATCCCGGCGGTCGCCAATTGCTCGGCGAGCCGCAGCCTCGATTTTTCTTACGCCGTCCGCACTCCCATCAGCCGCATGGATCAGTCCCGCAAGAGCGTTCCTGGCCAGCGCCGTCTCAACCTTCATCGAACCAGCCACGACCTGACCGGCCTTATTCGCAAACGCAAGAGCTTGCAAGGCATCGCGTTGGAGCAAGTCGTCGACCTGCTCCACCAAAGGCGACGCAAATCGCATCTCCTGCTTGAACGCCCGCGTGAAAGACTTGCGTTTCACGGCGAGCGCCACAGTCTCGGCATCCGCCAGGACCCAGGCCCCACGGCCTGGAAGCTTGGCGCGGATATCCGGCACCACGCAGCTGTCCGGCCCGACCACAAAACGGATCAGCCCCGAGGGATCCCCCTTCTGACGTGTGACGATACAGGTCCGCTCAGGGCCTTTTTCATCCCCAAGCGTGTCTGCATCGTCTTCCATGTCAACGTCTTTACTGCTGCTCAGTTTCCGCTTCCAGTTCTTCTTGTTGTTCGTCGTCCGCAGGCGCGGCCGCCTCGACCCAGCCGGCGAGGACTCGGGCCTCCATGATCATGGCTTCGGCATCTTCCTTCGAGAGTTCGAAGTCATCGAGATAACCAGCGTTGCGGATGGTTTCACCATCCTTACGCTCGGTCCAACCGACGAGATCATCCGTCGCACAGCCGGCGAAATCTTCCACAGACTTCACGTCGATCTCGCCAAGCTTCACCAGCATGGCGGATGTGACGCCGTTGATCTGCTTCAACTCGTCCGACACGCCGAGCTCGCGGCGCTTGCTGTCGAACTCTTCTTCGATTCGCGACAAGTAATCGCGAGCGCGTGTCTGGATTTCCAACGCCGTCTCTTCGTCGAAACCCTCGATCGAGCTGACTTCGTCCGGCTCGACGAAAGCGATTTCCTCGACGGTTCGGAACCCTTCCGACGCCAACAGCTGGCCCACGACTTCGTCGACGTCGAGCGCCTCCATGAACAGGGTCGTGCGCGTCAGGAACTCCTTCTGTCGGCGCTCGGATTCTTCCGCCTCGGTCAGGATGTCGATATCCCAGCCGGTCAGCTGCGAGGCGAGGCGAACGTTCTGTCCACGACGCCCGATCGCAAGGGAGAGTTGGTCATCGGGGACCACAACTTCAATGCGCGAGGAATCCTCGTCGAGCACGACCTTGACGACTTCGGCCGGCTGAAGCGCGTTGACGATGAAGGTCGCCGAATCGACCGACCACGGAATAATGTCGATCTTCTCGCCTTGCAGCTCGTTCACGACGGCCTGCACGCGCGAACCCCGCATACCGACGCAGGCGCCGACCGGATCGATCGACGAGTCGCGCGACGTCACACCGATCTTGGCGCGCGAGCCGGGATCACGCGCAACCGCCTTGATCTCGATGATGCCGTCGTAAATTTCCGGCACTTCTTGGGTGAAGAGCTTCGCCATAAACTGCGGATGGGTGCGCGACAGGAAGATCTGCGGCCCGCGCTGCTCGCGGCGCACATCGTAGACATAAGCGCGAATGCGGTCGCCAGGGCGAAACATTTCGCGCGGGATCATCTCGTCCCGCCGCACGATCGCTTCGCCGCGCCCGAGATCGATGACGACGTTGCCATATTCGACGCGCTTGACGATGCCGTTGACGATATCGCCGATGCGCTCCTTGTATTCGTCATACTGACGGTCGCGCTCTGCCTCCCGCACCTTCTGGACGATGACCTGCTTGGCCGACTGAGCCGCGATACGGCCAAAGTCGAACGGGGGCAGCGTCTCCGAGATCCAATCGCCGACCTGTGCGGCAGGGTTCTTGCGGCGCGCATCGTCGAGCGTGATGTGGATCGCGTCATTTTCGACCTCGTCGACCACGAGCAGCAGGCGCGAGAAGCGAATTTCGCCGGTCTTTGGATTGATCTCGGCCCGAACTTCCGTCTCTTGGCCGTAGCGCGACCGAGCCGCCTTCTGCATCGCGTCTTCCATCGAGGCCAGCACGATCTGCCGGTCGATCGACTTCTCGCGGGCGACCGCGTCGGCGATCTGCAGCAGTTCCAGTCTATTGGCGCTGACGGCCATTCAAATCACTCCTCGAAAGATAGAGTCGGGTTAAATTGGTTACGTGCGGCGGATCAGCGGCGCTTGAGCGTTTTGATACCAGCCGGAATGACAGGTTTGGCTTTGTTGCGAGCAGCGAACCGACCCGGGCCGCGCTTGGTTGCTTCGCCCGTAGCGGCGGCGGGTTTTGGCTCCACCTCGTCCGGCGCGTCGGTTTCAGGCTCCTCCTCGCGCTGGCCGCGCAAGGAGTCGCGGATGAGATCGTCCGTCAGGACCAGACGCGCATCATCGAGATCCGCCAGCGGCAGATAGACTTCGGCGGGATCACCCGGCTTGGCATCAAGCCGCGTCAACGTGAGCTTACCGCCCCCGACGGCCGTCAGGATCCCGCGAAACCGTCGCCGCCCATCGAGTGCGACCGCGAGTTCGACTTTGGCCTCATGCCCAAGGGCGCGCTGAAAATCGGAGACGCGAACCAGCGGTCGGTCGATGCCCGGAGAGGACACCTCCAGCCGGTAGGCGCCTGAGATCGGTTCGTCGAGGTCGAGGACCGGCGAGATCGCCTTGCTGGCCTGCTCGCAATCCTCGATCGTCATGGTTCCATCCGTGCGCTCGGCCATGATCTGAAGCGTCGCATCGGGCCCTGACGAGAGTTTGACGCGGACGAGCCGTAAAGCGAAATCGGCCAGAACGGGCTCGATGGCGCGGGCCACGCGTGCGGCCGCACCCGTTTCGGTGCTGAGCCGCGGTTCATCCAGCGGTGCCTCGATAAGGGCGGTCGCGCCCGGAGCCGGGTATGTGGGATCGGTCAAGATGTCCAACCTCGAAGAGACTGCATCGTCAGGATGATTTGTGGGATTGGTTGACCGAGCGAACGATAACCAGCGAGAGAGTCAGGCCGATCGGCACCAAATCGACAATAAAAAAGAGCGGGTCCGGCAGGAGCCCACTCTCACAAAAACAACCGGACATTTCAGTCAGCATCAGCTAACTGCAGCCTTGTATAAGCCGACGCATGAGAAACCGCAAGGCTCCTCGCGTCATGCGTCGCCCCCTCCTGACCCTCCGGCCCTCCCCAGTATGTCTTTAAAGCCCGATACGCTCAGCATGACCATCATGCTGGCCTTCATGACTGCCCTCGGTCCGCTCGCGACCGACATGTATCTGCCGTCCTTGCCCAGCATCGGGCATGCGCTTGCCGCTTCCGACGCCCAAGTGCAGACCACCTTGTCGGCCTATCTGGTCGGCTTCGCGCTCGGCCAGATCGTCTATGGACCGATCGCCGACAAGCTTGGTCGCAAACCCGTCCTGATCGCCGGGTTCCTCCTGTTCATCGCGGGGAGCTTCGCCTGCGCGCTTGCTGGGTCGATCGGCTGGCTGGTCGCGGCGCGTGTGCTGCAGGCGTTCGGCGCAGCCGGCCCGATCGCCTTGGCGCGCGCCATCGTTCGAGATCTGTACCATGGGCCGCGCGCCGGCCGCGAACTCTCCCGCATGGGCGCCATCATGGGGGTGACACCGGCGATCGCGCCGATGTTCGGCGGCGTTTTGCAACAACTCTTCGGCTGGCAATCGAACTTCTACGCGGCGGGGCTCGGCGCCATCGCGGTCGCGATCTGCGCGATGCTGTTCCTGCCCGAAACCCTGCGGGCCAAACAGGCGGCGCCGCTCTCGCCGCGCGCCATTGTCCGCACGTTCGGGATGCTGCTCGGGCATCGCGCCTATCGGGTCAATGTCGCCATCCTCACGCTCGCCTACGCCGGACTATTCGCCTATCTATCGGCTGTCTCGTTCTTGCTGCAGGGCGTCTATGGCTTTGGCGAAGTCGCTTTCGGGGCGGTCTTCGGGCTCGGCGCGCTGGCCTATGTGACCGGCACCGTGATCGCCTCCAAGATCGTGCGGCGGCGCGGCATCGATGGGACCATCGCGATCGGGGTCGCGTGTCTGTTCGTGGGCGGCGTGACGCAACTCGTCGCCATGGCGGTTCTGCCGGATCGATCGACGGGGTTGATCGTGCCGATGCTGCTCTATCTGGCCGGCATCGGGTTGACGTTGCCGCAGACCATCGCGGCCAGCATGGAGCCGTTCCCGGACCACGCGGGTGCGGCCTCGTCGCTGGCGGGGCTCATTCAGATGAGCGTGTCGGCGCTTGCCGGTATCGCGGTCGGACAGGCCCTGACAATCACGCCACTGGCTCTGCCACTCGCCACCGCTTTTTCGGGCACGGTCTGTTTCGTCCTCTTCAATCTGACCCGACATTGGCGCCCGGCGACCTGATCGGCCGACATCAGGCGATCTGCTCGATCGCCGCGATGAGGCGGACGAGGTCTTCGTCGCGAGACAGCCGGTGATTGCCATCGCGCACCAGCGTGATGCTGACCGGGTCTGCGGCGAGATGTTCGACCAGCGTCAGGGCATGTTGCCAAGGGACATCGCTGTCCTGCATGCCTTGCAGGATGTGGACCGGACAATGGGCCTCGACGTTCGAGCCGAGGAGCAGATGCCGACGCCCGTCTTCGATCAAGGCGCGCGTGATCGGGTAGGGCGTCTCGCCATAGGGCGACGGGCGATACCAGACGCCGTCACGCTCGATCTGCTCGCGGATGTCGGGCGTCAGCCTGTCCCACATCAATGTTTCGGTGAAGTCGATCGCGGGCGCGATCAGCACCGCACCGCCGAGGCGATCCGTCTCACCGGCCGCCGCAAGAGCACGGGCCACCAGCATAGCGATCCAGGCCCCCATCGACGAGCCAACGATGATCTGGGGCCCGTCGGTCGAGGCGCGGACCACCGCCAGCGCATCGTCGAGCCATTGCCCAATGGTTCCGTCGACGAAGTCGCCACTCGACTCGCCGTGTCCGGAATAGTCGAATCGGACAAAGCCCCGCCCGTGCTCGCCGGCCCATCGGTCGATCGCCAGGGCTTTGCCGGATTGCATGTCGGACATGAAGCCGCCCATCCAAATCACGCCGGGGCGCGTTTCGCCGGACGGGGCTGCCGGCCGTCGCCGGACCGCGATGCGGCGTGGCACACTCTTGTGATCCCGGCTTGAGACGGTCACGACGGATGGAACAGTTTCGTTCATGGTTACGATTGTACACTCGCGACTAAGACGCTGGCGAGTAGTCCGTCAGCCCCCCAATGCGATTGTCCCGTTTCGATGAGCCATGATCTCGCATCCCCTTTCGTCCATGCGGCGCCTTCGCGGCTTGCCGGCCGAACCGTGCTGCAGATCATTCCGGCGCTCGAGGCCGGAGGGGCCGAGCGCACAACGATCGATATCGCGGCCGCTTTGGCCGAGGCCGGCGCGCGATCTCTCGTGGCCACGACGGGTGGGCGTCTCGTCAGCGAGTTGCAGGCGCGGGGCGGCATCTGGGTGCCGTTTCCGGCCGATACCAAGAACCCGGTCGCCATGGCGCGAAACGTGCTGAAATTACGGGCGCTGATCCGCGACGAGCGGCCCGCGGTCGTGCACGCACAGTCGCGCGCCCCGGCCTGGGTCGCGCTCGGTGCGACCCGCATGACGGGCACGCCGCTCATGACGACCTACCATGGCAGCTATTCGGGCAGCCACGCCATCAAGCTTCAGTATAATTCGGTGATGGCGCGGGGCGACGCCGTCATCGCCAACTCGCATTTTACCGCCGAGACGATCGCCCGCCTCTATCCCTGGGCGCGCGATCGGGTCCGCATCATCTCGCCCGGGGTCGACCTGCGCGAGTTCCACCCCGACACGGTCCACGTCTCGCGCGTCGAGGCGCTTCGGTCCGCCTGGGGCATCGCGCCGGACCAGAGGGTCGTGCTGCTCGCCGCGCGCCTGACGGAATGGAAGGGCCAGAAGGTGCTGATCGCGGCGGCCACCAAGCTGCGCGATCGAGGCGTTTCGGACCTTGTCTTCATACTCGCCGGCGACCATCAGGGCCGCAACCGCTATGTGGCGGACCTCGACGCGCTGATCGCCGACCATAAACTCGGCGATTTGGTGAAACGCGTCGGCCACTGCGCCGACATGCCGGCGGCTCTCCTGGCCGCGAGCCTCGTGATCGTGCCCTCCACACGACCCGAGGCGTTCGGCCTGTCGGCCGTGGAGGCGCAGGCAATGGGCACACCGGTGGTGGTGAGCAATCTCGGGGCCGTACCGGAAACCGTGCTGGCGCCTCCCGAGGTTCCGCCGGAGCAACGGACGGGTTGGCGGGTGCCGGCCGGCGATGTCGAGGCGCTGGCCGAGGCGATCGCGAGCGCCCTGGCCCTCGGCGCGACGGCGCGCGACACGATGGCGCGACGAGCGCGGCTCCACATCGAGACAGAATTCTCGCTCGACCATATGACGGAAGCCATGCTCGACGCCTATAGTGCGGCGATCGAGGGACATTTGCCGGCCAGAGCGCGGTAGGGCAGGGTTGGAACCGACCGCGTCGCTTTGCGGCTCGATCCCGGTGGATTCGCTCGCTCAACGCTTTGGATTGAGTTTGCCGGAGGTGATCTCGATCGCGATCGACCAACCGCCGAACCCGAAACTCGGCCTTCCGTGACCTGGATCAACCATGCCTGATTTCACGACCCCACCTCAGCTCCGCGTCGCGACGGCAGCCGATGCAGATGCGATTGCGGCACTCCATACCGCGAGTTGGCGCTCGGCCTATCGGGATGCGCTCAGCGAGGCCTATCTCCGGGGGCCGATCGAACAGGAACGCCTGGTCTTCTGGCGCGACCGGTACAGGCATGCCGGGCCTGGGTTGTGGACCGTGGTGGCAGAGGACGCAAAGGGTTCGCTCGTCGGGTTCCTCTGCGCCTTGCTGGATCATGATCGCGACTGGGGCAACTATATTCACAATCTGCATGTCGACCCCGATGCCAAGCAGCAGGGGATCGGACGCATGATGATGCGGGCTGCGGCCGACCATTTCGTCTATGCGCTGCCGCGCCGGCCCGTGTATCTCTTCGTCCTGCAGAGCAACATCGCGGCTCAGGCGTTCTACAACCGGCTTGGCGGCGATCCTGTCGAAGAGTTGGTCGCAACACAGCCCGACGGAACCTCGGCCCGCGCCATCCGCTATGCTTGGCCGAGTGTCGCGGCCTTCGCCGATGGCGTCGCGTGAGGCGGTTCGCATGACGCTCTTTCTGGTGTCCGTGAGGTCGGATGAGGAGGCGCGGATCGCTGTGGCGGCGGGTGCCGACGCGGTGGTGGTGAGCCGGCCGAGGCCCGACGCTTTCGCCCCGACAGTGCCAACCATGATTGTCGACGTCGCCGCTGACCTGCTCACGCCGGCGGTGGACGGGCCGTCGATCGCCATCGGCGGGGAAGCGAGCCACGGCTTGGTCATGATCCGAGAGACCGCTCCGACCGAGGTCGATCTCGATGCGATCGTTGCGGCAGGGCGCGCTGGCATCATGCTCGCAGCCGCCGGTCGCCTCGTCGATACGCTCGGTCTGGCTGCGCTCGACGACATCGCGTCTCGATGCCGGTCGCGCGGGCTGCTGGTCGGCTTCTCCGGCGGCTTGGAATCGCCCGATATCTCGCGCCTGCTGACATTCAAGCCCGACATTCTGTTAGTCGGCCGCGCCCTGCGCGTCGCGCATCGATGCGACGCGCCGCTCGATCCGGACGCGATCGCATTGTTTCGTGGCCTCTTTCCGCAGCCGTCCGCCGCGATCCGCCCGGCCAAGACACCGGCCAAGACAGAGGAGAGGCCGAGGCGTTGGCGCGATCGGATCTTCGTCCGCGACATGGTGCTCGAGATCGATGTTGGCGCCTATGCAGAGGAATTTGGACGACGCCAGCGCGTCCGCTTTTCGATCGAGGCCGAGATCGAGGCGATCGATCATCCGACGCGAGACATGCGGGATGTCGTCTCCTACGATCTCTTGACCGACACGATCCGGCAGGTCGCGGGAGCGGGCCATGTCGAATTCGTGGAAACGCTCGCCGAAACCATCGCGGCCCGCATTCTCGGCCATCCCCGCCTCGCGGCCGTCCATGTCACGGTCGAAAAGCTCGATCTCGGGGCAGGGGTGGTGGGGATCGACATCTGGCGTGAGGCGGGTGGATAAGTCGCGATCGGGCACGGCCTCATCGGCCGGCAGGTTTCCGATTCTCCAGCCTTGAAGCGAATCTCTTGTCCACAGCTCTCGATGCGTCGCCTGCGACCCGCCCACCTGACCCTCATGTCGCCTTGCAGCCACCCCAAGGGTCGCTGATCCAACCGATCTTCGGAGGCTTGCTGGCCGCCGTCGTCGGCTTCGCGGCCACGTTTACGATCGTGTTGCAGGGGTTTGCGGCCGTCGGTGCAACGCCGGCTCAGGCCGCCTCCGGCCTGCTGGTGCTCTGCGTGGTGCAAGGTGTCTTGTCGATCGGGTTGTCGCTCGTGTGGCGAGAGCCGATCAGCATCGTCTGGTCGACCCCTGGGTCGGCGCTGCTGATCGTGACCGGCGCGCAGGCGGGCGGCTATCCGGCCGCCATCGGGGCCTTCATCCTGGCCGGCGCGCTGATCGTCGCGGCCGGCTTGATCAAGCCATTCGGCCGGTTGGTGGCCGCCATCCCGTCTGGCCTTGCCAATGCCATGCTGGCCGGTGTGTTGTTCGAGATCTGTCTCGCGCCGGTCGAGGCGCTGAAAACCTCGCCCACTCTGGTGTTGCCGATCCTTCTGGCTTGGGTTCTGGCGCTGCGTTTCGCGCGCCGCTTTGCGGTCCCGATCGCGGTGGCGGTTACGGTGCTGATCGTCGTTTTCGTGACCAAGCTGCCGGCCGGTGCCCTGAAGGACGCGTGGCCGACCTTAATCCTGACGCAGCCGGTCTTTGCCTGGTCGTCGCTCGGCAGCCTCGTCGTGCCGCTTTTCATCGTCACGATGGCGTCTCAAAACGTGCCGGGTTTAGCGGTGCTCCACGCCAATGGCTACAAACCCAATATCAGCAAAATCTTCGTGGCGACCGGTCTCGGCAGCATCGTCAATGCGTTTGGTAGCGGCGGGCTCATCAATCTGGCGGCCGTGACGGCGGCGCTTTGCGCTGGACCGGACGCGCATCCCGACCCGGCAAAACGCTACTGGTCGACCATCGCGAATGGGGTCGGTTATGTGGTGCTCGGCCTTTTCGCGGCCTTTGCGGCAGCCTTCATTCTGGCATCGCCGTCCTCGCTCTTCACGGCGGTGGCCGGCCTCGCCCTCATGGGCAGCTTCGCGGGGGCTCTGTCGTCTGCCCTCGCGCATCCGCAGGACCGTGTCGCGGTCGCGATCACCTTCGTGATGACCGCGTCCGGTGCCAGCTTCTTTGGCATCGGCGCGTCGTTCTGGGGTCTTCTCGCGGGCGGGCTCGTGCTCGTCGTCGAGCGGTTCAGACGCTAGCGAGCCGCCGCTATCCGCGCATGGGCTCCTATCTCGCCAGGGTTCTAGCGCGTCGCCTTGCGCTGTGCCGTCACGAAGTAGTTCACGTCCGTGTCGCGCCCGAGCGACCAGATGTTGTGCAGCGGATCATAGGTCATCCCCGTGCGGTCGAGCACCTTGAGGCCGGCGCGGCGGATCGGCATCACCAGCTCCTCCGGGGTCACGAACTGGTTCCAGTTGTGGGTGCCGCGGGGCAGCCAGCGCAGCACATATTCGGCACCGACGATGGCCAGAAGAAAGCTTTTGGCCGTGCGGTTCAGCGTCGAGGCGATCAGCAGGCCGCCCGGCTTCACGAGGCTGCAGACCGTCGCCATAAAGGCATTCCGGTCGACCACATGCTCGACCACCTCCATGGCCAAGACCACATCGAACCGCTCGCCCGACGCCGCCAGCGCCTCGGCGGTCGTGGCGCGGTAGTCGATCGGCAGATCGAAGGTCTCGGCATGGTGGCGCGCCGCCGCGATATTCTCGCGGCCAGGATCGATCCCTGTGACGGTGCCGCCGAGCCGGCAGAGCGGCTCCGACAGCACCCCGCCACCGCACCCGATGTCGAGCATCGACAGGCCATGAAACGGACCCTCGTCGGGGCTTGTTTCAGCATCGGGTCGATGCGTCTCGATCATCTCGCGCAGATAACCCAGGCGCAGCGGGTTGATCTCGTGCAACTTACCCATCGGACCCTTGGGGTCCCACCATTCTGCACCGAGGCGTTCGTAGCGCGCGAGATCGACGGGATCGACACTCTCGCGCCGTGGCATGTCGGCCTGAACCTGATCCTGCATCATCGCTTCTGCTCCCTGATGGGCGACATATAGGGCTCGAGTGGTTCGCGCGTCACCCGCCTTGCCGCTCGGTTGACAGCCTTCGGCCGGGCCGTCATCTATACGCGCCGTTTCGGACCCCACCGTTTGAGTTGTGGTCGCCCGAACATCACCGGCCCTCGGGTTCCTGGCCCTCGGCCCTTACCGAACGTTTCATGGCCCGTCTTGTTTTGAAATTCGGCGGTACGTCCGTCGCCAATCTCGATCGAATCCGCGCTTCGGCGCTGCATGTGAAACGCGAGGTCGAAGCCGGCCATGACGTAGCGGTCGTGGTCTCGGCCATGTCGGGCAAAACCAATGAACTGGTGGGCTGGTGCCGCGAGGCGTCTCCACTCCACGACGCGCGCGAATATGATGCCGTCGTGGCGTCGGGTGAGCAGGTGACGGCCGGGCTCATGGCGATCGTCTTGCAGAGCATGGGCATCACGGCTCGTTCATGGCAGGGCTGGCAGGTTCCGATTCTCACCTCCGACCAGCATGGCTCCGCGCGGGTGCTCGGGATCGACGGCGCGGAGTTGATCCGCCGGTTCGACGAGCGGAAGGAGGTGGCGGTGATCGCCGGCTTCCAAGGGATCCATGCCGAGAGCGGTCGCATCACCACCCTTGGGCGCGGTGGATCAGACACCAGCGCCGTCGTGATCGCGGCCGCCCTCAAGGCTGACCGTTGTGATATCTATACGGATGTCGATGGGGTCTACACGACCGATCCGCGCGTCGTCGCCAAGGCGCGCCGGATGGATCGCGTAGCCTTCGAGGAAATGCTCGAAATGGCGTCGCTCGGCGCCAAGGTTTTACAGGTGCGGTCGGTCGAGGCCGCCATGGTCCATCGGATCAAGGTCTTCGTCCGCTCCTCGTTCGACGATCCGGCTGCGCCGGCATCTGGAACGCTGATTTGTGCTGAAGAGGACATCATGGAACAGCAGATCGTCACCGGCATCGCGTTCTCGCGTGACGAGGCGCAGATCACGTTGCGCGGTGTGTCCGACCATCCGGGCGTTGCGGCCGCGATCTTCGGGCCGCTCGCCGACGCGGCCATCAACGTCGACATGATCATCCAGGTTGTGTCGGATGACACGACCACGACCGACATGACCTTCACGGTCCCGACGGCTGACTATGAGCGCGCACGTCTCATCATCGAAGGCGCCCGCGCCGCAATCGGGTTCGGCTCGCTGCAGGGCGCCAACGACGTGGTCAAAGTATCGGCGATCGGCATCGGCATGCGAAGCCATGCGGGCGTCGCGGCGCGTGCGTTCAAGGCCTTGGCCGACAAGGGGATCAATATTCGAGCCATCACGACCTCCGAAATCAAGTTTTCGGTGTTGATCGACGCCGCCTATACGGAACTCGCGGTACGGACGCTGCATACGCTGTATGGTCTCGATCGTGCCTAGCCTCGCGGGACGCTTTTTTAGTCCCGGGGTACGATCCTTGCTTCGACTCGGCCGTTAGGTGACAGTCGCTGGTGCGGCTTCGACGAGTCGGACGATTGAGTTACGGCGGAGGGGGAAGACATCATGGCGGCTTCGTCCTTGACCGAGTCTTGCCGGCACACGGCCGGGGCTCCGCAGCCGTGAGGGGTGCGATCTGATGCGTGGCTCTCTCGGACCGCGTTTGTTGTTGCGCCGGCTTCGCGAAGTCATGGCGGAACCGATCGGCGCACAAGCGCGCCTCGACAAAATCGTTGTCCAAATTGCCTTCAACATGGTGGCCGAGGTGTGCTCGGTCTATGTGCTGCACGCCGATAAGCGGCTCGAACTCTATGCCACCGAGGGTCTCAATCGCGAGGCGGTCCATCTTACGACCATGCGGCTCGGCGAGGGCATCGTCGGCCTGATCGCCGCCAAGGCCGAGGCGCTTGCGCTTCCGGACGCACAGTCGCACCCGGCCTATTCCTACAAGCCCGAGACCGGGGAAGAGATTTATCAGTCCTTCCTCGGTGTGCCGATCCTGCGAGGAGGCAACACGCTCGGGGTTCTCGTCGTCCAGAATCGCGCCCGGCGGATCTATTCCGAGGAGGAAATCGAGGTCCTTCAAACGACCGCGATGCTGTTGGCCGAGATGATCGCGGGCGGTGAACTCGTTTCGCTGTTTCCGGCCGGATCGGAGGTCTTGCGGCAATCCTTGTCGCTGAAAGGCGAGATTATCGCCGACGGGGTCGGGCTCGGCCATGTGGTGCTGCACGAGCCGCGCGTGATCGTCGACAAACTCGTGGCCGAGAATATCGACGGCGAAATCGTGCGGCTCGACGAAGCGATCGCAGCACTGCGCGAATCGGTCGATCGGCTGGTCGATCGCGGGGAGGAAGCCGGGCCGGGCGAGCATCGTGAAATCCTGCAGACCTTCCGCATGATCGCGCATGATCGCGGCTGGTTGCGGCGCCTGCGCGAGGCCGTATCGACTGGCTTGACCGCAGAGGCGGCGGTCGAGCGCGTCCAGAGCGACACACGCGCCAAACTCATGCGTCAGACCGATCCCTATATGCGCGGGCGGCTGCACGATCTCGATGAATTGGCCAATCGACTTCTGCATCAATTGACCGGGCAAGATCTCGTCGCGTCGAACGAGAATTTGCCTGAAAATGCGGTCTTGGTGGCGCGCTCCATGGGCGCGGCGGCCCTGCTGGATTATGATCAGCGCAAGCTTCGCGGCCTCGTGCTCGAAGACGGCGGCGCGATGAGCCATGTCGCGGTGGTGGCCCGCGCGCTCGGCATTCCGGCCGTCGGCGACGTCACCAATATTTCGAGCCTCGTCGAGCCGGGTGATGCCATCATCGTCGATGGCGTCATGGGCAGCGTGGAAGTGCGGCCCGGCCCTGATGTCGAAGCCGCCTATGCGGAGAAAGCCCGGCTTCGCGCCCGGCGCCAAGAGCAATATCGGTCGCTTCGCGATATTCCGGCCGTGACGCGGGACGGGGTCGTGATCGACCTGCATATGAATGCCGGGCTATTGCTCGATCTGCCGCATGTCGTCGAGACGGGCGCCGTCTCGATCGGCCTGTTCCGGACCGAACTCCTGTTCATGGTGGCGGATCACTTCCCCCGACCATCCGAACAATATGCGCTCTATAAGAGCGTCATGGACATGGTCAGCGACCGGCCCGTGACCTTCCGGACTTTGGATATCGGCGGCGATAAAGTCTTGCCGTATATGATGCGGCTCGACGAAGAGAACCCGGCTCTTGGCTGGCGGGCCCTGCGGATCGGCCTCGATCGTCCGGCGCTGTTGCGGTCTCAGCTTCGCGCGATGCTGCGGGCCGGGGCAGGACGCGAGGTCCGCATTATGTTTCCGATGGTGGCGGAGGCGGCCGAGTTCGATCGCGCGCGCGCGGCCGTGGATCACGAACTCGCCTTCCTGACGCAGCATCATCATCCGCTGCCGACCGAGATCAAGCTCGGCGCAATGGTCGAGGTGCCGTCGCTTCTGTGGCAGCTCGACGAGATCGCGGAACGGGCCGACTTCCTGTCGGTTGGATCCAATGATCTCATGCAATATCTGTTCGCGGCGGACCGTGACAACAAGCGCGTTTCGACGCGATTCGATCCGCTGTCGGCGCCCATGCTGCGTGCGCTGAAGTCGATTGCCGATGTCGGGCAGCGGCGCAACATCCCCATCACGCTCTGTGGCGAGATGGGCGGCAGCCCTTTGGCCGCCATGGCGCTGATCGGGCTTGGCTATCGGGGCTTGTCGATGTCGCCGTCGTCGATCGGACCCGTCAAGGCCATGATCCTGGCGCTGGATGTCGAGGCCATGACGCGCTTTCTGGGCGACCTGTTGCGCGATGCCTCGGGAGAGCCCAGCTTGCGGGGCCGGCTCGAGGCTTTTGCGGCCGAACATCAGGTTCCCTGTTAGCGACCTTGCCCTAAGCCGTCCAAAGGCTCCGCTTTCCGAGTGGACGTCACTGCTGTCTCATTCAGCCCAGCGCCGGCCAGCGGCGCCAATCCGTCCTTTTAGGAACGATACGTCCTCCATGCTCCCCATCGCCAAGCTCGATCTCGTCCTTCGCCGTTATGAGGAAGTGTCAGCGCGCCTCGTCGAAGGGCCTGATTCTGCGACCTTCGTGGCCCTGTCGCGGGAACTCGCCGAAAACGAGACCATCGTGACGGCCATCCGAGCTTATCACGCCCAAAATGCCGAAATCGATGGACTGGCCGCCATGTTGGCTGACCCCGCCCTCGATCCCGAGATGCGGACGATGGCCGAGGGCGAGGTCGACGAGGCGAAGGAGCGACTTGCCGCGCTCGAACTTTCGATCCGCATGGCGCTGCTACCGAAGGATGCGGCAGACGAAAAGAGCGCCATTCTTGAAATCCGCGCCGGCACGGGCGGCGATGAGGCCGCTTTGTTCGCCGGCGATCTTTTCCGCATGTATAGCCGCTATGCCGAGTTGAAGCGGTGGAAGGTCGACGTTCTCTCCATGAGCGAGGGGACGGCGGGCGGCTACAAGGAAATTGTCGCCGAGGTCGTCGGGCGTGGCGTTTTTGCGCGACTGAAGTTCGAAAGCGGCGTGCATCGCGTGCAACGGGTGCCGGATACGGAGACGCAGGGGCGCATCCACACCTCGGCCGCGACCGTCGCGGTTTTGCCGGAAGCCGAAGAGGTGGACGTCGACATCAATGAAGGTGACCTCAAGATCGATACGATGCGCTCGCAGGGCGCGGGCGGCCAGCATGTCAACAAGACCGAGTCGGCCATCCGCCTTACCCATTTGCCGACCGGCATCGTCGTGTTCATGCAGGAGGAGCGCTCCCAGCATCGCAACCGCACCAAGGCGATGGCGGTGCTCCGGTCGCGCATCTTCGATGCCGAACGGCAGAAACTCGACAACGAACGCGCCGCCGACCGAAAAGCGCAGGTGGGCTCCGGCGATCGTTCCGAACGGATCCGAACCTATAATTTCCCGCAAGGTCGGCTGACTGATCACCGCATCAACCTGACCCTGTATAAGCTCGACAAGATCATCACCGGCGAAGCCTTGGACGACGTGGTCGATGCTTTGACGACGGAGCATCAGGCGGCGGCCTTGGCGGCCGTTGAGGGCGATGTCTGAGGGAATGCATCGAAAAGAGCCGGTGTGACGTTGCGTCTCACGTCAGCAAATGGGAAGAGACCAGCCGTCTCGCCGGTGCTGACATCGCGTTGTCGTGTCGGCCATCACCATGGTTCGGATCGAGCTGTCACTCGGCGCCGCTCGGCAAGTTTGGGAATCGAGAATGAACCTTAGAGCCGCCTTTTTGTCGACCGTCATGTCAGTGGCCGTTCTCGGATCGGCCCAGGCCGCGCCGGCCACGACCGATGAAGCGCAGCGTTTGACCACGTTGTTTCAGCGTTACCTCGGCAAGCCGACCGATGGCCAGCCGAGCGCCGTCGTCGTGACGCCGGACGGCGAAACCTACAAGGTCGATGTCGATCTCTCGCGGATCTTCGCACCCTTCGCGGCGCTTGGGTTGGCGGAGGTCAAAGCGGGGCACTACCTTTCGACCTTGACGCCGGCGGCGGATGGCACGTGGCACGTGGTCAGTGGCGGTCTTCAGTCCTTTACCGTGACGATCAACGATCAAACCACGATCGTGAATTACGGCGATTCCCACTTCGACGGGATCTTCGACCCGAAGATTGCGTCGTTTGTCTCGAGCACGAGCTCGAGCAACGGTTCAGCCGTGAGTTCCAATAGTCCGAAAGTGTCGAGCTCCAGCAAGAGCACGGGCACGACAGAGAGTAAATTTACCGGCACCGACGGCGGCAACGGCACCGTAAACGCCAAAGTTGATCAAACCCTCCGCGACTTTACCTATGCGCTTTCGGTCCAGACCCATGCGGATGTCGGTGCACCGAAAAGCGAGAAAGCGTTCGAGGTCAACGCTCAAATCGCGAGCGGAACCGGACATATTGAGGCGAATAACCTTCGTAACGCACAATTGCTCGACCTTTGGGCGTTTTTGGTCGCGCATCCGTCCAAGCAGCAGCTCGTTGCCAATCAGACTGAACTGAAAGGGCTTCTCTCGGCCATGCTGCCATTCGTCACTGTTTTGAGCGGTGATGTGTCTATCCAAAAGATTATCTTGAACACGCCGCTGGGGCAGTTTGGCGCGAATACTTTTGGTGAGCGTCTCGATGTCGGCAATGAAAATTCGAAAGACGTGCTTGGCATCGGCCTCAACGCCGATGGGTTTACGATCCCGGCGGATCTTGCGCCGGCCTGGGCGACGGGGCTCGTGCCGAGCGGGCTCGACCTCCACGTCAAGGTCGGCCCAGTCCACTTTACCGAAGCGCTGCAGAAGGCCATCGTCAGCGCCGACTTCGGCGCCGACAAGCCTTTGACCGAGGCGCAGACCAACGACATCGTGCAGACTTTTGCCCTGCCGCAAAACATCGTCGTGACCCTGGCGCCAAGCACGATCACGACTCCCGTCATGACCGTGAAGGCCGAAGCCCAGATGCAATTTACCGAGCAGATGCCGACCGGAACCGCAACCGTTTCGGCAACAGGCCTGGATAAAGCTCTGGATATGCTGACGACTGGGGCGCAGACCAACCCCGATGCTGCCCAGGCCTTTGCGGTCTTGACACTGATGAAGCAGCTCGGTCGTGCCGAAGGGCCGGATCGATATAGCTGGCTGGTCGAGGCCAAGCCGGGAAGCGACATCTTGATCAACGGTAAGCCGATGCAGGCAGCTGCACCGCAAGCTGAGCCGCAGCCGGTACCGAAACCGTCGCAGAAGCCCAAGAAGAAGCCGGCACCCAAGACCGCGCCTTAACGCTGCTGATGCAGCCTTGGGCTGATGCGTTAGCTCGTCGCCTCGATCAGGCGGCGCGCTGCGGCGCGGGCTTCTTCCGTGATGGTCGCGCCCGCCAGCATGCGGGCGATTTCCTCGCGCCGTAAATCGGGCGCGAGCGGCGTGACGCGCGTCGCGACCTTGCCGCCTTCGGCGACGTCGCCCTTGCTGATCCGCAAATGCGTGGCGGACCGAGCCGCGACCTGCGGCGCATGGGTCACCGCAAGCACTTGCACCCTATCGGCCAAGCGGGCAAGCCGCCGACCGATTGCATCCGCGACCGCGCCGCCAACCCCCGTGTCGATCTCGTCGAACACCAACGTCGGCGCGGAGCCTCGGTCGGCAAGCGAAACCTTGAGGGCCAGCATGAACCGGGCGAGTTCGCCGCCCGACGCCACTTTGGTGAGAGGCCCGGGACGGCTCCCAGGATTGGTCGCGACCCAGAACTCCACCCGATCCGTGCCGTCCGGTCCACCGGAACCCGCCTCCGTCTCGATCTCGGTCTCGAACCGCGCCCGTTCGAGCTTGAGCGGCGGGAGTTCCGCGTTGACGGCCGCGTCGAGCGCCTGTGCGGCTTTGCGCCGTTCCGCTCCGAGCGCCTGCGCGGCTTCGACATAAGCCTTCAGGGCTGCCGTCTGTGCGATCTGCAGGGATTTCAGCCGCGCTTCGCCAGCATCGAGGGCGGCGAGATCCGCTGTGAATTTGTCCGCCAGAGCCGGCAGATCATCCGGGCCGCATGCGTGTTTGCGCGCGAGAGCACGCAGGGCGAACAGTCGCTCCTCCACCCGCTCGAGTTCGTGCGGGTCATAAGCGGCATCGTCGAGCGCTTGCCCGATCGCGGCGGAGGCGCCGTCTAAAGCAAGCAACACGGCATCGATCGCTTGCGTACACGGGTCGATGAGCGAGGGCGCTTGCGCGGCCCGTCGCTCCAACCGCCGGACGAGAGCCGATAATGTCGAGGTGGGCGATCCATTGCCCGACACGGCCTCGTAGGCATCGCGGAGGTCGCTCGCGACTTTCTCCGCCGCCATCATGTCGGCGCGACGGCTCGCGAGCTTCTCTTCCTCGCCGACCTGGGGCGCGAGCGATCCAAGTTCTTCGGCAGCATGCTGAAGGAAATCCGCATCGGCCCGCGCTTTTGACACGCGCGCGGTTTCGCCTTTCAAATCCGCCTCGATCGTCCGTCGCGCGGCGTGGCATGCCCGAACGGTGGAGACGAGCGTGTCCAATCCGCCAAAAGCATCGACCAGCATCCGGTGCAGGTCCGGGTCGACGAGCGCTCGCTCGTCATGCTGGCCGTGAATTTCGACCAGCGTGCGCGACAAAGCCCGGAGGACCTGCGCGCTGACAGGAGCGTCGTTGACAAAGGCCCGCGTGCGCCCATCGGCGACCTGAACGCGGCGGAGGATCAGGTCGCCCTCGACCTCGATGTCGTTCTGGCGCGCCAAGGCGAGTGCGGGGTGCTGCGCCGACAGATCGAACACGGCCGTGACCTGGCCTTGCTTCTCGCCATGGCGAACAAGACCGCCATCGCCGCGTCCACCCAGTGCAAGCGCGAAGGCATCGAGGAGAATGGATTTACCCGCGCCGGTCTCGCCGGTCAGCACCGTCAATCCTGGACCGAACTCGAGATCCAGGCGGTCGATGAGAACGATATCGCGGATGGTCAGACGAGACAGCATCGCGCCTGCCAGGTGAGGGCGATCAGGTCAGACCGAGATTGTGGAAGGTCTTGTAGATGATCGAGCCGGTATCTTCACGCGGCTCCAAACCGCCCGTCTGCAGCAAGGCAAACGAATCTTTGTACCACTGGCTATCTGGGAAGTTATGGCCCAGCACGGCCGCTGCCGTCTGCGCTTCGTTCGTAATTCCCAGCGCCATATAGGCCTCGGTCAAACGTGCCAAGGCCTCTTCGGTGTGCCGGGTCGTCTGGTACTGACCGATGACGGTGCGGAAGCGATTGATGGCCGCAACGTAGTTATGTCGCGCCAGATAGAAGCGACCGACCGACATTTCCTTGCCGGCGATCTGGTCGCGGGTCACCTGGATCTTGTATTTCGCGTCGCTGGCATATTCGGAAGTCGGATATTTGGTCGCGATTTGATTGAAGAGATCGAGCGCCTTCTCAGACTGCTTCTGATCACGCGAAATATCCGGGATTTGATTGTAGTAGGACATCGCCTCCATGTAGAGCGCATAGGGCGCATCCGGCGAGGTCGGGTAAAGCGAGTAGTAACGGCCGCCCGAGGAGATCGCGTCATCGTAATTACCCGCCTGATATTGCGCGTAGGTCGACATCAGCAGACCCTTCCGCGAATAATCTGAATACGGATATTGCTTGTCAAGTTCGCTGAATTTCTTCGCCGCGCCCTCGGTGTCCTTCTTGCCCAGGCGAGCAAGGCCTTGATTGTAGATGTCGTCGGCCGGCACGTCCGGCAGGATCTTGGTCTCGTATTTCTCGGCACCGAAGGGGTTGAACGATTCGAGGCTCGAGCAGCCGGCGAGCGGCATGGCCACGGCGATGATGGCCACCATCGAGACCTTTGCGACCGTTGACGTCGACATCAGTGTCGCGCGCGGTGCGGAACCGGACTGGGCGAGAAGTGAAGACCGGTAACGGGCGTGCATCATGCAGGACAACTCGGTTGTTCAGGCCGCCAAGACTACCACCCGTTTGTGACGGACCAGCTTCGGCTTGCGATCACTATAGGGGTGATTATGGCCTATCCTGGCCAGAAACGGCAAGAACCAATCGGTTCCGACCTTGGCGGCGCTTTTTTAGGGAGAGGCGCAAAGATGCAACAGAGCTTCGAGACCGAAGCGAACGAGACCGAAACGGCTTCAGTTCATCTCGGCGAAAGCCGGCATCGCCGGCATCGCGAAATCTGGGTAGAAGCTCTTGGTCCGAACCGGAGCTTCGATCATCTCGAAGGATGAGCGGTCGGCGAACATGGCCTTCAGGACAAGAAAGTTCATTTTGTGGCCGGGGCAGAATGCCCGGTAGGTGCCGATGATCGGTGCGCCGGCGAGAGCCAGATCGCCCACCGCATCGAGCGTCTTGTGCGACACGAACTCGTCGCTGCTTCGGAGGCCTTCCGGATTCAGAACGCGGTCACCATCCACCGCAATGGAATTTTCGAGCGAGGAGCCGAGTGCGAAACCCATTTTCCAGAGCCGTTCGACATCGCTGATCGATCCGAAGGTGCGGGCCCGGGAAATCTCGGCGCGAAAGCTCGCGGGGGTCAGCATCATCGACTTTTGCTGACGACCAATCACGCCGCAGGCATAATCGATCTCGACATCAAGGCGGAAGCCATCGTCCGACGGGCTCAGCTCCGAGAAAGAGCGACCTTGCTCGACGCGGATCGGCTTGAGAATCTTGATGTAACGGCGCGGCGCCGTCAGGGTCTTGATGCCGGCCCGGTCGATGGCGGCCACGAATGCGGCGGATGATCCATCCATGATCGGAACTTCCGGCCCGTCGATCTCGATCTGGACGTTGTCGACGCCGAGGCCGGAGAGGGCTGCGAGAAGATGTTCGATGGTCGCCACGGTTCCGCGCGAGGGGTCACCGATGACAGTGCAGAGTTCCGTGGTCGATACCTTGGACCATTTCGCTTCGATACGGCGTTGGCCGCCTTCTGGAAGGCCGGTTCGGATGAAGACGATACCTGAATTTGCGGAAGCGGGATGAAGGATAAGGCTCACCGGAGCATTGGAATGAACGCCAGCACCCACGAGGGCGGTGCTCTTCCTAAGGGTGGTCTGCTTACCCAGTTTCATTCTTATCCTGCTCCAGATCTCCCGGTTGGTCGGCAAACATGCCCCGCACCGGAAGTGTCTTGGCCCGAAGGCCTTATTTGCAGCCGACCGTTGCCACGGTTCTTCCCCAGAAACTCCGCAATCTCGACCGCTAAGAAGCGATCATCTGGCTGCGGGGAGCGGTTCGATTCATGTCGCCGCGTCTCGTTGAAGCCAAACTACGCGGATGCCTTTGGTTAGCCAAATCACGCTTTTTTACGTGATGTAACACAATACAAGGCGATGCTTTTTGATCGTGTTAACCGTTCGATTACAGGAGCTTATAAGCCTAAGCGCACTCCGAGAAGACGGAATGCGCTTAGATTTGTTGCAGCTTTTAGCGACGAATTAGTTCGATTGCCGCCGCAGGAAAGCCGGAATTTCGAGTTGGTCGTCCTCATTCGGGCGAGCGTGGGGCAGCGGACGGCCATGCTGATCGGCCGGGACATGGGCGTTGCGAGCCGGCGCGGCGGGGACGGGCCTTTTGCCATATTCTGCATGCACAGAGCCGGGCTGCTGAGCGCGCGGTTGAGCATAGGCCTGCTGCTGCGGAGCAGGCTGGCCATAATGCGGAGCCGGCATGTTGGCTTGGGCGCGGGGCGCCGGCGCCGTCGGGCGGGCGGGAGGCGCTGCTTCCTCGCCACGGCTCATGCCGAAGGAAGCGAGGCGCTCGAGCAGACTGCGACGCTTCGTGTCGGCTTGAACGGCTTCGGCCTGCGGGTCGTTCCGCTGGGCCCGGATCTGGTTCTGCACCGGCATTGGCAGATCTTCCACCTGCGGCATCCGCTGGGCGCGCTGCACCTGTTGGGGGGCCGGCGGAATATACGGGCCATTGTCGACATGCTCGGCGCGTGGCTGCTCCTGATGCATCGGCACCTGGGGCTGGAACACGCTTGCCTTAGATTGGATCGGCATCAACTCGACATCGTTCGACATCGCGGCGGGGGCGGGCTGGGCGTAGTGGATGGGAGCCGGCGCGGGCTGAGCGAGTTGGGCTTGCTGCGGCGCCTGGTCATAGGCTTGAGCGTGCTCGGGGGCAGCGAGCGAACGAACCGCGCTGGTTTCGACGGGGCGCGCGATGGTTTGCTGACGCAGGCGCTGAGTGGCCTCGGCGATGCGGGTTTCGCTGGCGATGAGCTCCTTGGATCCGACCGGCTGGTCGATGCCGGTCGCAACCACCGAGACGCGGACGATGCCATCGAGGTTCGAGTCGAAGGTCGCGCCGAGGATGATGTTGGCGTCGTCGTCGACTTCCTGACGGATGCGGCTGGCGGCTTCATCCACCTCGTAGAGCGTCAGGTCGTTGCCGCCCGTGATCGAGATCAGCAGGCCGCGCGCACCCTTCATCGAGACTTCGTCGAGAAGCGGATTGGCGATGGCGGCTTCGGCCGCCATAATGGCGCGCTTGTCGCCAGAGGCTTCGCCGGTTCCCATCATGGCTTTGCCCATTTCGCGCATGATGGCGCGCACGTCGGCGAAGTCGAGGTTGATGAGACCTTCCTTGACCATCAGGTCGGTGATGCAGGCGACGCCCGAATAGAGCACCTGATCGGCCATGGAAAACGCATCCGCGAACGTGGTTTTCTCATTGGCGACGCGGAACAGGTTCTGGTTGGGGATGCAGATCAGCGTATCGACCGCTTTCTGCAGTTCGGTTATTCCGGCATCGGCGACGCGCATGCGGCGCTGGCCTTCGAACTGGAACGGCTTGGTGACGACACCGACCGTCAGGATACCCATGTCGCGCGCCGTGCGAGCGATGACCGGGGCCGCTCCGGTGCCGGTGCCGCCACCCATGCCGGCCGTGACGAACACCATATGGGCGCCGGCGAGATGATCGCGGATCTCCTCGATGGCTTCTTCCGCGGCGGCGCGGCCGACTTCGGGCTGCGAGCCAGCGCCGAGGCCTTCGGTCACCTGCAGGCCCATCTGAATGATGCGCTCGGCTTTCGAACTCGTCAGCGCCTGCGCGTCGGTGTTGGCCACGATGAAGTCGACGCCGATCAGGCCGGACACGATCATGTTGTTGACCGCGTTACCGCCGGCTCCGCCGATGCCGCACACCATGATGCGGGGCTTCAGTTCCCGGAGTTCCGGTCCTTTGAGATTGATCGTCATCGCTTGTGGCCTCTCGATTGCTTGGGGCGCTTGCGCGTGGGTCCCCTGGATATCCAACATCTCGGTGCGATCACGCGGAGCCGCCGTCCCGCGTTTTCGCAATTCTTAGAAACTGTCTTTCAACCACCGCCCGACGCGTGACATGTAGCCGTCCGTCCCAGTGGCTTGCATCGGTGCCTGCCCTCGGGGTTCGAAATGCTCAATGCCAGCGAATTGCGGATAGATCAGCAAACCGACAGCCGCCGCGAATGCTGGATTCTTTGCTGATTCGGGCAATCCTTGAATACCCAAAGGGCGCCCGATTCTCACTTGTGGCGAAATAATCCGACGTGCGGCTTCTGCGACACCCGTCAATTGGCAAGCGCCCCCCGTCAAAACGAGCCGACGGCCCGCATGGGCTGCGAAACCGGCGTCTTTCAGACGATCGCGGACGAGTTCCAGGATCTCCTCGACGCGCGGCCGGATGATCCGCACGAGATGCGACTTCGGCAGATGAGTCGGCTGATCCGGGTCGTCGCCCACATGCGCGACCGCGAAGGTTTCGCGTTCGTCGGAGGCCGACGAGATCGCGGTGCCATACAGCGTCTTCAAGCGTTCGGCATCGGTCAGCCGGGTCGTCAGGCCGCGCGCGATATCCATCGTGACGTGGTTGCCGCCCACCGCGATGGCATCGACATGGGCGAGGTTGCCGCCCGCGAACACGCCCGTCGATGTGGTGCCGCCGCCCATGTCGATAAGCGCGACGCCGAGTTCGGCCTCGTCGTCGACCAAGGCCGACAGGCCGGCCGCATAGGGGGTCGCGACCAGGGCCTCGATCGTCAGGTGGCAGCGCTCGATCGCCAGCATGAGATTGCGGGCCGCGGCCGCATCGCAACCGATCACATGCATCTCGGCGCCGAGTTCGTCGCCCATCATGCCTTTGGGATCGCGGATGCCGCGCGTTTCATCGAGCGAGAAGCCGTTCGGCAGCGAATGCAACACCGCCCGGCCTTGCCGCGCTGTCGTCGTGCTGGCTTCGAGCACGCGATGAACATCGTAATCGGAGACCGCCTTGCCGCCGATCGTGACCTTGGCGCTGTAATGTTGCGACGACAGGCGGCCACCCGTCGTCGTGACGATGACGCTGCTGACCTCGACGCCGGCCATCCGCTCGGCCGCGTCGACCGCGAGCCGAATGGCGCTTTCGGCTTCGTCCATATCGATCACCGCGCCACCCTTGATGCCGCGCGAGCGCTGATGGCCGATGCCGAGGATACGGCACCGATGTGTGCGTCCGCGCAGCATGTCGGAGGGCTCCGCCGGCACGAGCTTGGCGATCAGGCAAGCGACCTTCGAGGTTCCCACATCGAGCACGCAGAGAACTGCGCTTTTCCGTGTCGAGATGGGACGCATGCGCGGCGGCATCATTCGGGGATCACCTTCCGTTTTGGTCGTTTGGCGAGCATGTCGACGCGAGCGGCAGCCGCATCGTCGGACAAGCGGGCGGTGATTCGTTCCGGGTCCCGGAGATCGACCGAGACGAGATCCTTGTCGAGAAGCTTTGATTGCTTCTGCAAGAGGGCGAGCCGGGCCATCGCCTCCGCGGCTCCCGTCTCGGGGAGGGCGACCTCGATGCCGCTATCCATCTTCAGGGTCCAGCGGCGCTCGCCGACCAGGACACCCGCGAGAATACGGCTCCGCAGGTCGCCGGCTGCGTCGAGCAGCGCCAGGAATTCGGACACGCGCCCGTTGGCGCCCTCGCCGACCACGAAGGGCAGCGTCAGAAAACGGTCGTCGTGCACATCGTCGATCACGACCCCATCGGCCGACACGATCGAGAGATGGCCGTTGATCTGCCACAGCGCGACGGGATCGCGTTCGTCGATCGCGATGGTCAGACGGTCGGGAAACAGCTTGGTCACGACCGCGTTGCGAACGAGCGGCAGGGCACGAAGGCGCTCGCGCACGCTGGCAGCGTCGAGAAACAGCAACGAGTGGCTCGGATCGATCGCGGCGGCCTTGAGGATCTCGGTCTGGTCGAGTTCCTTGATGCCCGAGATCGTGATGGCGTCGATCGGAAAGCCGACCAGTTTGGCGGCGACGTCGAGCGGGGATCCATTGGCCGCGACGAAGGCCTGATATTGGCCACCGCGCACGGCGCCATAAAGGCCGGTCGCAGCGAAGAGCGCGATCGTCAGCGCGATGCCGACGCCGCCCCGGGTCGTCCGAGGAAGCAGCGCCGGAAGATGAAACCCCTTGGGGGCACGGGACCGGCGGCGCGTGTTGTTGCGGAACTGGACGGGACCGTTGTCGAAGCTGTCCGGCAAGCCAGCAAAACGCGGGCGCGACAGGGCGAACAGCCCCGCGCTGCTTTCCGTTAACGATCTAAGGAGGCGTCCTCCACCATCCATCGGACAAGCTCACCAAATGATAAGCCGGCATGTGCTGCAAGCTCGGGAACCAGGGAGGTCTCGGTCATCCCGGGCTGCGTGTTGACTTCCAGCGCGATCAACTCCCCCGTGCCCTCGGGTCGGTCGTCGTAGCGGAAATCGGTGCGACTCACGCCGCGGCATCCGAGAGCCCGATGAGCCCTGAGCGCCAACTCTTGGACATGTTGGTAAATATTTTGTTTAAGATTTGCCGGAAAGACGTGGGTGGACCCGCCTTTGGCATATTTGGCATCGTAGTCGTAGAACTCGCCGGTGTTGGAAACGATGTCGATCACGCCGAGGGCGCGATCACCCATCACGGCACAGGTAAGCTCCCGTCCCGCAACGAAAGTTTCGGCCAGCAGGGTGTCGCCGAAGGTCCAATCCGGACGGCCGAGTTCCTGCGGCGGATGGCTTCGTCCCTCATGAACGATGATGACCCCGACAGACGAGCCTTCGTTAACGGGTTTGATGACATAGGGCGGCGGCAGGACATGTTCGCGGGCCGCTTCGAATCGATTGACCAACATGCCATGCGCGACCGGGACCCCCGCGGCCGTGAACATGATCTTGGCTTTGTCCTTCTGCATCGCGATGGCCGACGCCAAAACGCCGGAATGCGTATAGGGAATGCGAAGGATCTCCAGAATGCCCTGGATCGTCCCATCCTCGCCGACACGGCCGTGCAAGGCGTTGAAGGCCACATCCGGTCGCATCGCCGCCAGCGTCGCGCCGATGTCGCGGTCGACGTCGATGGGGGTCACGCGATAGCCGACGCTTTCGAGCGCGGCGCCGCAGGCCGCCCCTGAGCGCAGCGACACCTCGCGCTCGGCCGACCAGCCACCCATCAGAACAGCGACGTGCTTTGTCATCGATCTACTTTCTCGTTCGAGCCCAAGGCGGCGGTCCGCCTCATGCCGCAACCCCGATCCGTTTGATCTCCCAGCGCAGCGACACGCCGCTCGTCTCGAGAACGCGGGTGCGCACCTCTTCACCGAGCCCCTCGATATCGGCCGCCGTGGCTGTGCCGCGGTTGATCAGGAAGTTGCAATGCATCTCGGAGACCTGCGCGTCGCCGCGCACGAGACCCCGGCAGCCTGCCGCGTCGATCAATTGCCAAGCCTTGTGGCCCGGCGGATTGGCAAAGGTCGAGCCGCCGGTCTTTTCACGGATCGGTTGCGACGCCTCGCGCGCCGCCGTAATGCGATCCATTTCGGCCAGGATGACGGCGCTTTCTCCCGGTCGGCCCTGGAAGACAGCCTGGGTGAAGATCACGTCATCCGGCGCGTCGGAGTGGCGATACGAAAAGCCCATGTCGGCATGGCCGAAGGTCCGGATCGTTCCCGACCGGTCGACGCCTCGCGCTTCGATCAAAGCATCCGTGGTCTCGCCGCCATGGGCCCCGGCATTCATGCGGAGTGCGCCACCGATCGAACCGGGAATGCCGCGAAAAAACGCCAGCCCGTCGATGCCCGCATCGGCTGCCGCGCGCGCGACTTTCACGTCCGGCGCGCCCGTTCCGGCCCGCAGGCGTTGGTCAGGCTCGACCGTGATCGCGCCAAATCCTTTGCCGAGCCGCACCACGAGCCCCCTGATGCCGCCGTCCCGCACGATGAGGTTGGAGCCGAGCCCGACGACCGTCACCGGAACCTCGGGCGGGATGCGGGCCAGCGCGTAGGCGAGGTCGTCCTCGTCGGCCGGCACGAACAGCATGTCGGCTGGTCCCCCGACGCGGAACCAGGTCATGGCGCCCAGTTTGTCGCCGAAGCTCAACCGCCCGCGCAGGTCGGGAAGCAGCGCGCGGAGGTCGGCCTCCTGCATCAAGCGTCGGCCGCGAGTTGCTGGGGCAGCGCGTTCGCCCATTGCGTGATGTTGCCGGCACCGAGACAAACGACGTAATCGCCCGGCTTGGCGAGATCGCGTACGAGGCGCGGCAGGTCGGCGGGAGAGGGCAGGGGCATGACGTTGCGATGGCCGTGCGCCTTGATGGCGGCGACGAGACCGGCTTTGTCGACGCCCTCGATCGGAACCTCCCCGGCCGCGTAGACATCCGCCACGATGACCGCATCGGCATCGTTGAAGCAGGTTGCGAAATCGCTGAACAGCGCCTGCAGCCGCGAATAGCGATGCGGCTGCACGATGGCGATGACCTGGTTTTTGGTCGAGGCACGAGCCGCTTTCAGCACCGCCGTGATTTCGACCGGGTGGTGGCCGTAATCGTCGAAGATTTCCGCGCCGTTCCATTCGCCCGTGCGGGTGAAGCGGCGCTTGACGCCACCGAAATTCGCCAGAGCTTTGCGGATCAAGTCGATCGGCATCTTCAATTCATAGGCCACTGCGATAGCGGCCGTCGCGTTCAGCGCATTGTGATGGCCCGGCATGGGCATCACGACGTTCTCGATATAGGTGGCGCCGTTTGTCTTGCGATCGCGGATCAGGACGTTGAACCGCGACACGCCGCCGGTCAGATCGACATCGAGCAGCCGCACGTCGGCTTGCGGGTTTTCGCCGTAGGTGATGACGCGCCGGTCCTCGATGCGGCCCACCAGCTCCTGCACGATCGGATGGTCGAGACACATGACCGCGAAGCCATAAAACGGCAGGTTCTCGACCAGCGTAAAGAAGGCAGCCTTTATGGCATCGAACGTCTTGAAGTGATCGAGATGCTCGGGATCGATATTGGTCACGATCGCGACATCGGCCGGCAATTTCAGGAAGGTGCCGTCGCTCTCGTCGGCCTCCACCACCATCCAGTCGCCATCGCCGAGGCGCGCATTGGTGCCATAGGCATTGATGATGCCGCCGTTGATGACGGTCGGGTCGAACCCGCCCGCATCGAGCAAGGTCGCGACCAGCGAGGTCGTGGTGGTTTTCCCATGCGTACCCGCGATGGCGACGCAGGTCTTGAGGCGCATCAGTTCGGCCAGCATCTCGGCGCGACGCACCACGGGAAGACGGCGCTCGCGTGCGGCCGTCAGCTCGGGATTGTCGCGGCGGATCGCCGTCGAGACCACCACGACCTCGGCATCGCCGAGGTTCTTCGCATCATGGCCGATGCTGATCGTGATCCCTTTGTCACGGAGGCGCTGAACGTTGGCGCTCTCGGACGCATCCGAGCCCTGGACCTTGTAGCCGAGGTTGGCCAGCACCTCGGCGATGCCCGACATGCCGATGCCGCCGATCCCGACGAAGTGGATAGGGCCGAGTTCGCGCGGCAGTTTCATCGGACGAGGCTTCCTTGAAGAGAGGCGATGTCGCTTGCGGCGGCATCATGGGCCGTGACACCGGCAATCGTGAGGACGAGATCGGCGAGGCGCTCGGCGGCATCCGGCAACCCGGCACGTTTGGCCTGTGCGGCTTGCGGGGCGAGAATTTCGGCGGGACTGGCGAGAATGCGGTTCAGTTCACGCGCCAGCGCGTCCGGCGTGAAGGCCGATTGGCGGACCACCAAGGCCGCGCCGGTGCGCTGCAGGATCTGCGCGTTCGCGGCCTGGTCCTGATCGAGCGCGTGGGGGAATGGCACGAGGATCGAGGGGCGGCCGATCACCGCGAGTTCGCTGACCGTGGACGCACCGGCTCGCGCGATGACGAGATGCGCGGCGCCTATGCGGGCCGGCAAGTCTGCAAAGAACGGAGCCACTTCGGCCTGCACGCCGGCCTCCCGATAAACGGCGCGGACACGGGCTTCGTCTTCGCCGCGGGCCTGCTGCACGACGATGAGCCGCTGTCGGCTGCTGTCATCGAGAAGCGCGATGGCGGACGGCACCACATCCGACATGACACGCGCCCCTTGCGAGCCGCCCGTCACGAGGATCCGCAGCATGCCATCCGCAAACCCGGGGTAGGGGCTAGCGGCGGCGGCTAGAACGGCGGGCCGAACGGGATTACCCGTGTGGGTCGCCTTGGCGAGCACGCCGGCCGAGGCGCGCCCAAGGGTCTCGAAGCCCGTCGCGATCGCGGTGGCGCCGCGTGCCAGAAAGGCGTTGGCGCGCCCGATCACGGCATTCTGCTCGTGCAGGATCACGGGGATGCGCCGCGATAGCGCGGCCACCATCGGCGGCACCGTCGGATAGCCGCCGAAGCCCACCACAACACACGGGTTGATGCGTCCGAGCAGAGCGCGGGCCTGCAACGAGCCTCGCCCCAAGGTCAGCATCGCATTGACCTTGGACAGGGCGGAGCCGCCGGTCGGCGTTGCGGCGCGGACCGCATGGATCGCATCGGCCGGGAAAGTGTCGGCATAAGCGAGCGCGCGGGTGTCGGTGACGAGTTCCACCGGAATGTTGCGCTGCCCCAGAGCGCGGCTCAGCGCCTCGGCCGGGAACAGATGCCCGCCGGTGCCGCCAGCCGCGACCAGGACCGGACCGTTGTGGCGCTGTGTCTTGATCCGCACCGCCATCAGATCTTGTCTCCGATGCCGTCGAGCACGGCGGCGCGTGGACGCTTCCGCGTCACCGCGATCAGAAATCCCATGCCGACCGCCAAGCTGATGAGCGATGATCCACCATAGGAGATGAACGGCAGCGTCATGCCCTTGGCGGGCATCAGGTGAAGGTTGACCGCCATGTTGATGCAGCTCTGCACCCCGAAGAGCACCACGAGGCCGGCAGCGGCGAACCGGCAGAATGGGTCGTCGTTTCGGTCGGCCAGGAGCAGGCCGCGCAAGACGATGAAGGCGAAGAGGCCGGCCAGCGCGATGCAGAATAACAGGCCGAATTCCTCGCCCGTGACCGCAAAGATAAAGTCGGTATGGGCGTCGGGCAGCACGCGCTTGTAAATGCCTTCGCCCGGTCCCTTGCCGAGCCAGGAGCCCGACGCGAAGCTTTCCATCGCGGTATCGACCTGGAACGTGTCGCTGGCGCCGGGGCCATTGCTCGGATCGACGAAGTGAAGAATGCGGTCGCGCACATGCGGCACGAGCTTATAGGCCAGGAACACGCTGGCGGCACCGGCGCCGCCGAGGCCGACGACCCAGAACAGATGCAGCCCCGCCATGAAGAAGAGAGTCGCCCACACGATCGAGAGCAGCATCGTCTGCCCGAAATCCGGCTGCAGGATCAAGGGAACGACCGTGATCGGCAGGAGCAGCAGGGCCAGCAGGTTGCCGGGCACGTCGCGCCGCCGCGCGCCTTCCGAAAACGCCCATGCGGCCAGGATCACGAAGGCGGGCTTGACGAATTCGGAGGGCTGGATGCCGAAGATCCAACGCCTCGACCCCTTCACCTCGTGTCCGAACATGAGGGCTACGATGATCAGACCCATGCCGACCACGAACAGAAGCAGGGCGGCGCGGCGTGTGTCGCGCGGCGACAGGAATGACGTCGCGATCAGCAAGGCGGCGGCCGGCAGCATGAACATCGCTTGATGGCGCACGAAGTAGAATGTCGACAGTCCGAGCCGTTCCGCGACCGCGGGGCTGCCCGCCATCGCTAGCACGATACCGAGGATCATCAGCAAACCGAGAGCGCCGAGAAGCCAGCGATCGACCGTCCACCACCAGTTGGCGAGACGCGAGTTTTCAGCGCGTGAGATCACGGGACTTCTCCTCAGCCTGACCTGCGAGCGAGGCAGGCAGCGCCTCGACGAGCTCTCGGAAGCGCGTGCCCCGTTGCTCGAAATTTTTGAACTGGTCGTAAGACGCGCAAGCGGGGGCCAGCAACACGACCGGCTCGGCCGCGTCCGAACGTGCCGCGTCGCGCGCCGCCGCCGCCACGGCGACATCGAGGGTGCCGCAGTCTTCGACCTCGACATGCCCATCGAGTTCGGCCGCAAAGGCCGCGCTGGACGTCCCGATCAGATAAGCTTTGGCGACACGGCCGAAGACAGGCGCGAGCGGGGCGAGGCCGCCCTCCTTGGCGACGCCGCCGACGATCCAGAAAACAGGATCGAACGACTTGAGCGACTGCTCGGCCGCATCCGCATTGGTGGCTTTCGAGTCATTGACGAACAGCACGTGTCCGCGCTGCCCAACCTGCTCCATCCGGTGCGGAAGACCTCCGAAGCCGTGCAGCGCTTTCGGAACATCGATCGGTTGGCTCGCGGGCTGCATCGAAGCGACGGCCTGCACGGCGACGATGGCGACAGCGGCGTTCTGCGCATTATGGCGGCCGCGCAATGTCGCAACACCGGCAAGATCGGCGAGTGTGTCGTGGTTCCGCATCAGCCGCGTGCCGTCGAGCGTGACATCCGCCGGCCGACCCGCGACCGAGATCGTGGTGAGCGTGATGCCACTTGCTTTGACCCGCGCCGCGATGGCCGCCGAATGGGGGTCGTCGACACCGACCAAAGCCCGATCGGAGGATGCCACAAGACGCTCCTTGATGGCGGCGTAATTCTCCATCGTGCCATGGCGATCGATGTGATCCGGCGTGAGATTGAGAAGGATCCCGACAGAGGCATGCAGGCTCGGCGCGAGATCGATCTGAAAGCTCGACAATTCAAGCACATGGACGCGGTTGTTCGCGGGCGGATCGAGCGCCAGAACCGGCACGCCGATATTGCCGCCCATCTGCGTGTCCCAACCCGCTGAGCGGCAGAGATGCGCGATCAATGCCGTCGTGGTCGATTTGCCGTTGGTGCCCGTGATGGCGATGAGCGGCGCATCCGGCGCGACTTTGGCGCGCTCGCGGCAGAACAATTCGATGTCGCCGATCACCGGAAGGCCTGCGGCCTGCGCCAGCGTTGCGGTCCAATGCGGCTCGGGATGGGTCAGCGGAACCCCTGGCGCCAGCACGAGCGCCGAAAAACCGGACCAATCCGCGTCGCGGAGGTCCGCCACCTTTATGCCGCGCGTCCGCGCGGCCTCGCGCGAGGTCTCCGAATCGTCCCAGGCTGTCACCTGCGCGCCACCCGCCAACAGCGCTTCGGCCGTCGCAAGGCCCGAGCCGCCAAGCCCGAACAAGGCGAGATGCTGATCCGCGAAGGCCGTGACGGGCGTCATACTCAGCGCACCTTCAGGGTCGAGAGGCCGATGAGGGCGAGCATGAAGGCGATGATCCAGAACCGGATCACGATCTGCGATTCCGACCAGCCGAGCTGTTCGAAATGATGATGGATCGGCGCCATGCGGAACACGCGGCGTCCGGTCATCTTAAACGAGGCGACCTGGACGATCACCGAGAGGGCTTCGAGCACGAAGAGGCCGCCGACGATGCAAAGCACGACCTCGTGCTTGACCGCGACCGCGATCGTTCCGATCAGGCCGCCGAGCGCCAGCGATCCTGTGTCGCCCATGAAGATCTGGGCCGGTGGCGCGTTGAACCACAAAAAGCCGATGCCGGCCCCGATCACCGCCCCGGCCACCACCGCCAACTCGCCGGTCTGGGGCACATGGTTGATGCCGAGATAGGTCGCGAACAGGAAGTTGCCGGCGAAATAGGCGATCAGCCCGAAGGTCGCGGCCGCCACCATGACGGGAACGATCGCCAGTCCATCAAGGCCATCGGTCAGGTTCACGGCATTGCCGGACGAGACGATCACGAAGGCGCCGAAGACCACGAAAAACATGCCGAGATCAGCCACGTAACCGTTGAAAAACGGCAAGGCGAGGCCGGTCGTGCTGGCCGGCCCAACCTTCATCATGACCCAGACCGCGACGGCCGCGATCAACGTCTCGAGCCCGAGCCGCATGCGGCCCGAGAACCCCTTGTGGGTCTGTTTCGTCACCTTCAAAAGATCGTCGTAGAAGCCGATCATGCCGAAGCCGAGCGTCACCAGCAGGACCACCCAGACATAGGGGCTCCGCAGGTTGGCCCAGAGCAGGGTCGAGAAGACGAGCCCTGATAGAATCATCAGGCCGCCCATGGTGGGCGTGCCTTTCTTGGTGAGAAGGTGCGAGGCGGGTCCGTCGAGCCGGATCGGCTGGCCCTTCCCCTGCTTCAGCCGCAGCGCCGCGATGATTCGGGGACCGAAGAGAAACACGAACAAGGCTGCGGTTGCGGTCGCTCCGATGGTCCGGAAGGTGAGATACCGGAACAGGTTGAGCGGACTGAACACACCCGCGAAATCCGTAAGCCAAGTCAGCATCGTCGATCCTCAAACCTCGCCGGAGCGGGGTGCGAATTGGCTTTTCAGCGCGGCGACGAGCGGCCCCATTTTGCTGCCGTTGGAGCCTTTCACCATGACCACGTCGCCCGCCCGGAGGGCAGCCGCCAAGGGCGCCTGGATAGCCGTCGATTGCTCGGCCCACAACCCTCGGGTGGCGGATGGCACAGCATCATAAAGCGGGCGCGTGAGGGGGCCGGCCGCGAACAGAAGATCGACCGACTGTGCCTGCACCTCGCCGGCGAGCGCTTCGTGCAAGGCCGGCGCATCCGGCCCAAGTTCGCGCATGTCGCCCAGAACCGCGATGCGGCGCCCGCCGTCGCCGACCGGCGTTGAGCCGAGGAGCGCGAGTGCGGCCCGCATCGAGGCCGGGTTGGCATTATAGCTTTCGTCGATGAGCGTGATGGGGCCCGCCTCGGTCTGCAGGATCGTGCGTTCGCCACGTCCCGGCCCGGCCGAATAGGCCGCAAGCGCCAAGCTGGCGAAGAAGGGATCGATGCCGACCTCGGCCGCTGCGAGCAGAACCGCCAGCGCGTTCATGGCGAGGTGACGCCCCGGCGCGCCGAGTCGGAAGTGGACCGGCCTGCCGTGGATGGTCGCCTGAACGCTCGATCCATTGAGCTCCGGCGTCAGCGAATCGAGGCGTGCATCCGCCTCCGGATGCTCGCCGAAGGTCAGCACGCGAGCCGCCGGCGAGGCTTCGGCGCGGGTCAGCAAACGATAAAACGTGTCGATGTCCCGATTGATGATCGCGGTGCCGCCCGGCTGAAGGCCGGAAAAGATCTCGGCTTTGGCGTCGGCGATCTCGGAGACCGAGCGGAAAAACTCGAGATGGACGGGCGCCACCGTCGTGATGATGGCGACATGCGGCTTGACCATCGCGGTCAGCGGTTCGATCTCGCCCGCATGGTTCATGCCGATCTCGAACACGCCAAATTGCGTCGCTCGCGGCATGCGCGCCAGCGTCAGGGGCACGCCCCAATGGTTGTTGTAGGATGCTGCCGAGGCGTGGGTCTCACCGGCGCCGCTGAGCACGAGGCGCAGCGCTTCCTTGGTGCCGGTCTTGCCGACCGAGCCGGTCACCGCGACGATTTTGGCGTCGGTTCTGGCGCGGGCCGCGCGGCCGAGGCTCTGCATGGCTTTCAGCGTGTCGGTCACGATATAAAGTGAGCCGCGCCCACGCTCCATATCGTAGTGGCTCTCATCGACCACGGCGGCTGCAGCACCTTTTTCAAAGGCTGTCGCGACATGGTTGTGCCCATCGCTGGCGTCGCCCTTGATGGCGACGAAGAGATCACCGGGCTCGATCGTGCGAGTGTCGATCGAAACGCCCGAAATACCGGTCGGGATGGGGCCGGCGACGCGTGCGTCGAGCGGCGTGACGAGGCCGAAGCCGGACCAGAGCTTATCGCGCGTCATCGTTGAGCCTCCGCGATGGCGGCCAGAACGGTTTCGTGGTCCGAAAAGGGCAGCACGGTTCCGCCGACGATCTGGCCGGTCTCGTGTCCTTTGCCGGCCACCACCAACACGTCACCGTCGCAGAGGTCCGCAACGGCCATGCGGATCGCCGCGCCACGATCGGCAATTTCGATCGCGTCCGGCGCGGCTGCCAGGATGGCGTGCCGGATGGCGGCCGGATCTTCCGAGCGGGGATTGTCGTCCGTCACGATGACGCGATCGGCACGCCGCACCGCGATGGCGCCCATCAAGGGACGCTTGGCCGCGTCACGATCGCCGCCGCAGCCGAACACGACCGTCAAGCGGCCGCGCGCATAGGGACGCAGCGTCTCGAGTATTTTGTCGAGCGCGTCCGGCTTATGGGCATAGTCGACGAAGATCGGCGCGCCCTTGTGGCTGCCGACCCGTTCGAGACGGCCCGGCGCGCCCTCGAGCCGTTCGAGGCTTCCGAAAACCGCCTCGGGCTCGCTGCCCGTGGCAAGGCAGAGGCCCGCCGCCAGCAGGGCGTTGGCGACCTGAAACGCGCCGGCGAGCGGCAGCCGAACAGCGAAGGTGTGACCGGCATGTTCGACGCTCAACCGTGTGTCGAATCCCTCGGGTTCGGCCGAGATCAAGCGAAGGTCATGGCCAGCGCGGCCCGTGGTCCACACCCGCAAGCCGCGTGCCTGCGCCGCCGCGATAACGGTTGGCGCGACATCACTGTCCGCGTCGATAACGGCGGCGCCACCGGCCGGCAGCAGCGTGTCGAACAAGCGGAGCTTGGCCCGGAGATAATCGGCGAGGTCGGCGTGATAATCGAGGTGATCGTGCGACAGGTTGGTAAAGCCGCCCGCCGCGAGCCGCAGCCCGTCCAGCCGATGCTGGTCGAGCCCGTGCGAGGAGGCTTCGACCGCGAGATGGGTGACGCCCTCGCGGCCGAGTTTGTCGAGCGTCGCATGGAGCGTGATCGGATCGGGTGTGGTCAGCGAGCCATAGACCGCGCCGCTCGGAGCCACGACCCCGATGGTGCCGAGAGAGGCTGCCTGCTGGCCGAGGATCGTCCACATCTGGCGTAGAAAGGCGGTGACGGAGGTTTTGCCGCTGGTGCCCGTGACGGCCACGATGGTGCCGGGCTGGCCGGGCGTGAAGGCGGCCGCAGCCGTAGCGAGCGCGACGCGGATGTCGGGAACCTCGATGAGCGGCACGGCGGACGTGACCGGCGCCGCGCCGGTTTCCATCACGATGGCGACGGCCCCGCGCTGGATCGCTTGCGGAATGAAAGCCGATCCATCCTGCCGGGTTCCAGGAACGGCGAAGAACAACGTGCCCGGCACGACGGCGCGGCTGTCCGACGCCAAAGCCGCGATGTCCATCGCCGCAGAGTCGGGCCGACCGGCCGTTCCGGGCAAGAGCGCGTCGAGCCTCACGGCTGCATCACGTCTGCGAGGCCGATGCCGAGCTTCGCCACATAAGGGAAGGGCTGCTGCGGCAGCACGAAGTTCGGCGGCATGTCGAGAATGGGCGCGACGCGAGCCATGATCTTCCCGCAGACTTCGCCCGAGTTCCAGGCGGCCGTGTGGAAGCCATAGGTCCCCGGCACAGCCTGCGGATCGTCCATCAGGACGAGGAAAAGGTATTTGGGCTTATCGGCCGGCATGATCGACATGAACGTGGTGAACACCTTGTCCTTGGCGTAACGGCCATGGATGATCTTATCGGCCGTCCCGGTCTTACCGCCGGCGAAGTAGCCCGGGATGTTGATCTTCTTGGCCGAACCCACGGCAGCATTGAGGCGCATCAGGTAGCGTAGCTCTTCCGACACTTCGGGCCGCACCACGCGCGGATATTGCGTCCGGACGTCGTCCGAATCGCGGCGCAGGAAGGTCGGCTTGATGAGGTAGCCACCGTTGACGAGGCCCGCCACCGCCATCATGGCCTGCAACGGGGCCACGTTGAGACCCTGGCCGAAGGCGGCCGTGATGGTGTTGAGCTCGCTCCAGGGCTTCGGGATCAGCGGCATGGCATTTTCGGGCAATTCGGTCCGCAGCCGGTCGAATTGGCCCATCTTTTTCAGAAACGCCTGATGGCCCTCGATCCCGACCAGCATGGCCATGCGGGCTGTGCCCACGTTGGATGAGTATTTGAAGACTTCCGGTACGGTCAGAAACCGTCCTTCGTTGTGGAAGTCGTGGATGGTGAAGCGCCCGTAACGCAGGCTGTCACGCGCATCGAGCTTCGAGTTCAGCGTGACCTTGTTGGCCTCGAGCGCCATCGCGATCGAGATCGCCTTGAAGGTCGACCCCATCTCGTAAACGCCGACCGTGAGATGGTTGATGTGATTTGGATCGAGGTTGAGCGCTTCGGCTGGATTATTGGGGTCGTAGTCGGGCAGGGACGCGAAAGCGATCATCTCGCCGGTGTTGACGTTCATGATCGCGGCTGCGCCGGATTTCGCCTTGAAATGCTCGATGCCCTTGGCGAGTTCGTCGCGCATCGCATGGGTGGCGTTGAGGTCGATCGACAGCGTGATGGGCTTGAGGTCGTCGGACGATAGTTTGAAGCCGGCGCCGTGCAGGTCGGCCAAACCTTGTCCGTCGATATATTTCTCGATACCGGCGATGCCCTGATTGTCGAGGTTGGCGAAGCCGAGAACATGCGCCGCGATCGGCCCATTCGGGTAGACGCGACGATTCTCCGGCAGGAAGCCGATGCCGGGCAGGCCGAGGTGATAAACCTCCGCCTGCTGGCTCGGCGTGATGCCGCGTTTCACCCAAACGAACCCTTTGCGCGAGCCAAGCCGGTCCCGCAGGTCGTGCGCGTCGACATCCGGCAGCACGGCCGTCAGCAGTTCGACGGCCTCGTCCTTGTCGATGATGCGGCGCGGTTCGGCGAAGACCGACATGGTCTTGATGTCGGTCGCCATCACGGCGCCGTTGCGGTCGAGAATGTCAGGCCGGGCGCCTGAGACGGCCTCTGCGGCCGCACCCTTCAGGCTTTGCGAATTGTCTGGCTTGAAGCCAAGCAGCACCAGCTTGCCCGAAATCAGGCCGAACACCATGATGAAGCCGATCGCGACGAGGCGTAGGCGCGAGCTGCTTTTGTCGAGCCGCGTTCGCATGACGTCGGCGAGAAACTGCGCCATGCGGCTCTTCGGTGCCCCGGCGGGATCCGGTTCGATGAAGTCGACGTTCGATTCAGCCATGACTTATCTCGCCGAGGAGGGAGTCGCGACGCTGCCGCCTGCGCGGCGATCCTGCGGCGTGTTGGTCGGCTCGGCCAAGCCGAGCGAGTCGAGCTTTCGGCCGATCGTGTCGACCTTTGGCGGCCGGTCGGGGAGTTCGGACAGTTGCACGATCTGGTCAAGCGACAGCATCCGAAGGTTCGTGTGCTGTTCGGCCAAGGCCTGCAGTCGCTCCGGACGGGTCAGCAGCGCCCATTCGGCGTGCAATCGGGCGATTGCATCTTGCTGGTCGGCGATCTGGTGCTTGGCCTTGATGATTTGTTCGGCGAACAGGATCGTCTCGTATTTGATCGAATAGGCGTAGCCCGCAGACGCCACCAGGATCGTGACCGCGAGAATGTTGACGAAGCGCCACATGGCTACCGCCTGTTCTGAACGGTGGGGAGCCGGGCAAGATCGAGCCAGCGCGGATCGAGGGCTCCGACCGGCGCGTCGGTGCGGGTGCCGACCCTGAGCTTGGCCGAGCGGGAGCGTGGGTTCGTGGCGACCTCTTCGGGCGAGGGGCCGATATGCTGGCGTCCCTCGAGCGTGAACGTCGGCACCACGGCTTCGGGCTCGCCCGGCAGATGACGCGACCGGGTCTCGCCGCCGCCACGCCCGGAACGGGCCGCGAAGAAGCGCTTGACGATGCGGTCCTCGAGCGAATGGAAGGTGACGACCGCGAGACGACCGCCTGGCGCGAGAACCTGCTCGGCCGCCGTCAATCCACGCACCAGTTCACCTAATTCGTCGTTAACCGCGATGCGGAGGGCCTGAAACGTGCGTGTGGCGGGGTGGATATCGCGCGGGCCAAGCGGCGCGACGCGCGCGATCATGTCGGCGAGAGGCTTCGTGCGGGTGAAGGGCATGATGGCGCGATCATGCACGATGGCGCGGGCGATGCGGCGCGAGGCGCGCTCTTCGCCGAAGTAAAAGAGGATGTTGGCGAGGCTTTCTTCATCGGCCGTGTTGACGATGTCGGCGGCGCTGTCGCCACGCTTCTCCATCCGCATGTCGAGCGGGCCGTCGAAGCGGAACGAGAAGCCGCGCTGTTCCTCGTCGATCTGCATCGACGAGACGCCGATGTCGAGCACGACGCCATCGAGCGGCCCGAGGCCAAGCTCGCCGACGACGGTGTCGAGATTGCCGAACCGCGCCTCACGCAAGGTGAGCCGGCCGTTCGCGGCTTTGACGAGCGCGGCGCCGCCCGCGATCGCGCTTGGATCGCGATCGATCGCGATGACGCGCGTGCCGGCATGATCGAGAATGGCGCTGGTGTAGCCGCCGGCCCCGAAGGTTCCGTCGAGATAGAGGCCGCCATCGCGGAGCGCGAGGCTACCGAGAGCCTCTCCGCGGAGCACAGGAAGATGTCGAACCGATCCGCCTGCGGCGAGGACAGGTCCATCGCCGCGACCCGACATCATTCCCGTGCTCCTGGAGGCGACGACGATGGACCATCCATCGTCGCGGGTCGAGAACCGTATTGCTGCCGCAACGCGCGGGTCTGCTGTCTGGCCTCCAGCAGGCGCGTACGGAAACTGTTCGGCTCCCAAATTTGAAACTTCTGGCCGGCGCCCACGAAGGTCACTTCGGTCGTGATGCCGGCATGCTCCTTGAGCGCCTCGGTGAGGCTGATGCGCCCTTCGGCATCGATCTTCAGGATGTCGCTTTCGCCCAGCAGCGTCATGGCGATCGCATCGCGGTCCGCCGAAAAGGGCGAGAGCGGTTCGATCATGGCGTCGATCTGATTCAGCAAAGCCTGCCCCCCGCAGTCGAGCGTCGGAAGGTCGAGCGAAGGGTGGACATATAATCCCTCGAACCCGTCTCGAGCCACCACTGCCCTGAACGATGCGGGAATCGATACGCGACCCTTTGCGTCCAGCTTGTTGGTGAAATTCGAGACAAAACGATCCACCGTCCCCCCAGAGCCCACCCCATTCCAAACGTCGCGACAAACCAGTCGGAAGGCTTTGCTCCACCGGCGGGTGGAACGCTGCATCCGAACCGGAAAACCCTACGCTGGACGGGATGATTTGGGATATCATGGGACCATATGGGCGTCAATAAAACGGCAGCGACGTCCGACGCGACGCAGCAGCCTCCCGGTCATTAGAAAGCGTTAAGGTTAAGAGAGTGTTGCGCGCGGCAACGGCCCCGAAAATGCCATCATCGGGCTCGGCGGCGGGCAAATTATTTTTCGCGAAAACCGGGGTTTCGCGGCCGGGGGAGCGAAGCCGCCGCGCCGGTGCCGCAGCGAAGGCGATATCCCCGGGGCGCGAATGCCAGTCGGCCTATAAGCCGGGTTCTGTAGGGCGGGCTGCCGAAGCTTCCCGCGTGACGACCATTCCTCTGGTGCGACCGTTGCCGGCCGCCTCAAGCAACCAACCCGGACGACGTCCCGGAGACGGGTGGGATCATTGCTGATCCCATGTCGTCCCTATTCGGTTTTGCTCCCGGTGGGGCTTGCCATGCCATCGACGTTACCGCCGATGCGGTGCGCTCTTACCGCACCCTTTCACCCTTACCCGGATCCGAAGCGAACCTCGTACCGGGCGGTCTTCTCTCTGTGGCGCTTTCCCTAGGGTCACCCCCGCCGGACGTTATCCGGCACCGTTTCTCCGTGGAGCCCGGACTTTCCTCCGCCCGAAGGCGACGGCCGTCCAGCCGACTGGCAGGTCGGGCTCTAGGCGCTCACGCTCGGAAAGGCAAATCGAACGGATCAGGCGCGGGCCATGATCGACCGCGCCTTGCTGCAGTAGGAGCGCTGCGCTGCGTTGAAGCGGTGAACGCGATGGCCGCTTTGGTAATAGGCGAGCGTGCGGCACACGTCGCCGCCGGACGCGCGATAGGCCTCGGCCAGCACCTTCATGCCGTAGCGAAGGTTGGTATCGGCCGAGAGAAGGCCGTTGGCGCTCCCCCCGAAGCCATGGCGGCGCGCCGTGTCGGTCTTGATCTGCATCAATCCCATGGCGCCGTGGTTGCGCGCGCGGGGGTTGCCGCGGCTCTCGATGCGGATCACGGCTCGCGCGAGCCCGACCGGAATACCATTATCATGCGCATGTTGCGCCACCAGAGCCTCGAGGGTCGGGGCAGGGTCTTCATGGGCCTGGTTTGCCTGCGATGTAGCGGCTTCTTCGGCTGAAGCGACATTCCCGAAAACGATCGCGGCGAGAAGGCCGACCATGATGCTTTGATGCAATTTCAACCAATATTCCCTTCTGGGCCATTCATACTGGCCTTTCTCCTTTCGGCGCATCTTGTCGGAAAAATGTCATCTTTCAGGCAGCCGACCTGATTCGAGAAATCGATCTGCTGTATGGTCGCTTGCTGATCAGTCGTCGCTAAAATACAACAGTGATGATCGGAAGGACCAAGCGTCGATCCGACCCGCTTCTGCGGTAATATTGGGCTTGACCCAGCACGCAAGATTGTGCAGTGGCGCGACGATGCTTGTGATTGGCCGTTTTCCTGTCTTTTTACAGTGGTGTCGCCTTTTCGCCCTCTGCTGTTTGCTGTAGGCATGCAGAAGGGGTGAATCGGACCGATTGACGCAAAATGTTGCTGCGATGGTCGAACCAGGAGGAGCGAAGCTTGAAAAGGACTGTTCTATTGGCTGGCGCGCTAGCGTCGGCCTTGGCCATGTCGGGATGTGCGACCCCGCAGGGCCAGAATGCTGCCGGCGGCGCTGTGCTTGGCGGTGCGACCGGCGCGTTGATCGGTGGCTTGGCGTCGGGTCGTCCCGGTGGCGCGCTTGCGGGCGCAGCCATCGGCGCTGGCACAGGCGCGATCCTCGGCGCGGCCGCGACGCCGCCGCCACCGCGTCCGGGCTATTATTACGCCGCTCCCCCGCCGCCGCCCGCCTGCGCGCGTCGTGGCTTCGATGAATATGGCAACCCGGTTTGCCTGCGCTACTACGGCTACTGAGATCGACGGAGGCGTCATGTCGTCCGATGCGACGCCTCCGGGTCCCACCGTGTCACAGCCTGGCACACGTCTTCCCCTCACCATCATGGCATCGCCGAACCACGGCGAGCGGCTAGGTGCCGTCCCGACTATCCTCGTTCTGCACTACACGGGCATGCCGGACGGTACGTCGGCGCTCGCTTGGCTGTGCAACCCAGTCTCCCAAGTGTCTTGCCATTATGTAGTCGAGCAGGATGGCGGCATCCTGCAACTCGTGGCGGAAGATCGGCGCGCCTGGCACGCGGGTCGCTCCGCTTGGCGCGGGCTGACCGACCTCAACTCCGCATCGATCGGGATTGAAATCGTCAATGCCGGCCATGATGGCGGCTTGCCGGACTATCCCGCCGCTCAGATCGCCGCCGTCACCGATCTCTGCCGCGATATCGTGGCGCGATACGCGATCCGGCCGGACAATGTGCTGGCGCATTCGGATATCGCGCCAGGGCGCAAGCAGGATCCGGGCGAGCGCTTTCCCTGGTCGACCTTGGCCGAAGCGGGCGTCGGCCTCTGGGTGCCGCCTCGCCCCGCCCGGTCGGGTCCATGTCTGCGGATCGGCGATGCGGGCGCACCTGTCGAGACAATCCAACGCAAGCTCGCGGCCTTTGGATATGGGCTGCCGATCACCGGCTCATTCGATACGGCGACCGAAGCGGTCGTGCGGTCGCTTCAGCTGCATTTCCGCCCCGAGCGGGTCGATGGCGTCGCCGATCCGGCCACGCTCGACACGCTGGACGATCTCCTGGCTATGCTGGCTTAGAGAACCGTCTCGAGCAGAGCAGCGAGATCGCGCTTGATGGCGTCCTTGCAGGGATCGGCGGCCTCGAGAATACGCGCCGCATAGAAGAAATCCAGCAACCGGAACCGTTCGACCGGCGGATGAACGACAAGATGCGGCGGCCGTTCGCGCAGCATTCGCGCCGTCAGCCCTGCCTGCATGATCTGGGTCGCGCCGAGCATGGCCTCGAAGGGCTGCGGCGCGATGCCTTGTCCATCGGCCCGACCCGGCGACACATCGCAGGCCAGCACCACCGAGGCATGATCGAACAGCATCTCGTATGGCAAGGGATTGACGACGCCGCCATCCACCAGCACCCGCCCGTCGCGCTCAACCGGTTTGACCATGCCGGGGATCGCCATCGAGCCCGCGACGGCACTGCGGAGATCGCCCGATTGCAGCACCAATTGCGCGCGGGCGTTGAAATCGGTCGTCACCACCAGAAGCGGCAGCAGCAGGTCCTCGAAATTGGCCGGAATGTCGTCGGGCCAGAACGACGGCAGTAGCAGTTCCGCGTCCAGCAGCACCGGGTTGACCAAGCCGCGCTTCAGGATATCGGTGAAGCGTCCGACGCGGGCCTCCAACATGCGTCCGAGCAGCAGCCGTCGATTGCGGAGAACGCGCAGCGAAAAGGCACGAATGTCGCGCGCCGTCATGCCCGCCGCATAGGCGGCCGCCACCACCGCGCCCATCGAGGCGCCGGCGAGCACGAGTGGACGCACCCCAAGGTCGTCCAGGGCTTCGAGTACGACGATATGGGCGAGGCCGCGAGCGCCGCCGCCGCCGAGCGCCACCGCGACACCGCAGGGCGGACGGACGAAAGCCGGCGCGACCGATCGTGTTTCGTCGTTTCTCATGCGGAGTAGAAGCGCATCAGGGCTTGACCGGTCGCTGCGGCATTCTCCTCGGCGAGGAAATGCCCGGATTCGATCGTCTCACCCGTGGCCTGCGGCGCAAATCCGCGCCGCCAGACATCCAACGGGGCGTCTTTACCGGGTCCCTGCAGGTAATCCGAACTCGCCAGAATATGAACGGGGCACGAGATCGTCTTACCGGCTGCCGCATCGGCCTCGTCGGCGGCGCGATCGAGCGTCGCACCGGCCCGGTAGTCCTCGCACATGGCATGGATGCGCGTCGGTTCCGTCCAGGTCGCGCGGTAATGGTCGAGCGCGCGCGGGTCGAAGGCCGCAAGCGATTTGGCCTTCGACCACTTGACCAGCAGGCCGCCGAACGCGGCAACCGGGTCCTTGCCGAAGGCTTGCTCGGGCCGCGGTTCGGGTTCCGCAAGCGTGGTCCAATGGGGAGCGTCGCCGCTGCCGGCCTCGATCTGGCGCCACACCTCCATGGTCGGCTCGATATCGAGCAGCGCGAGCTTGCTCAGCCGGCCGGGGTGATCGAGCGCCAGCCGGTAGCCGACCCGTGCGCCGCGATCGTGTCCCGCAAGAGCGAATTGGGCATGGCCAAGATCGTCCATCACGGCGATGACATCGTCGGCCATCACGCGTTTCGCATAGCCTTCGCCATTTTGGCTGCGCGGCACAGACGACCATCCATAGCCGCGAAGGTCCATCGCCACGACGGTGAAATGCTTGGCCAGATCCGGCGCGATCGCGTGCCACATCGCCATGGTTTCGGGAAAACCGTGCAGCAGCATGAGCGGGGGGCCGGAGCCGCCGACCCGCGCGAAGATGCGTCCCGCATCGGTCGCGACGGTGCGTGAGGCGAAACCGGGGAAGAGGTCGGCGAGATCAGGCATCAGCGTCTCCTTTCAGGCGGCAATGCCGTCGCGCGGTGGGCGTTTCAATCGAGAAGCGTAACCGGCCGAACGGCGCGCCAGCCGATGTCGCGCCGGCAGAACCCTCCGGGCCAGTCGATCGCATCGACGGCCGCATAGGCCCGCGCCTGCGCTTCGGTTGCGTCGCGACCGAGGGCCGTCACGGTCAACACGCGACCGCCATCGGCCAGAAGCGCGTCCCCCTCCTGTCGCGTGCCAGCGTGGAATACCGTCACGCCTGGGCAGGCTTCTGCAGCCGTCAGATCACCGATGCGCGTGCCTTTGATCGGGTGAGCCGGATAGCCGTTGGCGGCCAGCACCACCGTGAGCGCTGTCGCCTCGTCGAACACGGGAGGCGTGTCGGGCAGATGGCCGCGCGCGGATGCCAGCATGAGGGGCAGGAGATCGGTGTGCAGCCGGGGGAGGATGACTTGCGTCTCGGGATCGCCCAGCCGAACGTTATATTCGATCAACTGCGGCGCGCCGTTCTCCACCATCAGGCCCGCGAACAGGACACCGCGAAATGGCGTCCCGCGCTCGCTCATGCCGCGCAGCGTCGGCAGGATGATCTCGCCCATGATGCGCGCTTCGAGTGCTGCATCGACCAGCCGCGCCGGCGAGATGGCGCCCATGCCACCCGTATTCGGACCGGTGTCGCCATCGCCGACGCGTTTATGATCCTGGGCCGAGCCGAAGCCGAGCGCCCGCGTTCCGTCGCAGATCGCAAAGAACGAGACTTCCTCGCCCGACAGAAAGGCTTCCACCACGACAGACGCACCCGCGCTGCCGAACGAGCCGCCGAACATGTCGTCGATTGCGGCCTCGGCATCGGCCCGGGTTTCGGCGATGATGACGCCCTTGCCGGCCGCCAGCCCATCCGCCTTGATGACGACCGGCAGCGGATGATCGCTGAGATACGCTCGCGCCGCGTCGGCGTCGTCGAAGCGAGCATAGGCGGCGGTCGGGATCGCGACCTCGCGGCAGAGGTCCTTGGTGAAGCCTTTCGATCCTTCCAGCGCGGCGGCGGCTTGGGAGGGGCCGAAGGCCAAAATCCCGACGTCGGAGAGTCGGTCCACCACACCGGCGACGAGCGGCGCTTCGGGGCCGACCACGACAAGATCGACGGTTTCGCGTTGCGCCAGCGCTACGATCGCGGCCGAATCCGTAAGATCCACGGGCAGGTTGAGGCCCAACACCGCCGTGCCTGGATTACCGGGAGCGATCAACAGGCGCGTGAGCAGCGGGCTACGCGCCAGCGACAGCGCCAGAGCATGTTCGCGACCGCCCGAGCCGAGCAGCAGGACCTTCAACGAAACGGCCTCTCGGCGATAACCATCATGACGAACGTCCGGCGACCAGCAGTGTTGCGATGCGATAGGACCTACATCGAACGCCAAAGAACCGCCATCACGTCGTGATGTTTCCCACACCGCGATCAGCGTCCCCGGCAGGAGTATCACCAGCAATGACCATCATGGCAGCAGTCTGTGGCATCATGATCGTCTTACTCGGGCTGTGGAGCACCGGCCGCTCGCCGACCGAGGTTCAATTGGCGGTGGAAATCACCTGTCTGGTCGGCGGACTCATCCTCTGCTTCCTCTCCGTCGTTCTGGCCCGTCTGGCGGCGCTTACAAAACGCATGGAGCTGTTCGGTGAGGCGATCCAACCGGGAGAATAGCCCCGAGCCGCAAAGCCCTGGAAGACAGCGCCGCGCGGTCGCGATAAAACAAGGCGATGCTGAAGCCGAAATCCTCCCGTCGCCCCTCCGGAGCTCTTGCGGCCGCACCCGGCCTGCCGATGGTCGATGACGACGGCGTGGTGCGCGCCACCGCAAACCCGAACGACCAGGAGATGACGGTGAGCGCGCTCGCGGGCGCGCTGAAGCGAACCGTGGAAGATCGTTTCGGTTACGTGCGGGTGCGCGGTGAAATCTCGAACTACCGCGGCCCGCATTCCTCCGGCCATGCCTATTTTTCGCTGAAGGACGATACGGCCCGCATCGATGCGGTGATCTGGAAGACGTCGTTCGCCCGGATGAAGATCAAGCCCGAGGAAGGGCTTGAGGTCATCGCTTCGGGCAAGATCACGACCTTCCCCGGCAAATCCGCCTACCAGATCATCATCGAGAGCTTGGAGCCGGCCGGCGTCGGCGCCCTGATGGCGGCCGTGGAAGAGCGACGTCGGCGTTTCGCGGCCGAGGGCCTTTTCGATGCCGCCCGTAAGCGACCCATTCCGTTCCTGCCGGGCGTAATCGGCGTCATTACCTCACCGACCGGGGCGGTCATCCGCGACATCCTGCATCGCATCGCCGGCCGGTTTCCCCGTCATGTCGTGGTTTGGCCGGTCCGCGTTCAAGGCGACACCAGCGCCGCCGAGGTCGCGCGGGCGGTTGCGGGCTTCAACGATCTGAAGGTCGCCGGCATCCCGGCCCCGCATGTTATCATCGTGGCACGGGGCGGGGGATCGCTGGAGGATCTCTGGAGCTTCAACGACGAGGCGATCGTCCGCGCGGTCGCGGCCAGCGCGATCCCGATCATCTCGGCGGTCGGTCACGAAACCGATTGGACCTTGATCGACCATGTGGCCGACCTGCGTGCGCCGACACCCACGGGGGCGGCCGAACTCGCCGTTCCGGTGCTGCTCGACTTGATGGGCGCGATCGACCGGCTAGAAGGGCGGCAGACCGCCGCTATGTTGCGACTGCTCGAGGATCGGCGTCTCTCGCTGCACGGGCTGTCCCGCCTGCTGCCATCGGGGGGTGATCTTCTGGCCGGCCCCCGGCAGCGGCTCGATCTTGCGGCATCGCGGCTACCAGGTGGCCTCCGGGCCGGGACAGATCGCCGCCGCATTCTGCTGGTTCGCATCGGTGGCCGGCTGGCCGCGCAAGCGCCTCGGGCCCGGGTGGCGCGCGTGGCGCAGCACCTTGATGCGTTGGCGCATCGCATGATGCGAGCCGAGGCCGGCTTGCTCGGGGATCGCCAGCGTCGATTGAAAACGGCCGGCGACCGTCTCGCGGCCGCTTTTGCGGCACGGCTCCGGCTCGCCCGTGAAGTGGCTAGCGCCCGGCAGACTCGTGTCTCGGGTCTCGACGCGCGCATGCGTCTTGCCATGGCGGCTGCCTCCCAGCGCCGCACCGCGAGGCTCGCTTCGGTCAGCCAATTGCTGACCGGGCTGGGCTACCGCAGTGTGCTGGCCCGCGGGTTCGTGCTGGTGCGCGATGCAGCGGGGCAGACCATGCGCTCAGCCTCGGCTCTCGCCCCGACCGAGCTCATCCTGCTCGAATTCGCCGATGGGCAAGCTCGCGCTCAGGTGATCGACACGGACGCCGTTGAGGCGACCGCAGATCCCGCAGTCCCGTTGTCACGTGCGCCGAGGCCGAAGGCGGGACCAAAATTGTCTGCGACATCGGTCACCAAAGCCACGACCAAGTTGCCCCGGACGCCGCCGTCGACCAAACAGGGTTCGCTCTTCTAATCGTCCGACGACGGCACGGGCCTGTTGGCTCGCGGCCGAGCACGGCTTATATCTCGCGAAGACCCATACCTTATTCGACCGGCCCTCGGGCTCGGCTTCTCTGGATGCTGACAAGATGAATCGTTTCGAGCGCCGTCCCGCCGCCGCCGTCGAGGCCGAAGTGCAGTATCTCGATGGTGATTTCCGCGTCGTCAGGCCCGGCTCTTTCGTGCGCTGCGCCGTCACGCAGGAGCCGATCCCGCTCGAGGAATTGCGCTATTGGAACGTCGCCTTGCAGGAAGCTTACGCGAGTCCCGATGCCAAGTTGGTCCGCTTGGGCCTGCGAGACAAAATCGCCGACTAACCTCGGCTGAACGCCTCCGCAAGCCGGGCCTGGATCGCGACCGTATCGTCAAAGGCGAGCCGTACCGGTAGTGTCAAGGTTTCGAAGCGCGGCGGAAGCCGCACCCGATCTTTTTCGGTAGTGATCAGCGTCGCGTCGATCTGTTCCGCAGCCTGCGTGAGCCGCGCGAGATCGTCGCGACCATAGACGTGATGATCGGGAAAACTCAGTCGATCGGCCACTGTGAGCCCTAAGGCATCGAGGGTCGCAAAGAACTTTTCGGGCCGTCCGATCCCCGCGAAGGCCAGCAAGCGGCGGTGACGGACCATCGCGACGGTCTCCATATCCGGATCGAGCCGTCCAGTCGTGACGGGTATTCCGGCGCGCTCGGCTTCGCCCGCGACGGCTTCGCCCGGCTGACCGCCGCCGATCACGCAGAGCATCGACACGAACCGCCATTGACGCATGATCGGCGCCCGCAAGGGACCAGCTGGGAGGCATAATCCGTTGCCGATGCCCGACCCGCCGTCCACCACCGCGATCGAGACATCTTTGAGGAGCGCCGGATTTTGAAGACCGTCGTCCAGCACCAGCACATCCGCTCCGGCCTCGATGGCGAGACGGGCCGCAGTCAATCGGTCGGCCGCAACGATCGTCGGTGCGACGCGCGCCAGCAGCAGGGGTTCGTCGCCGCAGTCCTCAGCCGCATGATGATCGGGGTCGACCACGAAGGGGTCGCGCTTAGGGTTCCGTCGGCCATAGCCGCGCGACAGAAAGGCGGGGCGATGGCCCATGTCGATCAGTAATCGCGCGATCGCGATGGCGGTCGGCGTCTTGCCGGCGCCGCCGGCCACCAGATTGCCGATGCAGATCACCGGGACCGGCGCGCGCCAGCCCGGGCGTGCCATGCGGTGTGCCGTGAGCCCGCCATAGATCGCGCCCACTGGCCGCAGTAACGTGGCCGCGACCGAGGCGGTCGGCTGCCACCAGAAGGTCGGCGCCCGCATCAGAGTCCCTGGCGCGCAAACACGCGTTTAGCGAAAGGCTCGATTGCCCGCATGGTTCGATCGGTCGCGCCGCAATGGCGCTCGACCGCATCGGCGGCGGCGCGCGCCATGCGGCGCAACTTCACCCCGTCCGACAGCAGGGCCGTCAACGTATCGGCCAAAGCTTTGCCGTCGGCCATCGTGGCGGCTCCCTCTGCCGCATCGAGTGTGCGGTAGACCTCGGCGAAATTCGCCACCAGCGGTCCATGCAGGATCGCGCTGCCGAGCTTGGCCGGCTCGATCGGATTTTGTCCTCCGCCGCCCGCGAGCGATTTGCCGACGAAAACGACGCCGGTCAATCGGTAGAACAGACCGAGTTCGCCCATCGTGTCGGCGACGTAGACATTTGTCTGGTGATCCAGTGTCTGGCTCCGTGAGCGCAGCGCGGCGCGAAGGCCAAGGTTCGCGGCCGCCTCGGCGATCGCGCCGCCACGCTCGGTCTGACGTGGCACCACGATCGTCAGCACATCCGGGAAACGGCGAAGCAGACGCCGATGGACATCGAGCATGATGGCTTCCTCGTCCACATGGGTCGAGGCGGCGAGCCACACCGGTCGCGATCCGATGAGACCGGCGAGATCGCTGACGCGATCGCGGTCGGCCGGGGGCGGCGGCACGTCGAATTTAAGGTTGCCGCCCACCGTCACGGTCGGGGCGCCGAGCGCCTTGAAACGATCAGCATCCTCTTTGGTTTGTGCAACGCAGAGTGTCGTGCGATCGAGCACCGCTCTGATGAAGCGGGGAAATCGCTGCCAGCGCGCGAATGATCGGGCCGAAAGGCGCGCGTTGACGAGAAGGAGCGGCACATCTCGTTTGGAAAGCTCGACGATGAGATTGGGCCAGAGTTCGGATTCGGCCAGCATCGCGAGATCCGGCCGCCAGTGATCGAGAAAGCGGCTGACGAAGCGCGGAATGTCGAGCGGCAGGAATTGGTGGATGGCACCGGGTGGAAGCCGCTGCCCGAGGATGGCGGCGGACGAGACGGTTCCGGTCGTGATCAGAACAGCGAAGCCCCGCGTCGTGAGCCGTTCGATCAGGGGCAGGAGCGCCAGCCCTTCTCCGACACTTGCGCCGTGAAGCCAGGCAATGGGACCCTCGGGACGGGCCTCTCCGGCCAACCCCATGCGCTCGCCGAGGCGGCTCAGGGTTTCCTTGCCGCGACGCTCCCGCCGTCGCAGAAACGAGCCGGCCGCCGGTCCGAGCAAGCGGCTGCCGCCACGGTAGAGCAAAAGAAGAAGACTACGACGCTCCTTCACTGGGCGGTGCCGGCGCGCCGCATATCCGCGAGAGCCTGCCCCGGGTCGCGACCGCCGACCAGGGCATAGGCGCGCGTATGAACCGCGTCCAACCCGTCCTCGACGGCTCGACGCGCGCGTTCGAGCGCGTCCGCATCCGCGTCTCGGTCGACCCGAATGGGGTCGCCGAGCACCATAGCGCCGTTGCCGAAGGGCTTGCCGAGGCTTGCCCGATCCCATGATTTGAAATCGTAGCGTCGGCTCGTCACTACGGCGATCGGGTAGATCGGCCGTCCGGAGAGACGGGCGAGCGCGACGATACCGAGCCCGGCTTGACGTGCCACTTTCGGCACGTCGGCGGTCATCACGATGGTCTGTCCCTCGCGCAACGCGCGCGTCATGCTCAACAACGCCGCGCCGCCGCCGCGCCGACGGGATTTAGAGGCTTCGCCGCCCGACCCACGGATCGCCCGCACGCCGAAGCGGCGCAGGATGACGGCATTGATCTCCCCGTCGCGGTGGCGCGAAATCAGCGCCGACACCCGCGCGCCCTTTGGCCAAGCATAATGAATCATTAAATGCTGGCCATGCCACATCGCAGCGATCACCGGCAGATCCGGGCCGATCGCGTCGAGAAAGTCCGGTGGATCTTGCACGAAGCGATTCGTCGCCTTCACAAGCCGCAGATAGACGCTCGCCAGAAAGCCGGCGGTTTCCTGAACCGGTCGCGTCCGTCCGAGCTTCTTCAGCATGAACCAGCATCGCCTGACGGATTGTCAGCCACGCGATTGAGCCGTTGCCGGGTCGAGAAAGCGATGCAGGTGAACGATGAAGTAGCGCACCATCGCATTATCGACGCTGGATTGAGCGCGCGACCGCCATGCCACCTGGGCGCTCGCGAAATTCGGGAAGATGCCGACGATGTCGATTTTGGTCGGGTCACGAAATTCTGTGCCGTCGAGGCTCGTCAATTCGCCTCCGAAGACAAGGTGCAGAAGCTGCGGGGAGTTGGACGTGGACATGGGAGTCTCCGTATGTCGGACCCACGATCGCGCGATCGTCGATCCGAGCTGCTCCGGTTACCGGCGCGGGGCCGGCCCGGTTGGGCTTTTCTTGATTCAGCCGGTGAAGTTCAGCCATAGCGCTCCGCGCCTGAGACGGCAAAGGCTTTGCGTGCATCACGCGATGCCGATGCTGAGGCCGCCGTCAGTCTTCCGGCCGCTGCAGCAGGCGGATCAGCGCCTGCTGCAAGGGGGGTGCGGCACAGATCAGCATGGAATGGCGCGGCGAGCGCCGATTATAAGCAGGATCCTGGCCGTGCCGGTCAGTCAACTGCGCGCCCGCTTCGATGAGGATGAGATCAGCAGCCGCAATATCCCAATCATGGGCGTTGGCGCCAGCGATGCAGCCATCGAGAAATCCCGCCGCCACATGCGCGAACCGACAAGCCAACGAGGGAATTTTCGGCGAAACGCGAAAGGCGAGTGGCTGCGGCAGATGATTCGCAAGATCGCCCGGAACAGCGATACAGGCGCCATCGAGGCTCAGTCGGCTCGAGGGATGGATTGCAACGCCGTTGCAGGCTGCGCCGCGTCCGAGGATCGCCGTGAAGCTCTGGTCGAGGATTGGCGCGTGCACGATGCCGACCGTGGGTCGGCTCTTCGTCACGAGAGCGATCGACACGGCCCAGCGCGCATCGCCGGCCGCGAAACCCCGCGTACCGTCGATCGGATCAACGATCAGAACATGGTCGTGTTCGAGGCGCTCGGCCGAATCGACCGTTTCCTCCGACATCCAGGCGGCTCCGGGCATCGCCTCGGTCAAACGCTCACGCAGATAGGCATCGACGGCGAAATCGGCTTCGGTCACGGGGGACCCGCCGTCTTTATAGTCGATCCGCGCGGAGGTCCGCGCACCTGGGCGGAAGTAGCGACACGCGATCTCGGATGCCCCGATGGCTGCATCGCGGAACAGCGTCAGAGTGCCGTCGAGATCGCTCGTGGAGACGTGAGCCAAGGGGAGCCGGTACGAAAGAGAAGAAGGCGACCGCCGATGCCGGCTCTACCGAACCCTCACCCGCAAGGCAAGGCCCGGTCGACCGGCCTCGTCGATCAGCTCGATACGAGGGGCGCGCCGAGATCGATTTGGAGGATTTCCGGGGGAACGCGAAACCGGATCGGCGCCCCTGACTCCCCAAGGCCGCCCGAGATGATCATGTGCCGTCCGCCCTCGACGATGTGGCCATAGACGTAACGTCGAGATGGTGCGAATGGCGTCCCGATCAACGGAACATTGATCTGGCCCCCATGCGTGTGGCCGCAAAGCGTCAGGGACACCCGATTGGGCACGCGCGGGAATAGAAAGGGCTCGTGCATCAAAAGCAGAATGGGATCGTCGTCTCCGATCGACCGGAGGGTACCGCCGAGATCGTCTGCGCCGCGGCTATCATACCGGCCGATCATATGGGCCATTTGGTCGGCGAGACCCGCCAGCCAGAAGGATTGCCCCTCGTGACGAAGCGAGACCGCGCTGTTTTCGAGCAGGTTGATGTCGACCTGACGCAGGGCGCGGCGCACCTCTTCGGCACCGCCCGGCATACCCGGAACGGGGCCGTGCCACCAATCATGATTGCCGAGGATCGCATGGACGCCAAGCGGGGCGCGCAGCACCGAAAGCGCATCGCCCCATTGTGCCGGAAACACAGGTCCGCTCACCAAGCGATGGCCGGCGTTGAAGTCGCCCAGAAGCACGATCAGATCGGGCGACAGGGCATTGACCGACATCGCAATGCCATGGATCCGCTCGGCCGACATCCAAGGCTCGCAAGCATGGATATCGGCGATGACACCAATGCGCAGACGCAGATTTTGAGGCCAACCCGGCGGGGTCAGGGCATAGGAGGTGACGCGCGGGCTGAGCATCGGCTCGACCGCCACAGCGTAACTCGCCAGTCCGAACGGAGCGAGCCCAAGGGTTCCGGCTCCGATCAGCAGTTGCCGTCGATTGATCATCGCGGTGATATAGATCGAAACCAGGGCTTTGTCGCGACCGCCGCGCCGTTACATCGCGTGTGACGTCGTAACGCGGGCTGGGGTTCAGGCGGCGCGATGGTCTTCCCGCAGGATCGAGGCGCGAGGCCGCTGGGTCGAGCGATGCTGGCCGGGCTCAGTCTGCGTGGTGAAGCGGAGAGCCGCCGCCACGGCCGAGATGCCGATCTCACGATACAGGCGGGTTTGCAGGTCGCGTGCATCTTCGCCCTTCGGGCCTTGGGCTGGATTTTGCTGGGACTCGTTCATGATGTTTTGCCTCAACGCGCTGACACCAGCAGGACCGTCCGGACTGGTGAATGTTGAGTCAAACTTGAAGCGGCATTTCTAATAAAAGCTGAAGGACCCTTGCGATCCGACGTTCCAGGACGGGGCATCGCGCGCATGGGACTGTTGATTTCGGCCGGAATCGTCAATGGGTGACGGTCATGTCCGGCAGATCCCAGTGACAGATGCGATAATCGTGGCGGCGGCTGGCGAGGTCCACATGCATATGGCTTTCGTGATAGCCGTCCGACCCGGGGCCCAGCACCGTCCGGAAGCGGAGGCAGGCTGTTCGCTTGACGTCCGCCAGCACCGGGGTGCCGCTCTGCTTCACCCCGATCATGCTGCCATCCGCAACCTTGAACCCGCCGACATCCATCGCGTCTCCGCGTCCGTGCTCGCTCAGCTTGGCCCCCGCGACATGGTTTCGACCCCGGCACGCGTAACCCGACGTGCTCGATAAAGCGCGCAGAGGTTTCCCCGCTTTTTCGAAGGTCGGCACGAGATCGTCCCGCACCCAATCGGCCACCACGGCTCCGAGCGCGCAATTGATGGCGACAGGCGGCTCGAAGGCGACGCGGACACCTGGCGACACGAGGACGGCCGAGAGTTCGATCGGCGCCGCCATGCCGCATCCCCCCGGGCCGGACACGGGCTCGCTGGCGCGGGCCACGACCTTGCCGCTCGAAAAGAGGGCCGCGCAGACCAGTTCCTCGGCCGCGATGTCGACCTTTGCCGGCTCCTCCGGCGCTGCGGCATCGCCGCTCGGTCGGGCGGCGCCGGTCGCCTGTGGCGGAACCGGCGCAAGGCTCGGCATCCCAGGTAAGGACGGGCCAAGCGAGGCCGCAGCCGGGGTTTTCGACGCGGGCACCTCTGGGCCGCTAGGCCGCTGAGGCGGAAGCGGAGGCTGCGCTTCAGGCTGAGGGACCGGCGGGCGCGATTGCGGCTCAGCGCGCGTGGGCCGGACCGGAGGCAGCGGAACATCGGCGGATGCAGGTTCGATGCGGGCCCCCAACGAGAGGATCACGAGCGCCAAACCAGTGACCATCAAGGCCCTTTCGGCACCGTCCTCACGGCGCGCGCGGGCCGGAACATCGCGTCTCGAGGGTGGTCTACTCATCGCGTGCGGTTTCGCTTTCGTGCCGAAGCGGATCGACGACCACGGCTGATCGGGGTTAGACCCTCGGGTGAGGGCCTATGTCGGGAATCGTCTCGGCCCGACGCCAGCGTCGCGGATTTAGAGGAGCGGTTCAACCGATGTCTGCACAGACGCCATCGCGCGGGCTATTGGCCGGCATCCTGTTCGACAAGGACGGGACCCTGATCGACTTCGACAAGACATGGGGTCGTGCTGCTTTCGCGGTGATGCACGATCTCTGCGGCGGCGACACGGCCATCGTGACGGCTTTGTCCGAGGCCATGCATTTTTCTATCGATGACCGCCGGTTTCGTCCAACCTCCATGATGATCGCCGGCACCACCACAGACATCCTGGCGGCGTGGGGCGGTCCGCTCGGCCGATTGGGTGACCCGACACTTATGCATGACCTGAACGAGCGTTTCGCGGCAGAGACCCTGCGGTCTCTGATGCCGATCGGCGATCCGGTCGCCGTGCTCGACGCGCTGCGCGGGCGAGGTCTGCGGCTCGGGCTCGCGACGAATGACGCGGAGGCCAATGCACGCGACCATCTGAGGGCACTCGGACTCGATGCTCACATGGATTTTGTCGCCGGCTATGATTCCGGGCATGGCGGCAAGCCGGAACCCGGCATGGTGCTGGCCTTCGCGCGCCAGATCGGCGTCTCGCCCAACCGGGTCGCGTTGGTCGGGGACACCCCCCACGATCTCCACGCGGCGCGTGCCGCTGGTGCGATCGCGATCGCTGTGCTGAGTGGCCCGATGGGTCGCGACGTGCTGGCGCCTGACGCCGATCATGTGCTGGCCAGCATCGCCGATTTGCCGGCGCTGCTGGATCGCCTGGCCTGACATGCGCCGTATCGTCGTTCCGGAACCTGTGTCCCGCGCGGCCGTGTGGAGCCGACGCTGCGCCCTTTTCGGCCTGGTCTTGGCCGGAATCGCGATCGTGGCGTCGCGGGCCGGCGTGTTCGATCCAGCTGAGGCCTTGGCGGTTCTCGCGACCGCGATGGTGTTCGGGCTCGCGGCGCCGATCTTTGCTCTCAGGGCATTGGTCGTGGTCTGGCGCACCGGTCGGCCTGGGATAGGCCCTGCGCTCGGGGGGACGGCTCTGGCGATCCTGCTGCTGGCCTATCCGACGTGGCTCGCCATCAAGGCCATGCCCATGCCGGATCTTCACGACATCACGACCGATGCGACCAAGCCGCTGGTGTTCGCGACCTCGGCCAAGGCGGTGACGGCGCGGCGCGGGGCGATCCATGAGCAACCGCCCGAGGCGGCGACCCGCCTGCAATCAGCGGCCTATCCCGACGTGAAGCCGGTGACGATCGATCTTCCGCCCGTCGAGGCCTATACAATGGTCGTATCGCTGATCAGTGCACGGCGCTGGGCCATCGTCGATCAGCAGCCTCCGACCGCGCGTCTTCCACAGGGGCGGATCGATGCCGTGGCCCGGAGCCTCGTGATGGGATTTGCGGATGATGTCACGATCCGGATTACCGGCGTGTCGGCAAGCCAGTCGCGCGTTGACATTCGCTCCGCCTCGCGAGCGCCATGGACCGATCTCGGCACCAACGCGGCTCGGATCGTCGAATTCTCGAACGCTTTGCAAGCGGCGGTCGACGAACAATGATGGTCGCCCCGCCACTTGTGGCGCCGGGGCTGCCCCGACAGCAGATGCCCGAGGGCTTTTGACTTAGACCGGAACGTAGCTGGCCTTGAGCGGGGGCGCTCCGGTCGCCATCACGAGGCCGCGCTCGGCCATATCCTGCAGGTGTGCCAGAACCGACATCGCAGCGGCTCCTTTGAGGGCCGGCGCGAGCCCGGCATAGAGCCGCTCGACCAGTGTTTCGATGCGATGATCGCCTGCCTTCAGCCGCTGCAGGATGGCGGTCTCGCGGTGGCGGCGATGATGAATGAGGCCGCGGACGAAGCGCTGCGGGTTCAGCACTGGGCCGCCGTGGCCGGGCCAGTAGACCGCATCGGCGCGCGCCCGAAGTTTATCGAGTGATGCCATATAGGCTCGCATCGAGCCATCCGGAGGCGCCACGACCGTCGTCGACCAAGCCATGACGTGATCGCCGGAAAACAACGCTTCCTCCTGTGGGAGCGCAAAGGCGAGATGATTGGCGGCGTGGCCGGGTGTCGCGACCGCGAAGAGATCGTAACCGACGCCCGCGACGCGGTGGCCGTCTTGCAGCACCCGATCGGGCCGGTAAGCGACGTCATGCGCTTTGTCGCCCGCATCCATGTCGCCAAAGTTGAGCGACGCCGGGCGATAGGAGGCGCAGCCGACGATCTCGGCTCCCGTCGCGGCCGCCAGAGTTGCCGCGCCGGGGGCATGGTCCCGATGCGTGTGGGTCACAAGAATATGGGCGATCGTTTCACCCGAGAGACCGGTCAGCAGGGCATCGCGATGGCGCGGGTCGTCCGGGCCGGGGTCGATGACCGCAACCGACCCATGCCCGACCACATAGGTACAGGTGCCGGTGAACGTATAGGGTCCACCATTATCGGCGACGATGCGCCGGATCAGCGGCGACACGGCTTGCAATTCGTCCGGACGCGCGTTCATCGTTTGATCGAGCGGAACATCATCGTCTTGGGTCGACACGGAACGCCTCGGGAACTGTCTCATCTCCCTCGACATGGCTTCCAGTTGCTGGCGCAGCAAGGTCAAACCCGACACGGTCGAGGGTTTTGCGTCACTTCTTGCGGCTGAGCAGCACCAGCCAGCCGAGCCCGATGATCGACACGATGACGCTGACGGTCGCGACGGCCGGCTTGCCAAGATCGATCAGGCGCGGCGCCAGCGTGATCGAGAAGGCTGCCACCACGAGCGCGACCGCGACGCGCGCCGCCGCCCGCTCGATCCCGTGGACCAGCTTGTCCATCCCCTTGATTTCGATTTCGACCGTCATCCGACCCTGTTTCAGGCGGACCAGCATCAGATGGACGAGGCTCGGCAGGTCGGAGGCGGCGGTGAACAGCCCCGCGCCGACGGATTCGAGCTTCTTCTTGAAACCGCTGAAGGAGAAGCGCGCGTCGATCGTCTTCTGAACCGTGGGACCGGCGGCCGTGAACAGATCGAATTTCGGGTCGAGCTGCCGCATCACGCCATCGGCCGTGATGAGGCCCTTGAACAGCACGGCGAGATCGGTCGGCATGGCGAGGTCGTTTTCGCGTGCCATCGTCATGAAATCGGTCAAAACCAAGCCAAGGTTCAGGACCGCCCCTGAGTGACGCATGACGAAAGCTTGGGACGAGGCTTCGAGCTTGGCGAGGTCCGGGGCGGTAACGCCCGACCATTCGAGGAGGACCGCCATCAAGCCATCGGCGTCCTTCTTCAGCATCGAGCCGATCAGCACCAGAAGCTGGTCGCGCCGGCGCTGCGACAGACGACCGATGATGCCAAAGTCGATGAAGGCGATCTTGTTGCCCGGCAGAGCCAGGATGTTGCCTGGATGCGGGTCCGCGTGGAAGACGCCTTCGATCAGAGCCATCTGCAGAAAGGCGTCGGTGCCTTTCTGAGCCAGGATCGTCTTGTCGAGATCGGAGTTGTTCAGCCCCTCGTAATCGTTGAGGAAGATGCCGTGCATGAACTCCTGCACGAGCACGCGCTCGGAGGTCCATTCCCAATAGATTTTCGGGAACATGACATCGTCACGGGCCGAGAAGAGCGAGGCCAGCAGCTCACAGTTGCGGCCTTCGTTGGCGAGATCGAGTTCGCCGTTGATGCCATGCGCGAGGTGCCGCATTTGCTCTTGCGGCTTGTAGCGGGCCATCTCGGGCCACTCGCTTTCGACAAGACGCGAGCCATGGGCCATCAGGCGCAGATCGGCTTCGATGATCTTGCGGAGGCCGGGTCGGAGAATTTTGACGACCACATCCTCGCCGGTCTGCAGGCGCGCACGGTAGACCTGCGCGATTGATGCGGAGGCGATGGGCGTCGTATTGAATTCCGCGAAGATTTCATGCGGATCGCCGCCGAGGTCGGCCTCGATCTGGCTGCGGATGTGCTCCCACGGCACCGGCGAGACCTGGCTGTGCAGCTTGCCGAGCTCTTCCGTCCATTGCGGGGTCAGAAGGTCGGGGCGGCTGGCGAGGATCTGTCCGAATTTGATGAAGGTGGGACCCAGCGCCTCGATGGCCAATCGCACCCGCTGCGGACGGGAAAGGCGCGTGACATCCACCTTGGGGGTGGCGCGTGATGCGAATCGGGCGATGTGGTGGAGCCCAAGCCGGTCGACGACCTTGCTGAACCCGTAACCGATAAGAACGCCGGCGATCACCTGAAGACGGCGCCGGTCTCGGGCTGCGACGAAGGCTGTTTTCAGCATATGAACATCGCATCGACCCCGAACCGTATGTAGATGCGATACCCGCATCGCTCCCGACGGGCAACGTCCGGGAGCGCAATTAGGTGTCGTCGTGCCGTTAGTGGAAATTGCGGCCTTTGGGCATCACCCTCGCGACCTCCCTCTCGGCCGGTACAATGGCGGTTTGAAGGTCGTTTGGCGGATTGCGGCTGTTCGACGCGAGCGGAAAACCAATTTTCAGCCCAAGCTCGACGCCGTGGTCACGCTTCTGCGACGAAAAAGTCTGTGGGCGCTTGATCTCGTCGGCGCGGGCGAGGTCCGATATAGCGGGGCCGTGTTCCGACAAGGCGGCCAACATCGGCGTCAGGTCGACGATCGTGTCGGCCACGATATGGATGACGCCAGCCTCGTTCTGCAGCTTGCCCGTGATGGCCACGAATCGCGCCGCGATGACGGCGGAGCGGAAACGCTCGAACACCTTCGGCCACACGATGATGTTGGCGACGCCCGTTTCGTCTTCGATCGTCATGAAGATCACGCCATGGGCCGAGCCGGGGCGTTGCCGCACCAGCACCAGACCGGCGGCCGTGACGCGCCGGCCCGTGAGGGCCTGACCCGCCAGTTCCTCGCTGCGCAGAATGCGCTTTCTGACGAGATCCTGCCGCAGGAAGGCCACTGGATGGGCTTTGAGCGATAGCGACATGTGCCGGTAATCCTCGACCACATGTTCGCCGAGCCGCATCGGCGGCAGCGCCGCTTCGGCCTCGCCCGCGCCATCGCTGGCCGGACCCGAAGCCTCGATCGCGAATAACGGGAGGTCATCCTTGTCGCCCGCCCGGTTGAGCCCGCGCACCGCCCAGAGCGCATCACGCCGATCGAGCCCGAGGGAGCGGAACGCATCGGCTTCGGCGAGGTTCTCGAGCGCCGACAGCGAAAGTTTGGCGCGCAGCCACAGGTCACGAACCGAATCATATCCCTCGCCCCGACAGGCCACCAGCCGATCCATGTCGGGGCGGCGCAGGTCCTTGATCTGGCGAAAACCGAGCCGCAACGCCCGATCGCCCAGGATGTCGTCCCGCATCGTGCCATGACGCGGATGGATCTTGGCGACGCTTCTGGGCGATCCGGGCTCCAACCCATGATCCCAGGTCGAGGCGTTGATGTCGGCCTCGCGGATTTCGACACCATGATCGCGCGCATCCCTGACGATCTGGGCGGGAGCGTAGAACCCCATGGGCTGCGAATTGAGCAGCGCGCAGGCGAACACGTCCGGGTAGCGGCATTTGATCCAGCACGAAGCATAAACCAGCAGCGCGAAGGATGCTGCATGGCTTTCGGGAAACCCATAGGTGCCGAAGCCCTCGATCTGGGCGAAACAGCGGCGCGCGAAATCCTCCGGATAGCCACGTCCCATCATGCCGTTCACCATCTTGTCGCGGAACGTTCCGATGGTGCCGACGCGCTTGAAGGTCGCCATGGCACGCCGCAATTCGTCGGCTTCGGACGGCGTGAACCCTCCCGCCACGATCGCGATCTTCATGGCCTGTTCCTGAAATAGCGGAACCCCGAGCGTGTTCTTCAGCACCGCTTCGAGCTCGGGCATGAAATATTCGACTTTTTCGAGCCCCTGCCGTCGCCGCAAATAGGGGTGCACCATGTCGCCCTGGATCGGACCGGGTCGCACGATCGCGACCTCGATCACGAGATCGTAAAGCCTGGCCGGTTTGAGCCGAGGCAGCATCGACATCTGCGCCCGGCTCTCGATCTGGAACACGCCGATCGTGTCGGCACGCTGAATCATGGCATAGACGCAAGGCTCTTCGGCCGGCAGGGTCGCGATCGTCGGGATGCTCACACCATAATGGGCTTCGAGGAGATCGAAGCCGCGCTTCAGGCAGGTCAGCATGCCCAGCGCCAGAATATCGATCTTGAGGATGCGGAGGGCGTCGAGGTCGTCCTTGTCCCACTCGACGGTGGAGCGCTCTTTCATCGACGCATTGGCGATCGGCACCACCTCGTCGAGCCGCGAGCGGGTGATGACGAAGCCGCCCGTATGCTGCGACAGATGACGCGGAAAGCCGGCGAGTTCGTCGGCCAGTTGCAACGCCGCTGCGAGCCGCGGTTCCGACGGGTCGAGCCCGATGCGGCGCGCCTCCGCGCCATCGACGCTGCTCGACCAATAGCCCCAAACGGTTCCCGATAGGGCCGCCACCGTATCGTCCGACAATCCGAAGGCCTTGCCGACCTCGCGGATGGCCGATCGGGTCCGGTAGGTGACGACGCTGGCGGTCAGCCCCGCATGGAGGCGGCCGTAATGCGTATAAATATATTGCATCACCTCCTCGCGCCGCTCGTGCTCGAAATCGACGTCGATGTCGGGTGGCTCGTCGCGCGAGGACGAAATGAACCGCTCGAATAAAAGGTCGTGCACCATCGGATCGACCTCGGTGATGCCGAGGCAGAAGCAGAGCGCCGAATTGGCGGCCGAGCCACGCCCCTGACACAGGATGCCGAGCGAGCGGGCATGACGGACGATGTCGTGGACGGTCAGGAAATAAGCCGCGTAATTGAGCTCGGCCACGATGGCGAGTTCGTGCTTGAGGGCGTTCCATATCTTTTCACTCACGCCGGCCGGGTAGCGCCACGCCGCCCCGGTTTTGGCGAAAGCCTCCAAGGCTTCCTGCTCGGTCGCAAATCCCTCACGCAACTCGGTCGGGTAATCATATTCGAGCTGGCTCAGCGAAAAGCCGATCCCACTGAGGAAGCGATCGGTTTCCGCGATCGCCTCGGCAACCTCGGAGAACAGCCGCTGCATCTCGGCCGGTGGCTTGATGTGCCGCTCTGCATTGACGTGCAGCCGACGGCCTGCCGCATCGAGGGTCGTCTTCTCGCGGATGCAGGTCAGCACATCGGCCAAGGGACGCCGCTCGGCCACATGCATCATCACGTCGTTGGTGGCGAGGAGCGGCACTTTGGTGGTTCGCGCCAGCCTGGCCCGCTGGGCCAACCGTGCTCGCATGCCCGGGCCGTAGGTGAGAGTGGCGCCTAGCCAGACCGCCGCGCCGGATGCCTGGAGCCTGCGGAGAAGCGGGCCGAGGTCGGCGGCTTTGTTTGTCGTCGCATGCGTGGTCGACGCCGTGTCGGGTGCAGCGAGGCGATCCTGTGCCGCTTCGCCGGCCGTGGGGGAACGCGGTTGCGAAAGGACGATGCCCGGAAAAGCCACGACATTGTCGTGCACCACCTCGGTGTCGAGCATCCGGTCCTGGACCACGCTGGCCGCGATATCGTCAGCGAGTTGTGGCCACACGCGCGGCTTGGCGGGACCGGGCTCGGCCGTAGACGTTTCCATCACGATCACGTGCAAGCCGGTCGCGTGGCTCACGAGATCGTCGAGGAACAGCACGCAAGAGCCTTTTTCAGCACGCGAATTGCCGATCGTCAAAAGCCGCGTCAGTCGCCCATAGGCGGCCCGGTCGGTCGGATAGGCCAAAATGTCCGGGGTGCCGTCGTCGAAGATCAGGCGGACGCCGGTCACGACCCGGAACCCATCGTCGAGCGGAATGCGCTGCTTGGCGTAGGAATAGGCCCGGACCACGCCGGCCATGGAATTGCGATCCGCGATGCCGATCCCGGCCAGACCGCAGGCATGTGCCTGCGCCACCAATTCCTCGGGGTGCGATGCCCCGCGCAGAAAGCTGAAATTGGTCGTGACGGCCAATTCCGCATAGCGGGGATGAGAGGGCACGGGCATAGCGCTAACCAAAGAGGCCGTGAACATACCAGCGCGGCAGGCGTGACGGTTCCGGCGAGAGAGGGGCGTGATCGGAGGACCGTTCGTCATTCGAGGCCTGATGCGAGGCCTGGTGCGAGGCCTGCTGGCCGGACCCGAACAAGCCTTCGCGGAACAGCCAGAAACGCCGGCCATGGCGGTCTTCTGCTCGGAAATAGTCGCGCGTCTCCGCCAAGCGGTCGTTGCGATCGTGCTTCCACCACTCAGGCGCGATCCGTTCCGGCCCTTCAATGGCGGTCACCTCATGGGTGTTGCGCCGCCATTTGAACTGGACCGGCGGTCCGTCCGGAATACCCGCGATGGTCTCGATGGGCTCGGGACGGGCGAACAGCCGGATCGGCCGGCTCAGCGGATCCGGATTGGGTCGTGTCGGCTTGGCAAAGGGGCGGTCCAAGCCCGCAGGCATCATCGGTACGGTTACGGCCGGGACCGCCATGACGGCGAATTCGGGGCCATGTCGGTCCTCGGTCTGCAGCCGCGTCACCCGGCGTAAGCCGAGCCGCGCCCCGAGCCGATCGACGAGATCGCCAAGGTCCTCGATGTCAGGCAGGGCCTCTTCTTCGGGGACGAGATCGGTTTGCTGGAGCGGGAGCGTCTCAGCCTCGTGGACCGCGAGGCGAACGAGATCGAACCCGTAGCCGGTGTCCAATCCATCCTCGCCTATGGCGTCGATCCGCTCGCGGAACAGCCGCGCCATGGCGTCGGGCTGATCGAGCGGGCGGCTGGTGCCGACAGCGATACGCTTCACCACGCCATCGACCCGGAACAAGGTGGCGACCAGACCGCGCGCGCCCTTCTGATGGCGTTCGAGCAAGCCGCAGAGGTGACCCGACAGGGCCAGCAGCGTTCCCTCGATGGCCTCGCGTTGTGCGATCGGGCTGGCGAACACCTGTTCGACCACGAAGGCGGGCGGGTCGAAGCGGGGCGAGATGGGGTTTTTCAGTTGACCCATCACGGCGTCGAGCCGTTCGAACAGCCTGTTGCCGAACCGGGCCGCGAGCGGCGCGCGGGGGCGCCAGACAAGATCGCCGACCCGGCGCAAACCGGCCTGTGCGAGCGACTGGATCGTCGCTTGCTCGAGCCGGAGGGCCGCGAGCGGCAAGGCCGCCATCTGTTTGGCGAAGTCCTTGCCGGTCGAGACCGGCGCGATCTTGACCGTGCCGAAGCGCGCCAAAGCCCAGGCGGCCTCGGGCGTTTCCGCAATGGCGGCCTGCGCCGTGAAGCCTTGAGCCGCAAGGCCACTTTCGAGCAGCCGGACAAGCGCCTCCGGGCCGCCGAAGAGATGCGCGGCCCCGCCGATATCGAGCACTAGACCGTCCGCTCCATCGAGCGCCACCAGGGGGGTGAACCGGCCGCACCATGCGCCGATGGCGTCGAGCGTCGCCGCCTCGCTTCTTGGATCGGCATCCGCGACCGCCAAGCCGGGATGAATGGCCCGCGCATCCGCCAGCGTCATGCCGGATTTGACCGCATGGGCGGCCGCGACCGCATCGACCGCAACGACCCGTTGCGCGCCCTTGATCTTGGCGAGCGTGACGAGGCCGGGCTGTGCCGGCGCGTCACCGCTTCGCCCGCCGTTGCGCTTGAGGCCGGGGCCGAGCCGCTTCAGGCGATCGGTCGGCAGATGAGAAAGCCACACCGAGAGATAGGTCGTGGTCATGAAAGCACCTCTGCTCGGGAGTCCAGACAAGGGGATGAATGCGGCTCGTGTCGAAGTCGGTCGCGGCGTTGCGGAGCTTGTCGAGCCGAACCCCGAAGACAGCTTGGCCGGGGATTGGCATGCGGCCCCCAGCCGAGGCGAGATGCGGGCTGGGATGCGCCGCGACCGCGAACCGCGTTTCGCTGCCGCTCGACAGGGTGGCGGCGCCGGGAAGTCCGGCATGCAGCAGCAGCCCGGTTCCGCCGCGCGCCCGAGCCGCCAAAACGAGGCGGCGGGAGGGGGCGAGCCCGTAATGTTGACCGCCCCAGAGTTCGGCCAGCACCGTGAAGGCTCCGGCCCGGAGCGCTTCCTCGAGCGCCCAAAGGGTTTGGTCGGCGCCATGGGTCCGCACCACGATCATGCGGTCCGGGTCGAGGCCATGGGCTTGCAGCCCAGGCCGGTAGGGATCGCCGCTCTCGCTGGCGGCGCGATCGTCGACGATCCAGATCAGCATGCCGCTCCCCGCGAGGCAGCGCGATGCCACCGCCAGCGCGAAACCCGAGGCAGCCGCTTCATCCCGCGCCGTCTCGGGCACGATTTCGTGCAATGCGCCGGCCCTGAGTCCACCGCCGAGCAGGCCATCCAGCCCCTCGGAGCCGAGCGGAACGAGCCGCTTGCCGCGCCGGGCCGCGCCGGGCCGCCGCGGCGACGGGCCTGGCGTCACCGTGCCGATCCGCATGGCGCGCACGTCCGCAGCCGGAACCCCCGCCTCGATTCTGGCGATGGCCGCACGCAAAAAGGTGACGTGTTCCGTTCTGCCGCTCGGCGACATCGGTCAAAGCCTCAAGTTCGTTCTCTATTTGTTCTTATAGATTCCGGGGTTCGGGGTGGGAGTCAAGCGAAAGAGTCCGGGCTTTTGGCGATCGCGAGGCCGCCTCTCTACGGCGCGAAGAGAGGATCGAACAAGCTGGGGAAAAGCGTCGAGCCGAACCGCGTCACATGGTCCTGATCGGCGTAAAGCGCGTGACCCTCGCGCGCGACCGCACAGGTGGCGCCATCGCAGAGGGCCGTAAAGGGATCGATCGTCTCGAATGTCTGCGTCTTATGCAGATCGGATAGGATCGCGGTCGTCCCGGCCAGGGCGGCGCGTGCCGCAGCCTCGCTCTGCAAGGGCGGCGGGGGCTCGTGGTGCAATGCTGCCAGCGCGAGGCTGCGCGGCACGTCATAAAGCGCTGCGGGCGACGGCAGGATCACGACCACCCGTCGACCGCGCTGGGTGAGCGCCGCGATCGTGTCTCCGAGGGCCGGGAGATCGTGCGTGAAGGAGGTCCAATTGCCGCCGATCAGCACCGTTTTGAGCGCGGGGTGGGCCTCGATGAAGGCGAGCGCCTCCTTGTTGAAAGCGGCGCAGCCAGGACTATCCGGGACGCTCACGCCGAGAAGCGGCGGGCAGCGGCTGAGCAGCAGGCTGATGCCCGCCACCCGATGCGGGTCGGCCGCGAGGCCGAGCGCCGGCACCCACATGCGCGCGAAGGAGTTGCCCCAGACCGCGACGGTCGGCTCGACACCGGGCCGACCCCATCGACAAACGTCGGCGTGCATGTCGCTCGGCCGGCACTCGCCCTTGACGGTGTCGAATTGCCCGTTCGCCAGGGTGAGGACGGGCGCGGGCAGGCGGGTCAGTGTGAGTTTGTCCTGCCCCACCAGATTGAGCACGAGGCCGAGAGCCGCAGCCCCGATCACCCCAGCGAGACAGGCCGCGAGCAAGCTCCGTCGTCCCGCGAGCCAGCGCCGCGCGATGATGGGGCGCTCGACGAGCCACCACGACAGAAGCGACAGCAGCACCGTCAGGGCGATCAGGCCCAGCCGTTCGGCGAAGGGCAGCGGGGTCGTGCGCCCGTAACCGGCCAGCATGAGGACGGGCCAATGCCAAAGATAAAGCGCGTAGGACAGCCGCCCGACGAATGCCAACGGAGCCGCGCCAAGACGGCGGTTCACGCTCGGCTGGTGAGGTCCGTTGCCGGCCGCTATCAGCAGCGCGGCCCCGAGGCAAGACGGCAGCGCGGCGGCCCCGGGAAACGGTGTGGCGGGGGAGAGCAGCAGGAAGCCGGCCGCGATCAACCCGAGCCCGAGCCAGGCTTGTGCGGCGCGGACCACCGGCCCGAGGCGCGACATCGCAGGGATCAGCACCAAGGCGCTCCCGGCCAAAAACTCCCAGAGGCGGGTCGGCAGCAGATAGAAGGTGCTTTCCGGTCGATGCGCGACGCCCCACAGGCTCGCCGCGAACGAGAGGCCGGCGAGGATCACGAACCCCGTCCGACGCCATCCGGGGTGTCGAAGCCCGGCGAGCCAGAGCCAGGGAAACACGATGTAGAACTGGGCTTCGAGCGCCAGGGACCATGTGTGCAGGGTGGGCTGAACCGCGAGGCCACCTGCCGCAAAATAATCATTCGCCAGGGTCGAAAAGTAGATATTCGACGTGAAAGTCGCGGCATTGATGAAGCCGAGACCGATCGACTTGAGGTCGTTCGGCAGCAGGGTCGTGCTGGCGAGCGCCGAGACGATCAGCACCAGCAGGAAGGCCGGCAGAATTCGCCGGGCCCGACGCTCGTAAAAGGACACCATCGAAAAGGTGCCTCGCGTCGTCTCGGTGTCGAGGATCGAGGCGATCAGAAAACCGGAGATCACGAAGAAGAGATCGACGCCCGTATAGCCGCCGGGGGGCCAGAACCCGAAGTGGAACAGGATGACGCCGATGACGGCGATCGCCCGCAACCCGTCGATATCGGCCCGGTAGGGGCGGGGTGAGGTGTTCGGGGCGAACCGCGCGGCGCCGGGCGCGGGTTTGACGTGCATCTCACCTCGTCGACGCTGATGAACCGCAGGGCCGCCTCATCTGGCGGACAAAAGCGCGACTGTCCACTAGAACCAGCATGGGATTGCTGGCAGACCGTTTTTCATGACCTTGCCTCTTCGACGTGTGCGATCGGCGCTTCGCGCCTTCATGAACAGCGAAGCCAGCGGCGGCCTCGTGCTGATGGCCTGCGCGGCCTTGGCGCTCGTGGTCGCCAATTCGCCGCTGGCGAGCCTTTATACCGGTACGCTGGAGGCGCATGCCGGCGGCCTCAGCACCCTGCATTGGATCAACGATGGCTTGATGGCCGTGTTCTTCCTGCTGGTCGGGCTTGAGATCAAGCGCGAGTTTCTACACGGACAACTCAGAACCTGGCGCGCCCGGGCGCTGCCCGGCATTGGAGCGGTCGGTGGCATGATCGTGCCGGCTCTCGTCTTCGTCGGCATCAATCTCGCGCAGCCCGCCACTCTGCGCGGGTGGGCCATTCCGGCCGCCACCGATATCGCCTTCGCGCTTGGGGTGCTGGCCTTGCTGGGGGATCGCGTTCCGGCCTCCCTCAAGGTGTTTCTGACCGCCCTGGCGGTCTTGGACGACCTTGGGGCCGTCTTGATCATCGCGCTGTTCTACACCTCCGATTTGTCGTTGCCGATGTTGGGCGCGGCGGCCGTGGCCGTGGTGGCGCTGTTCGGCCTGAATCGGTTCGGCGTCCGGCGTTTGTGGCCTTACCTGCTGATCGGCGCATTGCTCTGGTGGCTTGTCCTGCGCTCCGGCGTTCATGCGACGATCGCGGGCGTGTTGCTGGCGCTGACGATCCCGGCCGAGGCGGCGGGACAGATGGGCGAACACGCGGACGAGTCGCCGCTGCATCGCTTGGAAGAGGCCCTGTCACCGTGGGTGGCGTTCCTGATTCTGCCGATCTTCGCCTTTGCCAATGCGGGTGTCTCGATCGGTGCCGACGCCATTGCGGGCCTGACCAATCCGGTGACGCTCGGGGTCGCGCTTGGCCTGTTTTTCGGCAAGCAAGTCGGTGTCCTGGGCAGCGTCTGGATCGCGGTGACGACCCGGATCGCCAGCCGCCCGTCGAAGGCCGGTTGGATACACATCTACGGCGTGGCGTTGCTCTGCGGTATCGGGTTCACCATGAGCTTGTTCATCGGGCTGCTCGCCTTCGCGGCGACACCGGAATTTCAGACCGATACCAAGATCGGTGTTTTGCTGGGTTCGATCCTGTCGGCCTGCGCCGGTGCCTTGGTGTTGCGGTTGGCTCCGCGCCGGGTGTCCACGACGTCGCGAGGTCAGCGCCTCACGTGATGCGGCATCACGGCGCGGACTGGACCGTGAAATCCACGGGGATGCTGCCGGCGCGTTCAAAGCGCAGCGAACCATGCAGGCGGTCGCCGTCCTTCAACGGGCCGTGAGGGCCGTCGAGCGGCAGATGCATGGCCGGGGGCGTCAGGTCCACCTGGGCGCCGGCTGGAATTTCCATCGCGGCGCCGCCATTGGGTCCGAACGCAAAGTCCGACAAGGCGACCGTATCGATCGTGGCAGCGACGAGGCGATCCGCTGTCGAGCCTCGATTCTCGACGGTGAAAACAGCGCTGGCTTTCGTGCCGTCCTCTTGGCCCATGAGGATTGTCGGATGGCTGATCCGCAGATAGCCAACGAGATAGACCTCGTTGGTTTGCATCGAAGCAGAGATGAGAATGGCGGACGACGGCGATGGGGCTGACGAGGATTGAGGCGTGACGAGGCTGGCGGCCGCCGCGCCGTTCACGAGGAGAGCTGATCCGATAACGGTCGCCCAAAATGGAGACATGGCTACTCTTCCTTGCATGGCAGATCGATCCAGCGCGTTTCCTGCTAAGCGGTCGCATGGGTCTGCGGCTCGAAAAATAGTCAGGACGGCGGCTCGGCTGCCCTGCATAAAGCAGATACGGCGCTTTATAGGCGGAGACTTTATGGCGGAGCATGATCCCCGAAAAAATTCCGATGTCGGCGGCGGACGCCGCTCGACCGTCGCAGCCCTGATCTTCGTCGTGATTTTGATCGGCGGCGTCTATTGTGCTTTTCAGGCGATTGTCCAGCATAATGCGATGCAGAATTGCCTCGATTCCGGGCGTCGCGATTGCACCGATCGCTTGCCATGATGGTAAAGGCGGCCGGAAGCTTTCCGAAACGTTAAGTTCAGCGGCTTACAGAACCGACGGCACATTGATGCGGGTGACGCGTCGCAATGAGAGTCCTATTTCGGCCAAAGCTGCACGCCATAGACGTCCAGCGGATGCGACGCGGGTGCTTTTTTATGGGCGAGCGCGGCGCCTGTGTCGTTTTCAATCGAGGGTGGAACGCTGGACGTGATGGTGAAGGCGGTGAGGGCGGGCGTCTTGTGCAGCATCGCCGCATTGGGGCTATCGGCTTGCGTCTCCTCAGGCGTCACATCGCTGGCCGATGGCGTTGGGACCGTCGGGACTTTGGTGGTCGGGCTGCCGGATGGCGTACCCAGGCCCATCCAAATGTTCGTTGCCTCGACCCGAAAGGGCGAGCGCGGTGCGGCATCCGAGACGAGTTCGGATGGCTCCGCCGTCCACTTTTCGCTGGTGACCATCAGCGTCCCGCCGACCCATCAGCCCGGGGCGATCGAGCGGCCGGGGCTCGGCTCCCAGAATGTCAATTATCATTTCGTCGTCACGGCGCGTCGCACTTTGGACGACGACGGCCTCGTCAACGAGGTCGCGACGCATCTGTCCGGCCGCATCGGGTCGAACCGCGACGTGCTGCTCTTCGTGCATGGCTTCAACACGAGCTTCGATGAGGCGCGCTTCCGCCTTGCGCAAATCGTCAACGACGCCAAATTTGGCGGCGTTCCGGTGCTCTATACCTGGGCCTCGCGCGGTAGCGTCTTCGCATATGGGTCGGATCGCGAGACCGCCATGGCGTCCCGTGATGGGCTCGAGCGCTTGATGCTGACGCTGGCGCACGAGCCGGATGTCGGCAAGGTGCATATTCTGGCGCATTCCATGGGGGCCTGGATGGCGATGGAAGCGCTGCGCGAAAATGCCATCGCCGGGCATCCCGATCTCGATGGACATCTCGGCGAAGTCATGCTGGCCTCGCCCGACATCGATGCATCCGTGTTTCGTCAGCAGATGGCCCGCCTCGGGTCCGCGGCGCATGTGTCGATCCTGGTGGCCAACAACGACAAGGCCCTGTCTGTGTCGAGCCTGCTGGCCAACGACCGCCCGCGCGTCGGGGCGCTCGATCCAAACAATCCCGACGATCGCGCGATGATCCAGGGGCTTGGCGTTTCGGTGCGTGACATGAGCCGCGAGAGCGTCGGCTTCATCGGCCACGGCACTTATGCCAATGCGCCGGACGTGATCGCTTCGATCGGGGCGCAACTGGCGCTCGCCCGCCCCGAGGACAAGAACGTGCAGGCCGTGATCGACGCGAGAGGGGACGCGCCGATCATCAGCGCGCCTCTCGCGCCGGACGCCGGTGCGCCGCTGGATCCGGCCTCGGCGACACGTGGGACGGGTGTTCCGACCCCCCAGCTTGGGACAAGCCAGCAGGGAGTGACGCCGGCTGGAGCTGTTCAACCGGGGACGGTTGCAACCCCGGCCAATATGCCGGCAGCGAAGCCTGTCGTCGATCCGGGCGCCGGCGCGACACAGAGCGCAGTCCCGACGCCCTGACGTTCCGCTAATTCACCGGGTGCCGTCCAGCCGGACCCGGAGAGGTCCTGTCAGGTCAAAGCGCTGAGACCCGGGATGGCGCCTGCGATCTGCCCGACCGTGTCTTCACCGACCTTTTCGCGGGCGAAAGCGAAGATCTCGCGGCCGACGGTCTGCATTTCGCCCATGCCGAGGCCGATGCCGGTCAATTGGCTCGCCAGCCCCATCAGGCCACCGCCTCCACCCATTAAGCCGCCCAGAAAGCCAGATGACTCGGGCGCTTCGCCCGCAGCGCTCGACGCCGCTTCCCGCGAGCCAGGAACCGCATCCATGACCTTGCCGACCTCGTCGGCGGGTCCTTCCTTCTGCAGAAACGACAGGATGATCCCGATCGCCTTGCGGGCGACTTCGGGCTCGATGCCGGCTGCTGTGCTGACGCGTTCGATCAGGTCTTCCATGGTCCACTCCGGTTGGTCTGCGGTTTCTTAACGAATAATCGACGTGGTTGTCTCGCGCCGTCGGTGACAAATCGCCGGGCGCGGCGGTCCCCATGCCGGTCGATACGGGAATGGCGTGATCGACCGCGCTCCCCTACGATAGCCAAGACGAAGAATCGCGACACAGGATCACCGCCCGATGAGCACCGACACGTGGGACATGCCGGGCACGATCCTGGTCGGCAAGAGCGCGACCTTCGAGCGGCTGACCTTGTCGCTCGGCAACCGGCACGGACTCGTGACCGGGGCAACCGGCACCGGCAAGACCGTGACGCTGCAGAAGCTCGCCGAAGGATTTTCCAATGCCGGGGTCCCCGTGATCGCGGCTGACGTGAAAGGCGACCTCGCCGGGATCGCGATGGCGGGAAACGGCCGTGCCGCCTTGACGCAGAGAGCCGCCGCCATCGGCATCCCCTACGAGCCCGATCGGTTCCCAACCGTCTTCTGGGACGTGTTCGGCCAGCAGGGTCACCCGATCCGCGCTACGATCGCCGAGATGGGTCCGCTGCTGGTCGCGCGCCTGCTCGAGTTGAACCCCGTACAGGAGGGCGTTCTCAACGTCGCCTTCAAGGTCGCGGACGAACAGGGCTTGCTGCTGCTCGACCTGAAAGACCTGCGGTCGATGCTGCAATATATTTCCGAACATGCGGCTGAGCTGACCAAGAGCTACGGCAATGTGGCTCCCGCCACGATCGGCACGATCCAGCGACAATTGCTGGTGCTCGAGGCCCAGGGCGCCACAAGCTTTCTCGGCGAGCCGGCGCTCGATATCCTGGACTTCATCGCGACCGATCGGGATGGGCGCGGGATCGTCAATATCCTGGCAGCCGACAAGCTGGTGCGAAGCCCGCGCCTCTATGCGACCTTTCTCCTGTGGTTCCTGTCGGAGCTCTTCCAGCAATTGCCGGAAGTCGGCGATCCCGAAAAGCCAAAGCTGGTGTTCTTCTTCGATGAGGCGCATCTGCTGTTCGACAATGCGCCGAAGAGCCTGATGGACGCCATCGAGCAGGTGGTGCGGCTGATCCGGTCGAAGGGGGTCGGTGTTTATTTTGTCACCCAGAACCCGCTCGACGTCCCCGACACCGTCCTTGGCCAATTAAGCAACCGCGTCCAACACGCCCTGCGGGCGTTTACGCCGCGCGATCAACGCGCCGTCAAGGCGGCTGCCGATACGTTTCGACAGAACCCGGCTTTCGATACCGCATCCGTCATCACCCAACTCGCGGTGGGCGAGGCGCTCGTCTCGATGCTGCAGAAGGATGGAACGCCCGAAATCGTACAGCGATCGCTGATCGCGCCGCCCGCCTCCCGTGTCGGGCCGATCACGCCCGCCGAGCGGCAGGCCATCATTGACAATGGCCCGATCACGGGCAAATACGACACCGCGGTCGACCGAGACAGCGCCTTTGAAATTCTGAAAGCGCGCGCCGAGGGCAGGGCGGCTTCCGTCGCTCCGGGGTCAGGTCAGCCTTCATCGCCGCAAGCGAACGTGCCGCAAGCCGGCGCTCCGCAGGCGGCCTCACAGAGCGGCGGGCTGCTGGGCGAGGTTGGTGGCGCGCTTGGACGCTTGTGGAATAGTGGAGCGAGCAGTCGCGGACGCCTCTCGACCGGGCAGATGGTGATGCGGTCGGCGCTGCAATCGATGGCCCGCTCAGTCGGCACGCAGGTCGCCCGGGAGATCATCCGAGGCGTTCTCGGCGGCATTCAAAAGTAGCGTCGCGCAACCGAGCGACAGGTATAAACAAAGCATTAATGGCAGCGATGTAATTCACAAAAGTGTTGCACATGATGGCTACTTCAAGGCAATCGAGCTGGAGTGAGCCTATGTCGAGCGTGTCATCAGTCCCCGAAACAAAGCCATCGGGCGTCAAATTCGACCATAAGGTCGACTATCGCGGCGTCATCGTCTTCTTCGCTGTTTTCGCGATTGGTCTTGCTTATGCGGCCTATAACGTCTGGCACGATGTCAGCTCAGCGGGCACGCAGTCCCACGGTATTCTGGTCTATATGCTTCTCGGCGTCGCGTTGCTGATCGCGCTCGCGTTTGAATTCGTCAACGGATTCCATGACACCGCCAACGCGGTCGCGACCGTGATCTATACGCATTCGCTGAAGCCGAATGTTGCGGTCGTCTGGTCGGGCTTCTTCAACTTCCTCGGTGTGTTGACCTCGACCGGCGCAGTGGCCTTCGGCATCGTGTCGCTGCTGCCGGTGGAACTCATCCTGCAGGTCGGCTCGGACGCCGGCTTCGCGATGGTTTTCGCGCTGTTGATCGCGGCCATCATCTGGAACCTCGGGACTTGGTATCTTGGCCTGCCCGCATCGAGCTCGCATACGCTGATCGGCTCGATCATCGGCGTCGGCGTCGCCAATGCGTTGATGCGCGGTCGCAGCGGCACCTCGGGTGTCGATTGGGATCAGGCCATGTCGGTCGGCAAGGCGCTGATCTTGTCGCCGATCGTCGGCTTCATGTTCGCCGGCGCGCTGCTGATGATCCTCAAGACCTTCGTCAAGATCCCGGCCCTCTATCAGTCGCCGAAGCCGGGCGAGACGCCGCCGCTGTGGATCCGCGCTCTGCTGATCTTCACCTGCACCGGCGTGTCGTTCGCGCATGGGTCGAACGATGGTCAGAAGGGCATGGGCCTCATCATGCTGATCCTGATCGGGACCGTGCCGACCGCTTATGCGCTCAATCGCGCACTCCCCGACAGCCATGTCGCCTCGTTCGAGCAGAATTCGGAAGCGGCCTCCAAGGTGATCGACGCAAAGGCGCTCGGCTACAACATCACCGGCGACCCGCGTCCCGCCGTCACGGCCTTCATTCGCGACAAGAAACTCGACGATGGGATCTACCCGTCCCTCGCCGCCCTGATCCGCGACGTCTCGAACCAGGTGAAGAGCTACGGCAACCTGGCGCAGGTGCCGTCAAACGAAGTCGGCAACACGCGGAACGATATGTATCTGGTGTCGGAGGCGCTTCGCACGCTGCCGAAAATCCAGGACAACCAGCTCTCGCCGGCCGAAACCGCGACCCTCACGACCTATAAGAAGAGCCTGGATACCTCGACCAAGTTCATCCCGACCTGGGTGAAGGTCGTTGTCGCTCTGGCGCTTGGCCTCGGCACCATGATCGGCTGGAAGCGGATCGTCGTGACGGTCGGCGAAAAGATCGGTAAGACCCACATGACCTACGCGCAGGGTGCCTCGGCCGAATTGGTCGCCATGGCAACCATCGCGGCGGCCGACAATTTCGGTCTTCCGGTTTCGACCACGCATATTCTCTCGTCGGGGATCGCCGGCACAATGGCGGCCAATGGCTCCGGCATCCAGGCCGAAACCATCCGCAACATTGCGCTCGCCTGGGTCCTGACCCTGCCGGTCGCGATGCTCTTGTCCGGCACGCTGTTCGTGATCTTCAGCCACATCTTCTGACCGAACAGCACATAATCTTGCACGAAGGCCCGGCAGCGATGCCGGGCCTTTTCGCGTTCTAGCCCCCCGGCAGCGGAGCGCACGCTTGATCGACGGTTCCGGCTTCTGTGACACTTCTCGGTGGGCATCGAGGATCGGGCGATTTCCTCACGGCCACGTTTGCTCTAAGGACACCGGAACAGATCTTTTCAAGCGGAGCCCGCATGGCCTCGATCGACGCCGTTCTGACCAAACTCGACAGCAACCTCGACGGTGCGCTCACGCGTCTGTTCGATCTGCTGGCCATTCCGTCAATTTCGACAGACCCGGCTTTCGCGCCGGATTGCGAGCGGGCCGCCCAGTGGCTCTCGACCGAACTTAGCAGCATCGGCTTCACGGCGTCGGTGCGACCCACCGCCGGCCGCCCGATGGTCGTGGCTCATGCCAAGGGAACTCGGCGAGACGTTCCGCATGTGTTGTTCTACGGCCATTACGATGTGCAGCCGGTCGATCCTCGCGCGCTTTGGACCAGCGACCCCTTCAAGGCCGAGCGTGTCACGACCGATGTGGGTGACGTGATCGTGGCGCGCGGCGCGTCGGACGACAAAGGTCAGCTCATGACCTTCGTCGAAGCCTGCCGGGCCTTCTCGGAAACGGGCGGTTTGCCATGCGACGTCTCGATCCTGTTTGAGGGCGAGGAAGAGACCGGGTCGCCATCGCTTCCCGCGTTCCTGGCCGAGAATAAGACGGAACTGAAAGCCGATCTGGCTCTGGTCTGTGACACCGGTATGTGGGACGCCGATACCCCCTCAATCACGACCATGCTGCGCGGTCTCGTGCTCGAAGAGGTGGTGATCCGGGGCGCAAGTCGGGATCTCCATTCCGGGATGTTCGGCGGCGCGGCCGTCAATCCGATCCATGTCCTGGCCCGCATCATCGCCGACCTTCAGGGGTCGGATGGCAAGATCACGCTGCCTGGCTTTTACGAGGGCGTCGAAGAACTACCCGACGCGGTCGCCGAGCAATGGAAGGCGTTGCCGTTCGACGAAAGCGCTTTTCTGGGCGACGTCGGTCTGTCGCAGCCGGTCGGGGAGGTCGATCGGAGCGTGCTCGAGAAGATCTGGTCGCGCCCGACCTGTGACGTGAACGGGATCAGCGGCGGCTACGAGGGGAAGGGATCGAAGACGGTCCTGCCCGCCATGGCGAGCGCTAAATTTTCGTTCCGCCTCGTCAGCAAGCAGAACCCGGCCAAGATCGCCGAAGCGTTCCGCGCCTTCGTGCGGGCGCGTCTGCCCGATGATTGTACGGTGGAGTTCCTGTCGCATGGCTCCAGTCCGGCGCTGCAACTGCCGTTTTCGTCCGAAGCGCTGAACCGCGCCCGTCGCGCTTTGACGCAGGAATGGGGCAAGGAGCCGGTGCTGGCCGGGTCGGGAGGCTCGATCCCGATCGTCGGCTCGTTCAAGCAGGACATGAAGATGGACGCCTTGATGATCGGCTTTGCGCTCGACGACGATCGCATCCACTCGCCCAACGAAAAGTATAATCTCACCTCGTTCAGCAAGGGCGCGCGCTCGTGGGCCCGCATCCTCAACGCATTGGCGCTCTAGCCGGCGACGCTCTGCGCCGACGGCTAGCTCAGAACACGATAATGGTAGGGATAGGCGTCGCTGAAGCCGATCCGCCTATAGAGCCGACAAGCCGCGATATTGTCTGCTCCGACTTGAAGATAGGCCGAGGCCGCGCCCTGTGCGGCTCCCCAGGCCATCAAGGCGGACACAAGCCGCTCACCCAACTTCCGCCCCCGCCAATCGGGGTGGACCACGAGCTCGAATAAGCCGATCCGCTCCCCTTCGATGACGGCCAGCCCATAGCCTATCGGCTGTGCGTCCTGCGCGAGGATCGTCGCAAAAACGGTTTGGCGCTGGATGTTCGAGATCAGCGCATGATGCGACAGCCTGAATGCGGCTGGGATCGCGGTTGCTTCGGCGACGCCATCAAGCCAATGCGGGCTCGCCTGAGTTTCGAGCCGGATCATCGGATCGGGATCCGCGACAACCCGATCGAGCCGCTTTGTCATAACGATGGTCGGGTCGACGCGCGTGTAGCCCGCATGGTCGAGGAGTTCATCGACAGAGGCATCGGCCAGCGGCGTCAGCCGAAACACTACCGGCAGGCCATGCCGTCGATAAAGCGTTTCGGCGTCGCGCCTCACGGCCTCGAAGTCGGGGCCGGGGCTTCAGGCATTGGCCGAATTGGCTCGCTTTGTATAACCATCATGCAGGCGCAGCAGCCAGCCGCCACTCAGCACAGTCGTTTTGGCCGGCCACGCATTGAAGCCGCATTCCTCGATGGATCGGATGGCCGCGTTGTCGATCATCAGGGCTCCGGATCTAACAGCGCGTCGAGCGAGGCGACGATCCGGGTTGGCGGCAAGTCGTGATATTCGTCGGGCATGCCGCCGCGGTTGAGCCAAACGGTTCCGAACCCAAAGGCCGCCGCGCCCGCGATATCGCAACGGTTCGACGACACGAAGGTTACGTCGGCTGGCGGCGTCCCGAACTGTGTTTCGACAAGCGCATAGCCACGCGGGTCCGTCTTGAAGGTCCGGAGTAGATCGACCGACAGAACCGCATCGAGCACCGGGCCGAGACCGGCCGCCGAAACAGCACCACGCACCATGGCCTCGGTTGCGTTGGACAGGATGGCGGTCGCGCAACCCTCGCGCTTGAGCCGCGCCAAGGTGGGCCGGGCATCGGGGTAGGGCGTCAACGTCTCGTAGGCGGTCAGCAATTTCTGCCGCGTGGTTGGATCCAGCCCACCACAGCGCGCCGCCGCATAATCGAGCGCAGCTTCGGTGATGGCCCAGAAATCGACGTAGCGGCCCATGAGGACGCGCACCCAGCTATATTCGAGCTGTTTCTGTCGCCAGAGCTCGGACAGCCTGTCGGTTTGCGCGCCGATCTCGCCGCGCAACGGGATGACGGCCGCATGGACGTCGAACAGGGTCCCATAGGCGTCGAAGACGAACAGACGAGGCATGGCGTTCAGGCCTTTGCTTTGACGAACCGGCGCGGCAGGCCGGGCAATTTCACCTGCAGCACCCAGAGGGCGCCCAGCAAGGTGACACCATAGAGTGCGGCGGCCGGCATGCCGATCAACAACAGCGAAAGTTCTCCGCGTGTCGTCAGATGTCGCGCATAATCTTCAATCGACGGCGCCGCGAGCACGATGAACGCGCCGAGCGCGAGGCATCCGACATCGACCGCCACGGCGACGCGCGCCAGCGTCTCATCGAGCCGCATGGTGCCTTTCAGGCTCGCGAGCGTGACGAGGATCAGGAGGTTGATCCAGGCCCCGACGGCGGTGGCGGTCGCGAGGCCGACGGCCCCGAGCGGCTTGTAGAGCAGCAGTTTCAGCGCGAGATTGAGGGCCACGGCCGCCAGGGAGGCGATCATCGGCGTGGTCGTATCGCCTCTCGCCTGGAAGCTCGCGACGGCCGAGCGGATCAGCACGATCGGCAGAAGGCCGATCCCATAGGCGGCCAAGACCGCGGCAGAGGCTGCGGCATCCGCCGCCGTGAATTGGCCGCGCTGAAAGACGCCTTGCATGATCTCGCGCGGCATCAGCATGAACATCAGAAAGAACGGCGCCGAGAGCGCCAAGGTCAGCGCCATGGTGCGGTTTTGCACGTGTAGCGCGGCGCCAGCATCGCCTTGCGCCAGCCGCCGGCTCATTTCGGGCAGCAGCACCGTGCCGGCCGCGATCCCGATCACGCCGATCGGCAGCTGATAGATGCGCTCGGCATAGTAGATTGACGACGGGCCGCCGGTCGGCAGCATCGATGAGATGATCGTATCGGCGAAGATGGCGATTTGAACGCCGGCGGAGCCGATGACGGCGGGGCCGAGCGCCCGAAAAAATCGGCGCACGTCCGTGCTCCAACGCGGCCTGACAAGCTTTTCCATCACTCCGGCGCGGCGGGCCGCCACCAGCATCATGACGAGTTGCAGCACACCCGAGACCGTGACGCCGACGCTTGCGGCGATCCCGGCATTTGGAAACAGGAATGCCACGCCGAGGAACATCACCATGACGACGTTCAGCAGCACCGGCGCGAAAGCGGCGGCCGTGAAGCGGCGATTGGCGTTCAACGTGCCGGACTGAAGCGTCACCAAGGTGACGCAGAGCAGATATGGGAATGTGATGCGGGTCATGCTGATCGCATGATCCATCTTGGTCGGATCGCTTTCGAAGCCAGGCGCCAGCAGACGCACGAGCTCCGGCGTGAACGCCATGGCCAGAACCAGCAGCACGATCTGTGAAGCGAGCAGAATTGTGAAGATCTGGCTCGCAAACGTCTTGGCTCGCTCCGGCCCTTCCGTCTCCAGCACGCGGGAGTAGGACGGCACGTAAGCCGAATTGAACGCGCCTTCCCCAAAAATGGCGCGGAAATGATTGGGAAGGCGGAACGCCACCACGAAGGCGTCGGCGACGCCGCCGGCGCCAAGGATCGCGCTGAGCGCGACGTCCCGCAGGAAGCCGGTTCCACGCGACAGGATGGTCAGGCCACCGACCGAGAGCAGACTTCTATACATCGGTGACACGATGCGTGACGAGGTTCGCCATGGCGGGCCGTAACAGGACGACTGTCCGGGCTCGCTCCGCTGCGCCCCTGCGGGGCCGTGTCGACGTCATCCGGCTTGATCCACTATTCATGATGCGAAAACGCATTCGCGACGGACGCGAAGGCGTTTTGCGTGACTGTCGCCTCGGAGCCCGCACAACGACGTCGCGGGCCTGCCGAGGTTTGCGCGATCCATGCTTAACGGAACGCTTTCAACAAGGACTTAAACGGCCCGAACCGCAACGGTCGAGCCGAACATCAGCCTTTTACTTGACGGCGGCTGCGTGCATTTCCTCGACGTGTTCCCAATTGATCAGGTTCTCGACGAAGGCCTTGAGGTAATCGGGGCGGCGATTGCGGAAATCGATGTAATAGGAGTGCTCCCACACGTCGACACCGAGGATCGGCTTAGCGCCGTGAACCAGCGGGTTCTCGCCGTTTGCGGTCTTTGAAACTTCGAGCTTGCCATCCTTGACGGTCAGCCAAGCCCAGCCCGAACCAAATTGGGTGGTACCAGCCTGGATAAAGGCTTCGGTGAATTTATCGTAGGAGCCGAAGCTCTCGTCGATGGCCTTGGCGATCGACGCCGGGGGCTTGCCGCCACCGTTCGGCTTCATCCACTTCCAAAAATGGATGTGATTGTAATGCTGGCCGGCATTGTTGAAGAGAGCGGCGTTCTTGCCGAACGATCCAACCACGACCTCTTCGACAGACTTGTCTTCGAACTCGGTGCCCTTCAGCAGGTTATTGCCGTTGGTGACGTAAGCCTGGTGGTGCTTATCGTGATGAAATTCCAGGGTTTCCTTCGACATGTAAGGCGCCAACGCGTCATGCGCGTAGGGCAGCTCCGGGAGGGTGAAAGCCATTTGAAACTCCTTGGTTGACGCGGAAGAGGGCCGAAACGGCCCCCTGCGCGACGGGCATGAAACTAGCGGCTGTTTGAAAAGGAGCAACCATGAAGGTGCGTGACGGGAACCGCTCGTCAGCACAATGATTTTACTTACTCTTTGAAACCCGCTTATTGTTTTTTTCGTGCTGGGCGGACGCTTCGGTAGCATGGGCGTTCACGAACCATGCTGAGACGGATCGACGGGAATGGATGACGCTTGATGACACTTGGGATTTACGTGCTCGGCCTTTTGCTCGTGGTCATCGGTGTGATTTGCGTCGCCAATGGCGCGCCGATCATCCGCCTCGAACAAGGTTGGGCCGAGGTGATCGCCGGATCTGTCATCGTGTCGGGCGGTTGTGTCACATTCGCGATCGCGGTTTTGGCGACGCGGCTCGACTCGCTTCGAGTTTTGCTGACCGCAACCGCTCCCGCCGCGATGCTCGTGGCGGAGCGCGGGGAAGACCGTACGGTCGATCGGGATCTGTCCCAGGACGACACCCTGTTCTCGCCCCGCCGGCCCGATCCGATTTTGGCCAACGACGATGCAGCACCGCGTCCCGACCCGCTCCGCCGCTGGGAGCCTGAGCCGCCGACTGTTGCGGAGCCGATCCGGCTTGAGGAACAGGCACGCCACGACGACCACGCGCGCCTTCTCGAGCCGAGCCGATCCGATATGTCGGTGAGCGAGCTGCCCGGTGACGCAGACGCTGAACGAGAGCCGCCGCATCAGGATGAGCAGCGCCTTGTCGCTGAGCCCGTGGCCGCACTTGAGGCCGCGCCCGTGCTTCGACCCGATTGGGACAACGCGGGCGTTCAGGACGCACCACAGCCGCGTCGTACATCGCGTTTTATGTCGACCATTATGGAACGCGCCGACGCGCTGCGGAAACGCAATCCGTTCGAGCGTCCGGCTCCTGCGATTTCAGATCGGCCATCCGCCGTGCAGCCTGTGCTGGTCCCCATGCACGATACGATGCTGTCCGACGCGCCGGCACGAACCTCGATTGATCTCTCATCCGGCTGGCCAGACCTTTCCCAAGATGGGCATCGGTTGCAGACGGGCGAGAGCGAGGATCGTTTCGAGGCGTTGGCTCATCCCCACGAGCATGAGGCTCACGGCCATGAGGCTCACGGCCATGACGCTCACGAGCATGAGGCTCACAGCTTCGACGCGCATGAGGGCGGGGCCGAGCCGCGCGATGACGACGGACTAGCGACGCATCCGGATCAGGACCACCCAGTCGATAATGGTCACGACCTCGAGCATGAGCCAAGGACCTATGGCGAGCCGGACCCGCATGAGACCGAGGAGCGCGTAGAGACGGGGTCGTCTTATCCCGATCTTCAGCATCACGAGCCTCTCCAGGCTGAGGCCGAGACGAACGAAGCCGACGTCGCCCCGCACCCGCTCAGCCCGACGATCGTTGGCCGCTACAATGCCGGCTCGGCCTCGTACGTGATGTATTCGAACGGAATGATCGAGGTCGAAACCGACACGGGCGTCCACCAATTCGGCTCGATGCAGGAGCTGAAAGCCTTCATCGAGCAACAGGACGTCAACCGCGCTTAACGCGTGGGCGCAGCGGCCGACACGCAAGTCATCGCAAAGGCATATTCGAGCGCGATCTCTTCCAGCCTATCGAACCGGCCGGAGGCGCCCCCATGTCCGGCTTCCATGTTGGTTTTCAGCAGGATCGGACCACCCGATGCGGTCGCGCGCAGCTTTGCGACCCATTTTGCCGGCTCCCAATAGGTCACCCTTGGGTCGGTGAGGCCGCCTAACGCCAGAATCGGCGGATAGGGCCGGGGCGCGACATTGTCGTAGGGCGAATAGGATCGGATCGTGTCGAAGGCCGTCCGGTCGAGGATGGGATTGCCCCATTCAAGCCATTCGGGCGGCGTCAGTGGAAGGTCCGCGTCGAGCATCGTGGTCAGCACGTCGACGAATGGAACATCCGCGATGATGCCGGCGAACAGACCCGGCGCCATATTGGCGACCGCGCCCATCAACATGCCGCCCGCGCTGCCGCCCTGGGCGACGATGCGGCCACGAGCCGTGTAGCCTGCTTCAATCAGGTGATGAGCTGCCGCTATGAAATCATTGAATGTGTTCGGCTTATTGGCCAGCTTGCCCTTGGTGTACCAGGCCCAACCTTTGTCGGTACCACCCCGGATATGTGCGATCGCAAACACGAATCCGCGATCGACGAGCGACAAACGGTTGGCTCCGAAGGCGGCCGGAATGGCATAGCCGTAGGCGCCATAACCATAGAGTAACAGCGGCGCCGAGCCATCGAGTGGCGTATCCTTCCGATACAGAAGCGAAACCGGAACCGTCTCGCCATCGGCTGCTGTCGCGAAGACGCGGCGGCTCACATATTGCTCGGGATCGTGCCCGGACGGCAGTTCGCGCCGCTTCCGAAGAATGCGACGCCGCTCACCCATATCGTAATCGAACACCTCGTCCGGCGTCGTCAGAGACGAGTAGGAAAATCGAATCGTCTGGGTGTCCTGCTCGGCGACATCACCGAGGCCGAGATAATAGGCATCCTCGTCGAAATGGATCGAATGTTCCTCGCCGCTCTCGATGGTACGAACGACGATCCGAGGAAGACCATTTTCGAGCTCTAAACGAACCAGGTGATCGCGATAGACATCCGCATGGAGAAGCAGTCGACCGGCCCGATGCGGCACGAGATCCACCCAATCGGCTCTCCCGTCGCAGGATAGGGGCGCCTCGACGATCTTGAAATCTTCGGCGCCATCGGCGTTGGTGCGAATGAAGAGACGGTCGTGACGCTGATCGACGTCGTAGCGGAGGCCGGGCTCTCTCGCGGCGATGAGGTGACGCGAGACCGCGCCCATCACGCTCAAGTCGACGAGGTGGTTTTCGGTCGCATCATGGCCGTGAACCGAAATGACCGCGAACTGGCCGGATCGCAGACGTTCGATCGAAACAAACCAACCGGGGTCCGGCTCATGGAAAACGAGATCGTCGACGTCACCGCTGCTGCCGAGCCGGTGGCGATAAACGCTGCTGGCGCGATGGTTATCGTCCATCCGCACGTAGAGGAAGGAAGCGCAATCGGCGAACCAAACGGCATTGCCGTCCGTCTGCGGCACCCGATCGGCAAGATCGCTGCCGGCTTCGATGTCACGCACCTGTAGGGTGAACAACTCTGATCCTTTGAGGTCCGCGCTCCAGGCAAGCAGCCGATGGTCCGGCGAATGCTGCGCTGCCCCGATTTCGAAGAACGGATGCCCTTCTGCGAGAACATCGCCATCCAGCAAAATCGTCTCGTCGACCTCGGTATCGCGCGGGCGTCGACACACAATCTCATGCTGTCCATTATCGCGGTGGCGAACGTAATAGTCGAAAGGCCCATCCGAGACCGGAACGTCGCTGTCGTCTTCCTTGATGCGCGCGCGCATTTCGGCGATCAAGCTTGTCTGCAAATCGCTCGTCGGCGCCAGAACAGCATCCGCATAAGAGTTTTCGCGATCGAGCATGGCCTTGATGTCCGTCGGCAGGGCAGAGGGTTTGCGGAGCACCTCCTGCCAGTTCGACGCCTTCAACCACGCATAGGGATCATCCAATTCGAGGCCGTGCACGATCGTGAGGCTCGATCGCCGTTCGGCGGGAGCCGGCGGCTGGGCAGATGCGAAGGGGGGCTCGCTTGTCAGGGCTGTCAAGGGATGATCCGGGTCACGAGGTGGCGCATCGGCTGTATTGATCCGGCCGACAGGATCGACGGCAGACGTCTCATGAGAGGTAGCTAATGCCTGTGATCTGAGCCGACAAGGCAATCTGGTTCGGGATCCTTTGCCAGCAGAACGACGGGCGGCTTGAAGCCGCGATCAGCTTCATTGACTTGTTAGCGATTACCGGCGATATCGCAAAAGTTGTTCGATCAATTTTATGGATCGCAATGCCTAACCTTTGTCTTTCCCAATACCGCAAGAGATGTTTCCCGTGACAGGAAAGCCTGATTCTGGCGAAGTCTTGCTCCTCGCCGCAGATATAATTTCCGCATATGTCAGCAATAATGCTGTTCAAGCGAGTGAATTACCTAACGTCATCTCTGTCGTGCATACGGCGCTGCGAAGACTTGGGACGCCTGATGTATCGACGCCGCTGCAACCGGAGGTCTTGAGACCCGCGGTTTCGATTAGGCGGTCGATTACACCGGATTACCTGATCTGCCTCGAAGACGGGAAGAAGTTCAAATCGCTCAAGCGGCATCTTCGCACGCATTACGAAATGTCGCCGGAAGATTATCGCGCCAAGTGGAACCTCCCCTCGGATTATCCGATGGTCGCGCCCGCTTATGCGCGGGAGCGGTCGCAACTCGCCAAGGAAATGGGTCTCGGTCAACAGCGTCGCTTGAAGAACCGCTGAGCCGCTGACCTTAATGGTGAACGGCTGCTTCGGCGCCAAGCGCCTGAGCCGCATCGCGCTTGATGCGGTCCACCATGGCCCGCACGCCATTCGATCGCTGCGGGGTTAAATGTTCGGTCAGACCGAGACGAGCATAGACCTCTGCGGCGTCGAGGGCGAGAATATCGCGCGCGGCCCGGCCCGAATAGAGCGCCAAGGTGATGGCGATGAGACCTTTGACGATGTGGGCGTCGCTATCGCCCCGAAACGTCAAAATCGGCGCATCGCCCTCGTGGCCCACGGCGGTCTCGAGCCAAACCTGACTGGCGCAGCCTTTCACGCGGTTGGCTTCGGAATGCGCGTCCGTGGGGAGCGGGTCAAGGTCGCGCCCAAGCTCGATCACGTAGCGATAGCGTTCTTCCCAATCGTCGATGAAGGCGAAGTTCTGTTCGATGTCGTCAATGCTCGGCATATCGATCCAACTATCGGTCGCGTCTCGTTCTGTCGGCAGCCTGGTCGGTTCGCAGCAGCGTACTGACCGTCCTGGTACCTTCACGGAACATAGGGTTGCGTCGGCAGGATCACCACCGTCCGATTAGCGCACCGCGCTTTCGTTTCGGGCCGTCAGCACAGGACCGGCCCATCCGCGCTGGCGGTCGGACGCCGTCAACGTATCGCGGGACGACGTGCGGATCGCGCCCGTCGCCAGGGCTCTCGCCGCGGCGCCCATCGATTCGGGGATGATCGTCCCGGTCACCCATCCGGCGCAGGCGGCAGGTGCGACGCGACACGCGCGATCGAGCGACCTCGCCGCAAACTGGCCGGCCTCGCTCGCCGATGTAGCGACCACGTCGGAGGGCCGGGGTGCGTTCGGCAGGAGCGACACGACGATCCCGATGCAGATCGCCGAACGAACGAGGAAAAACATGAAACAGGCGCTCCGCAGCATGCCGATGGTCGGTTGCGTCACTCATCAATAAACGAAGCGGCCAAAGGTCTCCTCAAACCTTTGAGTCGAATGGTTCGGGAAGCCGTATCGCTTCCTTAACCTTAACGGCGGGAGATCGAGATGCGAGATTGGCGTCGCGATGCGAGTGGTGTTTCTGTTGGTTGGTCGGCTAAGTCAGTGCAAGATCGAATTATGAACACTGACCAAGCCCGCTTCAGTCAAGCCATCACCGAGGCCGCGAACCGCGCTGAGGCGACGGCTCTGCTGATCAGGGCAGGGTATCGAGTCTATCGGCCAGAGGCAGATATTGAAGGCGAGGATTTGGTTATCCGCGTCCCGGCTGAGACTGCGCTCCTGACCGGTGAGCTTCGCGGTGTTCAGCTCAAGGGCCGGCCCGTCGTTGACGAACGGCGCTATGGCGGCCGCGATCTTTGGATGCTGTTCCCATCAACAAGATACAATGCGGAGGTCGCTCGCGAGTGGTTTCTGGTTCCGCACGATCATCTTTTCGCTTGGGTTGAAAATCGCCATGGCTCCGCTCCCAAGTGGGATCGTTACTGGAGCTACCCGTCGATCTCAAAGCCGCTAGCGAGCTTTCTTGCGGAGTACGTGGTAAAACCCCTGGATCCGAACGGCATGCGCTTCGTGGAGACGGGCGAAAGCGCAACCATCACTGACGTCGATGGCAATCCGGTCAATTTCGACGAGCGCATCGGATAAATTGCACACCGAGACACTACCGGATCGTCGCATTACTTGCGTTTGCTCGCCGTCTCGCGGTTGTATTTAGGGTTCGCTTAAGGCCGGCCCCCCATAGTGCTCTCAAGACGCAGCGTCGATTGCACGTGGCGTGCGGAGCGTGGCGTGACCGTTCTATTGAGCTTGCTGAATCATATCGACCGGCTCGTCCATCCCGACGCTCGCGCTTCCGAGGTCGAGCGTGTGCGGCATGGCTCTTTCATCGCCACCCGCCTTGGCCTGTTCCTCGCCGCCATCGTCATGGTCCCAATCGGCCTCGCGTCCGGCCATGTCCCGACCCTGTGGGATGCGCTCGTGCTGGCGTGGCTGACGCTGCCCTTGGTGGCCGTGGGCTACGTTTCGAGAACCGGCCGTTTAAGGCAGGCGGAAGTGGCGTGCCTGATCACCTGGGCCGGCTTTGCGGTCACGGCTTGTTTCGCCGGCGGTCTCAGTCTCTATGGCGCCTATGCGTTGCTTCTTCTGATCCCGCTCGAGGCGACATTTGGGTCCGATCCGCGCCTCGTTCGTTTCGCTCTGATCGGTACCGCGCTGGTCGGGTTGGGGCTTGCGATCGCGGCTCGATCGGGGGCTGTGGCCGATCTCGGTGCCGATATTCCCGTCACCGACGCGATCATCGTCGGTCCGGCGCTGGCCTATTGCATCGTGCTGGCGCTGGTGGCGTCGTCGCTCCAGCGTTTGCGCGATCGGCTGCACGGTCTCGGTGAGCAGCGTTACAAAGTATTGTCCGAAGCGATCGGCGATCTCCTGCTTCGGTACGATCGGGCTGGCGGCGTCTTGATGGCCAGCCGCGAAGCCGAACAACTTTTCGGCATCCGACCGCGCGACCTTCTCGGCCGCGGGTTCTTCGAGCGGGTGCATGTCGCTGATCGCCCCGCCTTTCTGAAGCTGTTCAGCGATGCCGGCACTTTCGGCGGCAATGTGTCTGCGCGCTTGCGCTTACGCACATCGTTGGTGGATGGCGATGCTGCCCGACGCGACACGCCGGTCTTCGCCTGGATCGAGGTCCGCGCACGGCGCTCCGACACGTGCGAGCAGGCCGCGAGCCCGGCCGATCCAAGCATCATCGCGATCGTGCGGGACATCACGGCGCAGGTTCAGCACGAGCAGACGATCCAGCAAGCGCGCGCCGAGGCCGAGCGTGCCAATAGCTGGAAGGATGGTTTCCTCGCCAATGTCAGCCATGAACTCCGTACCCCGCTCAATGCCATCATCGGTTTCTCCGAAATGCTATCCAGCGAGGCCTTGACGCCGCGCGATCCACGGAAGCAGCGGGAATATGCCGGCATCATCACGACCTCGGGTCATCATCTCCTGTCGGTCGTCAATTCGCTGCTCGACATTTCGAAAATCGAAGCGGGTCGCTTCGATCTCGAGCCCGAGGCGTTCGACGTCGCCGATCTAATTCGCACCTGTTCCGACATGATCGGGCTGAAGGCCGAGCAGGCCGGCGTCTCGATCGCGCAGGACACGTCGGGCTTCAGCGGTGCGATCGTCGCGGACCAACGCGCCTGCCGGCAGATCGTGATCAATCTTCTGTCCAACGCTTTGAAGTTCACGCCGCGCGGCGGTCAGGTGACGATCACGGCCAAGCCGCAAGGCACATCGGTGCTGATCGTCGTGGCCGATACCGGGATCGGCATTGCGGCGCGCGACCTGGCCCGGTTGGGCAACGCGTTTTTCCAGGCGAAGTCCGGCTACGATCGTCCTTATGAGGGAACCGGACTCGGCCTGTCGGTCGTGCGTGGCCTCGTCGGTCTGCATGGTGGCACCATCGCGGTCGAGAGCGCGCTCGGGGAGGGAACCCGCGTCTCCGTTCGCTTGCCCCTCGATTGCCGGATTGTGGGCGCAGGCCTCGGCGCCGCCACGATCGAAACCGTTCCGCGCTACGCGAAATCCCCCGTGTCGGCCGTCATGACCGATCTCCCGAAGGTGCAGAAAATTGCGTGAAGCCACCATGTCCGATCTTGGGGCGTCTCGACCCCGCAAGGCCTCCGGCAAGGGCGGGACATCCGCTCGTGCCTCGAAGGCGAGTTCGTTCCGGTCGAAACTGCGGCGCATCCGCCCGCAAGCCATCACGGGGATCGCGAGCGCCGGCTTCGCGGCCATCATGGTCGGGATCGTGCTGAACGCGGTGGTGTTCCAGAAGGGCCGGCATCCGGCGCCTCTGTTCGGCTCCGTCCCCTCGGTCGCAAGCGCGCCGCATCCAACGATTCTACCGCCGGTTCGCGTGCAGGCTGCCGCGCCACAGCCAAACCTCGCCGACGCGCCGGTTTCGGATGCGGCTGCCCCGTCGCCGCATGCGGTTCCGGCTCCGGTGCGTCAGGTTATTGCGCCCGCCGCGAAACCGAAGGATGGCATCGCGCAATTTCTCCGTGAGAAGCCACAGGCCGATCCTCACGGCACGGCGTCGATCCCGCGTAGCGCGTCGATTCATCCGGGTGCGGCCAAGCCGGCTGTTAACGGCAAATTGGCAGAAACCCACAAGCCGAAGATGCGCCCAGGGCAGCATAATCCAGCCGTGAAGACAGCTGCGGCGAAGCCGAAGGCGACACCAGCCGTCTCGGTCGAAAACTAAATGTCGGAGCGGCTCCGGTCGGATTTTTGGGTCGGCGCTTATATCAGGCGCTGCTCCAGCGAGGGCGTGGTGGCGATGTTGCGGCGGCGCGGAGCCGCAGAGGCAGGCGCCATCATGGTCAAGGTCGACCGGCTGGACGGCACCGCGACGCTTTATGCGCCCGCACCACAGACCGCCTTCGCCGAACGCGGCATCGATCGCTTGTTCGCGCGCGCCCATACGGAGGATGCGATCGCTGTGATCGACGCGGAAATTCGCCTGAAGAGCCAGATCCGCTTCGACCCGGATCTTTGGATCGTCGAAGTCGAGGACCGGACGGGACGCTCGTTCCTCGACCTCGACGAGACCTGAGGCGCGTCGGTTCTCGAGGTTAAGCCGTCCGCCGCGCCTGCGGGACAGGGGTGTCGCGACGGATCGGAGCAGCCTCGAGAGGTCCTTGTTCGATGCGGTTTGTCGCCGCTGCTGTGCTCGGTGCGGTGCGGCGAAGCGGCTCGGTCCCGCTCGCCATCGCGGCGATCAGCCGTCGCGCAGCGTTGGGCGACACGATCTCGACGATCCGGGTGAGCGCGCGCACCTTGCCGACCGACCGGCCGATGCGTGGATCCCCAAGGATGAAGACGCGAGCCGCCATCTCGGGGGAGGCCCCGACAGCCGCCAGAGCCAGCGCCAGGACTTCGCCGCCTTCCTCATGCATGAGAGTCAGAAGAGACGTCCCCTCGCTTCCGAGCGCGCGACTGAGCGAACTCTCGAAAGCATCCCGTTCGCCGCACATGACCAGCCGGTCCATATGGGCGAGGCTGGCGGCGGTTGTTCCATCGAGCCGGCCCCATTGCCGCTTGCCGAGATCAAGCCGCCGTGCCGCTTCGATGATGGCGTGTCGACGATCGGTGTCGACGATCGAGAATAACGGCGCAAGGTCGATCGGGTCGCTCTCGCGCAGGGCGAGAAGCTGGCCCAACGCGCTGTCTGGATCGGCCTTTGCGCGCCGCACGAGATGCTGGAAGACCGCTCGATCCAGCGTCACCGACCGGTTCGCTGCGAGCCGACACAGCACGACGGCTTCCGGCCGCTCCGCCAGGGCCGCGATCGTTCTCGACGTCAAGGCCCGCCGTCCCGCGACGCCGGCCGCGACGTCGGTCGTCCCCCATGTGGCGGCGGCCGTTAGCGTTTCGTCGTCGAGGACCGCATGCTCATAGACCTGCAGGGCGATCCGGCCTTGCTCGGCGATGAATCGGTCGAGAAGCGCGCGCGGCGTGGCCGGGTGGCGCGATAGTTTTTCGGCGACGATCAGCCTTGCCTCGCCATCGGCGTTGTCGAGGAGGTGCGACACGATGGTGACGAACTGTTTTAGATCCTCGGGAGCGTGATGCTGCTTCCGCACGAACATGTCGACGACGACACGCAGCAGCACGGGCCGGATGTTCACGTCGGGGGATTGTCCGAGAGCCACGAGCCTTTCAAGAGCGACGGGAAGATCGTCGATGGCCGGCATACGCGAAAGCCTCATGAACAATGAATTGATCGGACCCCGCAAACTACCCAATGTTCATTGACGCAACATTAACCTTCGAAAACCGTAATGGAGCCTCGCGCAGATGCTGATCACGGGTTCAGCAAAGCGAGTGCCATCGCTTCATTCGGGGAGAGCGAGGCAATGATCAGGTAGGCCGCAGGCCCTGGTGGCGGGGAGTTGACGTATGACGAACGTAATCGCATTCCAGCCGGGACGGGTCGGCTCAACGGCTTTGAACGACGACGCCAGCATCCGTCAGGAGGCCAGCATCCGTCAGGAGGCCAGCATTTTGTTCTTCACGGGGGTTCGATATGTCCGGGACGAGCCTGATCAGGAGCGTCCTATGGCCCACGTTGTCGAGACGCGGGATCAGGCTGTGATTGACCTTGCGCCGTCCGGCCGGATCGACCGCAAGCAGGCCTGAGCGGTTTCAAGCAGGCCTGGGGCGGTTCAGCCTCGCGCTACTTCGGCGTGGCGGCCGCGCAGATAAGGGCGGCAGCTTGTCGCTCGGCTGCCGCGCGTTGGCTCGGCGCGGTCGCCAAAGCTTGAGCCTCCACAAAACCTTTGGGCTCGGGGACCGACACGCGAAGCTCTTGGCTCGGCTCATCGTCAGTCTCGCGAGCGTCGAGTGCGGCAATCTGATCGTCCGTCGCCAGCGTGAACGCCAGCACACCATGCGACGCCGAGCGGTTCGTCAGAGCGTAAAGCGCGCGACCGTGGCGTCCATGCACCGAGACACTGACGAAGTCGGTGTCGGCCACCTCGAGGCTGATGTGGACCGGGCCGGCCGTCAGATCATAGCGACAAAAGGCCGACGCGATCGCCGGATCACGAAAGCCAAATTGGGCGTCGTCGACCGGCGACGCGAGATGGGTGCGAAGCGGCGCAGCCGTGATGGCCACGACCTTCGCAAAGCCATCAGCCTTGCTCCATCGCGGAAGCAGCAGCAGGGACGCGATATGAACGATGCCGGCCACGAGCACCGCCACGCCAGCGTAGAAGAGAGCGTCCAGCACGCGGACTTGCCACGGTCCGGCGTTGTTGGCAGAGGGAGCTAATCGCATGCGGTCTTGACCACGGTCGGCAACGCAGGAACCGGGCCACCGCCCAGCAAGGCTGCGCTCGGCGGCGTGTCGTAAAAACTCAGCATCAGGATGAAACGTCCTGTCGCCGGTGCGGGCAGCCAGTTGCCGGGCCGCGCCGCTCGGGCGACCTTGATCGTGAAGCCTCCATCTGCCCCACGAAGGAGCTCGGCCGACGTAAACCCGGCGCGGACCAGTGGTGGCGTCGGCGATTGGTCCGGCAGGCCGCCGCGCGGGTCGAGCAGCGTCAGCGTCCAGAATTGCGCGACCGGCGTTGGTCCTGCGACGCTGTAGGTGCAGCGCGCCGTCAGGGCCGCTCCATCCTGATCCGTGGTGGCGAGGAATTGAAGCCCCGAAGCGGCCGCGAGCGGGATGCGTCCGTGTTTGGCGAAAATCGCCTTGGCATAGGGATCGGGTTGGGTCGAGCCGGCCGCCGGCCATGCGGTCCAGACGCCGCTGTGCACGGCTCCCACCACGGGTTGGCCGATGCAGGCCACATAGGTTGCACCGAGACCCAGGGCCGTGCCGCCCGCCACGGCTAGGACGAACTTGACGAGCCGCGCCAGACGAGAGCCTAGCATCGAGTGGCTGGACAAAAGAAATGGGGGATGGTCTGCGTCGTCGCCAAGCCTATTGCAACCCTGTCCTGGCCGCACTGGCTTGGCCCGCGAGATCGCTCGAGCCCGAGGCGACGTCGAGTGTATCGCCAGCCGACCGCTGTTGCCCAGCCGACCGCATCAAGGCGCCGATTTCCATGATGATGCTGGCGGAGTGTCGCGAGAGGGTCGCGGTCCGCGCCGTGGCATCCGCTTGGCTCGGCGCGTCGCCTTGAGGCTGCGACGCCACGGGTAGGGGTTTGCGGACGTCCTCGACGCCGAAGGGCGGTTTGGTTTCGATCCCTTGGTGGGCGAAGGCCATGATGTCGTGCCAGGTCATGGCCGGAAGGGTTCCACCCGTCATCTTGTTCATGGAGGTGTAATCGTCGTTGCCGAACCAGACGGCGCCGACGTAATTGCCGGTGAATCCGCAGAACCACGCATCGTGGTAGCTGTTCGTCGTGCCGGTCTTTCCCGCGACCGTGACATTGTCGAGCCGCGCGCGTGTCCCCGTTCCCTCGGTCACGACATGGGTCAACATCGTGTTCAGGGTCGCGATATCGGTGGCCGGAACGACCTGCTCGGGCTTCGGCCCATCCCGGTCGTGCCGGTAGACGAGATCGCCGAGGCCGTTGCGGATTTCGATCGCAGCATAGGGCGGCACGCGCTTCCCGCCATTGGCGAAAGCCGCATAGGCCGACGCCATGTCGACGACGGTCACTTCATCGGCCCCAACCGGCAGCGACACCGTATCGTTGAGCGGTGTCGTCAGGCCCAATTTATGAGCGTTTTCGACGATCTTGGCCCGCCCGATCTTGGCATTGCCGTTGCCGATCGCAATCGACAGTTTCACCGCGATGGTGTTGAGCGAATGAGCGAGCGCGTTGACCAGCGGAAGTGCGCCGGCGTAGCGGTTCTCGTAATTGTGAACGCACCAATTGCCGATGCAGACGGGTCCATCGACCACGATCGTGGATGGCTTAAACCGCCCCGTCATCAGCGCCGTGAGGTAGACGAACGGCTTGAACGATGAGCCGGGCTGGCGCTGTGCATCGGTGGCGCGATTGAATTGGCTGGCGCCATAGTCCCGCCCGCCCACCATCGCATGGACCGCGCCATCGAGATCCACGATGACGGCCGCGCTCTGCTTGGCGTGATAGGACGGGCCATTCTGCCGTAGCTCATCCTCGATCGTGGCTTCCGCCTTTTTCTGCAGATCCATATCGATTGCGGTGCGGACCGTGAACACGCGAGTGTCGCCAAGCTTGTCGTCCGCGACAAGGCGACGAACTTCGTCATAGGCGTAATCGAGGTACCAATCAGGCGACACATCGCGGGTGCGGTCGACCGGGGTGGCCGGATTTTCACGCGCCGAGCGGACCTCGCCTTCGGTCATGTAGCCTGCGTCGACGAGATTGCTCAATACGTCATAGGCGCGGGCGCGGGCCGCCGGCAGGTTGATGTGGGGCGCATATTTAGTCGGCGCCTTGAACAGGCCGGCCAGCATCGCGGCTTCAGCGAGCGAAACGTCGCGAACCGACTTGCCGAAATAGAATTCCGAAGCGGCCTGAATCCCGAAGGTGCCCCCGCCCATGTAGACGCGATCGAGGTAGAGCTGCAGGATCTGCTTTTTGGTCAGGTGGAATTCCAGCCAAACCGCCAGATAGGCCTCGCGGATCTTTCGCTCAATGGTGCGCTGGTTCGATAAAAAGAGGTTCTTTGCGAGCTGTTGCGTGATCGAGGAGCCGCCCTGCACGACGCCGGACGAGCGCGCATTCACGGTCAGGGCCCGCATAGTGCCGATGATGTCGATGCCGAAATGCTCGTAGAAACGCCGATCCTCGGTCGCCAACACGGCTTCGGTCAAAAAGGCCGGCATGCTTTCGAGTGGAACGCCGTCATCGTGCAAAATGCCCCGCCGCCCAATCTCGGCCCCGTTCCGGTCGAGGAACGTGACGGCTAGATCCTGCTTCTTCAGCCAATCGTCCGTGGTATCCTGGAACGCCGGAACCGCGAGGATGAGAGCCACGATCGCGCCGCCGAGCCCGAGCGTCAGCGCCTCGCAGGAGAGCTCGACCGCAAGCCGTCGGATGCCGCTGACATGGAACCTGTCCATGAAAGCCGAGAAATCGGCATAGGCCGTCTTCGAGCTTTCGCCGCCGGCATAGATGGTGGAGTCGAACCAAGCATCAACCGACAACAGCGCACGCGCCACCCTTTTGCCGAAAGTCGACGTCCGGAAGCTTTGCAACACGCGTCAATACTCCCGCCTGCCGTCGATCGTCCATGGCACGCGTCGGTTCCCGCCCGAACGTCCTCTTGACGCTTGAAGACGGAAAGCGCAAGTCCGCATCGGAGCGGCGGGCGACCGACTGTGCGATTGCCCGTTCGCCTTATGCCACATCGTCGTCACGGGACGACTTACCATATCGATCATATGAGCGACCAACAGGACGAAATTGCGCCCGCGACCACGGAGGCTGAACCCTTTTGGCGCAAGCCTCTCGAGGTGATGACCACCCCGGAATGGGAGAGCCTCTGCGACGGCTGCGGACGCTGCTGCCTTGTGAAGCTTGAAGACGAAGACACCCGTGAGGTATATTTCACCGAAATTTCCTGCGCGCTGCTCTCCAAGGCCACGTGCCAATGTTCCGATTACCCGAATCGGCAAAGCAAGATCCCGGATTGTGTGAAGCTGACACCTGAGATCGTGCGGACGATCGGATGGTTGCCACCCACCTGTGCCTATCGGCTCGTGGCCGAAGGCCGCGATCTGATGTGGTGGCATCCCCTGGTCTCTGGCCGTGCCGAAACGGTCGATGAGGCCGGCGTCTCGGTGCGCGGCAAAGTCGCGGCGTCGGAAGATGAGGTCCAGATCGACGATCTTCCCGGATATATCGTGGCATGGCCGACCAAAGTGCCGGCCCGCGCTCGCAAAAAGGCGATGGCCGCCGGCGCGAAGCGCCCCGGGGGCAAGCTCCCTTAACGGCCACCCGGTTCGGCGCGGTCAGCGCGCCGTCCACTCTGCCAGAACGGCGTTGATCCAGCCCTTCTGGGGGGAGAGCCAGATCGCCTGCGTGAGGTCTCCGCATTGCGCCGAACCCCGGCCAGCAGACCATACCATCAGGGCCGCGACGACATCGCTGTCGGCTGCGAAGACGGGTCCGCCCGAGTCACCCGTGCAGGCGCCGAGGCCGCGATGGTCTGGATCCTCGGCCCAGAGAAGCAGCGTCGACAGCGGTGCCCTGGTCGTCACCGTCGCGAGCCGCAGCTGTCCGGAGCTCGTCGCATCGCCCTCGCGGGTCAGGCCGAAACCGGCGAGCCTGTAGCGCGTGCCGATCGCGGCCGAGGGACCACCACCGAAGATCGCCGGACGGAAGCGGTCCGGGAGCGGTGCAGGCAGCCGGATCAAAGCCAGATCGATCGATCGTTCGCGCGTCTTGATCGCATCGGCTCGGTAGCCGGAATTCCGGCGGATCTCAGCGGTGTCGAGCAGGACAGGCGCATCGGATGTGTCGCGGAAATGCACCTTCGCGGCTGCGCCGGGTGGGACGCAATGCGCCGCAGTCAGCACCGCATTCTGTGCCACCACGAGCCCGGAGCAATAGCCAGCGATGCGACCTTTCAGGCTCAGGACCATGACGACATGCGGCGCGATGCTCGATCCCTCGGTGGAGGGCCCAACGATCGCGCTGGCCGGTGCGGCGCCAGCGATGACGAAAAACGACGCCATCACGGCGGCGCCAAACAGGTGGCCCGCAGCGATCAGCCTCGGCCGGTTCGACGACTTGGGAAGAAACGACCGCATGCGGATCAGCGTGCCGACACTTTGCCGAAGCTTCCATCGACGAAGATGAGCGCATCGACGATCGATTTTTTCCACAGCGCCCAATTGTGGTCGCCATCCATGACGCGGAAATCCACGTCGAGGCGGTTCATCTGCATGGTTTCGAAAAACGCGATCGATCCTCGCCATAAAAGATGGCTGTCGTCATCGCCGACCGACAGATAGATGGCGGGCAAGAGCTTGCCCGTATCGATCGCTTTGTTCAGCAGGGTGAATACGTTCGAGGCATTGAAGCGCTTCGGATTGAAGGGTGTGCCGAACGCGCCGCCGAAGTGCGCGCCGTCCGGCGGGAGATCGACCCCGATCGTGACGGTCGCCGGATCGACCTTTTGAAAATAAGCGATGGCTGGCGCGCGATCATGCGGCGGGGGTGGGGCCGATCCCGCGTTCATGGCCGATGCCTCGTCGGCCGGGAGGGGGATGTTCTGCCAGATGGCTGGAGAGAGGGCCGCGACCGCGCCATATCGATCCGGGTCCGACAAAGCGAAGCGCAAGGCCCCATAGCCGCCCATCGAGACACCCGCGATGGCGCGGTGAAGCCTGTCTTTGGCGACCGGCCACGCGGCATCCACGGCCCTTGGCAGGTCGCGTCCGATCGCGGTCGCGTAGTCGCCGGGGCCGCCGATTGCGCCCGAGTCGACGTACCAGGAATTACCCGCGTCCGGCATCACGACCAGCACGGGCCGAATGCGCTTCTGGGCAATCAAATCATCGAGGGTCGCCGAAATGTTGCCCAGCGTCTCCCAATCACTGCCGGCTCCGTTCAACCCGTGGAGCAGGAAGAGGACCGGCCAGCCCGTCGCTGGACGCTGACCCGACGGCACATAGACTTGCGCGGTCTGATCCTTGCTGAGAGCAGCGCAGTGATAATGAAAAGGCTGTAGCGTCCCAGCGATCGCGGGAAGCGCCACGGCACCGAGGACCAGCACGGCGAGGGCAAGATCGATGAGGCGTTTCGAAACCCGAGTTATGGACATCGACTTTTCCGGTACGGAGCTGGCCGGCTGGCCAAGCGGCTCCAAATTTCTATGTGTAGAACAGCGCCACAAGGACGCTGCATATCAGGATCACAGTGACTTCGACTCAGTAGGTACGGAGTTTCACGAATGAATGACATCGAGCCGGAGGGCATGCCGTCGCAGGGGCCGCGATCCACGCAAGGATCAGGCGGCCGTCGCGACGACATCGACTTCTGGCGAGGATTCATCTTATGCACAATCTTTATCAATCACGTGCCAGGAAACCTCTTCGAGCGTTTCACATATCGAAATTATGGCTTTTCTGACTCGTCTGAAGCCTTCGTCTTCATTTCCGGCTTGTCTCTTTCGCTGGCTTACGGTTCCAAGTTCCTCAATGGGGGGCAGGGCCTCGTGCTCGTCAGCCTCGCACGGCGCGCCGTGAAGCTTTACGCCGTTCACATTCTGCTGTCGCTCGCGGGCCTTGCGATCTTCGCCTCCGGCGCCGCCCTGGCGCAAAATTCGACGCTGATGCAAGAGCATGGCCGCGATCTTTTCATCGACGATCCATTTTCAGCGCTGATCGGACTATTCTCGCTCGGCCACCAGCTCGGTTATTTCAACATTCTGCCGCTCTACGTGCTGATGCTCGCCATGACGCCCGCCATGTTCTGGCTGGCCAAGCGCAATCGGCTGCTGATGTTGGCTGCTTCGCTCGCGGTCTACCTGCTGTCGCGTGTGGCCGGGTTGAACGTCCCGAGTTGGCCCATGAAGGGCGATTGGTTCTTCGATCCCTTCTCTTGGCAACTCATGATGGCGGTCGGCCTCGCTGTGGGTCTCAGTCTTCGCGATGGTGCCGTGCCGCGCAACCGTCTCGTGATGCTCGTGGCGGGCGGCTTGGTGCTCGCGGCGGCCTTTTGTGCCACGGACGGGTTGTCGTTCTGGCCCGGCCTGATGGATCTGGCCCGCGAGAGGGCCGATCTCGGCAAGACGACGCTTGGCGCAGGGCGCATTGTCCACTTTTTCGCCCTGGCCTATGTGGTTTATGGAATCGGATTAGCTCACAACATGCGCCATGCGGCCTGGTTCAGGCCGCTGTGTTCAATCGGGCGAAGTGGCCTCTGGTCGTTCGCGATCCTATCGGTGCTGGCTGCCGTCGGGCAGGTGTTGGCACAGTCGCTCGGCCATTCCGTTCTGCTCGACACGCTGCTGATCGGGGGTGGCCTTGGGCTCCTCTACGGCTGTGCGATGCTGCTGGATGGCCGGCGAGATGGCACGATCCCGCTTTTGGCCGGCCTCTCGCCGCGGCGTTGACCTGCCTGCTTGCCTGTCGTGGATCCGACTGAATTCAAGATCGACGGCGGTTTCGCGATAGCCGACGTCGTTGCATCGTGAGACGGCGACCCCGATGACGCCGATGTATCAGATGACAGACGAACAGAGGTCATGCACCGCGAGCGGTCGATGCCTCTTGTTCTGGCCGAGGTGGAGGCAGGGATTTGAGAACGCAAGCGCGTGTCGTCGTGATCGGCGGAGGCGTGGTCGGGGTGTCCACACTCTATCACCTCGTCAAGAAAGGCTGGAGCGACAGCGTTCTGGTCGAGCGGAAGGAATTAACGTCCGGCTCGACTTGGCATGCCGCGGGCCTGCTCCCCTTGTTCAACGTCAGCTATTCGGTTGGCCAAATCCATAAATATTCGGTCAATCTCTATCGCGGGCTCGAAGCCGAGACGGGGCAGGCGGTCGGCTTCCGGCAAGTGTCCAACATTCGCCTCGCGCGCACAAAAGACCGGCTCGACGAATATAAATATTACGCCGGAATCTCGAGGACGATCGGTGGCATCGACGTCAAATTCCTGACGCCGGACGAATTGAAGGAGATCTGGCCCCTCTGCAACATCGATGGCGTGCTCGGCGCCATGCAGCATCCGCAGGATGGCTACATCCAGCCGGCCGATCTAACGCAGGCGCTGGCGAGAGGCGCGCGGAGCGGCGGCGGCGAAATCAACCGCAACACGACCGTGCTCGGCATCGAGCGCACGACCTCCGGCGAGTGGAAGGTGAAAACCGACAAGGGCGATATCCTCTGCGAGCATATCGTCTCGGCCAGCGGCAATTTCGCGCGGCAGACCGGCCGCATGGTCGGCCTCAATGTGCCGGTGATCCCGGTCGAGCATCAATATATCGTCACCGAGCCGCATCCCGCCATTCAGGAACGAAAGCGCCAGGGCTTGCCCGAAATGGGCGTGCTCCGCGAATCCGATAGCTCCTGGTACATGCGCGAGGAAGCGGGCGGTTTGCTGCTCGGCCCCTACGAGAAGGGCGCTCCGGCCTGTTATGTCGAGGGTCCGTCGGCCGCGAGCGAATACGAGCTTTTCCAAGAAGATCTCGAGCGGCTGATGCCCTATGTCGAAACCGCGATCGAGCGCGTTCCGGCCTTCGGGGAAGTCGGCATCAAGAAGATCTATAACGGTGCGATCGCCTACACGCCGGACGGCAACCCGATCGTGGGGCCGGCGCCGGGTGTGCCGAACTTCTGGCTCAATGAAGGCCATTCGTTTGGCGTCACGGCCGCCGGTGGGGCCGGCTGGCAACTGGCCGAATGGATCGTCGAGGGTGAGCCGACCGTCGACATGATGGGCGTGGACCCGCGCCGCTACGGCCGATACGCCTCGAAGGGGTATCTGATTGAACGCAACGAGGAGGCCTATGCCAAGGTCTTCACGACGCATTATCCGGATGAGGAGCGCGATACCGCCCGTCCTCTGCGGCAAACGCCTTGCTATAGCCGCATGCGCGACCTTGGGGCCGTGTTCGGATCGACCTTCGGGTGGGAGCGGCCGAATTGGTTCGCGCCGCCCGGCTATGCGCTCAGCGAGGCGGATCTCGCCAAGCCAGACGTGCTGCTGAACGAAAACCATCCGCCGGCGATCGACAGCAAGCGGCCGGTCGAAAAGTGGAGCTTTCGCCGCTCGAACTATTTCGATTTCGTCGGGCAGGAATGCCGCGCGATCCACGAGCGCGTCGGCCTCCAGGACATGTCAGCCTTCGCCAAATTCGAGATTTCCGGACGCGGCGCCGAGGCATGGCTCGACCGGATCCTGACGAACCGGATTCCCAAGGCGCTCAACCGGGTCACACTAACCTATCTGTTGACCAAAAACGGCGGCGTTCGGTCGGAGTTCACGCTGACCCGCATCGGCCCGGAGCGGTTCTATCTGGTTTCGGCCGGCGCGCTCGAGGAGCATGATTACGATACGCTGACCAAGCTGCTGCCGATCGACGGCAGCGTCCGCATCGACAAGACCACCACGCAATATGGCGTTCTGGTATTGGCCGGCCCGCAATCGCGCGCCCTGATGCAGCGGATCGCCGATGCCGACATGTCAAACGCCGCCTTCCCGTGGCTGACGGCCCAGCACCTCAGCGTCGGCGCGGCTGGTCTTCTCGCACTCCGGGTCAATTTCGAGGGGGAGCTCGGCTACGAGCTGCACCATTCGATCGAGATGCAGAACTACATCTTCGATCAGGTCATGGCGGCGGGCGCGGATTTCGGCATCAAGCCGTTCGGCTTGCGGGCCATGGATGCCATGCGGCTGGAGAAATCCTACAAGCTGATCCCGCGTGAATTATCGATCGAATATGCGGCCTATGAGTCCGGTCTCGATCGGTTCATCGACGCCAAGAAGGCGGACTTCCTCGGCCGTGACGCTCTGATGAAGCGTCGTGAGGCCGGCCTGCCGAACAAGACCGTGACGCTCGAAGTCTTTGGTGTGACCGATGCGGATGCGCGCGGGTCGGAGCCTCTTTATGTCGGAGACACGCTCGTCGGCCGCACGACATCGGGTGGCTATGGCTGGCGCGTCGGCAAATCCCTCGCGCTCGCGATGGTACGCCCTGATCTCGGAACTCCGGGGACTGAGGTCGAGATCACGATCCTGGGAGAGCGCCGCCGCGCGGTCGTCATTCCAGAAAGCCCCTTCGATCCGGACAACGCCGTCTTGCGCGGCTGACGCAGAGGAGCGAGGATCGCCCATGGCCGATCTTTACGTCCTGTCATGGCGCGACATTCCGGCCCAAGTCATCGTGCGCGACGGCTTGCGCACGATCACGCGCGATTTGCCAAAGCGCTTTTCGGATGCGATCGGACGTGCGGCCTCGCGAGAGGGTCCGGCGGGGATCGACGATGATCCGTCGCAATGGCGCGAGAGTGCGGCTCGCCGCTGCAGCGATGATCTTGAGGCCGCTGCCCGGGACGCGATCGACGAAATCGAACGTAACTACGATGGCAAGATGCTGGCGGAGCTGTCGGCTGCGGCGGGGCATAGCAGACCTCTGACCCTCCGTTAGATTCGTCCCGCCTCCAAGCGTCCGATCGCCTGCTTCCGGCGTAACCGCCGAAAAAAGATTTCATTGCTCAATCGTGCAGCAAAGCTGAGTTGAGCGTCGCAATCCCAGCCGATATCCCAGACCTATGCGCTGTCGCAGAGCGCCAGATGATTCTGGCGCCTGTGATGTTGCGGGACATGGTCGCCCTCCGGCGGTCGAGAGGGTGGGGTCTTGGTCGATCATTCAGCGCTTCCGGGACTGCCGTCGGCCGCGAGCCTGCGGCGCCGCGGTATGGTGCTGGTGTTCTCGGCCGGTGCGCTTTACGCCACCGCCGGCTTCTTCGCCCGCGTGGTCCATGTCGATGCCTGGACGCTGCTGGCCTGGCGATCGTTGTTCGGCGCCATGTTCATGGTGTTGGTGGTCGCGGCTGAACGCAAACGGTTCAGCCTTCGCGACTATGCGGTCAGTGGGCCTCATCTGCTTCTCGTCCCGCTGACGGCTCTTGGAACCAGTGCCTATATTTTCGCGCTGACGCTCACCACCGTGGCAGATGTTATGATCGTCTATGCGACGACGCCCTTTGTGACCGCGGTCGTGGCGTGGCTCTGGTCGGGCGAGAAACCGAGCTCTCGGACGCTTGTCGCGAGTTCGGTCGCGCTGCTTGGGGTCGGGGTGATGATTGGGGCCAGCGCGCCAAGCGACGGCCGGCTCCTCGGCGCCGCTTTGACCTTGTTCATGAACGTCACATTTGCGATGGCGCTCGTCCTGGCTCGACGTCATCCGACGATCTCGATGACGCCGGCCAACACGCTTGGCATTTTGCTGGCCGCCTGTATCGGTTTCACATTCGGACCCAATGAGGCGGTGGGGCTTTTTTCGCTGGTGATGCTGGCGCTGTTTGGCATTCTCACGATTGGGGTCGCGATTTGGCTGTTCATGCGAGGCGCCCGTTTGATCCCATCGGCCGAGGCAGCCTTGATCGGCATTTCCGATACGGCGATCGGCCCGGTCATCGTGTGGCTGGTGTTTGGCGAAAACCCCGGTTTAGCCTCGATCGTCGGCGGAACGATCGTTGCGGCCGCGCTGCTTTGGCATATGTGGCCGGAATTACGCGGGGCTTTGCGGCGTCCGGCTCTGGCATGACGCCAATCATTTGACATTCGTCGCAAGTTTTCTGACACAATAGGTGGGATGACGTTTGTTGCGGTCCCGCCGATGTTCGCTCCTGCAGTTGACGATCCGTCCGTCGGCAACCTGACGGTTCGATTCTGGGGTGCACGTGGCTCGTTTCCGGCGACCGGAACGGAATTCGCGCGCTTCGGCGGCAACACGTCTTGCGTCGAGATCCGGCTCGGCGATCGCATGTTCATCGTCGATGCTGGCTCGGGCTTCATCAAGGCGGGTGACGCGCTGATGGGCAACGTGCCGTCCCGCATCGACATTCTGTTCAGCCACCTGCATCACGATCACGTCTCGGGCTTTCCGTTCTTCGCGCCGGCACTCGCGGGCCATTGCGGCATCCGCACATATTGCGGAAACCTCGGAGGCGAGAGCGCTCAGAATGCGCTGGATGCGATGTTCTCGCCGCCGCTGTTTCCCGTGACGCTGGCGGCTTTCCCAACCCGTTTCGAACATTTCGGCTTCAAGGCGGGGGAGACGTTGCGGTTTGGCGATGCCGAGATCGCGACCTGCCCGTTGTTCCATCCTGGCGGTGCGACCGGCTATCGCTTCGATCATGGCGGCCGGAGGGTTTGCTACATCTCCGACATCGAGCATACCGACCCCTGGCCCGCATCTCATCTGGTCCGCTTCTGCAAGGGGGCGGACCTCGTGATCTACGATTCGATGTATACCACCGCCGAATATGCGATGTTCAAGGGCTGGGGTCATTCGACGTGGAATGCTGGGCTCGCCTTGTGCAAGGCGGCCGGCGTGAGCCGGATGGCCGCGTTTCATCATTATCCGTTGCACAATGATAATGATCTCGATGCGATCGAGGCCGAGATCGCGGCGGCGTCACCGGGGTCTTTCGTGGCGCGCGAGGGACAGTCATTGGTTTTTACACCAAAAATGGTCCTCGCGAACGCCGTTGCGGGCTGACCAGCGCTGAGTTGTCCGCATCCGGCATTGACACGCGGAAGGTGACACGGGACGTCTGAGGTTTGTTGGTCCGCTGGAGACAGCGATTGTCAGACCCGTTTCAGGATCCCGACGCCACGACCCAGCCGAGTGTCGGCCGGTTCCTGCGCGGCTTGTTGTTTCCGCCGGCTCTCCGCAACTTCGTCCGCTCGCGCGAGGCCGGTCTCGTTCTCGTCAGTCTCGTAATCGGGCTGGTGAGCGGCTGCCTCGTCTCGTTCATCAGCTGGGGCGTGCAATCCATGCACGTTCTGCTGTTCTCCATGCCGATCGAGTCCCGGCTGAGCGCGACCGAGGATCTGCCGGTCTGGCGTATTCTGCTCATGCCGACCCTCGGCGGCGGCGTGCTGGCGTTGCTGGCCTTGGTCGGGCAACGCATGGGCGGTCGCCTCGCGGATGCGATCGAGGCCAATGCGCTCTATGGCGGACGGCTCTCGCTGACTGGAAGCTTGCTCGTGACGGCGCAAACGATGGCGTCCTGCGGCTTTGGCGCATCGGTCGGGCTGGAAGCAGGTTACGCGCAAATTTGCGCGGCCGTCGCGTCCCGATTCGGCCTCAATTTGGCGGCTCGCCGGGCCGATCTGCGCCTGCTGGTCGCTTGCGGGGCAGGGGCCGCGATCTCGGCGGCCTTCGGTGCTCCGCTGGCCGGAGCATTTTATGCCTTCGAGGTTGTGCTCGGCACCTACACGGTCGGCACGCTCGCGCCCGTGGCCGCCAGCGCGCTCGTGGCCAATCTCGTCAACCAGGGTCTGTCGTCGCCGGAATTCTTGATCAAGCCCGGGTCTCTTCAGGCCGTGAGCCCGCAGGATCTGATTCATGTGGTCGCTATTTCGGTGATCTGCGCTCTGGTCGGGATCGTTCTGATGTTGGCGGTGTCAGCCTCCGACTATCTGTTCCGCCGGTCCAACCTGCCGGTCTGGTCACGCACGATCGTCGGTGGCGCTCTGGTTGGCTTGCTTGGGTTGATCACGCCACAAGTGCTCGGTGCCGGACATGGCGCAATGGAGCGGGATCTGGTGGCGTCGATCGGCCCGATGATGCTGGTCACGATCATCATCATGAAAGGCCTCGCTTCCGCGATCTCTCTCGGGGCCGGTTTTCGCGGCGGCCTGTTTTATGCGTCGCTCCTGCTCGGCGCCCTGGTCGGGCGGCTCTATGCCGATGGCGGCTGGCTGCTCAATCCTGATCTTGCCTTCGACCCTGACCTTGCGGCGCTCACCGGCATGGCGGCGCTGGGGACGGGCGTGATCGGCGCGCCGGTCACGATGACGGCGCTGGCGCTTGAGACGACCGGGAATTTTTCCATCACGATCGCGGCCCTGATCGCGGCCACGATCTCGTCCGTCATCGTGCGGGAGTTGTTCGGCTATTCATTCGCGACCTGGCGCTTTCATCTGCGCGGTGAGGCCATCCGTGGGCCGCATGATGTCGGTTGGATGCGCGATCTTGCGGTTCGCAAGCTGATGCGAACGGAAGTCAGCACCCTGCCGGCCGATACGCTGTTGACCGCAGCCCGGACGCGTTTTCCGCTCGGCAGCGCCAAGCAGATTGTCGGGCTCGATCCGCAGGGTCGATATGCGGGTCTCGTTCTCCTAGACGATCTCTACACCTCTCCCGAGGCGGCCGACCGGCCGATCAGCGTGATCGTGCGGCATCAGGAGCATGTTCTCTATCCGTGGATGACGGTGCGCGAGGCGCTCAGCCGATTTGAGACCTACGAGGCCGATGCGCTGGTTGTGGTCGATCATGAAGCGACGCTCAAGGTGATCGGCATCCTGAGCGAAGCGCATGCGTTGCGGCGCTACGGCGAGGAACTCGAGCGACAGAACCCCGATAATGTCACCACCTGAGGCTGCTCGTCAGGCTGGAAAGGTTCCATCATGGCTTGACCCCGGACCGCTGTTCGGTTGAAGAACGCGCATGATTTTGACCGCCAGAGCGCCCGCGAAGATCAATCTGTCGCTGCATATCGTGCGACGGCGCGAGGATGGATATCACGACCTCGAAAGCCTGGTGGCATTCGCCGGCGCGGGGGATCTCCTGTCGCTTGAACCCGGTCCGGATCTGACGCTCGAGACATCTGGCCCGACAGCGGCGGCCGCGGCAATCGGCGGCGATAATCTCGTGCTTCGGGCAGCGCGAGCGTTGCGCGAGCTTGTGCCGGATCTGACGCTGGGAGCCTTTCGATTGACGAAGCGGCTGCCCGTCGCGGCTGGGATCGGTGGCGGATCGTCCGATGCGGCTGCTGCTTTACGATTGTTGGCCGAGGCCAATGCCATGCCAGCCGATGACGAACGCCTCTTCGCCGCTGCCCGCGCGACCGGCGCCGACGTGCCGGTCTGCCTCGATCCGCGCGCCCGGATGATGCGCGGGACGGGCGAACGGCTTGGGCCGCCTCTCCGGCTTCAGCCGCTCGCAGCCGTCCTGGTCAATCCGGGTATTGGTCTGGAAACGCGCCATGTCTTCGGCCGCATGGGGCTTCAGCCGGGTCAAGATCATGGGATGCCGGCCCATCCGGACGTTGGTGACCGCCCGACCGGCGATCATCTGTTCGGGTTACTCCGAAAGAGCCGGAACGACATGGAGGATGCCGCCAGCGTGCTGGCGCCCGTGATTTCCGACGTGTTGGCCGTCCTCGGCGCAGCAATAGGCTGCCGTCTGACACGCATGTCCGGCTCCGGCACCACCTGTTTTGCGATCTTCGATGATTGTCGTGCCGCGTCGCGAGCTGCGCGGACCGTTCGACGCGACCATCCGGGGTGGTGGGTCAAGTCGACGGTTTTGCGCTGAGGCTTTCGGCAACTCGTCGCCTCACGCATCGGTCGGATCGACGGCGGGCAAACCGCCCACCGCCTCCGACGTTGGCGTTTCCTCAGTGCGTGCGGGCGATGCAGAAGTCGATCACGCCGCCGAGTGCGGTCTTGAAGTCAGATTGTGGGAACAGCTCGAGCGCGTCCTGGGCCATTGCGCCGTAATGTCGCGCGCGTTCGATCGTGTCCTCGATGGCCCGGTGTTTCCGCATGGTCGACATCGCGACGGCGAGATCGCCGTCCTCGATCTTTCCGTCTTCGAGGCAACGACGCCAGAAGCTTCGCTCCTGCTCCGATCCCCGCCGAAACGAGAGCACGACCGGGAGCGTGATCTTACCTTCGCGGAAGTCGTCGCCGACATTCTTCCCAAGCTTGATGCTCGATCCGCCATAGTCCAGCGCATCGTCGATCAACTGGAACGCAATCCCAAGGTTCATCCCATAGGCACGGCAAGCGGCAATCTCCGGCTTGGAACGGCCGGCCAAAATCGGACCGACCTCGCAGGCAGCGGCGAAGAGCGCCGCCGTCTTGGCTCGGATCACGGCGAGATAATCGTCTTCGGTGGTGCTCGTGTCCTTGGCGGCCGAGAGTTGCATGACCTCACCCTCCGCGATCACGGTGGCGGCGGACGACAACACGTCGAGACACGGCAGCGACCCAACCTCCACCATCATCTTGAAGGCTTGCCCCAGGAGGAAGTCACCCACCAGCACGCTCGCCTCGTTGCCCCAAAGCATGCGAGCCGCGAGTTTACCGCGACGAAGATCGCTCTGATCGACGACGTCGTCATGCAGCAACGTCGCCGTATGCATGAACTCCACGGCGGCTGCGAGCTTGATATGATCGTTACCCGTATGGGCACACAGGCCAGCGGTCGCCAGCGTCATCATCGGGCGAAGGCGCTTGCCACCCGAGCTGATGAGGTGATTGGCGACTTCCGGGATCATCGTGACGCTGGAGCCGGTCCGCGCCAGGATGGTTTGATTGACGCGCTGCATATCGGCATCCACGAGCGACACCAGCAGATTGAGCTCGCCGCCGCTTGCCGGCTCTTCAAGAGGTATGACCAGACCCAAAGGTGATGTTCCTTGCCATGAGAGCAGGATCGGTTTGACGTCACGCCGCAAAGCGATCCCGCGACCGCCAAGCCTGCCCACTGATCCACCCAGTCAGTACCGATGTTATGACCTGCTGGGAAGCGCGCGGACCATAAAGCTGTGATCTCGATGCCGCAACATTCACGCTATTGGCGGCTGACATGATCGAGATGGGCTTTGCAGTGAGCGATGCAACGCGGCAAAGTCGGCGAGGATCGACGCGATCCTTCCGTTTGGTCATATCGAAAGCTGTCCACCCTGATGATCGAACTGCTCCGGACCAACGATCTGATTTTGATCTCGCTAATCGAGGCGATGTTTACGGACGATCGGATCGGCTACTTCGTGGCCGACCAGCATATGAGTTCCATGGAAGGCTCGAGCGGTTTTCTGCAACGCCGGATTTTAGTGGCCGACGACCAGATCGACCAGGCGCGGCGCTTGTTGCGGGATGCCGGTCTTGGTCAAGAGCTTAAACATGGGTGAGGTCGGCCAGGACCTGGGCGGCGCCCCCGACATCACGCTCACGGCGCTTCTCGATGGTCGCTTGTCCGTCTATCAGCCCTGCGTCGGACACAAGGCCGGAACCGACGCGATCCTCTTGGCTGCTGCCGCGCCGGATCTCGGCCAAGGCACATTCGTCGATGTCGGATCTGGTGTCGGTACGGTGGGATTGCTCGTGGCGCTTAGGCAACCGGACACGACCGGACTTTTGCTCGAGCGTGGTCCCGTGGTGGCCGATCTGGCGCGTCGCAACGTCGCGCTGAACGATATGGGCGATCGGCTGAGGGTTCTGGAAGCGGATTTGTTCGACGGTGCCACGCGGGGCACGCTTCGCGATAAGGCGGATCTTGTGATCACCAATCCGCCCTTTTTTTTAGCCGGTCGCTCTCGTGTGTCGCCCCATCCGGGAAAGGCTGCTGCCCATGTGCTCGATGCAGGGCCGGGCGAGCAACATGATGGCCATGGACACTGGTTGCGAGCCGCGCTTTCCCTGCTCGGTCCGCATGGCCGATTGCTGATGATTCATCGCCCCGAAGCTTTACCCTACCTGCTCGCCGCCGCTACGGGCCGACTTGGCGAGATCCGCATCATGCCGATCCATGCGCGAGCCGGCGATCCAGCCATTAGAATTTTGATGATGGGCACGCGCGGCAGTCGAGCACCGCTGACAATAGCCGATCGCTTTGTTCTTCACGGCGTTGGTGGTGCCTTCACGCCGGCGGCCGCTGCCGTGCATCGCGGTGAGCCTCTGTCGTTGATGTGACCAAAAAAAGCCGGCTAACGAGGGCCGGCTTTCACGTTAATGTTTGATCGACGTTCAGCAAACGCGAACGAGGTGCGGGCCGTAATAATCGTAGACCCGGCGGAGGCAACCGCCGTAGCCGTAACCGCCGTAACCGGCGCCATAATACCCTGGCCCGTAGGCGCCGTACCCGCCGTAGACGGATCCGAGACCAAGTCCGAGGCCGAAGCCTGCTAGCCCGTAGCCGTAACCACCATAGCCGCGATGCCCGTAACCACCATATCCACCGCGATAGCCATAACCGCCGCCGCGATAGCCACCGTAGCCGCCGTGGAACCCGCCGCCATGACGGAAGACACCGCCGCCGCCGAAACCGCCGCCTCCGAAGCCGTGACCGCCAAATGCCGCAGCCGGCTGCACTGACGCGAGGGAGCCGCCGACAAGCGTCAGAGCCATTGCGCCGACTAATCCTGCTTTGCGAATGTTTGCTTTGAAATCAATCATTGTGTGATGTCCAAACTGTCTATTTCTCAAAAACAACGCCCATTCTGATGTATGGTTCCGCGATGTCTTGAAGTCTAGGGGACGTTCGACACAGGCCAGCAACTAAGCTTGTGTTCATCTTGCGTTCATCTACCATTCATCTTGCCGATCAAGGCGAGCAGGCCGTCCGTCATAATATGCCGACGGCGTGAGGATCGATCCGAAAGCGACGTCGGACGTTTGATGGTTGGGCCATCGTGTCTGCGCCTGTAGAAGGCTGTGGACGGCGGCCTAGATTGACTATTCCGGCTGTCGCAACCGCAGCCAGCACCTAGGAGCATCATGCGCTATCTTCACACAATGGTCCGCGTCGCGGATCTCGACAAGACCCTGGCGTTCTTTTGCGGACAGCTTGGCATGACCGAGACCCGCCGTATCGAGAATGAGAAAGGCCGCTTCACGCTGGTGTTTCTCGCTTCGAGCGATGATGTCGAAGCGGGGCGGGCGCATCAGGCACCCCTGCTCGAACTCACCTACAACTGGGACCCGGAAAGCTATTCGGGCGGCCGGAACTTCGGCCATCTCGCCTACGAGGTCGATAATATCTACGATCTCTGCGATCGCCTCATGAAGGCCGGTGTCACGATCAATCGCCCGCCGCGCGACGGCCACATGGCCTTCGTGCGCTCGCCCGACAACATCTCGCTCGAGCTTCTGCAAAAAGGTGGCCCGCTCGCGCCTGCCGAGCCTTGGCTGTCCATGAAGAATACAGGAGAATGGTAGCAAGCTCTTGCGGTTCGCGAGGGTCAACGACTCTCTGCGGGTAAGATGATGGCGTCCGATCACGATTTTCTGCTGCAAGCCGTGGCTTTGTCGAAATCCAATATGGAGCAGGGCCGCGGTGGTCCCTTTGGGGCCGTCATCGTGCGCGACGGGGTCGTGATCGGAGAAGGCTGGAATGCGGTGACGTCGTCAAACGATCCGACGGCGCATGCGGAGATCATCGCGATCCGGCGCGCCTGCGAGGCGGTCGGTTCGTTCTCGCTCGACGGCGCAACGATCTTTTCAAGCTGCGAACCCTGTCCGATGTGCCTGTCGGCCATCTATTGGGCACGCATGGAGCGGCTCGTCTATGCCAATACGCGGCACGAAGCCGCTGCAATCGGCTTCGACGATGCCTTTCTCTATGATGAGGTGCCGAAAGACGCTGCGGACCGGTCGCTCCCGACCGAACATGTGGTGTCTCCGGAAGCCAGGGCGGTGTTCGACGCTTGGGCGGCCAAAAGCGATAAGGTGGAGTACTAGCCCCGATGTCGGACGTCTCGACGGTCTTTTCGGGTTCTGGCGCGGGCATGCGGGCCCGCAGCGCCTCCTACGTGTCGGATTTGATCCAATCGGTGGCCGATCGAGGGCGGCTCCTGATCGGTTATCCGCGCCTGTCCGGCGGCGACCACCCCGCCGTCTTGCGACTGGCAGAGGCATTGATGTCGGTCCGTGGCGAAGCCTCGGGCGTGGCTCTCGCGCAGCAAATGCTGCAGGCTTATGCGGCGCTGCCGATCGCGGAGCGTCGTATCGTTCTCAACGACATGGCGCGCCGCTATGGCCCTGACCTCACGGCTCTGTTGGCCGCCTCCAAGGCGTTCCTGGCCACCCCGACCCTGGCGCTCGCCGCCACGGTCCAGAAGGCTGCCGAACCCCGCGCGCTCGAACTCATTCGGCGGCTCAATCTGGCGCCCGGCGGGACACCGTCGCTGGTTGCCATGCGGGCCGATCTTCTCGCGTGCATCGGCAGTGATCCGCTTTTGGCAGATCTCGATCGTGCCTTCGCGGCGTCTTTTGCGTCCTGGTTCAATCGCGGCTTTCTGGAGATGCAGCGGATCGACTGGTCCACGTCGGCCAATGTGCTCGAGAAGATCATCCGCTACGAGGCGGTTCACGCCATATCGGGTTGGGACGATCTGCGCCGTCGGCTCGCGCCGCAGGATCGACGCCTTTATGCGTTCTTCCACCCCGCCTTGATCGACGAGCCCTTGATCTTCGTCGAGGTGGCGCTGACGACCGCAATCCCAAGCACCATCGCGCCGCTCTTGGCCGGCCAACCCTCTCCGGCCCCGGACACCCCGGCCAACACAGCCGTCTTTTATTCGATTTCGAACGCACAGGCGGGTCTTCGGGGCGTCTCGTTCGGCAATTTTCTCATCAAACACGTGGTCGAGGAACTCAAGCGCGAGTTGCCGCGCCTGCAGACCTTTGTCACGCTATCGCCCGTTCCGGGGTTTGCGGCTTGGCTCACGTCGGTGATCGATAACGACACGGATGGTCTGCTCAGCCCCGAGGATCGGCGCGTCCTGAACTTCGTCGATCGACCGAACTGGCACGAGAAGGCCAGTGCGAGCGAGCCGGTTCATCGCGTGCTGCTGCCGCTGGCGGCGCATTATTTCCTGCGCGCGCGGACGCCCGGCGGACGGGTCATCGACCCGGTTGCACGGTTCCACCTCGGCAACGGAGCGCGGCTCGAACGCATCAATCCGCTTGGCGACGTGTCGCGCAAAGGCTTGGCGACGTCGCACGGGCTGATGGTCAACTACATCTACAATCGCGACGAGATCGAAGCCAACCACGAGATCTTCGCCAATAAAAATGAGGTCGTGGCTGCCAGCGCCGTCCGCAAATTGCTGCGGTCCCGTGCCGTGCCGAAGACCGTCGCTTCCCACGCATAAGGAATTTTCAGCATGTTTTCGACTGATGCCTGGGCGCGGAACACGGCTCTTTACGAGCGCATCCGCACCATGCCGTTCAATCAGAACCTCGCGGACGGCACGCTGCCGCTGAAGCTGTTCCGGCACTACATCATCCAGGACGCGCATTACCTCGTCGCCTTTGCGCAGGCACTTGCGATCGCCTCCGCCAAAGCGGACCACCCCGATCACGTGGTACAATTCGCGCAGGGCGCGGCAGGCGCGATCGCGGTCGAACGGGAGTTGCACACCGGCTACTTCCGCACCTTTGGGGTCACGCCGGACGAGGTGGCGTCAACGCCGGTTTCACCAGCGGCTCATCATTACATCAGCTTTTTGATCGCAACCGGCTTTCGGGAGCCGCTGGCGGTTCATCTCGCGGCGCTGCTGCCGTGTTTCTGGGTCTATCGCGAGGTCGGCCGCGATATTCTCGGACGTGCCTCGACCGATAATCCCTACCGGGCCTGGATCGACGCCTATGGCGGTGAGGACTTCTCGACCGCGGTCGATGCCATGATCGCCACCACCGACGCTCTGGCCGCAGAAGCGGGCGCGCCCATCGTCGCTGCGATGCACGCGGCCTTCACGCGCGCCACGCAACTCGAATGGATGTTTTGGGACTCGGCCTATCGCGATGCGGGTTGGCCGGTTTGATCGCCGAACACGTAAGAGTGCGATGCACCTGATCAGCGCGGCGGGCCTCGAAAATGCGATCCTGCATTTTGGCTATGCAGCAGTTTTCCTCGTCATCGCGCTTGAAAGCGCAGGCCTGCCATTGCCGGGCGAAGCCACGCTGATCTCCGCCGCGATCTATGCCGCCGCCACCCACGCCTTATCGCTGCCGTTGATCATCATGGCGGCAACAGGCGGCGCGATCATCGGCGACAATATTGGGTTTTGGGTCGGCCACCGCTTCGGTTTCGAGCTGCTGCTGCGATATGGCAAACACATCGGGCTCGGCGAACCGCAGTTGAAGCTCGGTCAATATGTCTTTGCAAAATACGGCGGGACGATCGTGTTCGTCGGCCGCTTCGTCGCGGTGCTGCGCGCCTTCGCGGCCGTGCTGGCTGGCGCAAACCGCTACCCGTGGGGTAAATTCCTGCTGTTCAATGCCGCTGGCGCCCTCATCTGGGCGACAGTCTACGGCTGCGCAGCTTTCTGGTTCGGACGCTCGATCCATCGGTTCATGGGGCCGGTTGGACTGGGGCTCGGCCTTTTGGCGCTCGTCGCAATGGTCGTCGGCTGGCGGATCGTCAAGCAGCAGCAGGCTGCCCTTCAGTTAGAGGCGGAACGCGCCTATCCGGGGCCGCTCTCGGCTCACGTCTGACGCGCGTCGGCTCGACGACTCAGACGCGCTGTCGCAGCCTAGCAAGCCTGGAGGAAGAACCGAATCATCTCGGCCGACGCGTCTGGGCCATCCGGATCGGTATATGAGCCGGATCGACTGCCACCCGCCCAAGCGTGGCCGGCGCCCCCAAGGCTCCAATTCTCGAAGCGGATCGCGCCTTTGCCGTCTCGACCCAATGTCCTGACGAAAGATCGCCCGCTGAGACAAGCCCCGCTTTCGGTCTCGATCCGCAGTCCGGTTTCGCGTGCCGTGATCTGCGCCACGATGGCATCGGCATTGTGCGGATGCACGGTCCGATCGGCGTCGCCATGCAGCACGATGACCGGGATCGCCCGCTCGAGCAGGCTGTGCTGGATGGTTTCGACCGTCGCGGCCTGTCCGAACCAGCCGCCTTTTGTGCCGCCGTTGCCCTGCATCGCCGAAAAGGCCGATGACATGTCGGATGCAGCTCCGTAGGCGAGGCCCGAATGGATGCCCACCGCCGCATAGAGGTCGGGATAGAGTTCAGCCAGAATGGCCGCCATAGCGCCCCCCGCCGAAAGACCTGCCACGAATGTGCGGTTCGGGCCGAAGCCGAATTCGGCGGCAACCTCGCGCGTCAGTCCGGCCAAAATGCCGGGCTCGCCCGCGTCGCGGTGCTGATCTTTCGGCTCGAACCAATTCCAGCACCCGGATGCGTTGGCGCTTCGGCTCTGCTCGGGATAGACGACCGCGACATTATGCCGGGCCGCAATATCATTCATGCGCGTTCCGACCGCGAAATCATCCGGGTTCTGCGAGCAGCCATGCAGCATGACCAAGAGAGCGGTCGGCTTCTTCTCGAGGTCGGGGCGGAAAAGCTTAAAATTGCGCGACCCGTAGCGCTCCGCATGCGACCGCATGACGAAACTGCCACGCGTGGCATCCGCCTTCACGTCCGTCGTGTTGGCGGCGCTCGGCCAAAACGGGGATGTGAAGGACGATAAGGTGCTGGCCAGCGCCGCCACATTGCCGGGCGGGGCGCAGCATGTGGCCGGATCGCGCTCAGCGCGTGAACTCACGGACGCACCGGGGCCGACAATCGTCTTGGCGACGACATCGCCCACGCCGGACACCGCCTTGCGGATCAGATCGGTGGCCTCGCCGAGGTCGCCGTTTCGCAACAGACGCGTCGCGGCTTCGATGGCTTTATTGATGGCGGGCATCAGCACTCTTTCCAATGGTTGAGTGACGGTGCCCGTCGCGCAACCATCGTCATCTCACCACCAATCGACATGACCCGGAAGATGGTGCAGTGCAGCAAAAACGTCAAGCCGGGCGCCACAGGCCGAAACGCAAAGAAGCGCGCGATCCTGATCGGATGGCGCGCTTTCCTAGGTCTTGAGCGGCGTCGCTCGAGCTGGTTCAGCCCGCGACGGCGTGGGCCGAGGTCTCGCGATTGGCGGGCTCGCCGACCCGCTCCTGGGTGCTGCGTTCGGTGATATAGTCGTGGACGACGCGCCCGTAGGGCAGCGTGAGATCGGCGATGATGTGGGTGGCGCCGACGATGCGGCGGACCGGCAGATCGGCGACCGGAGCGTTGACATGCGGCACGAGGTGCAAACGCGCCGGCCCGCTCCAAGACCCCTTAATCGTGATGTCCTCGATGTTGAGGGCCACGAGCTGACAGATCTCGGCATTGCCGTCGATGCCCGGGATGATCTTGAGATTGATCTGCGTTTTGGCCAGGGACTTCATGGTGCGCTGCTGGTCGCCCGCCATGGCGACATGCTTATAGCCCATCGTGCCCATCGCGACCTGCTGGCCCGCATATTCCAAGGTGCCGGTCAGGGTGTCCTTCACGAGCTCCAGCTTGGGATGTGCGTATTTCTTGGGGAAGCCCCAGATCTCGCGACCCGCCGCGATGGGTGCTTCGTCATCGAGATACATCTGCGACACGAAGCTGACATCCTCGCCCTTGAAGCGGCACGGGATCACGATGCCGCTCTCGGTATAATCGCCGAAGCCGGATGAATCCGGCATCTTGATCCATTCGTAGACCACGATCGGTTGTTCGATCGGCTCCAGCGGCTCGGGAAGGTGATGACGGATCAACTCCGGATCCGTCTCGTAGGTGATGGTGAAATATTCCCGATCGACGAACCGATACGGCCCGGCCGGATAGCTCGGGCTCGCCAGCGGGGTCGAGCGAAGTTGGAGGATATCCTCGGCTTTCATGATGCTGCCTCGTCGTTGCGGAGCTATTCGGCCGTCCAGCCGCCGTCGATCGGCAGGATGGTGCCGGTGATCGATTTGGCCGCATCGGACGCCAGGAACACCGCGAGAGCCGCGACCTCGTCGACGGTGACGAATTGCTTGGTCGGCTGGGCATGCAGCAGCACGTCGTTGATGACCTGCTCCTTGGTCATGTTGCGGGCCTGCATCGTGTCCGGGATCTGCTTTTCGACCAGCGGCGTCCACACGTAGCCGGGGCAGATCGCATTGGCCGTGATGCCGAAGGTGGCGGCTTCCAGCGCCACCGTCTTGGTCAGGCCGGCGATGCCGTGTTTGGCCGCCACGTAGGCCGACTTGTAGGGCGACGCGACGAGCGCGTGCGCCGATGCCGTGTTGATGATGCGGCCCCATTTGCGAGCCTTCATGCCGGGCAGGGCGGCGCGGATTGCGTGGAACGCCGCCGTCAGGTTGATGGCGATGATCTGGTCCCATTTGTCGACCGGGAAGTCTTCGATCGGTGCGACGAACTGAATGCCTGCATTGTTGACCAGCAGATCGACGCTGCCGAAAGTGTTTTCCGCATCCGCGATCATGGTGGCGATCTCGGCGCCTTTGGACATGTCGGCGCCCGAATAATGCGCCGTGACGCCGAATTCGCTCTCGATGGCGGAACGCTCCCGCTCGATCGCCGACGCATCGCCGAAACCATTGATCACGACATTGGCGCCCTGCTGGGCATAGGCGCGCGCGATCGCGAGGCCGATGCCGCTGGTGGAGCCGGTCACGACGGCGGTTTTGCCTTTGAGCATGATGTGTCCTTTGCCGGAATTGTCGAGCGCCAAGCGGCCGGTCTTGCGGAACCGCCGCTGTTTTGGAGAACCGAGTTGACGGTACGACGAAGCTTTCGCTTCGGTAAGATGACAGGGCAGGCGATTATCCCGCCATCGCGTTCGTCACACGCTCGTCAGCGATCGTCCGTATGGCCCATGGCGATGGAGTTCGCTCCATCCCAACAAGCCGGGATGCCGCCCACCATGAACGCACCTTTCGTCGCCACGACCGGATCGGAACAAGACAAGGGATGGCGGCCGGATCGCTGCGCGCGGGTCGCGCTGGTGCTGCAGGGCGGCGGAGCGCTCGGCGCCTATCAGGCGGGTGTCTACCAAGCGTTGCACGAAGCCGAGATCGAGCCCGATTGGATTTCGGGCGTGTCGATCGGCGCAATCAATTCATCCATCATCGCCGGCAACCCGCGTGAGCGCCGGCTCGAACGGCTGCATGCTTTCTGGGATCGGATCACGAGCCGCAAAGTTTGGGCCCATACGCCGGATGGCGACGTGTTCCGCCAGATGCGGAATGCCACCAGCTCTTTCTTCACCATGGCGCTGGGGCAGCCCGGTTTCTTCAAGCCTCGCCAGATGAGCCCATGGATGAGTCCTGCGGGCGCCCAGGATGCCACCAGCTATTATGATACGGAGCCGCTGCGCGAGACGCTGATCGAACTCGTCGATTTCGACCTGTTGAACGATGCGTCGCGCCGCTTTTCGGTCGGCGCCGTCAACGCATCGACCGGCAACTTCATCTATTTCGACAATTCAGACGTCCGCATCGAAGCCGAACATATCATGGCGAGCGGCGCGTTGCCGCCGGCTTTCCCGACCGTGAAGATCGGAACCGACCATTATTGGGATGGCGGGCTCGTGTCCAACACCCCGCTGCAACATCTTTTGGCCCAGGACGATAGCGCCAATACGCTGGTGTTCCAGGTCGATCTCTTCAGTGCGCGAGGCGCCTTGCCCCGGACCTTGCAGGACGTGATGGCCCGCCAGAAGGACATCATGTATTCGTCGCGGACCCGCAACACCACCGACCTCTTTAGCCGCCTTCAAGGCTGGAAGAAGCGCGCCTATCAGGCATTGTTGAAGGTGCCAGACGATCTCCTCAGCGACGAGGACCGCAAGCTGCGCGACGAGCTCGCGACCTTGCCCGAGATGACCATTCTGCAATTGATCTACCAGCAGAAGTCATACGAGGGCGACGCCAAGGATTACGAATTTTCCGGCACGTCGATGCGCGAGCATTGGCAGAGCGGCTATGAGGACACGCGGCGGACTCTAAGCCGCAAGGACTGGCTGGCGATGCCGCCGGCAGGAACCGGTATCGTGACGCACGACCTCCACCGCGAGTATGATCGGTAAAGCGCCATGCTGGAAACCGTCGAAGCAAGCGGACTGATCTGCGGGTATCGCATGGGGCCGGAGGGCCTCGCCGAGGATCTTCGCTGGGACGACATGGATGCCGCCCTCGATCAAGCCGACACGCATGTCTGGCTGCACTTCAGCCAATCGGATGTGCGCACCAGAGCCTGGATCGCCGACAGTCGACGCATTCCGGATGCCGCCAAGGCAATTCTTCTCGGCGCTGATACGCGAATGCGGATCGAAGCGACCGGCAACGGCTTGGCCGGTGTCGTCGGCGACCTGCATAGCGAGTTCGGCGAGCGGACCCAAGAATTGGAAGTGCTGCGCCTCTATCTCGACAACGGATGTCTGATCTCTGTCCGTCGTCAGCCGCTTGCAGCGGTCGACGCCTTGCGTCGCTCCATGCAGGACGGCGCAGCGGCCGAGAAGCCGGTTGGGCTGCTCACGCAATTCTTCCATCATGTCACGGACAAACTGGGCGACCTGATCGTCGAGCTCTCCGAGACAATCGACGGGCTTGAGGATGATCTGCTCGGCGGCAAGCTCGATAATCAGCACGGCGAGATCAGCCGGATCCGGCGTGTCACAGCGCGGCTACGCCGCCATATGGTGCCGCAGCAACATGCGCTCATCGGTCTGATCTCCCGTTTGCCGGATTGGATCGGTGAGAAAGAGGCGACGAACCTTCGCGCCGCCATCGAACGGCTCGGCGCTCTTGGCCACGATCTCGATCTCGTGCAGGAGCGCGCGCGATTGCTGCAGGATCAACTCTCGAGCCGGCTGATGGAGGCTACCAACCGGAACCTCTACGTGCTGTCGATCGTGACCACGATCTTCCTGCCCATGACGCTCATCTCAGGCATCTTCGGGATGAATCTCGGCGGTCCCCCGGCCCTGCAGGATCCTCTTGGTTTCTGGTACGGCATCGCCATCATGGTCGTGACCGGGCTGATCACGCTCTGGGTGCTGCGGCGGCGCAAGATGCTTTGAACGGCGCGGCGATCTGACGACCGGCTGATCGGAACTCCGTCGTGCGCCGGTAGTTTTGAGATCATGCGCTTATCGACCGTCCCGACCCGAACCACCGTCTCGGCCCTCGTGTTTCTGCTCACGCTTGCGATTTGCGGTCTGGCCGAAGCGCAGACGATGCCGAATGTCGGAAATCCGGCCTTCAACGTGCCGGCGCCAGCGGCCCCGGCCTATGGGTCACAACCCTATAACAGCGCGACGGCCAACGGCTTCAACCATCCCAACGACATGGGTTACGGGACCTATCAGAGTTCCAGCAGGCTGACCGGCCACCGGTCGAAACCGCAGGCGAGCCGCCGTTATCGTGGCTATTGAGGCTGAGCGTCAGTAGCCGAATTGCTCGCTGAGGATACGCTCATCCAGCGAATGGCCAGGATCGTGCAGCAACGTCATCGAGACCGCGTGATCCATGGCAATTTCGATCCGGGCGACGTTCTTCAATTCGAAATGATCGGCCGTGGCTGCGACGGGACGCTTTTCGCCTTCGAGGACGTCGATCGTGATCTTGGCGGAGTTGGGCAGCAACGCGCCGTGCCAACGGCGGGGGCGAAAGGCTGAAATCGGTGTCAGGGCGACCAGCGGCGCGTTTAGCGGGACGATCGGCCCGTTCGCCGAGAGATTATAGGCTGTCGATCCGGCGGGCGTAGCGACCAACAGCCCGTCGGCTATCAACTCACTCAGCCGCTCCCGCCCATCGATCGAAATCCGCAACTTGGAGGCCTGGTAGGACTGCCGCAACAGCGACACTTCGTTGATGGCGCGGGCGGTGGCCACGATGCCATCGCAACTCGTCGCGTGCATGACGAGCGGGTGGACCGTGGAGGCTTCCGCACTGCCCAGACGTTCGAACAGATCGGTCTCGAGAAATTCGTTCATGAGAAAACCGACAGAGCCGCGGTTCATGCCGTAGATTGGTTTCGGCGACCCCATGAACCGGTGCAGGACCTGAAGCATCAGGCCGTCGCCTCCGAGCGCCACGATGACATCCGCGACCTCGGGCTCGGCATTGCCGTAGCGCTCGGACAAGACCGCAAGCGCCGTTTCGGCATCAGGAGAACCGGATGAGAGGAAAGCGACTGCCTCGAACCGCTCCGACGGGTTATCCACCCCTGACATAACCCACTCCCGACGATCTTATCCGCTGGAAGCGGTGGTGGGCTTATAGCATGTGCGGTCTGACGGGCCACGCTGAAAGCGGCCTGAGCGGCGGTTGCGAGCCCCGGTCAAAGCGAGCACAACGGGAGATGCGACGTCAGACGAGGGAGGGCGCGATGGCGACGGGACAGGGCCAATTCTGCTGGTATGAGCTGATGACGACCGATGCGGCGGCGGCCAGCGATTTCTACTGCGCTGTGATCGGCTGGACGGCCGAGACGGCCGGCCCCCCAGGCTTGGACTATAAACGCCTGTTGATGGATGGCGCCCCGATTTGCGGTCTCATGAGGCTTCCGGAAAGCCTCCGCGCCCCGGGTTGGCGACCGTCCTGGATCGGCCATGTCGCGGTAGACGACGTCGATGCGATGGTGGTCCTCGTTCGTGACGCTGCTGGCGCGATCCATCGCGAGCCGACTGATATTCCCGGCGTTGGTCGGTTTGCCGTTGTGGCGGATCCGCAAGGCGCGGTCTTCGTTCTCTTCCAAGGTCTTGCCGAAATTCCATTGGTTTCACCCGCCCCGGAGGCACTCGGCTCCGTCGGTTGGCGCGAACTCTACGCAACCGATTGGCAGGCCGCTTTCGCGTTTTACGAGGGTCTGTTCGGTTGGACCAAAGGCGATGCCATCGACATGGGTCCCATGGGCACCTACCAGCTCTTTTGCACGGGGGCGCAGCCGGTGGGTGGTCTGATGAACAAGGTCGGCAGCATGCCGGTTCCATTCTGGAGCTTCTACTTCACGGTCGACGACATCAAGTCGGCGACGGCCCGCGTCGTCGCGCATGGCGGCACAATTCTGCGCGGCCCGAACGAGGTTCCTGGCGGGAGCTGGATCGTCAATTGTTTCGACCCGCAAGGCGTAATGTTTTGCCTGACGGCCCCACGCTGATCGACTCTCGCCCCACGATGGTGACGTCGCATCCAGCGTCACCTACATGAGCGGAGACAAGAAAGGATCGCGATGCCCCGATATGCCATCTATTTCGCTCCCCATGCGGGAAGTCTCCTGGCCCGCTTTGGCGCGAGTGTCCTCGGTTATGACGCGTCGACCGGCGCCGATATCGAGCCTCCGGACCATCCTTTGTTTCACGATCCCGCAAGCCTCGGCTGGACGGCCGGGCCGCGTCGCTACGGGTTTCATGCCACGTTGAAAGCTCCGTTCCATCTGGCGGACGGGCGAACGGCCGCCGAGCTCGAACAGGCCCTGCAGGAGTTCGTACGGACTCAGAAGCCGATCGATATCACGCTCAACTTGGCCTTGGTCGGCCACTTCCTCGCCCTCGTGCTGGCCGAACCCTCTCCTGCCATGCAGGATTTGGCGGCTGCCTGCGTGCGGCACTTCGATCTTTTCCGCGAACCGTTGAGCCCGGAGGACCGCGAGCGCCGCCATCCCGATCATCTGACGGTGCAGCAGGTCGCCAATCTCGACGAATGGGGCTACCCGTTCGTGCTCGATGATTTTCAGTTCCACATGACGCTGACGGGCCCACTCGAGCCGCGAGACAGGGCGAAACTCGAGCCGGTTCTGCGCGACTTGCTGCGTGACGTTCCGCTCAGCACGACGGTCGATAGCCTGGTGTTGCTGCGGCAAGAGAGCGCGAACGACAGGTTCGTGTTGCAGCGGCGTTTCGATTTTGCCGGAGCGTAAGACCGTCAGGGCGCTGTGAATAATCCGGGAAATTTGGTGCCGTAGCGTGTGACGACCTCGCCGCAGAGATCGTCATGCGAGGTGGTTTCGAAACGGTTTTTGTAATCGGTCTCGAAACGGTCGCGGAGGCTGCCCTTCGGAAGCACATCCCCGAGGCGAATGCCGGCTAGAGACAGGATGCCGATCGCCGGGCCGAATGCGACACGGACGTTCCTGCATTCCGCGTCGATCAGGGTCACATCGGCGACGATCTGGACGGGATCGACCGGAACGGCCGGATCATCGGCCGGTGTGGCGCCGGTCGGACCGGCCGCCAAAACGAGAGCCGCGAAGGCGGTGGGCCGAAGCATGCGCTGCATCACGTGTGTTGGCTCGCAATTCTGGTCTCGATCGACGTCAGCAAAGCCATCGTGCCGGAGCCGATTGCCTGCATGAGCGCGGTTGCAGGGCCGTTCTGCCCCCTTATTTGTTGGAGGTGAAGAGGGGAGCGCTGACGGCAGGGCCGATGGAGCGCCAGACGTTCGGATCTTCCTGCGACTGCCGTTTCACAAACCGATAGCCGGTCTGATCCCACGGCAGGATCACGTCGACCATGTTGTCGAGCGCGAATTCACCCTTTGTGGTCTTCACCGTCAGAACCGCATGGCCTTCGCCGCTCCGATCTTTGACAACCGTGACCAGCAGGGCTTGGCGCGGATAGCCTGCTTCGATCAGGAGCTTGCGCTTCATCAGCACGTAATCCTCGCAGTCGCCTTTGCCATCGAGCGGGTAGTCCCAACGATCGATCACACCCCAATGGTCCATATCGGTTTCGGCATGGATCGAGCCGTTCACGCTGCGGTTGATCCGGTCGATGTCCTTCATGACCTTCGGCGACGCGGCAATGTCCTCGGCCGGCAGAACCGGTCCATCGCATTCGCCGGCGTAGCGGTTGCAGAAGTCGATCCATCCGTAGGGCACGCTGGTTTGTCCGGTGACGGCGGCATAGCTGGCCCGCATATCGGCGGCCGTCGCGGTTGCGAGCGGCGAGAGAGCCCCGCTCAGCAGGAGCATCGCTCCCATCACCGCTTTCTTGAAACTCGACACCATGGCGTCCTCGTCATCTGATCTGATGTCGAAGATGCCAGGACGGTTTTGCAGTCGATGTAAGTAAAACTCTATCGTTTTACGGGTTTCGATTTAAGTTTATCACCGGCCCATTAAGTGTAACAAGGTCGAAACAAGGTCGGTAAAGCTTTCGTTTAATTGTCTGGATCCTGTGTAAAACCAAGCTGTTCTGGCGCTGGGTTGGTTGATCTGGCGGCGGCTCGTCTTCGGTGCTTTACAAGCTAGCAACCATGCTCCGGCGTCGATATGGTTAAATTCGGCAGCGTGCGAGCGAAATGCGCGAAAAATTTGTGGCGTCGAAAAGGCGGGGCGGCCGCTCCGCCGCATAATGGCCTCTGCGGTTAAAGCCATGATCGTCGCGCTGCCCTCTCGAAAATCATTAAGCATGAGGGGCATCGCATGTTTCCGTAACGTCAGTTTAGCTTGCCCAAGTCCTGCCTCAATGGTTAAAGCTTCTTAACGCCCCTTGGGCGGATGCTGATCGTGCCGGTTCGTCCCTCCGCTCCTCGGCGGCTGTGTCGCTTGGCGTTTAACACTGCCGGATCGCGATGCCTGTGACCGCCGATCTGCTCTTGCGATATCGCGGCATCTGCGTCGCGGCTTTGGCCATGGCGTCGACCTGCGGCTTTGGCGGAGGGGCCTTCGCGGGTGCGTTCAACGAGCCTGCAGGGCAGGGGCTCGTGGTGTTGCGAGGCACCTACGATAACGGCGATCGGGTGTTCGACACGAGCGGGCGGCTGAACGGGGGCACGCCGTATACGAAGCGTGAAGCGTCGGTCTATGTGCAATATGGCGTGACGGATTGGCTGCAGGTGATCCTTAAGCCCGATTTGGTGTCGACCAGTCTCGGCGGCGCCATGGGGGCGAGTTACACCGGGCTGGGCACCAGCGAAGCCGGCGCGCAGATCAGGCTGCTCATGTTCGGCCCCGCGGTCCTGGCGGTCCAGGGGACGTTTCACCTGCCGGCGACGACTCGCCAGCGCAACGCGGCGCTGATCGGCAATACCTCGCGCGACACGGACGGACGCGCGCTGCTCGGCATCGCTTTCAACCTCGGATCCTGGCCGTCATTCATCGATGCCGGGGCTGGTTACCGCATCCGCAGCGCCCACGCGCCCGACGAGGTGCATATGGACCTGACGCTCGGGACGCGCCCGCGATCCGATACGCTGCTGCTGTTTCAAAGCTTCACGACCTTACCGGTCGGACAGGGCGTGCCGTGGTTCCCGGTGTCGCAATATACCAATGCCGGCGTCTCGGTGGTCTACGACCTCAATCCGCGATGGTCGCTGCAACTCAGCGGCTTCGTGACGGTCGAAGGACGGAATGCCTTGCGCGAGCGGATCGTCGAGACATCGGTTTGGTATCGGTTTTAACGGATCGTCGCCGCTGGCGACTTGCATGCCAGTCGCGGGCTTGCTACTGCGATCCCGGTCGCATCGAGGGCTTTGGGCCGGACAGCGACCTGGGTAGTTCGTCTTGGCGTCTGCCCTTTAATTACCGCGCGGCACCGGCATGTGGTGCCGTTGGGCCGGCGTAGCACAGCGGTAGTGCAGCGGTTTTGTAAACCGAAGGTCGGGAGTTCGATCCTCTCCGCCGGCACCAGACTTCGCTCAATCCTTGTTTTGCGAAGGATCACCGTCCAAAGAGCATCCGAATGTTGCAGCGACGGCTTGCAGAACCAGACATCGTTCGATATATGATGCGGATCGATCCGAATTTGGTCGGCCCGCTCGCATGCTCTCAGGAGCGCTGAGCCGCTATCCGTACTTTCTGAAGGTTGAGCGTCGCGGTCCTCGCGCGACGGACCCTTATGCTTGCTCAAACGAGATTGAGCGATGCCGTGCCATGTCGATAGACTTGGCACGGCTCTTGGATATCATGACACTGACAAAAGACTTCAAAACCACCAAAGCCTTGCCGCGCCCAACCCGGCGCACACCTCTACTCTTCCCAAAAAATACATGGAAACCCGAACCTTGCGGTTTGAGCCGCGAGGAATTGCGTCGCCTGGTCGACGAAATCCTCGGTTAGTCGCGCCCCTGTTTAAGGTAAACGCGATTTTAACTCTGTCTCGATAGCGTCGTCGCTTTCCCGGTGGAGAGCACGATGCCAGCACGCTACGAAGTTCGAGAGGAGCAGGATCGGTCCTGCTCCGTCGTGCAAGCTGAGACGGGTGAACCAGTGTTCCTGGCCGGGATTCCGCAAACGCGACTTCATATCGAGGATGCGAGGGTTTTGGCCGAGCGCTTGAGCCGAATGGCGTTGCGGATCGACACCGCAACCCGGTTGCAGGTCACACCCGACTGAGACTTCAAGACGGACGCCCGACCATCATCGCGGATCGGCGGGCAACCCCGATCTCCCGCGACATCTAAGGCTTGAGCGTCATGTCGCGTCCGACCCAAAGTCTCTAATGGGTCGTCAAAGCCGCTTTGCCGAGATCGGTCAGGACTAGTTGACCCTTGGCGCGGGGAGATGGGCGCGCTTCGATGAAGCCGTTGTCAATCATCGGCTTGATGTCGGTCATGACATGGAAAATGCCGATGACCGGCTGCTTCGCATCGACCCACTCGAGCAATCTCTTCTGCTCGCCATTCAATTGCATGTTCGGCTCTCCGATCCGTTGAACCTCGATCCTGAGCCGCCATGGTTAACGAACCATGAAAGACTGAGCCAATGGCCGTCGCGGCTTGGATCGGTCACGTCGACCAGCTCGCCTCGAAGGCGGTCGAGGGCTGGAAGCTTGTCGGCGGAGGCGATCGCGGAGGCGGTGCACAAACACCTTCTTCGATATAGCGGATCGCTGACATCATCCCGTTCCGTGAAAACGGTTTTGGAATCACGCCATGTGCGCCGGCGAAATCCTGCGGCAACTTTTTGGGATTCGCGGTCACGAAAACGATGACTGTGCTGGCCCATCGCGTTCTGATCCGGGCGCAGACGTCCAATCCATTCGACCCGTGCGCGAGTTGGACATCCACGAAAGCGATGTCGGGATCAATGTCGTCGTCCAAAGCTTCGAAACTAGTCAAGCATGCGGCCTCGCCGACGATGGTGTGCCCTGCATCCTCGATCATCAAGATGAGGTCCATAGCCAGGAGCGCTTCGTCTTCCACGACGAGAATCCGGAGAGGCGGAACGGGGCGCGTCATCATCTAACTCGCGACCGGAAACGTGATCGTGACGCGGGTGCCAGGCTCGGCCTCTTCCCATTTGGTCGTCGCTTCGATTTGCTTGGACAACCGTGAGATCAGAGTGCGGCCGAGCCCGTCGCCCGACAACTCCTGCCCGCCCAATCCAGGCCCATCATCAACGATGCTGATGCGACCCGTCGTGTCGTCCTGCCGCGCGGAGACCATCAAACGTCCCGATCGTCCATTGGGAAAGGCGTGTTTGACCGCGTTCGTCACGACTTCATTGACGATGAGCCCGAAGGCGGTGGCTTTTGTCGACGGAATATCGATCGGCCCAACATCCATCAGCAATGCGATGTCGTTTCGACCGCTCGCACCGATCACGTCCGCGACCAAGGTTTGGGTAAACGCACCGACGTCGAACCGCGTGATGTCGACGGACTGGTACAGGCGACGGTGAACCGTTGCGAGCGCATCGATCCGCTCCAACATTGCATCGAGCTTCGAAACGATAACCGGATCGTCGATCGAACGGGACTGGAGCCGAAGCAGGGACCCGATCATCGTCAGATTATTTTTGACCCGGTGATCGACCTCATGAAGCAACAGCGTCTTGGCTTCCAGGGCAGCTTCCAGATCCGCGGTTCGGCTGCGAACCTCGCTCTCGACGATCGCTTTCTGCTCGGCAATAAGACGCTGGGCGTCGACGCGCTCCGTGACGTCGAGTTGCGAGGCGAAGAAAAACTGGATGTCGCCGTCGACACCGCGAACGGGGCTGAGATAAAGCGCATTCCAGAACGTTGACCCATCCTTCCGGTAGTTCAGAAGGTCAACCTGATGGTTGCGGCCGGCGTCGATTGCGGCTCTGAGTTCAGCGACGGACTGGGGGTCGGTGTCCCGACCTTGCAGAAAACGGCAATTACGCCCCACGATTTCGTGTCTGTCATAGCCGGTCAGAGCCTGGAAGGCCTCGTTGGCGAATACGATCGGATTGTCGGCCTGGCGGGGGTCTGAGATCACCATCGGCATTCGCGTCGCCCGCATGGCTGCCGCAAAGGGGTCTCCCTGGCCATGCTCGTAATTCAGGTCGTCCGTGATATGCCAATCATCTTTCTGCTGCATGACCCGACGCTTTCACTCGATGACGCGCCGCAGCGAACGCCTCCAAATCGTCAGAGCTAACGCCTCCACTTCCGAACCGTTCCATCATGGTTGCCAGGGTCGTGACGAGGCACCGCGTCGCGGCCGGCAGCAAGCGACCCACGATCGTTGAGCGCACGTCGATCCGGAGCCGCGAGTTTTGCAATGCATTCAGAGAGCGCATGCAAGCGTCTTGCTAAATCTTCCGCTCTCGCGATCGCAATGTCCGAGCGTTCAGCCAAGCTTTCGCCAAGTTGATTATCATTTGCGTGCGGCACTCTTCGGCTCCTCGATCCTTATCTCGAGACGGAGATACGTTAACCGTGACCGAAAGCTTCGCCGCGCTAACGGAATAAGTTGAAGTCGCTCCATGAAACGTTCGGCGACTCTGCTGAGGAGAGCAAATCTCGGAGGCGTGTTTCACTCCCGATTGATCCGCCTGACGCGTCGGAGACGCAGGCCGCGATCGAGCGCACGACGGCCTGACGCGGCTAAGCGATCAGGCGGTCGCGCTCCACCTGCCAGTTCATCGATGAACGATCGGCCCATTGCGCCGCAATGACGCGAAGGCAGCGGGCCGCGTGATCCGTATCGGCTTCCGCCCAATGTCCACGATAACCGGGATACCGGCGGAGATAGTCACGATAGGGCACGAGCTTGTATTCGACCGGATAGGCATGGGGATAGCGTGCCATGAACTCGATGTTCCCGGACCAGGCCGTTGCGACCGCCGGCTTGCCCATTTCCAACATTTCGCAGATCCCGAGCCCGAAACCCTCCGATCGGTGCAGCGACAGGCACACGTCGTGCTGCTCCTGCAAGGCGACCATCTCGGCGTCCGTCATTTCCGCTTCAAGAAGCGTGATGGCCTTGCTCTGGCCGATCATATCGAGCAATTCTCGGCGGATCGGAGCTGTGCGTCGACTGAATCGAACTTTCATGGTGAGGGTCGCGCCCGGATGATCGCCAAAGGCTTTTTGCCAGGCCTCGATGTGAGCCCAGGGGTTCTTGCGATCCGGGCAAGTCGAAAGATCCATGACGGCGAGCCCCTTGAAAGGCGCGCCCTCCCGGCGAGCGATCCGTTGAGACCCCGATCGCGCGATCTTCACAGGATGCGGCACCACCGTCACGTCACGGGTCGAACCGAGCCGAAGAGCCTCCGCGCTGAACGACGTCGGGGTCCAGTATTCGTGGAACACCTCGTCGATATATTTCCAGTGCGCGGGAAAATAGGGCAGCTCCCACACGGCTAGGCAGATGCGGTAGCTGTCGCGAAGGAAGCTCGGCGCGACGTTGCGAAGATGCTTCCAGATGAGGTTCGGCTGCATGAGAAAGATGACGATTGCAGGCGGATCGTCGCGGCGCTCGGCCGCATAGGCGGCCAGCGATAACGTTCCGACCTGATCGGTCACATCAATCTTGGTCGCGAATGGATGAACGGCGGCGATCCGATCGAGTTCGTAGCGCGCCGCGCGACTGAGACCATTTTTCGCCGAGAAGGCGCCGATGATGCAGACATCGGCGGATGTCGGACGTCGCGCCATCTCGATCTTGCGAAAACGCTCCGCGACCCGGCGATCCTCGGCGTCATGTCGGAGGCGACTAAACGGACGATTGAACAGATGCCACAGGACGGCGGGCGACAGGCGGCGACATTCGGCCGCAAATCCGTGGAACTCAGAGGCTTGTCGATGCGGAGGGAAATATGGCGCTGACGTGCGAGGAAGATCCGACACGAGACGGCTCCTTGACGTGTGAAGCGGACGATCACAGCCCGATAAAGAACAAAGCAGAATGTTAGGGCTGGGTCGGCACGGCCGGCGGAGCGCTGTCGGGAGTAGCCGGCGACGGTCCAACAACGACCGCCGCCACCATCGAACCGAGGATTGTGACGAGCATCAGTCCACGCAGCAGCCCCTGTGCATGCTGCGGGCCTGTTCGGAGCTCGACCAACGACGGCTCGAAGCGTGATGGATGGATCATGTTCGACAAATTCGCCTCGAGAACCGTTTCGGTCCAGATGCATTAGGTGGGATATTTTCCCACGTCAAGATGTTCGATCCTTTGGATTGCTGGTTGCGGCCCTCCCGTCGCCCCGGTAAATCATCACTCGGCCAGCGAGGCGGTCGAAACGTTCAACGCGGAGACGAGACATGTCGGCCGGTGACACCAAGCCTTCTTCCTTCTCGATCGGATCCGGCGACCTGAGCGCCGAGATCAGTCTTCTCGGCGCGGAACTCATCCGCCTTTAAGACGAGCAGGGACGAGATCTGCTGTGGGACGGAGATCCCGCTTTCTGGACGGGGCGCTCGCCCCTGCTGTTTCCGATCGTTGGGCGCTTGAAGAATGATGTGCTTCGCGCGGGCGAGATGAGCTCTCCCATGAAGCAGCATGGCTTCGCTCGGATCTCGACGTTTGAATGCGTCGGCCACGATCAGACGAGTTGCCGCCTGCGGCTCGACGCGAACGACGACACGCGCGCCATCTACCCCTTCGAGTTTCGCTTCGAGGTGACCTACACGATCATCGCACGAACCTTGGAGATCGCGGTTTCGGTCCACAATCTCGGGGCCGGGGTCATGCCGGCCGCGATGGGATTTCATCCCGCGTTCCGTTGGCCACTCCCCTATGGCGCTGACCGGGCCGACCACGCGATCGTCTTCGAGCGTGACGAGCCGCATGCGATATCCGGCGTGGTCGGCGGGCTCTTGGCGCGTGCGCCGAAGCCCAGCCCCCTCCAAGGCAAGCTCCTTGCCTTACGGGACGACCTCTTCGCGGAAGACGCCCTGGTGTTTCTAAGCCCGGAAAGCAGAATGGTCCGCTATGGTGCGGCGGGTCATCGCTCGATCGACGTGCGATTCCCAACGATGCCGGAGCTTGGCATCTGGTCGAAGCCGGGCGCTGGTTTCGTGTGTATCGAGCCCTGGCACGGTTACGCGAGCCCGGAAGATTTCGATGGCGATCTCGCGCAGAAGCCCGGTATGGTCCTGGTCGAACCCGGCCATGAGCAAAGGTTCGGGATGAGCGTCACGTTGGATGCCCCGACGACAGCGTGAGCCCGTCCGCTGCCTTCAGGTGCGGTTGTAGACATCCTCGAAGCGAATGATGTCGTCCTCGCCGAAGTAGCTGCCCGTCTGTACCTCGATCAGTTCGAGGTTGATCTTTCCAGGGTTGCTGAGGCGATGAATGGTTCCGATCGGGAGATAGATCGATTCGTTCTCGTGGACGACCTTGATCTTGTCGTCCAACGTGACCTCAGCCGCTCCGCGCACCACCACCCAATGCTCGGCGCGATGATGATGCTTCTGGAGCGAAAGGCGCGCGCCGGGCTTCACCACGATGCGCTTGACCTGATAGCGGCTGCCCTGGTCGATGCTTTGATAATAGCCCCACGGGCGATAGGATCGGCGATGTTCGGACGCCTCTGGCCGTTTGAGGGCTTTCAGCTGCTCGACCAGATCCTTCACCTTGCCGGCCTGCGCGCTGTTGAGCACGAGAACGGCATCATGCGTCGTCACCACGATGACGTTGTCGACGCCGACCACCGCCGTCAACACATCCTCGGACCGGATATGGACGTTGGCGGAATCCATGACGATTCCGGAGCCCCGGACCGAGTTTCCGCGATGATCCCGATCCGATAATTCCCAGACGGCCTGCCAATTGCCGATATCCGACCAGCCCATATCGGCCAGAATGACGGCACAACGCTGCGTCCGCTCCATCACCGCATAGTCGATCGAGATCTTATTGGCCCGCGAGAAGGACGTCTGATCGAGCTTGAACATGCCAAGATCGGTCGTCCCCTTTTCGACCGACTCGCGCGCCACCTCGGCGAGTTCGGGCTCGAATTGGTCGAGTTCGGCCATCATGACGTCGGCGCGAAAAACGAAGTTTCCGGAATTCCATAGGTAACCCTCGGCAAGATAGCCGACGGCCGTGGCGGCATCGGGCTTTTCCACGAAGGCATCGACGGCGCGAACGCTCGACCCGAATGCAACCTGTTCGCCCGGACGGATATAGCCAAAACCAGTGGCCGGATGGGTGGGCTTGATCCCAAAGGTGACGATCGATCCCGCCGCCGCCGCGACCGACGCCTCGCTGCAGAGCTTCACAAATTCAGGCCGGTTGGCGATCACATGGTCGGCTGCGAAGATCGCCACCACAGTATCGGGAGCCCGCCGAGAGGCAATTTCGGCCGCAACCGCGATGGCCGGAGCCGAGTCCCGCCGCACCGGCTCGAGAACGATTTCGGCTTCGGCGTCGATCTCCGCGATCTGCTCTGCAACGTAGAAGCGGTAATCGAGGTTCGTGATGACGATCGCGGGGTCGAACACCGAGCGATCACGAAGCATCTCGAGCGCGGTCTGGAATGTCGATTGCTGGCCGACCAAGGGAATGAATTGCTTCGGCATCGTTTCACGCGACTCGGGCCAGACCCGCGTTCCCGAACCGCCGCACATGATCACTGGCAAAATCTTGGGCATGGTCATCCCGAATTGAACGGTGGAATAAATTCTGCTGATTTGACTGCAGCATAGTCTCTCATTGACCCAGTAGCACGGAAATTATGGCATTTTCGACGGAGTAATCCTTTCGACCACAATCCTGGTACTCGCCGATATCCCGAAGCGCTTCGGCAAACTATACCGCGTGTCTTTTGGAGAATAAGAGCGAATTGTACACAAAAGGATGATCCGAATGCACTGTTGCGCTTGAAATGTGCCCGATTTCAAATTCGTGGTCTGCGTCAACTCTTGACGTTCTACCCTGTTCTCGGCAAGAGCTTACGGCATCGCCGCGGCGCGATCGTGGGCTCTCCGTCTTACGTCAAGGATCCGTTTATGCTGCCCGTTTCCGGACTCATCCCCAACAGTTTCGCCTACGAACAGCAGCCGATGGTGAAGCCGACCGGCTTCCGTGAATATGACGCGCGCTGGCTGTTCGGGTCTGAACTGAACCTGATGGGCGTGCATGCCCTCGGTCTTGGGCTCGGGACATTGCTGCGCGAACTCGGCGTCAAACCCGAATTGGTGACCGGACATGACTTTCGCGCCTATTCGTCGTCGATCAAATACGCGCTCGTCTCCGGCCTCATGGCGAGCGGCGTCAAGGTTCACGATATCGGGTTGGCGCTCTCGCCAATGGCCTATTTCGCGCAATTTGCCCTCGATGTTCCCGCGGTCGCGATGGTGACGGCCTCCCATAACGACAATGGCTGGACCGGCGTCAAGATGGGCGCGCAGCGTCCCGTCACCTTTGGGCCGGACGAAATGGGACGCCTTCGCGACATCGTCCTTGGCGACAAGGGCAGCACAAGCGATGGAGGCTCCTACCATTATGTCGAGAATTTCGCCGACATTTACGTCAAGGATCTGACGAGCCGGCCGAAGCTCAAGCGCACCATCAAGGCCGTCGCGGCTTGCGGCAATGGAACCGCAGGCGCTTTTGCGCCGCGCATTCTCGAGGCGCTCGGCTGCGAGGTGATCCCGCTCGACACCGAGGCGGATTTCACCTTTCCGCGTTACAATCCGAACCCCGAAGACTTGCACATGCTCGAGGCCATGGCCGAGAAAGTGCGCGAGACGGGTGCCGATGTCGGGCTGGGCTTCGACGGCGATGGCGATCGCTGCGGCGTCGTCGACAATGAGGGGCACGAGATCTTCGCCGATAAGATTGGTGTCATGCTGGCGCGGGACCTGTCCGTGCTGCATCCGGGCGCGACATTCGTTGTCGACGTCAAATCGACCGGTTTATTCGCGACCGATCCCGTGCTGCTCGCCAATGGCGTGAAGGCCGATTACTGGAAGACCGGGCATTCCTACATCAAGCGCCGCGTCTCAGACCTGAAAGCGCTGGCCGGGTTCGAAAAGTCCGGCCATTTCTTCTTTAATACGCCGATCGGGCGCGGTTATGACGATGGGCTCGTGACCGCCATCGCGGTGCTCGACATGCTTGATCGCAACCCTGCCAAGACGGTCGCTGATCTCTACCGCGACGTGCCGAAGACCTGGGGGTCGCCCACGATGTCGCCCCATTGCGACGACGAGAAGAAATATGGCGTCGTCGACAGAGTCGTGGCTCATTTCAAGGCGGCACAGGCGGCCGGCGAGATGTTTACGGGGCAGCCGATCCGCGATCTCAACACGGTCAATGGCGTGCGGGTCACCGTACAGGATGGCACCTGGGGTCTTGTCCGGGCCTCGTCCAACAAGCCCGAACTGGTGGTGGTGGTCGAAAGCCCGGTCTCTGAGATGCGGATGCGGGAGATGTTCAAGGAGATCGACGCCGTCATGCGCCAGTATGGCGAGGTTGGAGCCTATAACCAGACGATCTGACCCGCACCGACTCCGGGGATCGACACGACGATCCCCGGCAGATTTTAGTTCGCGATGCGGCTCAGAATGGCGAGTCGGGAAAGTAGAATTCCTTGGCGTTGGCTTTCGTCACCAGCGTCGCGTCGAGGATGTAACGGCCCCGAACAGGCACCTGATCGTAGAAGTTGCCGACCGTCAGTTCCATCGCGGTCGCGATCATGGCCGGCGGATATAGCACGTCGACTGGGATCATCGTGTCCCCGTCGGCCACCTTCTTGATCATGTCTTTCATACCGGCGCCGCCGATCACCATTTTGATGTCGCTGCGGTTCGCCTGCTTGATGGCTTCGAGCACGCCCACCGCCATGTCATCGTCCTGGCACCAAACCGCATCGATCTTCGGGTATTTCGATAGATAATCCTGCATTACCTTGAAGGCATCGTCGCGCGACCAATTCCCAAATTGCTTGTCCAGCACCTTGATGCCGCTGCCCGCGATGGCCGTGTCGAAGCCCTTTTGACGCTCTTCATCAATGACGATCGGCAAGCCGCGGATCACGACGACGTTGCCGGTCCCCAGCTTGGATTTCAGATAGTCACCCGCGACGCGGCCCAGATCGGGGTTGTTGCCCGCGATATAAAGGTCTTGGATCGTCGGGTCGGACAAGGCGCGATCGACGACGGTTACGAATACACCCTTCGACTTCACCTGCCGGATCGGATCGGTGAGTTCATCCGAATTCTGCGGCAGTGTCACCAGAGCATCGATGCCTTGCGTCGTCAGATCCTCAAGCGCATTGGCCTGCGAAGCTCCATCGGGCGAGGTCTTCACGATGATTTTGAGGCCCGGATGACGCGCCTCCAGCATCGCCTTGGCGCGCATCGCATGGAACACGACACCGCCGGTCCAGCCGTGGTCGGCCGCGGGAATCGACACCGCGATCGTGACCTTCTTGTCCTCGGCATGCACCAAGCCCGCGCTTGCCACAATCGCCAGGGCGGCGAGCCCCGCCCGTACGGTTTTCATCATCGTCCACTCCCTTGGTGGGGCGCTTGTTCGACGTGCGGGCGGCCCCTTGACCCGTTTTCGGTCATCGCTGGCGCATCAGAGAGCGTTGCACCAGCATGGCGATGATGATGATGGCGCCCTGCACAGCGCCGATCAGATATTCGCTGACAAGATCGGACAACACCATGATGTTGCCGACGACCTCGAGGATAAGCGCGCCGCAGATCGTGCCCCAGATGCGGCCAACCCCCCCTCGCAGCGCGGTGCCGCCGATCACGACGGCCGTGATGGCCTGCAATTCCCACAGCAACCCCGTGGTGGCGGTCGCTGCCCCGAGACGCGGAACATAGACCAGCACCGCAACGGCGACGCAGACGCCCTGGATCATGTAGGTGATGGTGCGGACGCGGTTGACGCGGATGCCCGAATAGCGCGCGACATCCTCGCTGGAGCCGACCGCGACCACATGACGACCAAAGGCCGTCCGGTAAAACACGAAAGCGCCGATCGCCCCCATCGCTGCGATGACGACGATAGGGATCGGGACGCCGAACAGGGTGCCGAAATAGATCGGTCGATAGAGACCTCGCATGTCCTGCGACTTCATCGCGATCGAGCCACCGGCCGCCAAAAAAATCGTCAAGGCCCGGAAGATTCCCATCGTGCCGAGTGTCACGATAAACGGTTCGATCCGCCCGAGCGTCGTAATCATCCCATTGCCGAGGCCACAGAGCGCACCAACCAGCACGGCCAGCAGCATCGCGACCGCGATCGCTTCGAGGCCGAAGCCCATGATGCCGCTGTTCATGAACAGGATCATGATGCTGGCCACGAAAGCCGCCATCGAGCCGACCGACAGGTCGAGGCCGCCAGCCGAAATCACGAAGGTGGCCCCAACCCCGATGATCGCGATGAAGGCGCTGCGGGTGAGGACGTTGGTCAAATTCTCAAGACTGAGAAAACTGTGGTTGACCAAAAAGCCGAGCAGGACCAGCACCGCGAGAGCTGCGAACGGCGCCACGGCCGCGATCTCGAATGCCGGAAGACGGCTCGAGGCCGGTGGATGTGCGGGCGTGTCTGTCATGAGGCTACGACTACCGTTTCGGTCAGCGGTTGTGGTCCAATCCCGGTCGCATGGACCACGATATGCTCCTCCGTCATCGTGTCCCCGCTGACGGCGCCGACCAGCGCGCCACCCCGCATGATCAGGACGCGGTGGCAAAGCCCAATGAGTTCCTGCATCTCCGACGAGATCACGATCACGGCTTTACCCTCGGCCGCCAGCGCGGCGATGAAGCGGTAGATCTGTTCCTTGGTGCCGATGTCGATGCCGCGTGTCGGCTCGTCGATGATGACGATTCGGGGCTCGAGCAGCATCATCTTGCCAAGCAGAAGCTTCTGTTGATTGCCGCCCGACAATTGACCGGCCAGCATCGTGCGACGGCGCGCTCGGATATCGAACGCCTTGACGGCCTCGTCCAGCCCGGCATCCTCCCGGGCGCGATCGATCAGAGGTCCGCGACAAAATCGGGGGAGGGCCGCCAGCGTCAGGTTGATGCGGAGATCCTGCCCGAGCAGCAGGCCTTTGCCCTTGCGATCCTCGCTCAGGTAGACGACGCCCGCCCGCATACTGTCCCGCACGTTGGCGAAGCGCACCGGCGCGCCGTTCAGCCTCACCTCACCCTGCGCCGGGCGCAATCCGACGACCCCTTCCAGCAATTCGGTGCGGCCGGCCCCGATCAGCCCCGCAATCCCGAGAATTTCGCCGTGCCTGAGCTCGAACGAGCAATCTGTCGCGTAACCCGGTACATTCATGTGCCGCACCGCCAGCACGGTTTCACGCCCCGGTTGTGTGTGTCGCTCAGGGTAGAGGTTGGCCATGTCGCGGCCAACCATCAGATGGGCCATGTCGAGAGGCCGCAGCGTACCGGCCTCCCGGGTCGCGATCAGGTTGCCGTCGCGCAGAACGGTGACGCGATCGGCGATCGCCGCAACCTCCGGCAGCCGATGCGAGATATAGAGCACCGCGACATGGCGGTCGCGCAGGCCCCGAATAACGCCGAGCAGCGCATCGGTCTCGACATTGGTGAGCGAGGCGGTCGGCTCGTCGAAGATCACCACGCGATGGGGAACCTGCAGGGCGCGGGCGATCTGCACCAATTGGCGTTGCGCGATCGACAGGCGGGACACGACCGTCGTCGGCGCGATGTCGGCGCCGAGAGCCCGCACGGCCTGGGTGGCCTCGCGGTTCATGCTGCGGTCGTCCATCACCAAGCCGCGCCTGATCTCGCGACCCATGAAGATGTTTTGCGCGACCGTCAGATGCGGTGCCAGCAGGATTTCCTGATGCACCAGGACGACGCCGCGTCGCTCGGCATCCACCGGTCCCGAAAAAGCGACCGGAACTCCGTCCATGCCGATGGCACCATGCGTTGGAACGAGATGGCCGGCCAGAAGCTTCATGAGCGTCGACTTGCCGGCGCCATTTTCGCCGATGATGGCGTGAACCTCACCCGCCATCAGCGACAGGGTGATGTCGCGCAAGACCTCGACCGGGCCAAAGCTTTTTGACAAGCCACGCGCCTCGAGCACGGCTGGCGCATGCGTCAGCCTGGTCTGCGCGGTGGCCGCAGCTCCGGCTGCCGTCACGGTCGATCTCCTCCTTCGCCCGGTTATGCTCCGGTGCCGATTGCTGCTCCAGTCATAAGCGCAATGGCATGATCAGCGAAAGGGATCTTCCGCGCCCTGGATCAGGAATATGGGTGAGATGGCGGCCTGCTAATGATGACCGCCGCCGCCAGGTCCTCCGCCAGGCCCCCCGCCCGGTCCGCCGTTCCGTCCGCCGCCTGGGCCGTCACCGCCCCCGGGGCCGTCGCCTGCTCGACCCCCGTCACGCACACCGGCGCCCATGCCACCGTCGTTCCGGCTGCCAGGGGGCGAACCAACGCCGCGATCGGGTCCGTCTCCCGGCCCATGTCCCGTGTCTTGTCCCATCCCTTGCCCCACCCCTTGGCCAGGACCGCCGGGACGCTGTCGCTCGCCGCTCCGCTGACCGTTGGAGCCGCCTTGACCCGAGCCGGACAGGCGGATCGACTCGAACGTCAGGCGTCCGGTCCGATCGAAGGTTGCCGACACGACAGCTTGCACAACATCCTGGTTGGGAACCTCGGTCCGGCCAAGATGCGCCCCATCGATCGTCAAACCGGAGCCGATCACCAAAGCATCGTCCTGCCGCTCGACGAGTGCTTCCACCGACAGTCCCGATGTTCGCAGTCCGTCGAGCACACCGATTTCGGTCTGCGTCGCAAGAGCCTCGAAGCGGCCATGTCGCGCGATGCCGGAGATCAGCGCGCGTTGGCCGAGCAACGCCGGATCGACCCTGTCGAGCCTCAAGCGACCGATCGCCAAGCCACCGTCGCGGCCGAGGACAATCGGCCCGGCAACCCGATCGTAAACCGTGCGCGCGGGCTCGATCAGGCTCGCCACAATCGTCCCGTCGGGGCGACGGAGACCGCTCACGGCCACACGCTTGCCGACGCGCCAAGATCGCGGCTGCTCGATCGTATCGGTCGTGATCGGTTGACCGAGGACGACGATGCGGCCCCGTGACACATGCTGCACGCGGCCGACAACCTCGCTGACGACCTCGATCGCGCTCGTCGAGAAACGGTGGTCATGGCGCGCGGCGACGACCCGCACGACATGGCCGAGCCGAAGGTCAGATGGCGGAACCGCAACGCCATCGATGGTGACCGGCACATCGTCCGGATAGGAGATCCGCAGGTCGTTCACCACGATGCTGCCGAAGCGCCGGATGGTGCCGACGACACCCGTTCCGCCGATGCCGCGATCGCTCGGCGGATCGGACGGCACCGCGCCGGTTCCGCCGATCCCCTGGTCAAGAACCGTTTGGGCAAAACCCGGCCGGGGCATGACCAGAGCCAAAACGGCCGGCGTCGAGCCGCGCAGAAGGGCCCGGCGCGTCATGAGGCCGAGCCTCATCGACGCTGCTCGCGGCGAGAAGCTGCGGGCGGTGGCGTTGGTTCAGGCGAGGGGGTCTTATCCTCGATCATCACGTAGAGCCCGAAATTCCACCGTGCGGTTCCGCCGGGATCGGTCGCGCAGGCGGCGTGCGCTTCGATGTTGAGGGTCTGCAGCGCCGCCAGAGCGACCTCGCGCGACCGTCGTTCGAGGTGCCGCGCCAGATCGCCCGACAGGCCATCATAATGGACCGCGCGCTCCAGAAAAGGCGGCCCTTCGGCGAGAACATTGGCGACCGCAGCCGCCATATGGTCATGGATGTTGCGGCCAAAATAATAGAGTTGCTGATCGCTGCCGGCCTGCGGCACGTGTCCGGCGCGCAACAGCACGATCGCGTCGTCAGGCCCGATCGCTACGAGTTTACGGTCGAGCCAATCATCGAGAACGGCCCTCGGCCGCACATCCCGCGTGACCGAAGCGACGAGCGATTCAAAGGACGGTTTGCCCTTGTCGGCGATACGCGGCAAGTCGATGGGCTGCCCTGACGCATCTCCGAACGGCGGACCGGCCAGCCATCGGGCCATGATGCGGCTTGTCTGAGACAAGGCGACCGGCACCGCATTCAAGGGCGCTCCCGCGCCTCTCAGCCGGCTGACCTCCTTGCGGTGGATGCCCGTTAAAAGACTGACGCGGCTATCGGTTTGCTCTTTGCGCGCCAGGGCGAAATCGTTTTCGGCGACGTTGACGTAGAGTTCGCGAAGAAGATTACAGATGGCCGGAAAGGTGACGCCGCTTCGGATCAGCAAGCGGACGAGCGGCCGCAACAGCCGCGCCAAAGGGGTCCGCAGCCGCGATGCGTCGGGAGGGCTTGCATCAGGTTCACCGCTCATAAGCGTCTTCTAACGACAAAAATGTGGGAAGCAATCCCACGTACCGGGAGGAACAGCGAGCGGTAGACGTAACGGCGGACGCCCGCGCTGTTTGCTGGTGCTTGTACGAGATGGAACAAGCGGTCGAGTGCGGCTGTTAGCCCCACGGCGCCGGCACATGGCGAGCATGAGCCGATGAGGAGAGCGTCTGACGACGTTCATCGGCCCGCTTGCCCGCGCTATCCGGCTGAAACACGAGAGAGGCCTTTATGAGCTTGAGCAGCACGACGACCCACGATCGTCATATCACCGCGTTTTTTGACACGCGAGCGGGCGCCGAAAAGGCCGTCAATGAACTGATCACGGCCGGTCTTCCGGGAGCGCGCACCTCGGTGACGGGCGATCAGGACGTGGGAACGACAGAAGCGGCGACCGGCGACCGGAGCTTTTGGGACTCTCTGAAGGACCTGTTCTTGCCCGACGAGGACCGCTACGCCTATGCCGAAGGCCTGCGGCGTGGTGGTTTTCTGGTTTCGGTCTACACCGACGACAGCGGGCATGACCGCGCGCTCGATATCCTGTCGAAAGAGGGATCGGTCGATATGGACGAACGCGAGAAGGAGTGGCGCTCGCAAGGCTGGGATGGCTTTGGAAACACCGCCGTGGGCTCCGATCTCGTTGGCGCCGGGACTTTGGGTTTATCCGCATCCGGCCTTGCGATGGCGCCTCCGGTCGAGAGCCCCGTGACCGATCGGCCTCGTATCCTGACGCGCCGTGACACGACCGCCGATCGCGGCGCCGTCCGCAGCTACGTGGTTGAGAGCGCCGACGATTTGCGTGACGAAGACGGCTCGCATGTGCCGAAATTCAATCCGACCACGGATGCGGCACGTATCGTCGAACATATGGACGTCATCGCCTCCGACCGTCAGAAAATTGGAACCGTGGACCATCTCGATGGGCCAGACACGATCAAGCTGGCCAAGACGACGTCGCCCGACGGTCAGCATCACCTCGTGCCGCTCGCCTGGGTCGATCATGTGGATACCCACGTGCATCTGAACAGGACCACCGCTCAGGTCATGAGCAGCTGGTGACGCGCATCCTGACGACATCTTTTTGACGTCACCGGAATGATCGGCGTCTTGCCACGGGAGCGATAGGCCGCGAGCCGATCGCCCCCTCGCCGCGATGGGATCGCGGATTTTAGACGGCGGGAAAATTCGGCGTTGTTCGGGAGGCGGCGCGGACAAGGCCGAACATGCTGCGGGTTCCGCGCCCCGCTTCGGCCACAACGGCGGCCACGATAGCGTCGCGTTCGGTTTCAGCATTGAAACGGAGCGCCACCGCGCGGCGCACCGCCTCGCCGATCAGACGATTGTCGTTGGGCGTGAAGTGTGTGCCGAACTGGTCCGAGTCACGCATGGATTGTCCTCCCGCTCGATCGCCTAGCGCTTCGCGTCGTAAGCTTGCGCCGAGTAGATCATCGCTTCGTTCAAGAACAATGCCATGCCCTCCCTCAAATGCACCTGCGCGACCTTAGGATTTGGTCATCATGAGGGGCAAAGGCGGGGTACCTCCTTCGGGAGGGAGCCGTCCGGTCGTGCTGTATCGTCCTTGAGCTCAACCCCGGTCCGCCCAAGCGTCAGAGCACGCTCGATCAAGCGCGCGAGCGTACTCGCTGCCTGATCCGGATCGAGGCCGCCGGCACGAATATTCGACACGCAATTGCGTTCGGCATCGTTGCGGCCGATCTTTGGATCGAGCGTGAGATAGGCTCCGAGACTGTCGGCTGCCGATAGACCGGGTCGCTCACCGATCAGAACCACCACCATCCTGGCGCCCAGGAGAGCGCCGATTTCATCGCCGAGCGCGACTCGGCCCTGGTTGGCCAGGACGATCGATCCGATGCTGCGGCCGTTGATCCGCAGGAGCGGGATCAGAGCATCGAGCAACGGGCGTGCATTGAGTTTGGCGGCCGTGGCCGACAATCCATCGGCGACCACCAACACGATATTGGCAGGAACGCGAGGGCGTGCCGCCAAGACACTTCGCGACTCACGCGACAGGCGTCGTCCGAAATCCGGGCGCCGAAGATAGGTCGCGCGATCCGGCGCGGCGCTGTCGACCTGTATGATGTCGAGCCCGAATGCGCCAAGCGTGCTCGCCAGGGCGTCGCGGTCGAGCGCGTCGTGCACGGCATCCCGCGCCAAGGCATGCGCCATGTCGAAAGCCAGAACGGCGCTGGTCGGCAGCGCTGAGCCGGCCCGGCCAAGGCCAAGTCGAGCCGACGTGATGCCGGAGGGCAGGGGCGCCCCATCGCGGCTGACGACCGGCTGGCCGGGGCCGGAGTCGGGCTCCATCGCGCCCGCGGATCGGTCTTGCCGGGTCACGCGACGAGCATCCGGCTTTCGGGCAGGAATGGATGAGCGCCCTGCCGAGGCAGCAAGCGCCCGGTTTGGTCCGCCAATCCCATCCGCTCGAGCCAGGCGGCAAATTCCGGGGCGCGGCCAAGACCGAGCAATTCGCGGATGTAGAGTTGATCGTGAAACGATGTCGATTGATAGTTCAACATGACATCGTCGGCACCGGGAACGCCCATGATGAAGTTGATGCCCGCCGTTCCCAGCAGCGTCAGCAGGACGTCCATGTCGTTCTGATCGGCCTCGGCATGGTTGGTGTAGCAAATATCGCAGCCGATCGGCAGGCCGAGCAACTTGCCGCAGAAATGATCTTCCAAGCCGGCCCGGATGATCTGTTTGCCGTCGTAGAGATATTCGGGACCGATGAAACCCACGACCGTATTGACCAAAAGCGGCTGATAGGCGCGACAAACCGCATAGGCGCGCGCTTCGCAGGTTTGCTGATCGACGCCGTGATGCGCGTCGGCCGAGAGGGCGGACCCTTGTCCGGTCTCGAAATACATGACGTCGTTGCCGACCGTGCCACGGTTCTGGGAGCGACCGGCATCTTCCGCCTCCCGCAATAGCGCGAGTGAGATGCCGAACGAGCGGTTCGCGGCCTCCGTCCCGGCGACTGATTGAAAGACGAGATCGACCGGCACCCCGGCCTCGATCAGGCCGATCGTCGTTGTCGCGTGGGTCAGAACGCAGGATTGGGTCGGGATGTCATAGCGCGCGATAAGATCGTTGAGACGATGCAGGATGCTGCTGACGGCGGCCGGCGCATCGGAGGCCGGATTGACGCCGATCACCGCGTCGCCGCAGCCGTAGAGCAAGCCCTCGAGCGTCGAGGCCATGATGCCGCGCGGATCATCCGTGGGATGGTTCGGTTGCAGACGCACCGCCATCGTTCCGGGCAAGCCGATGGTGTTGCGAAAGCGGGTCACAACCCGGATCTTCTTGGCCACGAGGATCAGGTCCTGGTTTCGCATCAATTTCGAAACCGCAGCCGCCATTTCGGGTGTCAGTCCTCGCGCCAGCGCCGCAAGCCGCATCGGGGTGGCATGATCCGAGAGCAACCAATCGCGGAAACCGCCAACCGTCAGAGACGCGACGATCGCAAAGGCGCGTTCGTCATGATGATCGACGATCAAGCGCGTGACCTCGTCCTCCTCGTAGGGGATGACCTGGTCGAGCAGCAAGGTCTTCAGTGGGAGATCGGCGAGGCAGGATTTGGCGGCTGCATGTTCGACCGCCGAGCCAGCCGCGATGCCGGCCAGCATGTCGCCGGAGCGGAGCGGCGTTGCTTTGGCAAGCAGATCCTTCAGGTCGGAGAAGATCCAAGACTGACCGCCGAGACGATATCGATAGCTCATCGCGTCTCCGTTCCTTCGGACGACCTGACGATGGTCGAGATTGATCGCCGTAACCATAGAACGCCGTGGCCGCAAAGAACAGTCGAGCCACCATCGGAGGGTGTCTTATAAGTGTCATATCATTGACATGATGCACACGTGCCATCATTGACATCTGTCTGTCAGAAAGGCGTGATACGGCCCAAGGATTGTCATAAAGAAGGCGGCCCGCATCCGCGTTCCGCCCTTTATGAGGCGAGGGTCTCATGAAAGCTGCCTTGAAATTCACGACGTCGATTTCGGTTTTGGCTCTCTTGGCTTCGGCCCAGCTTGCTTCCGCCCAGGTTCCGGATGCGCTCGTGGCGGCCGCCAAAAAGGAAGGCCAGCTTTCGGTGATCGGCCTGCCGCACGACTGGTGCGGTTACGGTGCCATCATCGACGGGTTCAAGGCCAAATATGGTCTGACCATGAACGAGCTCAACCCGGATGCGGGATCGGGCGATGAAGTCGAAGCCATCAAGGCCAACAAAGGCAACACCGGCCCGCAGGCTCCCGACGTCATCGACGTCGGCCTCTCGTTCGGCCCGACCGCCAAGGGCGAAAGCCTCCTGATGCCGTACAAGGTCGCGACCTGGTCGACCATTCCGGCCAATGCCAAGGACGCCGACGGCGCTTGGTACGGTGATTATTACGGCGTTCTCGGCTTCGAGGTGAATGCCGACATCGTCAAGAAGATCCCGGCTGATTGGTCCGACCTTCTGTCCGACGAATATAAGAACTCGGTCGCGCTCGCCGGTGATCCGCGGACCTCGAACCAGGCGATCCAGGCTGTTTACGCCGCCGGTCTCTCGGCCGTGAAGGGCGATGCGACCAAGGCTGCCGACGCTGGCCTGAAATACTTCTCGGAACTGTCCAAGAGCGGCAATTTCGTTCCGGTCATCGGCAAGGCCGCCTCGGTTGCTCAGGGCGCAACGCCGATCGTCGTGCGTTGGGACTATAACGCCTTGGCGGACCGCGACACGCTGAAGGGCAACCCGGAAGTCAAGGTCGTCGTGCCGAAGACCGGCGTCGTCGCCGGCGTCTACGCTCAGGCAATCAGTGCTTACGCGCCGCATCCGAACGCCGCCAAGCTCTGGATGGAATATCTCTATTCAGACGAGGGGCAGATCGGCTTCCTCAAAGGCTACTGCCACCCGATCCGCTTCCAGAACCTCGTCGACGACAAGAAGGTGGACGCCGCTCTCCTGGCGAAGCTGCCGCCGGCCGAAGCCTATGCGACTGCCGTCTTCCCGACGCTCGCCGAGCAGGATGCCGCCAAGCCGATCATCACGAAGCAGTGGGATTCGGTGGTCGGATCGAACGTTAAGTAATCCACGCCGAAACCCCCGGGAGCGTCGCTCCCGGGGGCCGCAATCGAGAGCGCTGGCGCGATCCTTGCTGGCTGATCGACGCGTGCGATGCGCGCGATGATCAGGCTGGCAGTCGGCAAGCGCAGCGCAGAAATCTTGCCGCCAAGGAGCACCATGGAGCAGACTGCCGCCAGCCTGACGATGCCCGCGATCAACAGCCCGCCCGCGCGATCGCAAGCCCGGATGTCGATGGCTTGGATCGGGATCGTGCCGTTTGCGGTCTTCGCGCTTCTCTTCCTGTTGTTGCCGACCGGCTTCCTTGTCGTCGGCGCTTTTCAGGATGCTGCCGGCAATTTTACATTTACGAACATCGTCCACCTGTTTCAGCCGACGATCCTCAGCGCCTATTGGATCAGCTTCGAGATCAGCGCCGCCTCGGCGCTAGGCGGAGCGCTTCTCGGCTTCATGCTGGCTTGGGCTGTCGTACTCGGCGGCCTGCCGAAATGGCTGCGTCCGACGCTGATGACATTTTGTGGCGTCGCCTCGAATTTCGCCGGACTACCGCTCGCCTTTGCGTTTCTCGCCACGCTCGGGCGTACGGGTCTCGTCACGGCTTTCCTGAGCCAAGCCTTCGACATCAACATCTATCGGTCGGGGTTCAATATCCTGAGCTTTTGGGGGCTGGCGCTCACCTATCTCTATTTTCAAATCCCGCTGATGGTTCTGATTTTGACGCCAGCGCTCGATGGTCTGAAGACCGAGTGGCGGGAGGCCTCCTCGATCCTCGGCGCAACACGGCGGCAATATTGGACCCATATCGCGTTGCCGATCCTGTGGCCGAGCCTGCTCGGCACGACACTCCTGCTCTTCGCTAATTCGTTCGGGGCGATCGCGACCGCTTACGGCTTGACCGGGAGTTCGCTCAACATCGTCACGATCCTGCTTTACGCGCAAATTCGCGGCGACGTGCTGCATGACCAGAACCTCGGCTATGCGCTGGCGCTCGGCATGATCCTGATCACCGGCCTCTCGAACGCGGCCTATATCGTCTTGCGGACCCGCAGCGAAAGGTGGCTGCAGTGAAGAGCGAAAGGATCGGCGCCTGGATCGCCCTGCTGATCGGCGCGAGCTATTTCATCATCCCGCTCATCGCGACGTTCGAGTTCTCGCTGCGGATCAAGCGTGGCCAATATAGTTTCGAGGCCTATCGCATCGTCTTTTCGGACCCGCGCTTCCAGGCGACGTTCCTCTATTCGACGATCGTCGCGGTCGCCACGATCGTCGTGGGCGTGATGCTGGTGGTGCCGACCGCCTATTGGCTCCAATTACGTCTGCCGCGTCTGCGTCCCTACGTCGAATTCATCACGCTGCTGCCCCTCGTGATCCCGGCCATCGTGCTCGTCTTCGGTTATCTCCGGATGTATAACTCGTCGTCCTGGCTGCCGATGACCGCGAACCCCACCAGCACCAACGTGCTGCTGACCTTCGGCTATGTCACGCTGGCGCTCCCTTACATGTATCGCGCCGTCGACACGGGACTTCGAACCATCGACGTGCGGCGCTTGACCGAGGCCGCACAGATTCTCGGCGCGCGCTGGCCGACGATCCTGTTTCGGGTGATCTTTCCGAATATCCGATCCGCCATCCTCAGCGGGGCTTTTCTGACTTTCGCGATCGTGATTGGCGAATTCACGCTGGCAAGCCTGCTCGATCGGCCTGCGTTCGGTCCCTACCTCCAGTTGGTCGGGGCCAACCGCGCCTACGAACCATCGGCCCTGGCCATCATTGCCTTCTTGGTCACCTGGGCCTGTATGGGCCTGATCCAACTCTTTGCCCGCGACCGAACCCTTGCGACATCCTGATCGTACAATCCCTCGAGCGAGGCTCTCCGATGAAGTTTCTTGAAATCGACGGCCTGCGGAAATCCTACGGGACCAATCAGGTGGTCAAGAATTTCGAGATCTCGGTCGAGCGCGGCGAGTTCGTCTCGTTCCTCGGCCCGAGCGGCTGCGGCAAGACCACCTGCCTCCGGATGATCGCCGGGTTCGAAACCCCCTCGCATGGCACCATCAAGGTTGCGGGAAAAGATATCACGCATCTGCCGCCGAACGAGCGCGACGTCGGCATGGTGTTCCAATCCTATGCCCTGTTTCCAAACATGACCGTGGCGCAGAACGTGGCGTTCGGGCTCAAAGTCGCCAAGAAACCCGCGGCCGAGATCAAGACGCGGGTCGGCGAAATGCTTGACCTCATCAAACTGCCGCAACTGGCCGATCGCTATCCCTATCAACTGTCGGGTGGCCAGCAGCAGCGTGTCGCCTTGGCGCGCGCCATCGCGACCAAGCCGCAACTCCTGCTGCTCGACGAGCCGCTCTCGGCACTCGATGCCAAGATCCGCGTGTCCTTGCGGGAGGAGATCCGGTCGCTGCAGCGCGCCCTCGGGATCACGACGATTTTCGTGACCCACGACCAGGAAGAAGCCCTGTCGATGTCCGATCGCATCGTCGTATTGAGCGAGGGGCGCGTCGAACAACTTGGCACGCCGTTCGATATCTACAATCACCCGAAAACGCGGTTTGTCGCTTCGTTCGTCGGAACCCTCAATGTTCTGTCGGGCCGCGTCATCGATGCCTCGCAGGCCCGCGTGTCCATCGACGGGCAGGAGGTCAAGCTGGGTCAGTTGGTCGATGGCGATGCGGGTGCCGTTTGCACGCTGGCGCTGCGGCCAGAAGCGATCGTGATCGGTCGCGCCGAGGGGGGAGCCAACAACCTCACGGGCCAGATCGAGGACGTGAGCTTTCTGGGCGCCGTCGTCCGCATTCGGGTGCGCTTCGGTGAAAACTGGGTCGTGCTGGACACGTTCAATTCGCCCGCTTCGCCGCCGCCCGAGCGTGGTGCGACCGTCACGGTCAGCTTTTCGCCGGCCGGCCTCATTCCGCTGCAGGAGCAACGCGCCGCCTGAGATGGATCAGCGGGTCAGTCGTTCGAAAGCTTTCAGTGTCTCGTCGCTGACATGATGTTCGATGCCTTCGGCATCTCGTTCGGCGACCTCGGCCGATACACCGATGGTCTTCAGGAAATTGACCACGATCTGGTGCCGGATCCGTGCCTGATCCGCGAGCGCGATGCCGGCGGGTGTGAGATGCAGATCGCCATACCGCTGCGCCAGCACGAAGCCTTCTCGTTTCAGGCGAGACACTGTCTTGGCCACGGTGGCTTGCGTGACACCGAAGCGGCAGGCGAGATCGATTGACCTTGCCTCGCCTTTATCGGCAATGAGCGCCGCGATCATCTCGACATAATCCTCGGTCAGCGCATTGCGACGCGCTTCGCGGGTGACGCGAAAGCCCTCGGCTTGTTCCAAAACCGCCAAAGCGGGTGCGACTCTTTTGGCGGCTTGCTGCAAAACTCGATCCGATCCGAATTCTGCCTTGACATTAACACAGCTCGCCACAACATTCGACTTAGCCAAGGCTAAGATTTGGAGCGATGTTTTTGGGACGTCTTCTCGCCACCGAGATACCTGCGACGATGACGGATCGAACGAGATCGGCCATTCGTGACGTGCTGGATGGTCGCCGCGGCGGACTGCGCGCGATCATGCCGTTCGTCGGCCCGGCTGTGATCGCCTCGATCGCCTATATGGACCCCGGCAATTTCGCGACCAACATCCAGGCGGGTGCCAAATATGGCTACCAGCTTTTGTGGGTCGTGGTTGTGGCGAACATCATCGCGATGTTGTTCCAGGCCTTGTCGGCCCGGCTCGGGATCGTCACCGGCCGCAACTTGGCCGAGCTCTGCCGCGATCATTTTTCCAAACGCGCGGTATGGGGCATGTGGGGCATCAGCGAGATCGCCGCGATGGCGACCGATCTGGCTGAATTCGTCGGTGGTGCCATCGGCCTGTCGCTGCTGTTCCACATTCCGCTTCTGGTCGGGATGATCATCACGGCCATTCTGACCTATGCGATTCTCATGATCGAGCGACGTGGGTTTCGCCCGCTCGAGCTTTGTATCGGCTCGCTCGTGACCGTGATCGGGCTCTGCTATCTCATCGAAATGTTTCTTGCACCCGTCGATTGGGCAGCGGTCGGGTTTCATGCCGTCGTCCCGCAGCTTGACGGCAGCGCGCTGACGATCGCGGTCGGGATCGTCGGTGCGACCGTGATGCCCCACGCGATCTATCTTCATTCCGGCCTGACCCAGCACCGCACCAATGTCCTCAACGATGGCGACCGCGCCAAGCTGCTGCGGTTTTCCAATCGAGAAGTTGTTGTGGCTCTGACCTTCGCCGGCCTCGTCAACATGGCGATGGTCATCATGGCCTCGAGTGCATTTCACGCCGGCCATAGCGATGTCGCCGAGATCGAGACAGCCTATCGGACGTTGACGCCGCTCCTGGGTTCGGCTGCCGCCGTCATCTTCCTGGTGTCGCTCATCGCGTCGGGTATTTCGAGTTCGGTGGTCGGCACGATGGCGGGCCAGATGATCATGCAAGGCTTCGTTCGCGTGTCGATCCCGGTCGCGATCCGCCGGCTTATCACCATGGTGCCGGCCTTCGTGGTCGTGGCGATCGGCGTGAACGTCACCGATGCCTTGGTCTACAGCCAGGTCGTCCTGAGTTTCGCGCTTCCGATCCCCATGATCGCGCTCGTGATCTTCACGCGCCGCGTCGACATCATGGGGCGGTTCGCGACCGGCAGACTGGTCGGCTACGCCGCCATCGCCGCGACCGTCGTGGTGCTGCTGCTCAACGTCGTGTTGATCTTGCAGGCGTGTGGCATCGCGGTGCCGCTGCTGCCGAGCGCCTGATCGAGGCTCTCGGCCTTCAGACGACGCCATATTGTTTGAACCAGCCTTGTGCGCGGGCCCAAGCATCCTCTGCGGCCGCCTTGTGATAGCTTGGGCGATAATCGGCGAAAAACCCGTGCGGCGTATCGGGATAGACCACGATCTCGGCGGGGCTCTTGGCCCGGCTCAGCCCAGCCCGCATCTGCTCGATGAGAGCTGCGGGGATGTTGTCGTCCTTGCCGCCATACAGTCCCAGCACCGGCGTCTTGATCGTACTCACGATGTCGAGCGGGTTTTGCGGCTTGAGGGTCGATGTCGGCGAAGCCTTCCCACCAAGGATGCCGTAGAAGGCGACGGCCGCTTTCAGGTCCTTTTTGTGCGCGGCATAGAGCCAGATGATGCGGCCCCCCCAGCAGAAGCCGGTCGCGCCAAGGCGCGCGGTGTCGCCGCCGCCGCTTGCCTTGGCGAACGCCACCGTGTTGTCAAGGTCCGCCATCACCTGGGCGTCCGGCACGTTCGGGACAATCTCGGTGACGATCTTTTGGATGTCGGCAGTGCTCGGATCACCCTGGCGGGCGTAGAGTTCCGGCGCAATCGCGTAATAGCCGAGCTTGGCGAAGCGGCGGCAGACATCCTTGATGTGTTCGTGAACCCCGAAGATTTCCTGGATCACCAGCATGACCGGAAATGGGCCGGGGCCGGACGGCATCGCCCGATAGGCCGGGATGTCGACCCCGAGCGAAGGCACCTGAACCTCGCCGGCCACCAAACCATCGGAGGAGGTCGTGATGGTCTGGGCCGAAACCGGCTGCACCGCCAGTGCGAATCCAAGCGCCAGGCTGGTTTTCAGGAAGGCGCGGCGGCCGCCGTCTGTGGCCGAAGAGTTCGTCGGGTCATCGCTCATGAATCATCCTGTCGAAAGGCATCGGCCGAGCCGCCGCATCGACCTTCTAAACGAGGATTGTGTCAGATCGCCGGACCGCCTGTCATCCTCGGCGTCAGTCCGGTTCCGACCCTGGCGCAAGCGTGACCTTAAGACCGTCGAGATCGGGACGCATCAAGATCTGGCAGGAGAGGCGGGAGTTCGGCTCGACATGCGGCGCCTCGTCAAGCTTATCCATCTCTTCATCGGTGGGCGGGATGAGGACGGCGGACCAGTCCGGATCGACATAAACATGGCAGGTCGCGCAGGCACAGGCGCCCCCGCATTCGGCTTTGATCCCGAGATCCCAGTCACGTATAATCTCCATGACGCGCCAGCCCTCGAGAGCCTCCACCCGGTGCTCAAAGCCCGCATGGTCGACGACCCGGAGCGTCAGCGTTGCGTCGCCATCGGAGCCTTGGTCACCACCGTCGCGATCGAGAACCTGCGCGTCGGTCAAAGCGCGCGTCGTGTCCAGGCGCGCGGCGTTCCGTCCCGCGTTTCGGGTCCGAACCCAGGCTGTCCAAACGTGGTCATGAACGGGCTTTTGCCGCTGCGGATCGCCTTCAGGGTAGGCTCGTTGTCGATCTCGAAAGCATCGAAGCCGCATCGGGCCATCAGTTGCAACTGATCCCACAACACGTCTCCGACAGCGCGCAACTCACCCTCGAAACCGTGCTCACGCAGGAGCGCGGCTTTCGAGAAGGCACGACCATCGCCGAACTTCGGGAACGCAAGAGCGATGACCCAAAAGCGAGGCAGGTCTTGGATGATGTCGTCGATCATCTCGCCGGCTTCCAGCACAAGACCGACCGGTTGATTGGCACCCTGCAACGTGTCGCGTACGGCCTTCCACTGCGCCAAGCCGAAGATGAGGCGCGCGCCTTGCGGGGCAGGGAGATCCGCAGACGCGGCTTGCCACTGATTGTCGATGAAGGCGCCGTTTTTGTATAAAGCCATCAGATCCCCGCCCCGCCACTGACGACCCCGAGGTGGATGCCGCATTCGGTTTTGGACTTACCCCGCCAACGGCCGGCTCGCGCGTCTTCGCCCGGCTTCACCGGTGAGGTGCACGGAATGCAGCCGATCGACAGGTAGTTCTTGGCGACGAGCCGATGCCGGGGCAAATCATGCGCGTCGAGATAGGAGAGGATGCGGGTGGCCGACCAACTCGCGAGTGGGTTGATCTTCGTCCGTGTGCCTTCGGCCTCGAACAGCGGCAGCGCGGCCCGCGTGTCGCTTTGAAACCGCTTGCGGCCCGTGATCCAGGCGTCGAAGCCGTCGACGGCGCGGCCTAGCGGCATCACCTTGCGGACTTCGCAACATTGGTCGGGGTTGGTCGACCACAAGAACGTCTCGGGGTCGAAGGCGGCGATATCCTCGGGCGTTGGTGAAAAGGCCTGGACGTTGGTGAGGCCGAGCAAGGCCACGAGTTCGTCCCGATAAGCCAGAGTCTCGGGGAATAAGTGACCCGTATCGACGAAAATGACCGGCGTCGCCGTGTCGATGGTCGAGACCATATGGAGCAAGACAGCCGAGTCCGCCCCAAAGCTCGACACCAATGCGATGCGGCCGGGATACAGGTCCTGGATCGCGAGCCGCAGGACTGCGCGCGCGTCGAGAGCGACGAAACGCTCCTCGAACCGTGACGCAGCCGTGTAGTCGCCGAAAAGACTGACGTCCAAAACGCCCATGGGACTAGATTCCTGCGCCCGTGTCTTTTTCGTAGAGCGCTTGCTTAAAGGGAGCCATGCCGACGCGGCGGAACGCCGTCAGGAACGTCTCGGATTTGTCGTGCCGCAGCCCAAGATAAGTGTCGACCACCGTCTCGACGGCATCGACCACGTCCTCGGACGAAAAGCCTGGGCCGGTCAGATCACCCAGCGAACATGTCTCGTCGGCGGTCCCGCCAAGCGTGATCTGGTAGGTTTCGACGCCTTTGCGCTCAAGACCAAGAATGCCGATGTGGCCGACGTGGTGATGGCCGCAAGCATTGATGCAGCCCGAGATCTTGATCTTGAGATCACCAACCTCGATGGCGCGAGCGCCTTCGCCGAACCGCTCCGAAATCCGTTGCGCCACAGGGATCGAGCGGGCCGTCGCCAGCGCGCAATAATCGAGACCGGGGCAGGCGATGATATCGGTCACCAAGCCGACATTCGGGGTCGCGAGACCAACGGCCTGTAAGGCATCGTAGATCACCGGGAGATCGTCGAGAGCGACATGCGGCAACACGAGATTCTGCTCATGCGTGACCCGCAATTCGTCATAGGAATGCCAATTGGCAAGATCGGCAACGGCTTCCATCTGCTCCGCCGTCGCGTCCCCCGGAATGCCGCCGATCGGCTTTAGCGAGATCGTCACGATGCCGTAGCCCGGCACCTTATGGGGCGTGACATTGGTGTCGACGAAGGCCGCAAAACGCGCATCTGCTGCGCGCCGCTTGGCGGTCGCGGGTGCGTCGGCGGTGCGCGACTCGAGCGGCGGCAAGGCGAAATAAGCCGTGATGGCGTCGATGTCGGCTTGCGGCAACGTCAGTGGATGATCTGGACGGCGCGCGAACTCGGCCTCGACGGCCTCGCGCATCGGCTCCAGGCCCTTCTCGTGAACCAGGATCTTGATGCGCGCTTTGTATTTGTTGTCGCGCCGCCCCTCGAGATTATAGACACGCACGATCGCATCGACATAGGCGAGCAAATCGGCTTCAGGCAGGAAGTCGCGAATGTTCTTGGCCACGAAAGCGGAGCGACCCTGGCCACCGCCGACGAAGACGCGAAACCCGATTTCTCCCGCCTCGTTCCGTACCACTTGCAAGCCGATGTCATGCACCTGAATAGCCGCGCGATCGCTCGGGGAACCGGTCAGCGCCAGCTTGAACTTGCGTGGCAGAAACGAATATTCGGGATGCAGCGACGACCATTGCCGGAGAATTTCGGCGTAGGGGCGGGGATCGACGATCTCGTCGGCGGCCGCACCGGCGAACTGGTCGGCCGTCACGTTGCGGATGCAATTGCCCGAGGTCTGGATGGCATGCATCTCGACCGTCGCGAGCTCGGCCAGGATATCGGGGCAATCGGCGAGCGCCGGCCAGTTGAACTGGATGTTTTGGCGCGTCGTGAAATGCCCAAAGCCCTTGTCGTAGCGCCGCGCGATGTGGGCAAGCTTCCGCAATTGGCGTGACGACAACACACCATAGGGGATGGCGACGCGGAGCATGTAGGCATGCAGTTGCAAGTAGACGCCATTCATCAGGCGATGCAGCTTGAACTGATCTTCCGTCAACTCACCGGCAAGGCGACGTTCCACCTGGTCGCGAAATTGGGTGACGCGTTCGGAGACGAATTGGGCGTCGAATTCATCGTAGCGATACATCGTTCTACCCGCGATCTGATGCTGACGATCCGTCTGTCGACAGAGCGATGGACGATTTGCCGTGTTCGGGGTGAATGGTCGGGCCTTCGGCGCGGATTGCCTCACGCAGCCGGACGGGCGCCATCACCCCGTTCTTCTCGACGACCTCAATCACATAGGCATCGACCACGATATTCCGGCCTTCATCCTGCTTGGCGGCCGAGAGCGCGCCCTCTGCCTCGGCCGAGGTGGGCAGGACTTCGGCAAGCCGAAGATGATCGACCCAAACCGCGCCAGCGCCACGAAACACCACGATACCGTCGCGCAATCTACTGGCCGTGATGACGTGAGCCATGGTCGGTCCTTGCTGTCCGGCGAGATGAGCCATGTCGCCGCGCTTGTTTTGCATAAGTCTAAAGGAGGCAACAACCCCGATCCATCGAATATAACAATCCCAATCTCGATTGCGAGATCATTTTTAATAACAAAAAATATTTGTATAATTAGAGCGTGCCTTGGAGGCCGGCGGTCAAGACCAGTCGACGCGCCTCAGCTTGCGGGTCGTCGCAGCCGCAGGGTTGCGAGCGCCACCGCGCATGCATTGGACACGTTCAAGCTCTTGATCGCGCCCGGCATGTCGAGCCGTGCCACGACCTCGCACCGCTCACGGGTGAGCCGACGCAAGCCCTTTCCCTCGGCGCCGAGCACCAGCACCAGAGACGACGACGGTTCGACGTCTTCGAGCGGTTGGGTACCTTCGGAATCGAGGCCGACGATCTGGAAGCCCCGCTTGGCGAGGCTGTCGAGGGCGCGCGCGAGATTGACGACATGAACGACCGGCACGTGTTCGAGCCCGCCCGATGCGCTTTTCGCCAGCACGCCGGTCATATCGGGCGCGTGGCGCTCCGTCGTGATCATCGCGGCGACATCGAAGGCAGCGGCTGTCCGCATGATGGCGCCGACGTTATGCGGGTCGGTGATCTGATCGAGGACCAGCAGCGTGCCGATATCGGGCACGTCGCTGATGTCGAGATCGGCCAGGGGACGCGCCTCGACGACGACGCCCTGGTGCACCGCATCACGCGGCATTTTGGCGTCGAGATCGGCTCCGGTGAAGATCTCCGGCGTGATCCCGCGCGCCTCGAGCTCCGGGGCGAGCCGTTCCGCTGCCGCTTCGGTGGCCGACACCCTGAGAATCTTGCGGCCTTCTGACCGTAATGCTTCCTGTGCGGCGTGAAAGCCCCAGATCAGCGTCAACTCGGGCGTGGCACGGAGACGCGCCGTGGCGGTCTTGTAGGAGCCCGATAAGGGTGAGGCGCGATGCGGGGCCGAATGGTCTCGCTCGCGGCCGGGTCGTCCCGCTCCGGGCGCCGTCATGGAGGAGGGACTGGTTGGTGGCTGTCTCGGCCGTTTCATGACATTCGTCCATCGATGCGCCCTGATGATTTGGATGGGCGCGCGTCTGACCGAGATCTACAGGACGTCGCGGGCGATTGAAACGTCGGCCGACGCGAACCGTCATCATCACGCGCATTCATAAGGCGTTCAGCGCGATGAACTTAGGATCAAGCCATGACGTCTTTGGTTCGCATCATGGGGGCGGCACTGACGCTCGGGGTCGTGGGTCTGCCACACGTGGCTCAGGCCACTGAGACACGTCTCCGGACGTGTCTGTCGGCGGGGGAAACTCGCGAAACTCTGCAGACCATGAAGCTTTTGCCGCCCTATCGCGCTGTCGAAGAGGCAGGACGGGGGATGCCGGGCGAGTCGGTCGGCATCAAGCTCTGCCGTCTGAACCAACAGATGGTCTACGACGTGACGATTCTGCGGCATGACGGGCATCTCGTTCACATGCTGGTCGATGCAACCAATGGGACGTTGATGCCGCCCCGCCCAGGATCGTGATCAACATCGAGAGCCTGAATGAAGCCTGGACAATAGGAAAGGGTAGCCGGTGCGTCTTCTTGTGGTCGAGGACGATAAGGATCTGAATCGTCAGCTGTTCACGGCCCTCGAAGGCGCGGGCTATGCGGTCGATCGCGCTTACGACGGCGAGGAAGCTCAATTTCTCGGCGAGACAGAGCCCTACGACGCCATCGTGCTCGATCTCGGTCTGCCCAAAAAAGATGGTGTCTCGGTCCTCGAGGCGTGGCGCGCGGCCGGACGGTCAGCTCCTGTGCTGATCCTCACGGCGCGCGATCGCTGGAGCGACAAGGTGCGAGGGTTTGACGCCGGTGCCGACGATTATGTCGCCAAGCCCTTCCATATGGAAGAGGTTTTGGCGCGGCTTCGGGCACTGCTCCGGCGCTCGGCGGGTCACGCCACGGCCGAACTCGTGAGCGGATTGGTGCGGCTCGATACCCGCGCCAGCCGCGTGCTTGTCGACGGCAATCCCGTGAAGCTGACGTCGCATGAATATCGTCTCCTCTCCTATTTGATGCACCATGCGGGGCGCGTCGTCTCGCGTGCGGAGTTGGTCGAACATCTCTACGATCAGGATTTTGATCGTGACTCGAATACGATCGAGGTGTTTGTCGGTCGGCTCCGCAAGAAACTTGGTGTGGACTTGATACAGACCATGAGAGGGCTCGGATATCTCGTTGAGAATGCTGAACTTTCTGAACAAGCCGCAAAAGCCGGAGCGGGTGGCGGTCCAACCGGCAAGCGTGGAGCCTGAACGGCTGACGCGGCCGCGGTCGCGTGTCGTCGGATGGTTCAGCCGTCGATCGATCGCGACCCGCCTGTTCATGTCGTCGGCGTTCTGGAGCTTCTTCATTCTCCTGATCTCCGGCATTACGCTGAGCGAAATCAATTTTCACGCCGCCGAACTCGACTTCGACGAGAGGCTCGGCGTGTATCTTCGGGCGTTGATCGGGGATGTCGCGGCGGCGGGCGACGAAGGGCATGGGGCTGGGCAACTCGGCGAACCAATGTTCGAATTGCCGCTCTCGGGTTGGTATTGGCAAATCACCCGGCTTGATCAAGCCAAGCCGGATATCCGTGCCTCGAAATCCCTGTTTGCCGAACGGCTTCCGCAATTGGCCGATACCGGCGCGCCCATCACGGCCGGCGGCATTCGCAGGGGCTATGCGATCGGTCCGGATGATCGGCGATTGCGGATCGTCGAGCGTTTCATCGATGCGGGTGACGATGGCCGGTATCTGGTTCAGGTCGCGGCATCCCCGGAAGAAATGTCGGCCGATATCGACGGTTTCAACCTGGCGCTCGGACTGACGTTCGGGGTTCTCGGGCTCGTGCTTGTCGGCTCGACGGCCGTCCAACTTCGCTATGGCCTGCGGCCGCTCCGGCGAATTCGGGACGGTGTCGCGGCGATCCGGCGCGGCGAGGCCGAGCGGATCGAGGGCCGCTTCACCCCGGATCTCGCGCCGCTCGCGGGTGAGTTGAACCTCCTGATATCGTCCAACCGCGAGATCGTTGAACGCGCGCGGACGCATGTCGGAAATCTGGCCCATGCGCTGAAAACGCCACTTAGCGTGCTGGTCAACGAAGCCGATGCTCAGACGTCTGGCGGGTCCCAGGATCTCTCCACCCAGGATCTCGCCGCTAAGGTTCGCGAACAAACCGGTGTCATGCGCGATCAGGTCTCGTATTATCTCGATCGGGCTCGTGCCGCTGCGCGCGTCAGCGTGATCGGCACCGTCACTGAGGTCAAGCCCACCGTCGATGCGCTCGTCCGCACCTTCGGCAAAATCTATCGCGACCGGGATCTCGCCTTCGAGGTCACGGTTTCTGATAGTCTGCGGTTTCGCGGTGAGAAGCAGGATTTCGACGACCTGATCGGCAACTTGATCGACAACGCCGGCAAATGGGCCAAGCGCGAGGTCCGCGTCAGGGGCGAGGCGGCCCAAGATGACCGCGATGGCATTACCTCCGACATCGTGCTGATGGTGGACGATGATGGCCCCGGATTATCCGCTGATGTGCGCGACCTTGTGACGCGACGCGGGCGCAGGCTCGATGAGACTAAGCCGGGTTCGGGATTGGGCCTGTCGATCGTGACCGATCTCGCGGCTGCCTACGGGGGCGGCCTCACACTTCTCGACAGCCCGCTCGGTGGTTTGAGGGCTGTGCTCCGCTTGCCGGGGGCCGGCTGAAGCCTTAAGGCTCGACAGAGTTTCGCCTCCATGCCGCGCAAGGCACCGATCGGCGGGCTGTGACGGGGTGGATACATGCGGGTTCTGTGGGCAGTGGGTCTGTGTCTGGCGGCGGGTCTGGTTAATGCGGGCTGCTCGATGACGGGAGGCGGGAATTCCATTTCGGCCGCGACCCCGCCCGTGCCGGCTGCGCCGCCGCCGATCATGTATGGCACTTTCCTCGATGGTCCGGTCGGCTCCAAGCTCAGCCAGGCCGATCGGGACAAGGCTCTCGCGTCCGAGCAGGATGCGCTCGCGTCTGGGCAGCGAAAGACCTGGAAGGGCGAGCACGGCCTGTTTGGATTTGTCGAACCCGCGCCGGGAACTCCAGCATCCGCGATCGTGAATGTCAGCGCGCCGGGCGGCGCCGCTCCCGCGACGGCCGACTCCTGCCGCGCCTTCACGAGCACGATCTTTATCGCCGGTCGTCCGCAGGTCGGCCATGGCACGGGGTGCTCGAACCCCGACGGAACCTATCGCATCACGAGCTGATCCAAGCGGGCGATTTGGGTCGCTCGATCGGTGCATGCCTCGGTTTAGTTGAGTGGAGTTTGCGGTCGGTATGGTCTGGATCGTCTTCGCGTTGATGACCGCCGCCGTGGTGCTCTGTCTCGTCTGGCCGTTGGCGCGTACCGCTTCGTTTGCCCGTGGCAGGTCGGTCGATGTCGCGTTTTACCGAAGTCAGCTTGGCGAGGTCGACGACGACATCGCGCGGGGGCTCGTCAAGGCCTCCGAAGCAGATGCAACGCGAGCCGAGATCGCCCGCCGGTTGCTCCTCTCCGATAAGCGGCCAGAGCCTTCCGGCCCCGATGTCGGCTTCCGCAAGCGACGACTTGTTGCTGTCGTGGCGTCCGTCGTGCTGGTCCCGGTTTTGGCGATCGGCCTGTATGTTCGCGTTGGTCGTCCCGAGCAGCCGGATATGCCGATCGCCTCACGCGCCGCAGCTTCTTCGTTCGATCTTGCCGCTATTATCCCGAAGATCGAGGCTCGTCTGGCTGCCGATCCCAACGATGGGCGCGGCTTCTCTCTCATCGCTCCCATCTACTTTAAGATGGGCCGTTACGACGATGCGGCCCGCGCCTATGCGGCGGCACTTCGGATCCTTGGTGAAAATGCCGAGCGCCGCGCCGCCTTGGGGCAGGCGTTGGTGATGGCGGCCGACGGCGTCGTTACGGCCGAAGCGCGCGCCGCCTTCGACAAAGCGCTGAGCGACGATCCGACATTGCCGCAGGCCCGGTTTTTCGTCGCGGCCGCGACCGAGCAGGATGGAAACCGCGCCGATGCTTTGATCCTGTGGCGCAAACTCGCGGCCGACGCGCCGCCGGGCGCACCGTGGCTGGCGGCGGTGCAGGGTCATATTGCGGGTCTCGAAACGGCGGCCGTGGCGGGGCCCGCGACCCCGATGGCACGCAATTCCGAGGTTCCAGCAACGCCGGCCGGCGCCGTCATCGCGGCTTTGCCGGCCGATCAGCAGCAAGCCGCCATTCGCAGCATGGTGGATGGCTTAGCGGCGCGCCTTGTGCAAAACGGTCGCGATCCCGAGGGCTGGCTGCGTCTCGTGCGAGCCTATAGTGTGCTCGGAGATGCCAACAAGGCACGGGAGTCCCTCACCGAGGCCAGAAAGGCTTTGAGTGAGAATTCGGCTGCCCGAACCAAGCTCGACAATCTCGCCCATCAACTCGGACTGGAGGGATAAGGGTTTGACCAGGAAGGGGCGTCGTTTGGCCATCATCGGCGCTGCGGGCGGTGTGCTCGCCATCGCGTCCGGGCTCGTGCTGTACGCGCTTCGCGACAGTATCGTGTTTTTCTATGGCCCGACCGACCTCGTCGAGAAGATGCCTCCGCCCGGGACCCGCCTTCGCATCGGTGGGCTTGTCGAAGAGGGATCAATCGTCCGGCTCGGACAATCCAGTCTGACCTTCATGGTGACCGATCTGAAACGCGACGTAAAAGTGAGCTATACCGGGCTGCTGCCGGATCTGTTCCGCGAAGGGCAGGGCGTCGTCGCCGAAGGTGTGCTCGACGCTGCGGGCGGCTTTCGCGCCGATACAATTCTGGCCAAGCACGATGCCACCTATATGCCAAAGGATGTGGCCGACAGCTTGAAGCGGCAAGGCGTGTGGCGCGGCGACCAGAAGGCCGCGAGCGCCAGCAGCGGCGAGGTCGCGAAGGCTATCCCATGAGCGCGCGCAGATGATCGTCGAAACCGGCCATTATGCCCTTGTTCTGGCGCTTGCGGTTGCGTTGGTGCAGTCCGTCCTGCCCATTTGGGGCACGCGGCGCGGCGATGCCGGGTTGGCGGGTGTGGCGGCGCCGGCAGCCTGCGTTCAATTCGTTCTGATCGGCTACGCTTTCGTGGCGCTCGTCTACGCCCATGTCACGTCTGATTTCAGCCTCACCAACGTGGTCGAGAATTCGCTGTCGACCAAGCCGCTGATCTACAAGATCTCCGGCGTCTGGGGGAACCACGAGGGCTCGATGCTCCTGTGGGTGTTGATCCTCGCGGTGTTCGGCGCAGCGGTCGCGACGATGGGCCGTGGCATGGCCGACGATCTCCGGGCCAACACATTGGCGGTTCAAGCCTGGATCGCCTCGGCGTTTTTGCTGTTCATCCTCTTCACCTCGGATCCGTTCGCACGACGGTTGCCGGCACCGTTCGAGGGGCAGGATCTCAATCCCATCCTGCAGGATCCAGGGCTGGCGATCCATCCGCCGCTGCTCTACCTCGGCTATGTCGGCTTTTCGATCGTGTTCTCTTTCGCGGCGGCGGCGTTGATCAGCGGCCGGCTCGATGCTGCCTGGGCCCGCTTCGTGCGCCCCTGGGTCCTTATCGCCTGGGGTTTTCTGACTCTCGGGATCGCGATGGGCTCCTACTGGGCCTATTATACGCTCGGCTGGGGCGGGTTCTGGTTCTGGGACCCAGTCGAAAACGCCTCGCTCATGCCGTGGCTGGCCGGAACCGCGTTGCTGCACTCGGCGGCCGTCATGGAAAAGCGCGAAGCCTTGAAGATCTGGACCGTGTTTCTGGCGATCCTCACCTTCTCGCTGTCGCTGCTGGGCACCTTTCTGGTGCGTTCGGGCGTGCTCACCTCGGTACACACGTTCGCGACCGATCCGACCCGCGGTGTCTTCATCCTGGCGATCCTGACGGTTTTCATCGGCGGCTCGTTGGCGCTCTACGCGTGGCGCGCTCCGACGTTACGGCAGGGTGGTTTGTTCTCGCCGGTGTCGCGCGAGGGCGCGCTGGTGTTTAACAACCTGCTGCTGACCACCTGCTGCGCGACCGTGTTGACCGGCACACTTTATCCGCTTGCGCTGGAATCGTTGACTGGCGAGAAGATTTCGGTCGGGGCGCCGTTCTTCAACCTGACGTTCGGCCCCATCTTCGTGCCGATCCTGCTGGCGATGCCGCTCGGCCAGTCGCTGGCCTGGAAGCGCGGCGATCTCGTGGGCGCGGCGCAGCGGCTGATGGTGGCTGCGGCGCTCGGTTTTGCACTGGCGCTCGTTCTGGCGACCGTCATCAAAGGCGGCCCGGTGCTGACCGCGATGGGGGTCGGCTTGGCGCTCTACCTCATCATCGGAGCCTTTGCCGAGATCGCCTCCCGCGTCGCCGGTCGTGGTGTTCCAATCGGAGTTATGCTGTCGCGCGCCGTTGGCTTGCCACGCTCGGCTTGGGGGACGGCGCTGGCGCATGCAGGCATCGGTGTCACCCTGATGGGTCTTGCCGCGACCGGCTGGGGCGTTGAACGGGTCGTCGCGGTCAAACCCGGCCAGACGACGGATCTTGGCCCCTATACCGTAACGATCCGCGACCTGCAGACGCGGCAGGGTCCGAACTATAGCGAAGTCGCGGTCCCGATCGACGTGCGGAGCGGCGGTGTGCTCGTGACCACGATCGATCCGTCGAAACGCACCTTCCCGGTACGCCAGATGAGCGTGACGCAGGCCGGTATCGCCACGATAAATCTCGGTCAGGTTTATATCAGCCTCGGCGATCAGCATGACGATGGCTCGATCGACGCCCGGATGTTTTGGAAACCTCTGGTCACGATGATCTGGATCGGCGCACTCATCATGGCGCTGGGTGGCGCCGTGTCCCTGTCCGACCGGCGGCTTCGCATCGGCTTCGCGCGCCGCGCGGCGCGCGCGCATCCCGCCCCGCTTGCCCCACAAGCGGCCGAATGATGCGGCGTCTGCGGCTATGGTTGCTCTACGCGCTTCTGGCGCTGCTGCTCGTGCCGTCGCTTGCCCATGCGGTGCAGCCCGACGAAATTCTGCCGAACGCCGCTTTGGAGGCGCGAGCCCGCGACCTCTCGTCCGAACTGCGATGTCTCGTCTGCCAGAATCAATCGATCGACGATTCAGCCGCGACCCTGGCGCGCGATCTGCGCCTGCTGGTCCGTGAGAGGCTCGTCGCCGGTGATAGCGACCAACAGGTCCGCGATTATCTCGTGGCGCGTTACGGCGACTTTGTCCTGCTGAAGCCACCGTTGCGGCCCGAGACGGCGTTATTATGGGGCATGCCGTTCTTGCTGCTTCTGCTCGGGGCAGGCGGCCTGCTGATGGCGCGGCGACGACATGCGCCTCTTGCCGAACCGCCGCTGAGCGACGCCGAGCGCGCCGCACTGAGCCGTCTCGTGGAGCCGCCCTCGGTTTAGGGGCGGGGCTCGCTCGCGCTGCTTCCGTCATCACTCGCGAGTCGATCGAGATTGGCGATGAGCCGCGACAAGAGCGAGACGAATTCGGCCTCTTCCGCCTCGGTGAAGCCGCTCATAGCCTCACTGTTGCCTCGGAACAGAGCCGTGACTGCGGTCGGCATTCGTGTTTTTGCGACCTCCGTCATCACGACGCGTTGGCTGCGGCCATCGGTCGGGTCAGGCGTGCGCTGGACAAGACCGTCCCGCTCCATGCGGGCAAGCATCTGCGCCATTGGGGGCTGCTCGACCCGAGCAAAGCGGGCGAGATCACGCTGCGTGCTCGCCTGACCATTCTGAAGTGCGACCAGCACCGGAACTTGGCCGACGCCGAAGCCGAGCGGCTTGAGGCGAGCCTCGCTCAGGCGGGCAAATCCGCGCGCCGCCAGAGCGATCAGGTGGCCCGGCGTCGAGAGTACATCGAGGTTCATCGACCATCTCCTGTTGCCGATACTCTTATATAGACGTACATATGTATATCGCGTTTGCGATCATGCCAAGGAGAGAACCCGATGGACCATGCGATCGAGACCATCAAGCGGATATATGAGAGCTTCAACGCGCGCGATATCGACGCCGTGCTGGCCGTGCTGGCCAATGATGTCGCCTGGGCCAACGGGATGGACGGCGGTCACGTTCATGGCCGCGAGGCCGTGCGCGCCTACTGGACACGCCAATGGTCGATCGTCAGTCCACATGTCGAGCCCGTCGGCTTTGAGACGATGGCCGATGGCTCGATCTTGGTCGAGGTTCGGCAGTCCGTTCGCGATCTGGAAGGAAAGCCGCTCCAGGATCAAACCCATGGGCTGACCGATAAGATGGTCGGCCATATCTTTCGTGTCGCCAACGGAATGGTCACGTCTTTCGACATCCGGAGCGAGGCATAGTCTCCCGCTATCCTGCTCGATCAGCGAACCGTTTCTTACGAAGATTTCACGCGACGGAAATGGTCGCGTAAGCCGCGCTACTCCATGTTGCCTTCATAAGCACGACACGCAAGGCGTGCTTCGGATCAGCCCGAGGAGTTCAACAATGACACAGCCCGGCCAAATCAATCCCCTGCAGGGATCGGCGTCGACCTCTGCTTCCCGCGCCCCCCGCACCCGTCTTCGTGCCGCCCTTCTGGGCGCCGTCGCGGTCATCGCGGTTGGCGGCGTCGCGGCCGAGACCACTTTGATGAGCGTCGCGCCCGTTCACGCAGCGCAGATTGCGCCGGAAGCCGCGCCCGCACAGATCGCGCCCGGCTCGTTCGCCGATGTGGTCGACCGGGTCAGCCCCGCGGTCGTGTCCGTCAAGGTCAAGATCACCGAGGCCGACGATAGCGACAGCGACAACAGCGCTGGCAACAATAACCAGCGCGCGATGCCGAACATCCCGAAAGACGACCCGCTGTACCGCTTCTTCAAGCAGTTCGGCGAGGGGCAGGGTATGCCGCACGCGCATCCGCGCACCGGCATGGCGCAGGGTTCGGGCTTCTTCATCTCGAAGGACGGCTATGTGGTGACCAACAACCACGTCGTCGAAAATGCCACCGACGTGCAACTGACGCTGAACGACGGCACTGTCGTCCCTGCGACGGTCGTCGGTACCGACAAGAAGACCGATCTGGCCCTGCTGAAGGCCAAGACCGGCGACAACTACCCCTTCGTTCCCTGGGATGACCACACGCCTCGCGTCGGGGATTGGGTGATCGCGGTCGGCAACCCCTTCGGCCTCGGTGGCACGGTGACGGCCGGTATCGTGTCGGCGCGCGGCCGTGACATTGGTGCCGGGCCCTATGACGATTTCCTGCAGATCGATGCGCCAGTGAACCGCGGTAATTCGGGCGGCCCGACGTTCAACACGCAGGGTCAGGTCGTGGGCGTCAACACCGCGATCTTCTCGCCATCCGGCGGGAGTGTCGGTATCGGCTTCGCGATCCCGGCCGAGGTCGCCAAGGACGTCGTGGCCTCGCTGAAGGCCAATGGGTCGGTGGCGCGCGGTTGGCTCGGCATCCAGATTCAGCCGGTCAATTCCGACATCGCCGACAGCCTCGGCCTGAAGGACACCAAGGGCGCGCTCGTGGCCGAGCCGCAGAAGGGTTCGCCGGCATCGAGCGCTGGCATCAAGTCGGGTGATGTCGTGACGGCCGTCAATGGCGACATGATCGACGGACCGCGCGAGTTGTCGCGCAAGATCGCCAATATGGGACCCGACAAGAAGGTCGATCTCACCATCTGGCGCGATGGCACCAACAAGGTGGTCCCCGTCACGCTCGGCAAGTTGCCGGCCGATAAGGAGGCCAAGGCCGAGGTTCCGGCGCAGGACGACAAGGCCGAGATGACCTCGCTCGGGCTGACCTTGGTGCCATCGTCGGTGGTTCCCGGCGGCAGCAAGGAAGGCGTCACGATCGCCGAAGTCGATCCGGACGGCATCGCGGCTCAGAAGGGTCTCAGCGTCGGCGACGTAATCCTTGAGGCTGGCGGCAAAGCGGTGTCGAAGCCGTCTGAAATCACGGCCGCCTTCTCGGCTGCGAAGAAAGACGGCCAGAAGGCTCTGCTGCTGCGCGTGAAAAGCGGTGATTCGATCCGCTTCCTGGCTTTGGCCACGAAGTCTGTCGGCTAAGCCGACGGCCCGCCACGTCTAGGCCGGTGGGTAGGCCAATCGATGCGGCAGTCCGGCTTCGGCTGGGCTGCCGGTCCAATTTTCTCGCCCGCTTGGCTCGTACCCGCTGATATGCGGCGCGAAAGTGTCATACATGTCCAGCATGAAGATTCTGATCATCGAAGATGATGCGGAGGCCTCGGCCTACCTATCTAAAGCCTTCACCGAAGTCGGTCACCTCCCCGACGTCGCGTCGGACGGACTGGAAGGCTACGGGCTTGCCCGGGACGGTCAATATGATGTCCTGATCGTCGATCGCATGCTGCCCAAGATGGACGGGCTGTCGCTGATCGGCGGCCTGCGCGAACAGAAGATCGAAACGCCGGTCCTGATCCTGTCGGCGCTCGGGCAGGTCGATGACCGGGTCAAGGGTTTGCGCGCAGGCGGCGACGACTATCTGACGAAGCCTTACGCGTTTGCGGAACTGCTCGCCCGAGTCGAGGTGCTGTCGCGGCGGAAAACGTCCGGCTCCAGTGACACGACAGTCTACCGGGTCGGCAATCTCGAGCTTGATCGCCTCTCCCATAAACTGCTGCGGGCCGGCAAGGATATCGTGCTGCAACCGCGTGAGTTTCGCCTGCTCGAATATCTCATGAAACATGCCGGGCAGGTCGTGACCCGGACGATGCTGCTCGAAAATGTCTGGGACTATCACTTCGACCCGCAGACCAATGTGATCGATGTTCACATTTCCCGCCTTCGTTCGAAAATCGACAAAGGGCCGGAGCCGCCGCTGCTCCACACTGTTCGCGGTGCCGGATATATGATTCGTGACGGCGCTCGGTAAGCTCTTCCGCACGACAGTGTTCAAGCTGTCGCTCGCCTATCTGATCATCTTCGGGATCGGTGCCGGCTTCGTGCTCGGCGGCGTCGCCTGGAACGTCAATCTCCTGCTCGACGAGCAAATTGGGCAGACCGTCGAGGCCGAAATCACCGGCCTTGCGGAGCAATACGAGACCGGCGGGATGCGACATCTGGTCGACATCATCGAACGGCGTTCGGCCCAGCCCGGCTCCTCGCTGTATCTTGTCACCAACTATGCCGGTGAGAAACTGGCCGGCAATGTGACGACGCTCCCGTCCGGCGTGATCGATCATCCCGGCCTCGTCGAAACGCCCTACGAGCGCCCGAACGACAAGGGCCAGAATTACACGGCACTGGCTCGCATTTTCCTGCTGCCGGGCGGATTTCGGCTTATGGTCGGGCGTGATCTCGACGAGCGGGAAAGCCTGCGAAAGGTCATCACCCACGCGCTGATCACGTCGTTGCTCTGGCTTGCGGGCATCGGCACCTTTGGCGGCATCGTCGTGGCGCGGCGCGTGCTGCACCGGGTCGACGCGATGAGCGACAGTGCAGCCACGATCATGACGGGCGACCTCACGCGGCGCTTACCGACCGGCGGCACGGGCGACGAACTCGATCGGCTGGCGCAGAACCTCAATGCGATGCTGGACCGCATCGGTGAGTTGATGACGGGCATGAAGGAAGTCTCGGACAATATCGCGCATGATCTTCGCACGCCGTTGACGCGCCTGCGGAACGGGGCCGAGCAGGCGCTGCGGACCGCGAAGACGCCTGAAGATTATCGGCATGCTCTCGACAAGACGATCGAGGAAGCCGATCGCCTGATGAGCATCTTTTCGGCGCTGTTGATGATCGCGCGAGCCGAGGCGGGCAGCAGCCTCGGCGTTGTCGCTCCCTGCGATATCAGCAGCGTGGTGCGTGATGTCGTCGAACTCTACGAACCCTCGGCCGAGGAAGCGCATATCGAGCTTCGCAGCGACGTGCAGCCGGATCTCGTCGGGTTGGCCAGCCGAGAGTTGATCGGGCAAGCCGTCGCGAACCTGATCGACAATGCGCTGAAATACGGTGCGCGGACCTCCAATGATCCGGCTGAGGCGATGGGTGCCGATAGTGCGCATCCGGCCTTGATCGAGGTGAGCGTCAGCCGCGACAGGGACGCTGTGGTGATCGTCGTGGCGGATCGGGGTCCGGGTATCGCGGCCGTCGACCGATCACGCGTGCTCGAACGGTTCGTCCGACTGGAAGGGGCGCGCTCGCGTCCTGGGTCTGGGCTGGGTCTCTCGATGGCGGCTGCGGTCGCGCGGTTGCATCATGGCGAACTCCGCATCCAGGATAATGCGCCGGGCTTGCGGGTCGTCCTGTCACTGCCGGCTCTCGACAAACGGCATGGGATCGAGGCCCCGCGGGAGTCGCTGCTCCTGCCGCGGCCTGTCGAGGCTGCTCGCGTGTCATGAGCGAAGCCTCCTCGTCCCTCGCGGCGCAACTGCGCGACGCACCCCGCCTGACACGCCCCGATCTTGCCCGAGATCGGGTCGAAGCATGGCGGGCGGGCCTCGACCCTCGTCACGCCATCGGCTTTGCGGCGCCAGAGGTCGACGCGCTCCTGCTCGGCCTCGCCGATCATTCGCCGTATCTCTGGCGGTTGGTCGTAGCAGACGACGCGCGCTTGTCTGCCATGCTGGCGGAGGCGCCGGAGCAGCATCTCGAGCGCTGTCTCGAGACGATGGACCAGCGTTGCGACAGTCCCGCCATCCCGGTCGCCGACGTCATGCAGGCGCTCCGGCAAGCGAAGGCGTCCGTCGCCTTGTTGGTGGCGCTTGCCGATCTGGGGGGCGTCTGGTCGGTCGAGGCGGTGACGGCAGCGCTGACGCAATTCGCCGACCGCGCGGTTTCGGCGGCGATCCGCGTGCTTCTGCGCGAGGCGCATCGATCCGGCAAATTGGTGCTCGCCGACGTCGATCGGCCGGAAATCGGCTGCGGCATCGTCATTCTGGCGCTCGGCAAGCAAGGCTCGCGTGAGCTGAATTACTCGAGCGATATCGACATCGTGGCGTTTTTCGATCCGGACACGCCGACGCTGGCCGCCAAGACCGTCGCGGCGCCTTTTTATGTCAAGCTGGTCCAGAGCTTGGCGCGAATCCTCAGCGAGAGGACGGGCGACGGCTATGTGGTGCGCGTCGATCTGCGGCTGCGACCCGATCCAGGCTCCACCGCAGTCGCACTCGGGCTGTCGTCGGCCTTCTCGTATTATGAACGCTACGGCCAGAACTGGGAGCGGGCAGCGCTCATCAAGGCCCGGCCGGTCGCTGGCGACACAAGCCTCGGGGACGCGTTCCTACGCGATCTCTCGCCCTTCATCTGGCGCAAATATTTCGACTATGCCGCCATCGCCGACATCCATGCGATGAAGCGACAGATCCATGCGGTCCGGGGCCACTCCGAGATCGCGGTCGCCGGACATGACGTGAAGCTCGGCCGGGGTGGTATCCGCGAGATCGAGTTCTTCGTACAGACGCAGCAACTCATCTTTGGGGGACGGCGGCCCGCTCTGCGCGGCGCTCGCACGTTGGACATGCTGGCCGAATTGCATCGGGACGGCTGGGTCGATGCCGACGCGGTCGAGGATCTGTCGGCGGCTTATCGCTTCCTCCGGACGATCGAGCATCGCCTGCAGATGATCGCCGATGAGCAGACCCAGCGCCTGCCATCCGATCCGTTGGCGCTCGCGGCTTTCGCGAACTTCGCGGGCTTCGACGATGTCGCCGACTTTGCGGCCACGTTCGTCGCACACGCCCAAGCCGTCGAGCGGCATTACGCCAAGCTGTTCGAACATGCCCCGGCTCTCGACGCCGAAGCCGGGAGCCTTGTTTTCACCGGGGTCGAGGACGACCCGGAAACTCTTGAGACCTTGCGCGGGCTGGGGTTCCTGCGCCCGGCGCAAGCTGCGGAAGCGGTGCGAGGCTGGCATTTCGGACGACGTGCCGCAGTCCAGAGCCCGCGCGCCCGGGAAGTGCTGACCGATCTGGTGCCTCGGCTGCTGATTGCCTTCTCGCGCTCCGGCGACCCCGACGCCGCTCTGATGGCCTTCGACAAAGCGCTCGCCCGCATGCCAGCCGCCATCGAGCTCTTCTCCATGCTGCGCGAGAATGCGGCGCTGCTGGATCTCTTCGGCGATATCCTCGGCGTGGCGCCCCGCCTCGCAGCTGCCGTCGCGACCCGGCCGCACGTGCTGGATGCAGCGATCGATCCAGCCAGCCTGCAGACGGCAGGCGACCCCGTGCGACTGGAAGCCCGCGCCAAGACCGTGCTCGATCCCGACTTGCCGGATGAGGAATTTCTCGACCGCACGCGCGATTTTGCGCAGGAGGAATTATTCCTCATCGGCGTGCGGCTGCTCTCCGCCATCGACGATCCCGCGACGTCGGGTCTGGCCTATTCCGATCTTGCCGCCATCGTGGTCCGCGCGACTCTGGCGCATTGCCAGGCGACGTTCGAGCGCGAGCATGGGGTGGTGCCGGGCGGAGCCTGCGCGGTCGTGGCGCTCGGCAAGCTCGGATCACGCGAGATGACGGCAGGGTCGGACCTCGACCTGATGCTGATCTACGATTTCGATCCCGACCATGCGGACAGCACGGGGCCACGTCCACTCGACGCGCTGCGCTACTATGCGAGGCTAACGCAGCGGTTGATCGCGGCTCTGACGGTCGCGACCCGGCGGGGCCGTTTGTACGATGTCGACATGCGGTTGCGTCCGTCTGGCGGCAAGGGGCCGCTCGCGACGCAACTCCGCAGCTTTGTCCACTACCAGGCGCATGAAGCGCAGACATGGGAACATATGACATTGACGCGTGCTCGCGTCATCGCGGGCGATAGCGCACTCTCGGCAAAGGTCGAGGCCGCGATCGCGACGGTCCTGACGTCTAGGCGCGACGCCGCTGCTTTGCGGGTGAGCGTGCGAGAGATGCGAGCGCTCGTGGCGCGGGAGAAGGGCGAAGATGATCCGTGGGATCTGAAGCTCGCTGCGGGTGGCCTGATCGATCTCGACTTCATGGCGCAATATATCGTGCTGCGGGACGCGGCAGATCATCCGTCGCTCTTGCTTCGATCGACCCGGGCAATTTTGGCGGAAACATCAAGGCTCGATCTCCTCGATCACGGCGCCGCATCGGCATTGATCGAGGCGCATCGGCTTTACACAAACCTCCTGCAGATCATCCGCCTGACGGTCGAGGGGTCATTCGATCCCGCCACATCCGGCATCGGGGTCCGGCGGCGGATCGTCCAGGCGTCCGAGTTACCGGATTTCCAGCTTCTCGACGCTGTCCGAGCCCGCTGCGCCGCTGCTGTGCGAGCCACTTTCGTAACGATGCTGGGCGCGCTCTGAACCGATATCTCTTGCGCCTAGACCGGCACCTTCTGCCGGCGGACGGGCTTCAATTGCGGGCTCTTCGGCGCGGGCAGATGGGCCAGCACGATGGTGCCTTCGCCGACGCGCGAGCGGATGCGAAGGCTGCCGCCATGCAGTTCGAGGAGCGACCGGACGATCGCGAGGCCAAGTCCCGAGCCTTTCATGCCGTTCAGCAACGCCGGGTCGATCTGTTCAAACGGGCGGCCGAGGCGCCGGACGGCATCCGGCGCGATGCCGATCCCGTTGTCGGCCACGAAGATGTTCAGGCCGCCGTTGGCGTTGCGGGCCCGAACCGTGATGCGCCCACCCTCCGGCGTGAATTTCGAGGCATTGCAGAGGATCGTGTTCAGCACTTTTTCGAGGGCAGGGCGGTCAGCATGGACCAAGCATCCCGCCGCCGTGTCGGTCATCAGGGTTTGGCGCTTTTCGGCGGCTTGGGTTTCGACGGCCTCGACGGCCGACAGGATAGTCTCCTCGACCGGGAAGATGCTCCGCTCGAGGCGGACGCGGCCCGATTCCAACCGCGACATTTCGAGCACGTCCGAGATCAGCGACAGAAGGCTCTCGCCGCTGGATTTAATGTCGCCGGCATAGCCCACGTAACGCGGTGACCCGAGCGGCCCAAAAATCTCCCCACACATCAACTCGGAAAAGCCGATGATGGCATTGAGTGGTGTGCGGAGCTCATGGCTCATGTTAGCGAGAAATTCCGACTTCGCCCGGTTTGCGCTTTCGGCTTCGGCCTTTTTCTCCATGTGACGCTCGGCCAGTTCGGCGAGTTCCTGCGCTTGGGTTTCGAGCGCTTGGCGGGAGCGGCGGAGGTCGGCGACCGTCGCCATCAGGCGGCGCTCGGAATCCATCAGTCGTTCCTCGTGCAGCTTCAGCGTGGTGATGTCGGTGCCGACCGACACGTAGCCACCATCCTTGGTGCGGCGTTCGTTAATTTGGAGCCAGCGCCCGTCCGCGAGCTGCGCCTCGTAGGAGCGGGCACCCGTGCCGGGGTGTTCGCCAAGCGGAACTTGAGTCTGCACCAGCGTCGGCGTCGCATGTGCGATCACGTCCGAGTAGCGGCTGCCCGGCGGAAAGCTGTTGGGCAGCAAATTGTGGAGCCGCAGGAATTTCGAGTTGCAGGTCACGAGGCGGTTGTCCGCGTCCCACAGCACGAAGGCTTCCGAAATGCCCTCGATCGCGTCGCTCAATCGCACGTCGGCGGTCGCGGTCCGTTCGGCCAAAACCTTTTCGTCGGTGATATCGACCGCGATGCCGACGAGATAGAGCTCGCCCGTGTAGGTTTCGCGCACCAGTTCGGCCCGCACCCTCAACCATACCCACTGGCCCGACACGTTGCGGAGGCGGAACACGTGATCGATGGCGTTGACCTTGGCGCCGGCCAGGAGTTCGGCGAGAGTCGAAAGGTCGTCGTCTTGCGGGTGCACGAGGGCGTTGATGTCGCCGAAGGAAACGAATTCCGACGAGGCCTGCATGCCGAGCATCGCATACATGGATTCGGACCAGTAGATCCGGCCTCGCGCCAGATCCCAGTCCCACAAGCCGCAGCGGCCGCGGTTCAGCGCCGTGTCGATCCGGCCATGAACCTTGGCGTAAAGCATCTCGGCCGCAGCGGCGCGGCCGGATTGCCAAAAATAGGCGGAGGCGATCGCGAATAACACGAAGGCGGTCGCGAATAGCAAGAATCCCGAGCGGAACGAGGCGGAGCGCCAGTCGGCCAGGAGGCCCGCAACCGGATGCACGATGGCGATTTGCCCATAGGGCGGTCGCAGTGCGCGGACGGTCGCAAAGGCATCTTCTCCGTCCGACAGGGTGATGCGGAGAACGCCGGCTTTCTCGTTGAAAGTCGTGAGCGGCTGCGCCGGTCCGAGCCGGTCATACAGGGTCTGCTTGAACGGATGGTCGCTGCTGATCGGGTCTGGCGGCAACATGCCGACGATGACGCCGGATGCGTCGGAAATGATCAGCTGGCGGCCAGACGCGAGAGCGCGGGACGGCAGAGTTTTGGCAAGGGTGTCGAGAAGGGAGCCGTCTGGGCTGTGGGTAATTGAATCGTTTAGTTGCGCCGCAACGACGGCGCTGACAAGTTCGATGTCGTCGACGGCATCGCCGAGGGCGCGATCGCGGGATTGGGTGGCCTGGAAAAAGGCGCCGGTCGCGAGAATCGCAAGAAAGAACACGACCATCACGGGCACGATCCGACGGATCAGCCACTCATAATCAGCCGTCCTCGGGTGAGAGGGCTCAGCCAGTGCACGCGCAAGTCCTTGCAACGACCCCGCGCGTGCGAAGTCGTTGGCCGCGTTAACGCGAGCCATGAGGTGCCCCCTCGTCTGCCAAGTCTGACCCGGGGAATGTGCCGCATCGCCCCGAATCACTGTCATCTGAATCCTCTGGAGCCCCAAAGTCCAGAGGTTCGTTAACCATAGTTTAGCTTTATTTTGGCCACCGTTTTATCGGCCTAAATCCTTGAGTCGAAGCAGAGTCTTAGCTTAGGCAAGCGATCGGTCGACGATGTCGCGGACGTCGGCCGATAGCGTATTTCGTGCCGAGATGCGGCGAAGTGCGGCCTCGGCACGATCGCGGCGGCCGCTCTCCATCATCCGCCAGGATCGAAAGGCGTTCAGCACGCGCGCGGCGACCTGGGGGTTGATGGCATCGACCGCCAGGACGACCTCGGCCACGAGGTCATATCCGCGGCCGTCGGCACGATTGAACTGAGTTGGATTGCTCGCGAAGGAGCCGATCAGGGAGTAGACCCGGTTGGGGTTCGATAACGAGAAGGCGGGATGGCGCATGAGGCTCTGCACCCGGTCCAAGGTGGTGGGATCAGGGCTTACGGCCTGCACCGCGAGCCATTTGTCGACCACAAGCGCGTCGCGCTCGAACATCGCATAAAACCGCGCCAGCAGGCCGTCTTGTTTGGAACCGGGGATGAGGGTCATGATCCCGAGTGCGGCCATGCGATCGGTCATGTTATCGGCCGTGTCGAACTGCGCCGCGCAGAGGCGTGCGCCGTCCATCGGGTCGCCGGCCGCCAGATAACCGAGGACGACGTTTCGCAGAGCTCTTCGTCCCGCGCTGGATGCGTCTGGGCTATAGGCCACCGGCTTGGACAGCGTGTCGTAGAGGTCGAGGAGGGGTGTGCGGAGGGTTTGGCCGATATCGCCTCGAAGCTCTTCGCGTCGACGATGGATGGCATCGGGATCGACATCCCGGCCGACATCGCGCGCCAGATCCGCTTCGCTCGGAAGGTTGAGAACCTGCGCCGTAAAGGCAGGGTCGACCAGCGCCCCGTTGAGCACGGCCGAAAAGGCGCTGAGCAGCGCGGCGAGACGCTCCTCGTCCGGTGCTTCGTCCGACGTCAAACCGTCGAGAATATAGTGGCTCACGAGAGTCTGAGCCGCCTCCCATCGATTGAAGCCGTCGCTATCATGCGCCAGCAGGATCAACCGATCCTGTTCCGTGAGGCTCGATATCAGACGGACCGGAGCCGAAAATCCGCGCAACCAGGATGGAGAAACGGGCCCGGGAACGTCATGAAGGACGATCCGGCGCTCCGCTGTCGTGAGCTCGATGGTTCCGGCTTTACGCTCCGCCTCGGTCAGATCGTCGCTTCGGACGGCGTCGAGCGGGATCGCGTCTCCCTCTGCGCCGACGAGGCCCAGCGCGAGCGGCATGACGAGCGGCGACTTCTCGGACTGCCCCGGCGTCTCCGGTGTGCGCTGCGCGATGTCGAGCGTCAGGGTCTTGGCAGAAGCATCGTAGCCGTGGGTGGCTGTCACCACTGGCGTGCCGGCCTGCTCGTACCAGCGCATGAATTGGGTTAGATCGCGCCCCGATGTCTCGGCGAAGCACCCAATGAATTGCTCGATCGTGGCGGCGGTGCCGTCGTACCGATCGAAATACAACGTCATGCCGGTTGCAAAAGCGTCGCTGCCGATCAGCAATTGCAGCATGCGGATGATCTCGGCGCCCTTCTCGTAGATGGTCGCCGTGTAGAAATTGTTGATCTCGCGATAGACGACGGGCCGGACGCTATGAGCCAGCGGTCCGCCATCTTCGGGAAACTGGCGCGCCCGCAACGTGCGAACATCCGCGATGCGCTTCACGGCACGCGAGCGCTGGTCGGCGCTGAACTCCTGGTCGCGGAAGACCGTGAGACCTTCCTTCAGGCAGAGTTGGAACCAGTCCCGGCAGGTGATCCGATTGCCGGTCCAGTTGTGGAAATATTCATGCGCTACTACGGTTTCGATGCCTGCGTAATCGGCATCGGTTGCGGTTTCGGGGGACGCCAGGATGTATTTGTCGTTGAAGACGTTGAGGCCCTTATTCTCCATCGCGCCCATGTTGAAGTCCGAGACCGCAACGATGTTGAACACATCAAGATCATAGGCGCGGCCGAACGCTGTTTCGTCCCAACGCATCGAGCGTTTCAGCGCGTCCATCGCATAGACCGCGAGCGGCTCCTTGCCGGGCTCGACATAGATTCCGAGCGAGACGACGCGTCCCTCGCTGGTCGAGAAGCTGTCGTGGATCGACGCGAGATTGCCGCCGACGACCGCGAACAAATATGGCGGCTTGGGGTGCGGATCGTGCCAGACCGCGAAATGCCGGTCCTCACCTTCGGCAGCCTCGACCGTGCCTTGCCGCACCAGATTGCCGTTGCCGAGCAGCACACTTGCCTCGGCGCGTGCGGCCTCGATGCGGGTCGTGAAGACCGACAGGACGTCCGGCCGGTCGAGCGCGTAGGTGATGCGGCGGAAGCCCTCCGCCTCGCATTGCGTACAATAAGCCGAGCCTGACCGGTAAAGACCCATCAGTTTGGTGTTGGCCGTCGGGTCCAGCCGGGTTTCGACAATGAGGACGAACGGCCGTTGCGGCGGTGTCTCGATAGTGAGACGATCTGCTGTCGCGAACCCCGTCGATAAATCGAGCGCGGCGTCGTCGAGCGTCACGGCAACGGGGACAAGCCCATCACCATCAAGGACCAGCGGCGCATTGGCTCGGCCCTTGGGGTTGGGACGGATCGACAGGCGTGACGTCACGCGCGTCGCGGTCGGATGAAGGATGATGTCGAGATCGATTGTATCGATCACATAGTCTGACGGTCGGTAGTCGACGAGGCGGATAGGCTGGTCCTGGTCGGCGCGCATCGGCGTTTCCCTCAAACGTTGCAGGTCAGTCAGACACGGTAGGCCGGGCGGCTTTGTGGTCGACGCCGCCGATTAGGCTCGCGACCGCTCGCCTCCAGCGCCGAGGTCGGTCGCATAGGTGTCGGGCGCATAGGTCACGGCGTGGCCGCGCGGCAGCGTCACGTAGAAGTAAAGCGCCGCTCCGACGTTGGCGGCGCCAAGGCCGATCAACAACACCGGATCAGGGACGTTGATGTAAGCCGATTGGAGGCTTGCGGTCACGACCGAGCCGAGCACCATGAACAGAGCGTTGAGGACGCTGACGCCCGCAACAACCCGCGCCCGACGATCCTCGCTCGACCAAGATTGGACTGCGGCGAAAAGAGGCACCGAGAACATGCCTCCAGCGCAGGCGAGGCCGATCAGGTCAATGGCGATCCGCAAGCCGATGAAGCTATGCAGGAAATCGCCGAGGCTCATGGTTTCGTGCACGTTGCCGAGCGAGGATGTCGCAAGGCCGATATCGACCAGGAAGATGGCCATGAACACGGCCGCAAATGGCACGTGTTTGATGTAGATACGCCCACGCGCAATCAGCACGGTGGCGAGCGATCCGAGGCCGACGCCGATGGCAAAAAACACGCTGATGGCGGTCTCGACCTCGACGCCGCCGCCGATCCGCTGCTTGACCACGAGCGGGACGAGCGACAACGTGACGGCGCCGCTCAGCCAGAACCAACTGACGCCGAGCGCGCCAATCCAGAGGCGGCGGCTGGTGCGAAGATCGCGGATCATCGTGAAAGTCGACGCGACGAGGTTGCGCGTTATTTTGAGGCCGGGCGCCGCGATGCGGGTCGATGGAATAAATAAGGTTGCCAGATAAGAGGCGAGACCGACGCCGATCAATTGCGCCACCACGAGCCACGGCGCGGTGGATTTTAGGCCGGTAATGCCACCCGCCACGAGGCCGAGCAGGATCGCCACGAAGGTCGCACCCTCGATGAAAGCATTGCCGGCGGTGAGTTCCTCGGTCGACAGGTGATCGGGGAGAATGCCGTATTTGATCGGGCTGAACAGGGCGGCCGCCGCGCCGAGCGCAAACAAACCGACGAAGAGGGTACCGATCGAGCCGAACCAGAATCCTGCCGCAACCAGGATCTGGATCGCGAATTCGCCCAGCTTCAGCCAACGCGCCACCTTGGCCTTGTCGCTCGCATCGGCCAGTTGGCCGCCGACCGCGGACAAAAGCAGGGATGGCGCGATAAACACACCGACCGCGAGTGTGACGAGCGGCCCTGCCGCTTCTTCGCCGACGCGGAACAGGATCATCATGGCCAGCATAGTGCGGACGAGATTGTCGTTGAAGGCGGAAAAGAACTGGCACCAGAATAATGGCGCGAACCGTTTCGAGATCAACAACCTCAGAAGCATACGCAATAACCTCGATCGTTCCGGGGCGCGCCGATTAGTCGACCTTGACCTGTTTCAAAAGATCATAGCCCATCTGGGCGGCCGCGCCGTTCGCCCCATCTCCGGCTACATGGACCATGGGCACCGCAAATCCAATGCCGTTCTCGGCGAATGATTTGTTGATCATGAGAAGCGCTCGTCGCCGCGCCATGAATTGTACGTCGCCAGGCTTGGTCATCATCTTGGTCTGAATCTGAATCGCGAAGTCGCCGAACTGCACCACGCCCTGCATTTTCAGCGGGTTCAAAATTTCGGGCCCGAAGTCGGGATCTTCAGCCAGAGTTTCGCCGATGCGCTTGACGATCTTGCGGACTTTCTCGAGGTCCGTGCCGTAGGGGACGTTCATCACGATCTTGTCGACCACCCAGTCGCGGCTCTGGTTTTGCACGGCGCCGAGGATGCCGAACGGCACCGTATAGAGTGCGCCGCGCTGATGGCGCAGCTTGACGGATCGCAGGCTGAACGATTCCACCGTGCCTTTGTAGGTGCCGCTTTGGATATATTCGCCGATGCGGAAAGCGTCGTCGAAGAGGTAGAAAATCCCGCTGATAATGTCTTTGACGAGCGTTTGAGCGCCGAAGCCGATCGCGACGCCGACCACACCGGCGCTGGCGATCAAGGGGCCGATCTCGACCCCACCGGCCGAGAGCGCCATCATGCCGGCGACCACCACGATGGCGACCAGCAGGATGTTGCTGACGATCGGGAGCAGCGTCTGGAGCCGCGCTGCATGGCCGGCATCCTCCGTGCCATCGGCGCTGATCATGCTGATTTCGAGTTTGCGATCGATGAGCGCCTTCAAGACATGCCAAAGGAAATCGGCCGCGAGCGCGATCACGACGATGCTGATGACGCCGCGCACCAGCCGCGTCGCCACCGTATCCTGCATCGTCAGGGTGACGACATCGATGTCGAAGATGCGGCCGAGCAGCAAGGCCGCCCCCACGATAATGACGCATCGAACACCGCGTTCAAACACGATGACGTCGAGCGTCTTTGAGTCTCCGACCGAGAAGCTCGATCCGGCCGGCCGCAGCACGTGATTGACGGAATGTCGCGCCATGACGATCACGCCCGGAAGCGCACCCATGAAGGCGACCAACCAGAACAGATGGGTCGCATCCACGATCCAGAGAACGAGAAGAACCAGCAGCAGGCAGGATGCCGCGATGACAAGGCCGGAGTGGTGACGCGTCGAGAAGCCTGCCTTGGGCAGCTCCACCGTGTCGGTCGAACCGATCGCCGGATCGACACCTTCGACAAGCGCCATCGGCGGCGCGCGCCAGAGGATATCAAGGCCGACGAGCAGCAGGATGAGGCCGAGGACGTCGCCGCAGAGTTCGCTCGATAAAGGCGTCAGTCCGAAGCGGCCGAAGATGCTGATCGTTTCGGCGCCGAACCCGACCACGATCGCCATGACGATCCAACGCTCGAACAGAAATCGTGCGCCCGCGCTGGAGATCGGCACGACGCGGAACCGCTGCGCGCCGGGCGCTAGAAGCAGACGGCCGACAACGGAACAGAGCCGCACGAACAAAAACGCGAGCAGGTAGCCGAGCAGGATCTCCTTGATGACGATCGGCCAGTCGAACAGCAGAAACGCCCCGACGCTGCCGAGCGCGAAGCTGCCGACAAGGCCGATGCCATAAATGAAACGCGCGAAGACGGCGCGGACGCGTTCGTCGACGCTCGCGAGCGTCAGGCCGAGAAGCCACGTGAGGAATCGCTTCGTGAGGCGCCGAAAAACCCATTCGGCGCCGAAGCCGAGCGCCACGAAGCCGGAAAAGAAAAGCGCGATCGACAACCAGCCACGCTGGCTGATCGCCTCAGCGACCATGCCGCGTGCGGCACGAAAATCATTGGGGAGCGTTTTGACATTGGCTGCGACATCGAGGAGGTGCGCGCGCAACACCTGCAAATGATCCGCAAGACCGACCGCCATCGTCTTCGGCGGCGCGGTTTGGGCCGGTGCCTCGACGCCGTTGCCGTCCCGCCGTTTCATCGCGGCCTGAACGTCCGGATCCGAAAGAAGCGTCATCAGGGTCTGCAACTTGGCATTGGGCGGCGTCGCTGCGACATCGGCGGTCTGCGATGCCGGCTCCGCCTGCACGGGGATGGATACGCCGCCCACCATCCCGGCAACCAGCCACAACAAGACGAGCCGAACCAAGACGGTTCGGGCGATGCGGCCCAATCTCGTTGCGGCTCGCCCCCGGCCGCCGGTCGCTGCGTCTATACGCATATGCTCTGCTCCCCGCAGCCCATCACGACGCCCATCATGCCACGCAATCGTTGACCCCTTATGCGCTCGCCACTAGAGCATGGCAGCGCCTGCACCACATCCCCAACCACAAGAAGCGTTCCCGCCCCATGTCCGCATTTGCCGGAAGCGCCCTCGATCCGCGACGATCGTTTCAGGGCCTGATCCTCACGCTGCAGCAATTCTGGGCCGAGCAAGGCTGCGTCGTGCTTCAGCCCTACGACATGGAGGTTGGAGCCGGCACCTTCCATCCGGCCACCACGCTCCGGTCGCTCGGGCCGAGGCCCTGGCGCGCCGCCTATGTGCAGCCCTCGCGGCGGCCGAAGGATGGGCGATACGGGGAGAACCCCAACCGAGGGCAGCATTACTACCAGTTCCAGGCCATCCTGAAGCCCTCGCCGCCGGATTTGCAGGAGCTTTACCTGCGCTCGCTCCAGGCCATCGGCATCGACCTTGCGCTGCATGACGTGCGGTTCGTCGAGGACGATTGGGAAAGCCCGACGCTGGGCGCTTGGGGGCTTGGCTGGGAATGCTGGTGCGACGGCATGGAAGTCAGTCAATTCACCTATTTCCAACAGGTCGCGGGCGTCGAATGCTCGCCGGTGTCGGGCGAGATCACCTATGGGCTGGAGCGTCTCGCCATGTATGTGCAGGGCGTCGACAGCATCTTCGATCTGAACTTCAACGGTCGTGATGGTGACGACCGTATTTCCTACGGTGACGTGTTCAAACAAGCCGAGCAGGAATATTCGCGTTTCAACTTCGAATATGCCGATACGGCTTTGTTGTTTCAGCATTTTAAGGACGCCGAGGGCGAGGCGCGTGCGCTGCTGAAAGCGGGCGAGCCAGGTCCCGATGGCGGCGTTCATCTGCTTGCCTTGCCGGCCTATGACCAGTGCATCAAGGCCTCCCATCTGTTCAACCTTCTCGATGCGCGTGGCGTGATTTCGGTGACCGAACGGCAGAGTTACATCTTGCGCGTGCGTGAATTGGCGAAAGCCTGCGGTGCGGCATGGTTGAAGACCGCCGGCGGGAGAGCAGCCTGATGCCCGATCTTCTGCTCGAACTCTTTTCCGAAGAGATCCCGGCCCGTATGCAGGCCCAGGCGGCCGCGGACTTGCAACGCCTCGTGACCGGCGCGCTGGTGGATCGTGGCCTGACCTACGAGGGCGCGCAGAGTTTCGCGACGCCGCGCCGACTGACCCTGCACGTGGTCGGGCTTCCGGCTCGCCAGCCCGACACGCGCGAGGAACGCAAAGGCCCGCGCGTCGGTGCCCCGGATGCGGCTGTCCAGGGTTTTCTGAAAAGCGCCGGACTGGCATCGCTGGCCGACGCCACGATCGTCTCCGATCCGAAGAAGGGCGATTCTTACGTCGCTCATATCGAGCGGCCGGGTCGCGCCACACCCGAGGTGCTGGCCGACATCATGCCCGGGATCGTGCTCGCTTTTCCCTGGCCGAAGTCGATGCGCTGGGGCCGTGGGTCGGACAAGCCCGACGCTTTGCGCTGGGTGCGTCCGCTGCAATCGATCGTCTGCACCTTCAGCAGCGACACCGAGGAACCCGAGATCGTGCCGTTCACGGTCGGCGGGATCGCGTCCGGTGACACGACTCGCGGACATCGCTTCATGGCCCCGGCCAGCTTCAGTGTGAAGCGGTTCGACGATTACGCTCCGGCTCTCGAGAAGGCCAAGGTGGTGCTCGACCCCGAGCGGCGTAAATCGATCATCCTCCATGACGCGCGTGACCTGACCTTCGCCCAAGGGCTGGAACTCGTCGAGGACGAGGCTCTACTCAACGAGGTGGCCGGCTTGGTCGAATGGCCAGTGGTTTTGATGGGGAGTTTCGACGAGAGCTTTCTCGCGATCCCGCCCGAGGTGATCCGCGCCACCATCCGGGCCAATCAGAAATGCTTCGTAGTGCGGCGACCGGGTGAGACGCGGCTCGCCAATCGCTTCTTGCTGACCGCCAATATCGAGGCGAGTGATGGTGGTGTCGCGATCGTCGGCGGCAACGAGAGGGTCGTGCGGGCCCGCCTGTCGGACGCGAAATTCTTCTGGGAAACGGACCTGAAAGTGCCGTTGGCCGATCGTCTGCCCAAGCTCGACAGCATCGTGTTCCACGAAAAGCTCGGCACGCAAGGCGCGCGGGTGAAGCGTATCGCGGCTTTGGCGCGCGAGCTTGCGCCGCTTGTCGGGGCGGATCCGGCTCTGGCTGAACGCGCCGCGACTCTCGCCAAGACCGATCTCGTCTCCGAAATGGTTGGCGAGTTCCCCGAATTGCAGGGCCTCATGGGCCGCTACTACGCAACCCATCAGGGCGAGCATGCCAGCGTCGCCGCTGCGGTGGAGGAGCATTACCGGCCGCAAGGGCCGTCCGATCGGGTGCCGACCGATCCCGTGTCGATCGCGGTGGCGCTTGCCGACAAGCTCGATACGCTGGTCGGCTTCTGGTCGATCGACGAGAAGCCGACGGGCAGCAAGGACCCGTATGCGTTGCGCCGTGCCGCGCTCGGTGTGATCCGGATTGTGATCGAGAATGGCATCAGGGTGCGTTTACTGCCGCACGGTGCCGATCTTCTGTCCTTCTTCGCCGACCGCCTAAAGGTCTACTTGCGCGACAAGGGCGCGCGGCACGATCTAATCGATGCGGTCTTCGCGCTGCCGGGGCAGGACGACCTGCTGATGGTGGTTCGCCGCGTCGAGGCACTCGGCAAGCTGCTCGACACCGAGGATGGCGAGAATCTCCTGGCCGGTCATCGCCGCGCCGCCAACATCCTGCGGGCCGAGGAGAAGAAGGACGGAGCGGGCGCGTTCGACGCCGCCTATGATCCGGCATTGCTGACCCAGGACGAGGAGCGCGCCTTGGCCGACATTCTCGATCGGGTTCGGCTGGAGGCGACCGCCGCGCTGAGGCGGGAGGATTTCGAGGGGGCCACGCGGGCTCTGGCGCTGTTGCGGCCGCCGGTCGACGCCTTCTTCGACAAGGTTACGGTCAACGCCGATGACGCGAGCCTTCGGCTCAATCGGCTGCGGCTGCTGAACGCCTTGCGGCAGACGACGCTGACGGTCGCGGATTTCTCGAGGGTGGGTGGGTAGGAGCTGCGTTCTGTTTACGCGGCGTTCACGCCAATTGGCCGCCTCCGCTATCGAGATTTAAGACGCGAAGGATCACAACATCGGCTTCAAAGGGCTGGTGTTGACGCCCCCAAGCAGGTCTGACGCTTGAGGGGGATTGTTCAAGCACCGGCATGATCGGGCCACTAGCTCGGTTGGGGTGCGGATCATGACCATCGACAGGTTTCGCCAGGATCTCGGTAAAGCGCTTCGAGGGAGCGCGGCTCATAAACGGAAGACGATCGGGCAGGGGTTGTCGACCGACCAGGATATCGACTGCATTATCCTGCTCGAACGGCTTGCCGACGACGCCGACACCTCACCGGAGCATCTGTTCGACCGCTATGGTCGGACGTTTGCCGATACACAATCCGCCACGATGTACTTCGGCAGGCAGAAGGCATTGCTCGATCGGGTGGGGGTCGATTGCGTGCCGCATGACGTCGGCGAGCTTTTGGGCTGGTTGGGTCGCCGGACCAAAGAGCAGCACGCCAAAGCCGAAACCGCTTCCCCCATGGTGTCGCCGAGGCTTCGGAGTGCGGTGCGCGATAGCGCCACGATCTTCGCGCTCGATCTCTCGGCCGGTGTCGGGATTATCGCCCCGATGGTGGCCATCTGAAAGATCAAGCAGGGGATCGGCCAGTGGATGGATCGATCAGTGGCGCTCAATCACCCGTCGGTTCAGGCCACGGTTTTGGCCATCGAGCGGCCCGGTGCCGAGCGTCACTTCAGCGGCAGCACCATCACGCTCAGCTATAAGATGCAGGACGGCACGGGCCTGTGCCAGACGGCCGTCCACACGCTATCGCCGGCGAGCTTTCCACCTGCCGGCGAAACCATCGAGGTGGTTCCGCGCTCGTCAACATGTGGCAGCCCCATCATTCCCTCTCAGATTGGGGATCCAGCCGCCACGTTTGGCCTCGTCCTCGTTCTGATCGCCGCCAGCCTCGCGTCGCTGAAGGTTTGGCTTCGACTGCTGCATCGGCCCACCCGAGGAGCGATTCGCCCCGTATGGACGCGATCCGTCGTGAGCGATCGCAGCCGGGTCTAATTTGGCTTCAGGCGACGCCTTCGACGATCCGCATGTCGCGCACCGCGCCGCCATCCAGCGCCTTAAGTGCGATCTGATACGCCGGGTTATCGTAGAGGCTGAGCGCCGTCTCGAGACTGTCGAATTCGACGATGACGGTGCGCTGCTGCACCCCGGCCTCCATGGCGCGCGCCGCGACGCCGCGTGCGATGTAGCGGCCGCCGAGCGCCTCGATCGCCGGTCCGGCCAGCTTGGCATAGGCGGCAAGCTTCTCCGTATCGGAAATCGCGGTGTAGTTGGAAACCAGATAGGCCTTGGGCATGCTGATGCTTCCTTGATGACTGTCTATTCGACGTCGAGAGGCGCGAGACCGGTCGGATGGCCGTCCGCCCCGAGCGTGATCTTTTCGATCCGCATTTCCGCGTTGCGCAACAGCGTTTCGCAATGTTTCTTCAGGGCTTCGCCACGCTCGTAGATCACAATCGACTCTTCGAGCGGCACGCTGCCCTTCTCCAATTGCCCGACGATCTCCTCGAGTTGCGCCAAGGCCTTCTCGAACGGCAATCCGGCAACGTCGACCCCACCGGTCGCTTGATCACTCACGCTGTAACCTCTTCAATGGTGTAGACGTATCTCGACCAAATGGTTTTAACCGATCGGATGCTCGATGTCTCATGCTGAAGCGCTGCAGCCGACGAGCGAGGCAGCAAGGCCCGGTGGCGACACGTTGGTCAAACGGCATAGCGCCATCGTCCGCTTGACGCATTGGATCAACGTGCTGTGCTTGACCATGCTGCTGATGAGCGGTCTGCAAATCTTCAACGCGCATCCGTCGCTCGACTTCGGCAAGATCTCGAATTTCGTGGACCCGCCGATCGCCATCGGGGCTGACGAGGCCAATGGCGCGCCGCGCGGGTTCGTGTCGCTTTGGGGTCACAAGTTCAACACCACCGGCGTGCTGGGGTTGTCGTCCCTTGATGGCAAGCCGACCGAGCGCGCGTTTCCGGCCTGGCTGACGCTGCCATCTTATCAAGACCTTGGGACTGGGCGAGCCATTCACTTCGTGTTCGCGTGGCTGTTCGTGCTGAACGGGCTCATCTACCTGATCTATGGGTTCGCGACCCGGCATTTCCGGCGCGACTTCATCCCGACGGGAGAGCAGATGCGGCATTTCGGCGGTGCGATCCGCGACCATATTCGGTTGCGTTTTCCGAAGGGCGAGGAAGCACGACGCTATAACGCGATCCAGAAGCTCACCTATTTTCTGGTCGTTTTCGTCATGTTGCCGTTGCTGGTTCTTGCCGGCTGGACGATGTCGCCCGGTCTCGACGCGGCTTTTCCGCAATTGCTCGATCTGTTCGGCGGCCGCCAGACGGCGCGTTCGGTCCATTTCTTCGCGGCATTCGGCCTTGTTCTGTTCGTCATCGTCCACGTCGCGCTGGTGTTGTTATCGGGGGTGTTTAACAACATGCGCTCGATGATCACCGGCTGGTACGACATTGGCCGGGAGCCTGACTCACATGCGTAAGATCAACTCGACCCGTCGCGGCATCCTGGCGCGGGGCGCGGCCTTCATTGGCGCAGCGGCCTTGGCGGGATGCGACAAAGTCATCAACTCGGATCAGGCGGCGTCCGCCTTCAAGGGCGTCGACGCGCTGAACCGCAAGGCGCAACAGGCAATCCTGCAGGCCCAGCAGCTTGCACCCGAATATACCGAAGCCGACATCTCCCCGAAATTCTATGCCAATGGCTCAACCGACCCGGACGACCCCGCCTATAAAGCCATGGTGGCGGATGGCTTCAAGGATTACCGGCTCCAGGTGACCGGCATGGTCGACACTCCGCTGAGCCTCTCGCTTGCGGACCTTCGGGCGATGCCCGCCCGCACTCAGATCACGCGGCATGATTGTGTGGAAGGCTGGAGCTGCATCGGCAAATGGACCGGCGTGCCCCTCAGCCTCGTGCTCGACAAGGCCGGCGTCAAACCGACCGCCAAATATCTCGTCTTCCAGTGTTTCGACACGATGGATGATCCCTCGTCCATGTCGGGGCCGCCGCCTTTCTACGGCAGCATCGACCTGCTCGGCGCCCATCATCCGCAGACGATCCTGGCTTATGACATGAACGGAAAAGCGCTCGAGGTGCCGTTCGGGGCGCCGCTGCGGCTGCGGTTAGAGCGCCAGCTCGGCTACAAAATGACCAAATACATCAAAGAGATCCAGTTGGTCGACAGCTACGCTGAAATTGGGCAGGGGAAAGGCGGCTATTGGGAGGACAACGGCTACCAGTGGTACGCCGGAATCTGATGGCTCACGCCGTCGGCGCGTCGAGATCCAGCCTGAATGGCGCGCCCTCGAAGCAATCTTCCCCGCGGCCGATCGCGGTGATCGCGGCGCTCATACGCCCGGCTCGACCGAGTGCCGCATCGGCAAGTGCCACGAGGCTTGCATTGGGGGTTGCGGACGGGGAGGCGGCCCGTAAAGAACGCGCTACCTCACTCTCGTCGCGGTCCGGCGCGAGCGCGCAAACCGCGATATAGGCCGCGGCTGTCGAGCGGCTGACGCCAGCGTAGCAGTGGATCAGAAGCGGATCGACACGGTCCCAGGCGGCGAAAAACGCCAGCAGATCGGCGATGTGGCCGGCCTGCGGATGGGTATGGCCCTCCGTGGGCGTCACGATATCCGACACATTGATGACGAGGTGCCGGTCGGCCGCGATGCTCGGGGGCCGCTCCGCCACGACGCCACCGGGCGACAGCAGCGTCAGCAAGCTTTTGGCCTTGCTCTCAATGGCAGTTTCCGGAAGCCTTGCCAGCGAACAGACATGGATCGCGCTCAAACCGGTTCCTTTCGCGAGGACGCGCCGCTCAACATTGCGAAACGATCGAGAAAGACGCGTTCGGCATCCTCTGACCGGGCGGGCGACAAAACCTCTTCGTCACGCCGCGTCTCCTGGACCTGGATGCCGAAGATGCGATCGGCGTCGGCGCGGTCGAAGCCAGCCAGATCGATGGCCTCGCGATAGGCCGCGATCCGATCGGCTTGCTTGATGAGGTTGACCAAAGCGGGCGGTGAGATCGGCAGGCCGAAACGCGCATGAATGGCATCGAGGAGCCGATGTTCGATCGATCGATAGGCGTCGCCGAGGACTGCCTTGAACGGGGAGATCAGGTCCCCGATCACATATTCGGGACTATCGTGCAGCAGGGCCGCCAGCCGCTCCGCCGGGGTCGAAAGCGGCGCCAGTCGGGCCATAATGGCTTCGACCATCACGGAATGCTGGGCGACCGAAAAGATGTTTGGCCCCTCGGTCTGGCCATTCCAGCGCGCCACCCGGGCTAAGCCATGCGCGATATCGGCGATGTCGATATCGGCTGGGCTCGGGTTCAGGAGATCGAGTTTGCGGCCCGACAGCATGCGTTGCCAGACGCGCGGTTGTGCGGGCTCGACATCCCGATCTCGACGTTCGCTTGGTGTCACGCTGAGTCGGCGAGGCGTGAGAGAGGCGCGCGGACGCGGCACTGCAGGCCTTGTGGCTCGAACATCACTGCAACATCGCGGCCGAAGGCGCTTTGCATCGATTGCTCGATGAGCCGCAAGCCAAAGCGCCGCTTTGCCGGAGGCTCGACCGCAAGGCCGCCGGATTCGCGCCATGTAAGCGTGAAGCCCTGGTCTTCCACGGTCGGGTCGAGCCACCACGAGAGATCCACGCGGCCGGCCTCCACTGACCAAGCGCCGTGCCGCTTCGCGTTCGAGGCCAACTCATAGAGAGCCATGGCGAGCGAGAGCGCGGCACTCGCGCCGATCCGCAGCTCTGGGCCATCGATCGTCAGCCGTCGGTTCTCTGTGTCGAATGGTTGAAGAACACGCTCCGCCACGGCCCGCAGCGTTACCGTCGTCCAACCCTCGTTCAGGATGACATCATTGGCGCGGGCCAAGGCGATGATGCGGGACCCGAAGGTCGCAAGGGCTTCTTCCTTGGTGTCAGCGCCGCGCAGGGTCTGGCCCGCAAGGGCCTGAACGACGCTGAGAACGTTCTTGACGCGATGGCCGAGCTCGAAGGTTAAACGGTCTCGCTCGGTCTCACTCGCGGCCCGTTCGATCGCGGCGGCGTTGACGAGTGCCTGCAGCCGGGCGATTTCGCCCTGCATCGACTCCCGGCTCAAACTTTGACCATCCTGCATCGATCGTTTCTCTTGGTCGTCGCGATAAATTGCATTGTGCACAACGCAATAGACGCTCGCGTGCCCTAGTGCCAGCCCGGACCGTCGAGCGTGAGCGGTATCGAGCCGGCTACGACGGATGTGCCCGCGAGCCTCGCGTCCTCGGCTTTGTCGATGCGAAGGAGACCAAGCCCCAACCCGTCGATCGACGATCCCATCACGCCGATCGAAACTCCGTCCGCCGTGATATCCGACCCGACCATCGGCGGCTCACCGTCGAAGCGCACGCCAACGATCCGCTTTCGTGCCGTGCCGCGATGTTGCACGCGGGAGACGACTTCCTGGCCGATGTAGCAACCTTTCTTGAAGTCCACGCCATGCAAACGATCGAGATTGGCCTCGTGCGGGAAGGTCTCGCCGTAAATGAAATCGATGCCGCCTTCGGGCACGCCGAGCCGGACACGCTGCTCGCGATAGGCCCAGCGTCCCGAATCATCGCCCAAGTCGGCGAAACGCGATCGATCGACGATCGCGCGGCGCCAGAGGCCCGGCACACGCGGATCGTCGAACGTCAGCCGGCAATCGCCGGGCAGGGCCGAAGGGTCGCCGGCGACGATCCCGAGCGTTTCGCTCTGGTTTCGGATATCGACCTTGGCGCGCAGCCTGTACATGGTGAGCTTCTTCACGAGATCCACCACCAACGCCTCCGGCACGTCGATGTAGAAGCGTGACGCAACCGGGTCGCGATCCGCCACGACGAAGAAGTCCGACGTGATTTTGCCTTGCGGTGTCAGCAGGGCCGCGTAGCGCGCCTCGCCGGGCTTCAGATTGTCGACATCATTGGTGATGAGCCGCTGCAACAGATCGCGTGCATCGGGGCCGACAACCTCCACGATCCCACGGTCGCTCAAAACTGCCAGATCGCTACTCATTTCATTTCAGCCGTTCGCATGATGATCATCCTCCGACCGAAGCCTGTCATCGAAATGAGCCCGCACGTCGACCACCTTGCTGTGTGGCGACGTCGAGTGCCAAATTCCGCTTCTAGGCTGACCCAAAACAGCTTAAATCCCGCCTTCAGCAGATACGACCATGTTGGCCGGACGCAAGGGTGCTTCGGTCAGCCGCGTGAAGGTAGCCCAAACCATGAGCGAGACATTCGACCTGATGCTGCGTGGCGGCACGTTGGTCAATCAGAATGGCGAGTATTGTGGTGATCTCGGCATCCGAAATGGCACGATCGCGGCGATCGGGTCGCTATCGGCCTCGGCGGCAGGCCGTGTCATCGACTGCACGGGCCTTCACGTGCTTCCGGGCGTCATCGACACGCAGGTGCATTTTCGTGAGCCGGGCGCCACCCACAAGGAAGATCTCGAGAGCGGATCCCGCGCCGCCGTCATGGGCGGTGTCACGGCCGTGTTCGAGATGCCGAATACGACGCCGCTGACCACCGACGAAGCGACGCTGGCCGATAAGGTCTGCCGTGCCCGTCAGCGCATGTTCTGCGATTTCGCGTTCTGGGTCGGCGGCACGCGCGACAATGTCGCGGCCATTCCCGAGCTCGAACGGCTTCCCGGCGCGGCCGGCATCAAGGTCTTTATGGGCTCGTCGACGGGGTCGCTGCTGGTCGAGGACGATGCCGGCGTCGCTGCGATTCTGGGGAAAACGCGCCGTCGCGCGGCATTTCACAGCGAGGACGAGTTTCGCCTCCGCGAGCGGCTCGGCGAGCGCGTGCCCGGCGATCCGACCTCGCATCCGGTCTGGCGCGATGCGGTGGCGGCGCTGCGCTGCACGGAGCGGCTCGTTCGCATCGCCCGCGAGGCACGCGCCCGCATCCACGTGCTGCATATCTCGACCGCCGAGGAGATCGCGTTCCTGGCCGATCACAAAGATATTGCGAGCGCCGAGGTGACCCCGCATCATCTGACGCTGTCGACCGACGATTATCCGACGCTCGGCACCAAGCTGCAGATGAACCCTCCGGTGCGCGACAAACGTCATCGCGACGCGATCTGGGCCGGCGTCGCGTCAGGGGTCGCCGACATTCTGGGGTCGGATCACGCCCCCCATACGCTGGCCGAGAAGGCAAAGGCTTATCCCGATAGCCCCTCGGGCATGACGGGTGTGCAGACCCTGGTTCCGATCATGCTCGACCATGTTGCGGCCGGACGGCTCAGTCTGCAGCGTTTCGTCGATATGACGAGCGCTGGGCCTGCGCGTTTGTTCAACATCGCGCGGAAGGGCCGCATGGCAGTTGGCTATGATGCGGATCTCACCGTGGTCGATCTGAAGCGGCGGGTCACGATCACGGACGACTGGATCGCGTCCCGCTCGCAATGGACGCCATATCACGGCCGGGACGTTACGGGATGGCCCGTCGGCACCATCGTGCGGGGCCATCAGGTTATGTGGGATGGCGGCATCGAGGACCCCGCGAGCGGACAGCCGGTGCGGTTTCTCGAAGCGTTGTAGTTGACGCCGTCCGGATGCGAATGCGCCTCGACCGAGAGCCGCCTTTGTCGAGCCGAGACGACGGGTCAGACAAGCGCTGAACGTCTTTCCTAACCTCGGCGCGGAATGGCCTCCGCGAAAAAGTTAGTCACTTGGCGGACGCGAGCCGGAACAAAACGGCGTTTGGGCCAGACAAGACTGATGTCTCTGACATCGGTCACAAATTCGTCGAGGATTGTCATGACCTCGTCTTGCCGGAGTTCATCCGCAAGCGAAACCCTGGCCAAGAGGCCAATTCCAACATCCGCCAGAACCGCGGTCCGGATCGTTTCGACACTGTTGGACCAGAGATTGCCGCGAACCGGAACGCTGAAGCGACCGTCTCGCCCCACGAACGGCCAATTCGCCGCCTCTGTTAAGCCGCCATACAACAGGCAATTATGCTCGCTGAGCTCCGCAGGCGTCTTTGGAATCCCGTGGCGCTCGAAATAACGGTGAGATCCGACGCATATAAGCGGGGTGATGGCGACGCGCCTGACGACCGCATCTGGTTCGTTGACGGGTCCGACGCGTATCGCCAAGTCGATCCGATCTTCAACCTATCTCGCACGAAATCCGAGAGGATGAGGTCCACCTGAAGGCCGGGATTGAGGGACAACAGGTCAGGGATAAGCGGCAAAACATGGAGACGGCCGAACGTCCCAGATGCCGCGATCCGAATTCGACCCGAGACGCTCAGCGTGCTTTCGGTGAGTTCGTTATCAGCATCCTGCATCTCATCAAGAAGGGGCTTGATCCGATCATAATATCTCCGCCCCTCATCGGTCAGCGTGACCTTGCGGGTGCTTCTATTGAAGAGCCTCACGCCGAGGCGTCTCTCCAACGCGCCGATGGCTTTACTGACGGCGGATTGTGAGTCGCCGGTTGTGCGTGCTGCGGCGGAGAAGCCGCTTGCTTCAACGACGGCGATGAAAGCGGCTAATTCATTGAAGCGGTCCATACCATTCCCAGCGAGAATTAATCTTATGGCAGTTTAAACAATTATCGTTGGTTTCGATATCGCCCATATCCGGATCTCTCCAATAGAAGGAATGGCGTCATGAATATCGATCTGACTGGCCGCAAAGCGGTCGTTTCTGGGTCCACAGCAGGGATTGGCCGAGCCGTTGCAGAAGGGTTGGCGCGCGCTGGCGCTGCGGTCGTCATCAACGGTCGCCGCCAAGAACGGGTCGGTGCGGCGCTGGCCGAGTTGCGCACGCTTTTCCCGAACGGTGAGTTCACCGGCGTCTGTGCGGATCTTGCGACCCCGGAAGGCGCGGCGGACTTATTCGCGCAGGTGCCGGACGCGGACATTCTCGTCAACAATGTGGGTACTGGGCGCCCGAAGCCCTTCTTCGATATTGCGGACAGCGAGTGGGTCGATCTCTTCGAGCTGAACGTCATGAGCGGCATCCGCGCCTCCCGTCACTATACGCCGGCCATGGTGAAGCGCGGCTGGGGGCGTGTCGTCTTCATCAGCAGTGAGTCCGCACTCGCAATCCCGAAGGACATGATCGACTACGCCATGACGAAAACCGCGCAACTCGCCATTGCGAGGGGCTTGGCCGAGGTGGTCGGGGGTACGGGCGTCACCGTCAATTCTGTCCTCCCTGGGCCGACAAATTCGGAGATCATGGGGGGGTGGATGAAGGCGAACGCAGAGGCGCAAGGCATAACGCGAGAGGACGCCGAGCAGCAGTTCTTGAAGACGATGCGCCCGACATCGCTGCTCAATCGCTTTGCGACGACCGAAGAAGTCGCGAACCTGGTCGTCTATGTCTGCTCGGATCAGGCGTCGGCAACAACAGGCACGTCCTTGCGTGTCGACGGGGGCGTCGTACGAACAATAGCGTAACGCTTGGCTTCTGCGCGGGCACGACGCGGTTCCGCGAAGGGCCGCAACCTATCGGTGTTTTCGCGGGGGAGACGACCGCTCGCGCCAAGCGCCCTGAGCTTGACGAGCTAGGTCTCGGTCCAGAAATAGTGCCAGGTTCCGTCGTCCCCGATCGCGGTTCGGTGGATGAGTGGACCGCCTCCCGCGGCCTTGGCGGTGAGGTCCTCAAAGCGGACGCAGCGCCAGAGGCCGATCTGTTGCGAGCGGGGCGGGGCGACCTCGTTCGCGACCGGGAAGATGGGCCAGATGTAGGATGTGATCGGGCCACGCCGATCCTGCACGTAAGCGGCCGTGAAAACCGCTCGCATGATCCCGAGCATCTCGCGACCATGTCGATCGAAGCTTCGGCTCTTCAAGTATGCAACCGGGTCCGCCTCCGGTTTCTGGCCACGACGGAACAGCGGCGGCACCTCGTTCCAACCGAGCGGCACGCGGAGATCGTCGATGTCGCCGCCGCGCACCGTCTCGAGAATGCGAGCCCGCAGAAGCTGCACGGCGCGGGGCAGGGATGCGATTTCAAGCGAAGGAGCGGATCGCGCTATCGGTCGATCGTCGCCCGGCTTTGCCTCGGATCGTGTCACGCGTCGACCTTGAATCGCTGCATGGCCCGCTCGAGTGAGCGCGCGCCCTCATCATAATCGGCCCAAGCGATCGATTTTGATAGCAGGGCCGGCACGGTGCGGATCGTGAATTTGGCCGGGTCGAGCCCCGTTTTGACCTGCGACCACGTCAACGGCATCGACACGGTCGCGCCGGGCCTGGCGCGCGGCGACAAAGGCGCCACCGCCGTCGCGGTCCGGTCATTCCGCAAATAATCGAGGTAGATCTTTCCCGTCCGCAGCTTCTTGGCCATGTTGACGAGATAACGATCGGGATCCGCTGCCGCCATGTCGGCGCAAATTCGTCGGCAGAAATCCTTCGTGGCGGCCCAATCCGGCCCGGCCTTCTTCGGCATCGTCAGCGGTGTCACGACATGCAGCCCCTTGCCGCCGGTCGTCTTGCAGAACGACACCAGCCCGAGATCGTCGAGCCGGTCTTTGATGTCACGTGCCGCATGGATGACAGCCTCGAAATCGACCTCCGGGCCGGGGTCAAGATCAAAAATCAATCGACCCGGCACCTCAGGCTGATCCGGCTGACAGTTCCACGGATGCAATTCGATCGCGCCGGTCTGCGCCAATGCGACTAAGCCTTCGACGCGATCGACCTGCAGGTAGGGCTTCGTCTCCTCCTTCACGGTCACCAGCGTCAGCAAGCTCGATGTGCCCGGCATCGCGTGGCGTTGGAAAAACTGTTGTCCGCCGATCCCGTCCGGCGCGCGCACGGCCGAGCATGGGCGACCTTTGACATGCTCGAGCATCCACGGGCCGATGGCTTCGACATAGCGGGCGAGGTCGAGCTTGGTGACAGGCTGGCCCGAGCCATCATCGGGCCAGAGCGCCTTATCCGGGTGCGTGATGCTGACGCCCATCACCACGGCATTAGCGGCGGGCCGGTGGCGGGCGGCTGCGACAGGCGTTGCTTCGCTCGCGGACGGTTTGGCGGCGGTCTTGTTGGGTTTTGTGCCGCGCGTCGGCTTAACGGGCGGCTCCGATAGCGGCGTCTCGACCGGAGCGGGTTTTTCGGCCACGACCTCGGCTGCCGGCTTGTCGTCTCGCAAACCCTTGAAGGCGGCCTGCCGGATCATGCCGTCGCCGGTCCAACCTGCATAGTGGATTTCGGCCACAAGGTCGGGCGCGAGCCAATGAATACCCTTGGCGGCTTTGGGAGCGTTGAGGCCGGTAAACGGGTTCTTGGTGGCGGCATGCTGTTCGAGGCGCGGCATCAATTGCGACACCACCGCCTGACCATAGCCGGTTCCGATCCGCCCGACATAGACGAGATGATCGCCCTTATGCACGCCGGCCAGTAACGAACGGAACTTGCCATCCGTATCGGTCCAGCCGCCGATCACAACCTCATGGCCCCCTCGGCATTTGGCCTTGGTCCAACTCTCGGAACGGCCCGACACATAGGGGGCGTCGAGCCGCTTCGAGACGATGCCCTCGAGCGACATGCGACAGGCCGCCTTGAGGACCGCGTCGCCGCCGGCCGCGAAATGGTCGACGAACCGCAAGCGGTCGTCGTCATGCGGGGTGTCGGTGAGGATACCCTTCAGGCGGGATTTCCGGATCGACAACGGCTGTCCGCGCAAATCCTCATCGCCCGTCATCAAAAGATCGAAGGCAAAGAAGACGAGCTGGTCGGTTTTCCGATCCGAGATGGCAGCCTGCAAAGCCGCAAAGTCCGGCGCTCCCTGATGATCGAGCGCCACGATCTCACCATCGAGAATGACGTCAGGCAGCGCTTCTCCGACTGCGGCGATGGCCTTGAACTTGTCGGTCCAATCCAACCCCTTCCGGGTCCGGAGGACCGCCGTTCCGCCCCGCACGTTGAGTTGCACGCGATAGCCATCGAACTTGACCTCGTGGGCCCATCCGGCGTCGCTCGGGGGATGGTCGACCAATCGACAGAGTTGCGGTTCCACGAAGCGCGGCCATTCCGGCGCAACCGACTTGGCTTTCGCGGTCGCTGAAATCTTGGTCTTCGGCGCTGCCGCTTTGGCGGCTGATGGCCTCTTGGGCGGTTTCTCGGGCTGAGATGTGGCGTCGTCGGCCGCGCGATGCGACTGCCAAACGGCGTCGGGCTTGGCGGCTTTCGAGGCTTTGGTCATAAACGGCTTCGGTGGTTTGCCTCGGCCTGCCGCGATATCGTCCATTGCGCGGCCGGAGGCGACCGAGGTGTCCTGCGACAGAAGGGCATCCGCATCGCCCTCGTTTGCGGCGTCATCGCGATGCTTGATCAGCAACCAGTTTGTCCGCTTGCCGCCCATCCGATCGTGTTTCATGCGGACCAGCACCCACGACCCGTGCAGCTTCTCGCCGCGCAGGGTGAATTTGAGGTCGCCCGACTCGAGGCCACCCTGGGCCGTCATACCTTCTGGGGTCCACGTGCCCCGATCCCACAGCAGGACTGTGCCGCCGCCATATTGACCTTTTGGGATCGTGCCTTCGAAATCACCATAGTCGAGCGGATGGTCCTCGACCTCGACGGCGAGGCGCTTGTCGTGCGGGTCGAGCGAGGGGCCGCGTGTGATCGCCCAGGATTTAAAGACGCCGTCGACCTCGAGTCGCAGATCGTAATGCAGCCGCGTGGCATCGTGTTTTTGGATGACGAAGCGCAGCGCCTTCGACGGGGTAATGGCCGCCTTGCCGGTCGGTTCCGCGGTCTTCTCGAAGTCGCGCTTCGAGGTGTAGGACGCGAGTTTCGTATTCACCGCTCGTCAGCCTCCCGACAGGCGGAGCCAGCGAATGGCTCCGCTTTCGTCTGAGCGACTCAATCGGCGGGACCGCAGGAAGTTGCAGGCCTCGCCGCTCGCAACGTTAGCGTCTCATCAGGCGGCTTGCGACAGGCTCGGATAATCGATGTAGCCCGTCGGTCCTTCCGCATAGAATGTTTCGGGCCGCTGCGGGTTGAGCGGCGCGTCCTGACGGAGACGCTCGACCAGATCCGGATTGGCGATGTAGGCCTTGCCGAACGCGACGGCATCAGCCTCGCCCTTGTCGAGCAGAGCCTGCGCTTCGGCTTTATCGAGCTTCTCGTTGGCGATGTAGACGCCGCCGAACAAAGCCTTGAGCTGCGGGCCGAGGCGATCATCTCCCGTATGCTCGCGGGCGCAGATGAACGCGATCTTCCGGCGGCCGAGTTCGCGAGCCACGTAGCCGAAGGTCTCCAGCGGCGTCGAATCGCCCATGTCATGCGCGTCACGGCGCGGGGCGAGATGCATCCCGACGCGGCCAGCGCCCCAGACATCGATACAGGCGTCCGCGACTTCCAGCATCAGCCGGGCGCGGTTCTCGATCGAGCCGCCGAAGCGGTCGGTCCGCTGGTTTGTTTTGTCCTGCAGGAACTGGTCGAGCAGATAGCCGTTTGCGCCATGCACCTCGACGCCGTCGAAGCCGGCCCGCTTGGCATTTTCGGCGCCATGGCGATAGTCGGCGACGACACGGGCGAGTTCATCCGTCTCCAGCGCGCGAGGCGTCACGAAATTCTTCTCCGGACGAACCAGGCTCACGTGGCCCGAAGGTGCGATCGCGCTGGGCGCCACAGGGGTCGCGCCGTCGAGATAGACAGGATCCGAGATGCGGCCCACGTGCCAAAGCTGGAGCATGATGCGGCCGCCCGCCTTGTGGACCGCCTCCGTAATGATCTTCCAACCCTCGACCTGGGCATCCGACCAGATGCCGGGCGTGTTCGGGTAGCCAACTCCCTCGGCCGTCACGCTCGTGGCTTCGGTCAGGATCAGTCCAGCAGTCGAGCGCTGGACATAATATTCGGCCATCATTGCATTCGGTACGCGACCGGCGCTCGCGCGGCAACGGGTCAGCGGCGCCATGATGATGCGATTCGGCAAGGTCAGGTCACCGACGACCAGCGGATCGAAGAGAGTTGGCATGTGAGGATGTCCATTGTTCTTGGAGCGGCGCCACGGACCGGCAAAGCCTGAACCGCATGGCGTATCGGGTTATGTACCGAACGTTATGCGCGACCGCAATCGTGTCAAGCGCCGGATCGCCGATCCCTAACTTGGTCACCTACGCCAAGACTTAGGGTGGGGGCGCGTTACTGGCGGGTCACGATTGAGAATTCACCCTGCCGAATTCGCTCGGGTAGCCGTTCAGCGAATGTCGCGGCTGCGTCTTCGCCGTAAATGTCGACCAGCGTCTGAAAGGCCGTGAAGAGGGCGGCTTGCACGAAGCAATCCTCCTCGATGCCATCCAGCGTCGCCTCTGCGAAGGCTTCGGCCACATAAGCAAGCGCCAAGCGGCGATCGTCAGCAGCGTCGAATCGGTCTTGCGAAACAGTCGTGTCAGTCAACATGCAGAGGTTTTACCGTGTCGACGCGCAAGTGCATATCCCGATTACTACGAAAGGGTTAACATGCCTAGTGAAATGCAGTTTTTCTATTCACCACCGAAACGGATCGACAGATCGCGCGCGAGTCGCTCGCCTTCCTGCAAGGATCGGTCGACGACCGCCTGAGCCGCCGGCGTGCACGTCCGATAGGTGACCTGATAGCCGCGATAGCCGCGATTGTAGCTGCCGGCGAGCCGCTCCTTCCGCAGCCCCGTCTTCGACTCGGCGTCGAGAAGGCTCTCCATTTTGTCGTGCCAGGTTGCACCATCGCCTTGCCCGCACAGCGTTTGCATAAACGCCAGTGTGCCCATCAGCTCGGCCAAGCGATCGAGCTGCGCCTCGTAGGGAGGCGGTCCCGCCGGCTCGCGTGGAACAACACCACGTTGCGGTGCTGGCGGGGGAAGCGGCGGTGGCGCCGTTTCGGCGCAGGCCCCGTTCAGCCCTGTGGTTGACCCAATCAGCAGTGCCGCAAGGAACGGACCAAGGATCGTCTTGCGCCGGTCAGTCCCCCGCATGTCGGCTCGCGATAGCCTGCTCCAGCAAAGGCTTCAGGCCAGGGGTGAGCGGCAGGGTCTCGAGATCGGCGAGGTTGGCCCAGACGATCGTGCGCGTCTCGTCACTAGCGATGCCCTCTCCGGAGACCCATTCACCGATGAAGGAGGCGACGACGAAATGCCGTTCGACGCGGCCCATATTGTCGCGTGCGAGGACTTCGACATGGCCGTTGAAACCCGTGATCCGAGCCGTGACTCCGGTTTCCTCGGTCAGTTCGCGAAGGGCCGCTTCTTCGAGCGTCTCACCGAGTTCGACGAGGCCTCCCGGGAGCGAATAGGAGCCGGCACCCGGTGGTTTCACGCGCTCGCCGAGCAGCACCCGCCCATTGCGAAACACCGCTACGCTCGCGGCGATGATCGGTCTGGCCGGGTAGGAACGCGAGGGATCGAGCGGCACCGGGCCGGTCGATGTCATATGTGCTGGCCGCCATCGATGTGGATTTCGGCCCCATGCACGTAGCTCGATTGTTCGGTGCAAAGAAAGTAGATGGCCTTGGCGACCTCTTCGGGCTTGCCCAGCCGCCTGAGCGGAAGATGCTCGATGATCTTGTCGGTCCCAGGCGACAGGATCGCGGTATCGATCTCACCCGGCGAAATAGCGTTGACCCGGATCCCGAGGGGTCCGAAGTCGGACGCCATTTCGCGCGTCAAGGCCGCAAGCGCCGCCTTCGACGTGCCGTAGGCGGCCCCGGCGAAGGGATGGACACGAGAGCCGGCGATCGAGGTCACGTTGACGACCGACCCCTGCGCTTTTTCGAGTTCCTTGATCAAACCGCGGGCCAGCATGACCGGGGCGAAGAAATTGACCTGAAAGACCTTCTGCCAATCGAGCAGGTTGGTCTCGATTGCGCCCATGCGGCCCCCGCCGCTGAGCTTCGGCGAGATGGCGGCATTGTTGACGAGGGCGTCGAGCCGTCCGTCCTGCAAGCGCTGACGCACCTCCTCGATCGCGGTCGCGGTGCTGTCCGAATCGGCAAGATCGACCTGCAAATGGTCTTCCGGGCCCATTTCCCACGGACAATCCTCTGGGAAAGCATGACGCGAGCAGGTGATCACACGCCATCCCGCCGACGAGAATCGTTTGACCGTCGCATGGCCGATCCCGCGCGACGCGCCGGTCAGCAGCATGGTCCGCCGCGGGCCGTTGGACTGAGTCTGATACATCGTCATCGTTGACCGCCGCGTGTCGGATGGGGGAGCCCGCTCTGGGGTCGGGGCCGTGCTGCGACCGTCATCGATCGCAGCGGGCTCGTGTTGCGGGTCTTATGCCAGCCCGCCCGCGTGGCGACTAGCCTTCGACCGATCTCAGGGTTGAAGCCGCAGCTTGGTCCAATCCGCCCGATCGTCGGCGCGGGAAAAAACGATGCGATCGTGCAGTCGGGACGCACGATCCTGCCAAAATTCCATCGACGAGGCGATCACACGATAGCCCTTCCAATAATCGGGGCGCGGCACGTCTTTGCCCTCGAACTCGCGATCGAGATCCTCGACGCGCTTCTCGAGCGTGGAGCGTGCGTCCAGAGGGCGCGATTGCTGGCTCGCCCAAGCGCCGATCCGGCTCCCGCGGTGCCGGCTGGCAAAATAGGCGTCCGCCTCCTCCTTCGTGACGGCTTCGACCCGTCCTCTGACTCGGATTTGCCGGTTTAGCGATTTCCAATACAGCACAAAGGCAGCCTGCGGGTTGGCGGCGAGTTCCTCACCCTTCTGGCTTTCCGAATTCGTATAGAAGACGAAACCTCGGTCGTCATACCCCTTCAGCAGAACCAGACGAACGTCCGGCAAGCCCTGCTGATCGACCGTGGCGAGCGCGATCGCATTCGGGTCGCGCGGCTCGCTTGCGACCGCCTCGCCTAGCCAATCCTTGAAAAGGCCCATCGGGTCGTCGCGCAGCGTGAAGTCACCAGCAATTAACGGTTCCAAGTTACCGTCCCTTCATGTTGTTGCGGAAAAGCGGATCGCACTCGTGAACGTCAGGCAGCCAATCTCGAACGCGAAAGCCTCGGCGATGTCGGCCGTTCGGATCGATCCGAGCGCCGCCGGCCGCGGTTTTGCGTCCCGCGCCATCCTCCGGCTTCTTATGTGCAGCGGCATCGGCATTTGCGCCAGTGCCTGCTCGGTTTCATTTCCGATTGGCGGGTTCATGGCAGACCAGAGCCCGACCGGATCGATCAATCGGTCCACCGTCGTTTTATCCAAGGAACTCGACGGCGAGGATTGGCGCCGGGCGAAAGCCGCGCTTGCGGTCGCGCTCGACCCACAAGGAAATGGCGCGAGCGTCGCGTGGGACAATCCTCGATCGGGCGCGAAAGGCAGCTTCATCGCGACCGCAGCACCTTTTTCCAAAAATGATAAAATCTGCCGGTCGTTCAAGGCACATGTGGTGCCTGATCCGCATGCCGATCGACATATCGAGGGGTCGGCTTGCCGTGGTCCGGATGGCGATTGGACCGTGGCGGATGCCCGCGAGGAAAAGCAAGCCAAAGCCTGAACCGGCACAAAGCCTCGCCAACCCTGATCTTTTTGTAAATGGCGTGCCGCTTCGCCTGTCGTGATGCTTGCCCTTCGGCGGCAGAGCGCCCATTTTGCCACAGACAGAGACATGCGCTTCGTGCCGCTTGGGCGAGCGCGATCAGCAGGCCAGATGATGCGTAATCCATATGAAGTGTTGGGCGTCCCTAAGACGGCGGACGCTGCAGAGATCAAGAAGGCGTTTCACAAGCTCGCCAAGAAACATCATCCTGATCAGAACAAGGATCCGAAAGCGCAGGAGCGTTTTTCCGAAGCCAATTCGGCCAATGAGATTCTGGGCGACGAGACCAAGCGTGCAGCCTTCGATCGGGGCGAGATCGATGCGGACGGCAAGCCGCGCTACCAGAGCTTTGACGGATTCGGGGCCGGTGGCGGCGCTGGCGGCCGGGCAGGTCAGCAAGCTTACGAATATCAGGATTTCGGCGGTGGTGGATCGCCGTTTCGTGGCTTCAAGGGCGCTCAGGGCGGGATCGATCCGACCGACTTCTTCTCCGACCTCTTCGGCGGTGGTGCGGCGCGCGGCGCGGCCGGTGGTGCTTCGGCCGCGAAGGGCGAGGACGTCTCGGGCACCGTGACGGTGTCGCTCAACGAGGCGGTGGAGGGCGCGCAAGCCCGTGTCAGTCTTCCGAGCGGACGCATGCTCGACATTAAAATCCCGGCCGGGATCGAAGATGGCAAGCAGATCAGGCTGAAAGGGCAGGGCATGCCGGGTCGCGGCGTGCCGGGGGACGCGTTGATCACGGTCAAGATCGCCAAACATAAGTTCTTCGAGGTCGACGGACGCGACCTGCGGCTCGATCTGCCAATCACGCTTTATGAGGCGGTGTTGGGCGGAAAGGTCAATGTGCCGACGCTCGGTGGGGCCGTCGAACTCACCTTGCCGCCCGGCGCTCGCGCCGGCAAGACGCTGCGGCTGCGGGCCAAGGGTTTGCCGGCCACCGGATCGCTGCCGGCTGGCGATCTTCTGGTGACGCCACGCATCGTGCTTCCGGCCGAGCAGGACCCGGAGCTGATCGCGGCGGCGGAACAGCTCCGTGATCGTCATCCCTATACCCCGCGAAGCATGTTCGACTGAGGTTGACGCGCCAAGCCCTGAGAGGCCGGCGGGCGTCAGTCGCTTGCCGGCATTTTGATGCTGGCCCTCAGCCAATCGATGTTTTTCGATAGCCAAGCCGAATCCTTGTTGACCGAGAGAACCAGCCCGATCGGCCCCTCGATCCAAGCCGCGCTGGATTCGCCGTTGCCGGCCGTGACGATCATGCTGGTTTTTGGCGCAGCATCGGTCCGGGCGACATAGAAGCCGAGCCGCTCGCCGGCCTCATTTTCAAAAACGAAATAGGCGCCTGGCCCAAGGTCGCCGGGAGCGAGGCGTCCGCCGAGAAGCAACCACCCTTCGCTGCGAAGATCAGGCGCGTGAACCGCAATCGACAGGCGGCGCTGAAACCAATTGTCCAACTGCGCCTGTTGTGCCGATGCGATTTCGACGGGTCGCAGCGGATCGATCGCATAGGTCCGATAGGCATCGGCCGCTCGGTCGATCAACCGATGGATTGGATCATGGGCTTCGGGCGGTCGCACCTCAGCCTGATGTCCCTCGAAGAACCGCCTCGGCATGACATCGCGCGAGACGAAATAGCCCATCGTGATCGCGGCCGCGAGCGCCAGAGCCGCCACGCGGAAGTCCTTCAATCTGTGACGGCGCGGCTTGGCGGGGAGCGCAAGGTGGACGACGGGTTTTGCCTTGAGCGGCGCTGTCGTCTCGATCGGTGCGAGCGCTTCGTCGCGCTCCGGGGTCATATGGTCGAGCCGCAACCAGAGCGGAACCGTCTCATGAGCAATGCCCGCGAAAGCCGCCTGAATAACATCATTCTGGCGGCTCCAATGTTCGATGCGCTCGGCCTGCTCGGGATCATCGCTCAAATGGGCCAGAAATGCAGCCCGGCGTTCATCGTCCAAGCGGTGATCGACGAAGCGGAGGGCGTCGATGTCGCCAAAGACACGTTGCATACGCTTCACGGTGCGGCAGCCTTACGATTTGACAAGGCGAAGATGCGTCGAGCGCTGCCGCCTCTCTGCCTTCTCGGCTGTGGCCTGCGTCGAGGACCAGAGCGTTTCTCCGAGTTGCTCGCGGGCATGCACCAAGCGGGTCACGAAGGTTCCGGTCGGAATGCCGATGATCTGCGCGGCTTGCGGGTAATCGAACCGCCCAAGCACCACCAGAAGCAGGGCCTCCCGATGTCCGAGAGATAACAGGTCGAGGGCGCGACCGGGGGATCCTCCGGCGCTATGAGGCAGGAGATCTGTCTGCGACATCTGGTGCGTCGCTTGTCCGTGGGCCTGCTGGTCCGACGAGCCAAGAGCACTTGGTGATGACCGCCGTTCACCCAGACACGCGCGCGCCCGAAGCCGATTGGCTGCCGTCACGCGCGTGAAAAGCTTGATCGCCACATCTTCGCCAACCCAATGTCGTTCGCTTCGCAGGGCATGAGACAAAGCGTCGTGGACAAGATCGTCAGCCGCGTCCTGGCGGTGATCGGTCACAAGCGCGCGTGCATATTGGCGAAGCCGAGGGATCAGCTTTTCGACGTCTCCACGATAGGAGTGCCTCGTCGCGTTCACCGTCTTCCCCGCCGCCAATTCATGACCCCATCCTTTAATTCAATGTTAGGACAAACAAGGAGTCTTGCCTACGGTTCTTCAAGCCGCCACGATGGATTATCACCGGATTGCCGGTACCTAAAACGACGCAGATGTGCCGATCGAAACGACCGAATGCTGTTTGTTCGGTCCCGGTCTTTTCAGATCGATGTCGGTTGAGTTATGAGCGGCGGATGGTTTGGCGAGGGCGAATGCAAGCGGTTCGAGGTCGGGTAGCACATGTCTGAAGCAACAAGCGCCTCCAAGCCGTCGGTCGGGCGGGGGATTCTGGCCGGCAAACGCGGTCTGGTGATGGGCGTCGCGAATAATCGGTCGATCGCCTGGGGGATCGCAAAGGCGGCCCATGAGGCGGGTGCGGAACTCGCCTTCACGTTCCAGGGGGACGCGCTGGAAAAACGGGTGCGGCCGTTGGCACGGGAAATCTCCGCCGAGGTGGTCGGCCACTGCGACGTCACCGACAGCGCCTCGATCGATGCGGTTTTTGCAGAGGTCAAGCGCTTGTGGGGCAAGCTCGACTTTCTCGTTCATTGCATCGCGTTTTCGGACAAGGACGAGCTCACCGGGCGTTATGTCGACACGACAGCCGAAAACTTCTCCAAGTCGCTGTTGATCTCCTGCTACTCGTTCACGGCGGTGGCGCAACGCGCCGAGAAGCTGATGATCGACGGCGGTTCGATGCTGACACTCACCTATTACGGCGCCGAAAAGTGGATGCCGCACTATAACGTGATGGGTGTCGCCAAAGCGGCTCTCGAAGCGAGCGTACGCTATATGGCGGCGGATCTCGGGGCGCAAAACATTCGCGTCAACGCCATTTCGGCCGGCCCGATCAAGACACTGGCGGCCTCCGGCATCGGCGACTTCCGATACATTCTGAAATGGAACGAATATAACGCGCCTCTCCGCCGCACCGTGACGATCGAGGAGGTGGGCGAAAGCGCCGCCTTCCTGTTGTCGCCCCTGTCACGCGGAGTGACGGGCGAGATTCTGCATGTGGATGCCGGCTATCATGTCGTCGGCATGAAGAACCCGTCGGCTCCGGATATTTCGGTCGTCGGCAAAGAGTGACGATGAGCGGAAGCGCGCGGCGCGAGCGTCGCTTTCTTTTCATACGACACGGGGAAACCGACTGGAACGCCGAAGGCCGGCTGCAAGGCCAAAAGGACATTCCGCTCAATCAGGTCGGCCAGGATCAAGCTGCGTCGTCCGGCAGGCGAGCGCTCGGCGTCCTCAAGCGTGACGGGGGCGACCTGTCGCAATGCCGATTCGTGTCCTCGCCACTCGGGCGCACCTGCGAAACGATGCGCCTCGCGCGTTTGGCCATGGGGCTCGATCCCGACACGTATGATCGCGACGAGCGGCTGCGCGAATTTTCCTTCGGTGACTGGGAGGGATTGACTTGGGCCGACGTCAAGCTCCGATGCCCCGACCTGATCCGCGAGCGTCGCCGCGATAAATGGCATTTCGTGCCGCCGGGCGGCGAGAGCTATGCCATGCTGGCCGAACGGGTCAGGCCATGGCTCGACACCCTCTCCAACGGCGAGATCGTGGTTTCGCATGGCGGCGTGGCGCGAGCCCTGATGGTGCTGGTCGGCGGACTATCGACCTTGGCGGCCCCAAATATCGAAATCACGCAAGGTCGGGTGTTGAAGTTCGAGCGCAACAGTTTCGCTTGGGCTTAAATCTTCCCGTGCCTCCATGGTGCGCGGATCGGGGCATTCAGGGAAAGTTCAGACGCGAAAGCGTCTTTGACAGGGGATGCCTCATCCGATCGGTGACAGAGCGGTGGTAATTTGGCGGCAGTGGCGCCTTTTTACGAGCCGCGAATCGGTTTTCAATTGCTATAATCTGGGCTGGTGCAATTGCGGTCATGTTTGATCGGTAAGGCGGCATACCCCTCAAGGGGGTGCGATAGGGCGCAATGAGGTGGGCAGGAGCCATTCGAGGTTTCAACTCAAAGCCGCTCTCGGAACAAAGGGGCTGAGGCAGGTCGACGATGCTCGATCTTCCCCAGGACTGAACAGCGGGCCATGATGTCGATAGCAGAGATGAAGATAAGCCCGGCCGAGTCGTCGGACGGCGTTGTGCGGACTCTGGATTCGTCGCTGGAGCCTTCGCGACTGGTCGGTCCGCTCAAGCCCGAATTCGTGCGAGACGAACTTCTCTGCGAGATTTTTGCGTCGGCCGTGGCCGCGACCCCCGACGCGATCGCGCTTCGGTCGGGTCGTCTGACGCAGACCTATGCCGAGGTTGACGCGCTTGCGACCGGCATCGCGCGGGGCTTGCTCAAGCGCGGCCTCCGTCCCGGCAAGGTGGCCGGGCTCTGGATGGGACGCGGACCGGATCTGCTGATCAGCCAAATCGCCATTGCCAAAACCGGCGCGGCTTGGCTGCCGTTCGATGCCGACGCACCGGTCGATCGCATTGCGACCTGCCTCGGCGATGCTGAAGCCGTGCTGCTGCTTAGCAACGACGCTTATCGCACCAAAGCGGGCGGCGCGATGCCGTGCCCCATCGTGGTGGCGGCCGACCTCGTCGAACCGGACGATCGTTCGGTCGTCGATGCGCGGGCGCTCGGCGCGACTCCCGCAGATCCCGCCTATCTGATCTACACGTCCGGCTCGACCGGCGTGCCGAAAGGCATCGTGATCACCGGCGCCAATATCTGCCACTATCTCCGGTCCGCCAACGATCTCTACAGGATCGAACCGACCGACATTGTTTTTCAGGGCGCCTCGGTCGCGTTCGACCTGTCGATGGAGGAGATCTGGATCCCGTATCTCGTCGGTGCAAGCCTGTTCGTGGCAAGTGCCGAGATGCTGGGTGAGGCCGACAAACTGCCCGACCTGATGAGCATGGCGGGCGTGACGGTTCTCGATACGGTGCCGACGCTGCTGGGGATGATCTCGCAGGATATTTCGTCACTGCGCCTCATCATTCTGGGTGGGGAAGCCTGCCCGCCCGTCATCGCCCAGCGCTGGTGCCGACCCGGTCGCCGTATTTACAATTCCTATGGTCCGACCGAAGCGACCGTGGTCGCAACGGCCTCCGAGGTGCGGATCAACGAGCCCGTCACGATCGGCGGCCCGATCGCCAATTATACCTGTTACGTTGTCGACGAGCACATGACCTTGCTGCCCCGCGGCATCGAGGGCGAGCTCGTGATTGGCGGCCCCGGTGTCGCCAAGGGGTACCTCAAACGCGACTCGCTGACGGCTGAAAAGTTCGTCGCTAATCCGTTTGGGACCGAGAACCACGATCCGATTCTCTATCGCTCCGGTGATGCGGTCGTCATGGATCGCGCCGGCAAGATCGGGTTCCGGGGTCGTATCGACGACCAGGTTAAGATTCGCGGCTTCCGCGTCGAGCTCGGCGAGATAGAAGCCAAGCTCGCGGTTCTAACGGGTGTCGCGCAAGTGACGGTTGTGCTTCGCACCGACGATGGCATCGACCAACTCGTCGCCTTCATCGTGCCTGATCGGGCCGCACCAAGCGACAGTCTCGAAGCCAAGCATCTCCGTAGCGTGCTGCGGGATGAACTGCCGCCCTATATGGTTCCGACTCGTTTCGAGATCGTCAACGATCTGCCGCGCCTGTCATCCGGTAAGGCTGACCGCAAGGTGCTGCGAAGCGTGGCGCTGACGACACCCGTGATGGTCGAGGCGCAGGAAGAGCCGCGGAGCGACACCGAAGCCAGCCTTCTGGCCGCCGCCAAACAGGTGCTGCCGCCCCAGGCGATCCCGTTCGATGCCGACTTCTTCACCGATCTCGGTGGCCATTCGCTGCTGGCGGCTCGTTTCGTTTCCGTCGTCCGACAGATCCAGCATCTCTCGGGGCTGACCCTGCAGGACATGTACAAGCTGCGGACGCTGCGGGCGATCTCGGCCTCGCTCGATGCGAAATCGGCGCAACAAGGCGGCGTCCGCGATCTCGGTTTCGAGCCTCCCAGCCTGCGGCGCCGCTTCCTCTGCGGGTTGGCGCAAGCCGCGGTGCTGCCGCTCATCATCGCCTTGATGACGTTTCAGTGGCTCGGCGTTTTCATCAGCTATATGCTTCTGACCGGTAGCGATGCCGGCTTCTTTGAGGAAGCCGCATCCCTGATCGGCATCTATATGCTGATCAACGTCGCGACCGTTCTATTCGCGATCGCCGGCAAATGGCTCATTCTCGGCCGTATGAAGCCGGGGCGTTATCCGCTTTGGGGCGTTTACTTCTTCCGCTGGTGGGTGGTGCAGCGCCTCGTGTCGCTGACCCATCCGAAGTGGATGCAGGGGTCGCCAGTCATGCGGACCTTCCTGCGTGCGCTCGGCACCAAGGTCGGACCCAATGCCATCATCGGCGATATCGACATCGGGTCGTTCGACCAGCTGTCGATCGGGGAGGACGCCAGCATCGGCGGCAAGGTCAAGTTCAACAATGCCCGGGTCGAGGGCAACCTGTTCATCGTGGGCGAGATCTCGATCGGGCGCGACACGTATATCGGCACGTCCTGCGTGATCGAGGAAGATGTCGTAGTCGGCGAAGGGGCCGAACTGAAGGATCTGACCGCCATCGCGGCGGGTGGACGCGTGGGCGACTGGCAGGTGTGGGACGGGTCGCCGGGTCGGCAGACCGGAACCGCGAGCCGGGCCGAACTCGATGAGTTGCCGACCGCATCGCTGGGCCGACGCATCGTGCAGGGGCTGCTCTATGTCGTCATGCTGCTCGTCATTCCGCCGCTTGGCCTGATCCCGATCTTCCCGGCTTTCTGGGTCTTTGATCAGATCGATAGCTGGATCGACGTGCCGGAGGTCGACCGTCTCACCTATTTGGCGTCGCTGCCGATCCTGGCTTGGCCGACGGCCTTTGCCTTGGTGCTCGTCACGGTCGCTTTCATTGCGGCGATCCGCTGGATCGTGCTGCCGCGGGTGAGCGAGGGACGCTACTCGGTCTATTCCTGGTTCTACATGCGGAAGTGGATCGTGGCGCTTTCGACCGAGATCACGCTCGAAACGCTGAGCTCGCTCTTCGCCACCGTCTATATGCGCGGGTGGTATCGGTTGATGGGCGCCAAGATCGGCAAGGACGCCGAGATCTCGACCAATCTATCAGGTCGCTACGATCTCATCGATATCGGAGAGAAATGCTTTATCGCCGACGAGGTTGTGCTCGGCGACGAAGAGGTTCGCCGTGGATGGATGATCCTGAAGAAGGTCCGGACCGGCGCTCGCGTCTTCATCGGCAACGATGCCGTCGTGCCGATCGGGGCCGATATTCCGGACGGGGCGCTGATCGGCATCAAGTCGAAGCCGCCGACAAATGAGGAACTTAGCCCGGGCGACACCTGGTTCGGGACGCCACCCATCAAGCTGCCGGTTCGGCAGCGGTTTGACGGTGGCGGCGCAAATTGGACCTACGAGGCGCCACGCTGGAAAAAGCTGATGCGCGCCGTGTTCGAGGCCGTGCATATTTCCTTGCCCACCATGCTGTTTATCGTCTTCGGGACCTGGTCGGTCGAATTGCTCGGGCCGAAGCTTCTCGATGGCCGCTACGGACAGGTCACGCTGCTGTTCATCGGTGTCTCGCTGCTGATCTCCCTCACCATGACGGCGGTGGTGATCCTGGTGAAATGGGCCACGATGGGCCGTTACGAGCCGACCGTGCAGCCGATGTGGTCGTTCTGGGCGATGCGGACCGAAGCCGTTGCGGTGATGTATTGGGGACTGGCCGGCAAGGTTCTGCTCGACCATCTCCGTGGCACGCCGTTCCTCCCCTGGCTGCTGCGGCTGTTCGGCGCGAAGTTTGGGAAGGGCGTCTATCTCGACATGACCGACATTACGGAATTCGACTGCGTCACAGTCGGTGATTTCGTGTCGATCAACGCGCTCGCGGCTCTCCAAACGCATCTCTACGAGGACCGCGTCATGAAGGTCGGCCGTGTCAATATCGGCAATGGTGTGACGATTGGGGCGGGGTCGACCGTGCTTTACGACACGCATGTGGGTGACTTCGCGCGCCTCGGCCCGCTCACTCTGGTCATGAAGGGCGAGTCCATTCCGCCGCACACGGAATGGGCCGGCGCGCCGGCCGAGCCGAAGGACCGCCCTGTCGTGGTGGTTGAGCCCAAGCGAGCCGCGTGACAAGAAAGGGATGTTGAGTGAAATAACGAACGCGGCCGGGCGATCGGTCGCGTTTCAGGCGAGCCTTCATGTCACATAACAGCTTCGGTCATCTGTTTCGGGTCACGACGTTCGGTGAGAGCCATGGGCCTGCCTTGGGCTGTGTCGTCGACGGGTGTCCGCCCGGCCTGATCTTGAGCGAGGCCGACATTCAGGGCTTTCTCGACCAGCGTAAACCCGGCCAGAACCGTTTCACCACCCAACGGCGCGAGCCGGATCTCGTCAAGATCCTGTCCGGCACCTTCGCGGACGGGCCTGATCAACCGGCTGTCACGACCGGGACGCCGATCGCGTTGATGATCGAGAATGTCGATCAGCGGTCCAAGGATTATTCGGACATCGCCGCGAAATATCGGCCCGGACATGCCGACTACACCTACGATGCGAAATACGGCATTCGGGATTATCGCGGCGGCGGACGCTCTTCGGCACGTGAGACGGCGGCGCGGGTCGCGGCCGGCGCGATCGCCCGCAAGGTGGTCAGTTCCGTCACGATCCGCGGGGCACTGGTCCAGATGGGGCCGCACCGGATCGATCGTGCGCTATGGGACTGGAACGAGGTCGGCAATAACCCATTTTTCTGCCCCGATCCGAAAGCTGCGTCGTTTTTTGAAACCTATCTCGACGAGGTTCGCCGCGATGGCTCTTCGGTCGGCGCCGTCATCGAGATCGTGGCCGAGGGCGTGCCGGCCGGATGGGGCGCGCCGATCTATGGAAAACTCGATTCCGATCTCGCGGCCGCGTTGATGAGCATCAACGCCGTCAAGGGAGTCGAAATCGGCGACGGCTTCGCGGCTGCGGCTTTGCGCGGCGAAGAGAATGCCGATGAGATCCGGCGCGGGGCCGATGGCCGACCGCAGTTCCTGGCGAACCATGCGGGCGGCGTCTTGGGCGGAATTTCGACGGGGCAGCCGCTCGTTGCGCGCTTTGCCGTGAAGCCGACCTCCTCGATCCTGGCGCCACGCCAAACGGTCGACCGAGACATGGCCGAAACCGAGATCATCACCAAGGGGCGCCACGATCCCTGCGTCGGGATCCGCGCCGTCCCGGTCGGTGAAGCCATGATGGCTTGTGTCCTGGCCGACCATTTCCTCCGTCATCGCGGCCAAACCGGGACCTGAGTCCGCCGAAAGGGGGTCGCGACTGCTCTCGATGGCTGGGCTTCACTACTCGACTGAAGGCTGAGGCTCAGTCGAGCCCCGCCTCCATCAAGCCGAGTACGTGGGCCGCAGCCGAGTCCGTCAACCCGTCGAGATCGTAGCCCCCCTCCAGCACTGAAACGAGCCGCCCACCCGCGTGTTTGTCGGCCACGGCCATCAGGGCGCGTGTGACCCAATCGAAATCGCTGGCTTCCAAATTGAGATTCGCGAGCGGGTCGAGCCGATGCGCGTCGAAGCCGGCCGAGACAATGACAAGATGGGGCGCGAATGCGTCGAGACGGGGCAGGATGACGCTTTCGATGGCCTCGCGAAAGGCCTCGCCGTCGTCGCCCGGCTGAAGCGGGGCATTGACGATCGTGCCGCGGTCCCCGCGCTCGTCCGCAGCACCCGTGCCCGGAAACAGCGGCATCTGATGCGTCGAACAATAAAGCACGCTCGGGTCGGACCAGAAGATGTCCTGCGTGCCGTTGCCATGATGGACGTCGAAATCGACGATCGCGACTCGTTTGGCACCATGGATCGCTTGAGCGTGGCGAGCCGCGATTGCGGCCGTGTTGAAGAAACAAAATCCCATGGCGGTCGAGCGTTCGGCATGATGGCCAGGGGGGCGCATGGCCACAAACGCATTGGCGACCTCACGCCGCATGACCCGATCGACCGCGAGACAAGCGCCGCCAGCTGCGTAATGGATTGCTTCCCAAGTTCCCTCGTTCATGACCGTGTCGGGATCGAGCCGGGTGGATCCGCCAGGGCCGGGGCGGGCGGCCGCGAGCGCGTCGATGTAGGTGGCCGGATGCACTCGCTCGATCATCTCCCGCTCGGCACGCGGCGCAAAGACTCGAACGAGATCATCGAAGGCTTCGTCGCCGAATCGCTTCATGAGCGCGCGAATGCGGTCTGGGCGTTCCGGATGGCCAGGACCCATATCATGCGCCAAGCTGGCGGGATGACTGATCAGAGCGGTCTTCATACCGGGTCCTTTCGTCTGCTCTGGGCTGATCTTGTCGCATTATGGCCACGGTCGACAGGTTCGTTTAGCAACATGTTGTTAGGAACTGGTCAATTGGGTCATCCGGACGTTACTCACAACAACGGTGTTTGTCGGTTGATGGGTGTGCGATGTCCTGGATGAAAGTGGTCTTGGCCGCAGCGGTAGCCGCGACCCTCGGCGGATGCCAATATACGTCGGTGCCCGACCCGCAGCTTTCGGCGCGCGACACCGAATATTTGGCGATGGTGCCGAAAGTCCAGACTGGAGACCTCACCTTCGAGCGTTACCAGGTGGATGATGAAACCGGGCAGGAGCCCGGCACCGTCGTGGTGGACTCGAAGCGTAACCTGCTCTGGTACGTGCTCCCCGGCAAGAAGGCGATCCGCTATGGCGTGTCGACCGGCATGGAAGCCTATGGCTGGACCGGCGCCGCGACGGTCAAGCGCATGGCCGAATGGCCGAGTTGGATGCCCCCGGCCGATATGGTCAAGCGCTGGCCGCATCTTGCGCCCGTCGTGGCGATGGGCGGCCTGAAGGGTGGGCCCGAAAACCCGCTCGGCGCCCGCGCGCTCTATCTCTATGACCAGAGCGGCAAGGATACGCTCTACCGCATTCACGGCACCAACGAACCGGAAGAAATTGGTCGGGGCGTGTCGTCGGGCTGTATCCGGATGCGCGATATCGACGTCATCGATCTCTATAATCGCGTCAAGCTCGGCACCAAGGTCGTGGTGCTGTAAGCGATCTGCCGCTCGGAACGCAAGGAATCCGCAAGGAATTTTTTGCAAAGCGTTGACGATGCTTGTTTTTTACGCATCGTCAACCAGACCTATTAGGACATTGAACCCTCTCGGCAAGCGACACTCGGACAACAAGGAGGGAAACCCTCCAGGTCGCGGCAGGCGACGAGATGTTCGAGAGGCGTCGAAAATGTTCAACCCGCAAGCTCACGCGCAGGCCGATCACACGATATCCGGTCGCCCGGTCCATCTTCCGTCTCAGACGACGGATCGCCGCGCCGATGGCCAGTTACGCTCCGTGTCGCTCACACGCGACCTGGTGCGGATCGATCGGAGCGTGCTGGGCATCGCGATGCGGGTTGCCGTGCCGGTGCGGACCTATCGCGGCGTGGCGCTATCGCTGCGGTCGAGCCAAGATGGCGCGCTCTCCTATCAGCTGCATCTGCTTCACCCAGACGGTGAGCTCTCGGTCGCGCTAGACGAAGCGGACCACGACCGGGATATCGTCGCGGATTGGCGATTGTGGAGCCGTTTCTTCCGGCTACCGGCACTCGTCGAACGCGAGATTGGCTTGATCGAGGAGGCGGATGCCGCGCTCGGAACCGTCTTGCTCGGCGAAGCCGTTCCGGAGCGCCGGCCGAGCCGCTCGATCTCGAAGCGGCGCCCGCGTTTTCTCCAGCGCCGGAAATCCGGCGTGATGTCAGCGGACCCGGTCGTTCATGGCGGCGAAGCCGAACTGATCGCGCGCGATTGACGCCGGCTCTCAGCGACGACCGAACAGTCGCTCGATGTCGCTGAGCTTCAGTTCCACATAGGTGGGACGGCCGTGGTTACACTGGCCTGACCCCGGCGTGCGCTCCATCTCGCGCAACAGCGCATTCATTTCCTCCGGTACAAGGCGTCGTCCCGCCCGCACCGAATAGTGGCACGCCATGGTGGCGAGGACGTGATCCAGCCGCCGCTCGAGCGGCCCAGCGCGCCCGTCCTCGGCCAGGATCGCGGCGACGTCGCGCACCAGGGCGGCGACGTCGCAGCCGCGCAGGTCTTGCGGGACCGCCTGGACCGCGACGGCTCCGGGTCCAAACCCCTCAAGCGTCAACCCAAGCTTGTCGAGCAACGGGGCAGCCTCGATGAGATCGCCACGCGCGGCCTCGTCGACCGGGACCACGATCGGCACCAGCAACAATTGCACCGCGATCCCGGATGTCGTCCGAGCCGCCTTCATGCGCTCGTAGACAAGTCGCTCATGCGCGGCGTGCTGATCGACGATCACGACCCCATCGGCCGTTTGCGCCACGATATAGGTCTCGTGCAACTGGGCACGCGCGGCGCCGAGCGGGGCTTCGCTATGCGACCGTTCCTCCGACGCCGGACCGGCGTGACTGTGCTCCTCGACCCGCGCCTGCGGCGGAAAGAAGGGCACGTCGTCGCTCAGCGAGGCGGTGTCGCGGCGGGCGCTCGAGGACCAGATTGGGGCGGATTGCGAGGCTTCCGCAAAGCCTCCCGGCTGATAGGTCAGCGGGGCTGATGGCGAGAGGTCCGACGACCAACGCGTCGCCGGAGAGGAGTTGCGGAACGGAGCGGCGGGCCATCGCGCAAAGGCATCGCCCATGCGGGCGCCTCCTGTCGTGGTGGCCCGATGCAGCGCGCCCTCGATCGTTTCGCGCATGGCGCCGATGAGCAGACCACGCACCAGACCAGGGTCGCGGAAGCGGACCTCAGCCTTGGTGGGATGGACGTTGACGTCCACAAAGTCAGGATCGCAGGTGAGGAACAGCGCCAGGACCGGAAAGCGGTCGCGCATGAGATGATCCGCATAACCGGCCGACACGGCACCCATCAGCAATTTGTCGCGCACGGGACGGCCGCCGACGTAAAGATGCTGGCTCTCGCGATTGGCGCGATTGAAGGTCGGCAGCCCAATGAAGCCTGTCAGCCGGACGCCGTCGCGCGCAGCATCCACCGCCAGGGCATTGGCCGAAAACTCCTCGCCGAGGACTTGGGCCAGGCGTGTCAGCCGCCCCTCCACACCCTCGCCGCACGGCAGCAGATCGAAGCCGGCCAGATGGTCGCCCCCGAGCCCGAAGCGGATGTCGGGATGCGCCATGGCGAGGCGCTTGACGGTCTGCGCCACCGTTTGGGCTTCGGTGCGATCGGTCTTGAGAAATTTCAGCCGTGCGGGCGTCGCGGCGAAGAGATCGCGCACCTCGATCGTGGTTCCGGGTGAGCGCGACGCAGGCTGCACGGGGCCGCGCCGCCCGGCATCCACCGTGATGCGATGCGCGGCACCTCCATCAACGTCGGTGCGCGCCCGTGTGACGATATCGAGCCGCGCCACCGATCCGATCGAGGGCAGGGCCTCGCCGCGAAACCCGAGGGTCGCGATCCGGGTGAGGTCGCCATCGGGAAGCTTCGACGTCGCGTGACGCTCGACCGATAAGGCGAGGTCGGCGGCCGACATGCCGCTCCCGTCGTCGACGATGCGGATCAGCGTCCGGCCACCCGCCTCGATCGTGACATCGATCGAAGAGGCACCGGCGTCGATGGCGTTTTCGACCAGCTCCTTGACGGCGGAGGCCGGTCGCTCGACCACTTCGCCAGCCGCGATCCGGTCGATCAGGATAGGATCGAGGCGCCGGACCGACATGCGTGACCTTTGAGGCTCAGAGACCGACCGGACGTCCCACGATTGTGACCAACAGGCCGCTTTCGCCGAACATCCGCTTCGCGGCGCGCTGCGTGTCTTCGAGCGTCACGGCATCGATCATCGGATTGCGCCGGTCGAGATGATCGACGTCGAACCCCTCAATCTGCAAATGAACGAGTTGGCTGGCGATCTTGAGAGAGGAGTCGAATCGCAACGCGTAGGACCCGGTGAGATAACGCTGCGCTTTGTCGAGTTCCTCTGCGGTCGGGCCATCGGCCGCCAGTTTGTCGATCTCGTCCTGGATCACCGAGAGCGACTCGGCTGCACGTTCGTTCTTGGTCGACGTGCCGCCCGAAAACAGCGCCGCATGATCGAATGTCGCGAGTTGCGAATAGACCGAATAAGCCAGACCACGCTTTTCCCGCACCTCACGGAATAACCGGGCCGAAAAGACACCGCCGCCGAGCACGTGGTTGAGAACCACCGCCGCCATATGGTCGGGGTCTTTGCGGGCGATACCGTTGCTGCCGAACCGGATCGTCGCCTGCGGGATGTCGAGATCGACAATGGTGCGTCCGCCCGTGGACGGCAGCAGCACGTCAGCAATCGAATGCAGAGTGGGGGCAGCCGGCAAAGCGCCGAAGGCTCGATCCAGCAACAAGCCGAGCCGAGCCGCATCGATGGCCCCGACGACCGCGATCTTTAGATTCTGCCGCGCCATGCAGGCCCGATGCAGGGCGATCAGATCGTCGCGGGTGATCGTCTCGATGCTCTCGAGCGTCCCGCGAACCGGCAATCCGTAGGGGTGATGGCCGAAGGCCGCTTCCCGCCAGGCCCGACCCGCCAAAGCATCGGGATCCTTCGCGTCGCGCTTCAAGCCGGCGCCGATCTGGCCTGCGACCCGCTCGATGGCATCCTGATCAAACCGCGGTTCATTGACGGCGAGCCGCAGCAGATCGACAGCCGCGTCGGTGTGTTTCGAAAGGGTCTTCAGACGACCGGAAAAATAGTCGCGGTCGGCCGAGAACGACAATTCGATCGCCTTGTCGTCCATGGCGCGATGAAAGACTTCGGCGTCGAGGTCCGCGGCACCTTCATCGAGCAGGCTGGCCATCATGGCACCGGTGCCGGGCTTACCCGTCGGGTCCTGCGCCGCGCCGCCTCGGAAAGCGAAATCGAACGCGACGAGCGGAACCGCATAATCCTCGACGAGCCACGCTTCGATACCGCCCGGAGAATATACCTTTTGCACGCTCGCGGCGCGTGACACGGGCTTGCTGATCAGGATGATTGTCATTGTTGATTGTCCAGAACGCAACGCGACGAACGGCCTTGGCGGGCCGTCAAGCCTCTTGCTCTTCACCGGTTATCAGGAAACCCGTTACGGCGCGTCGCTTCAACAGCCACGCCGCCGCGGCATCGCGAACGCTCTCGGCCGTCACGGCCTCGATGTCGTCCGGCCAGCGCTCCACATCCTCGACTGTCAAACCAGTCGCGAGTGCCGCGCCATACCAACGTGCCAAGGACGCCTGATTGTCCTGAGCATAAACCGCGTCTGCGACAAGGCGGGTTTGAGCCCGGATGAGATCGTCGGCATCGACCAAGGTGGTCGCCATGCCATGAATGACCTCCTCGACGGCAGCATCGAGGTCGTCAAGCGTGGTGTCGGGCGTCGGGATGCCCCAAACGAAGAAGCGGGTCTCGTCGAGCGCCGTTCCCATGTAATAGGCACCGGCTGCGACCGCGATCTTGCGATCGAGAACCAGTGCTTTGTACAAGATACTCGTCGAGCCGCCACCCAGCAGATGGGCCAGCACTTCGAGCGCCGCGGCAACACCGGGTTTGGCCGTGGTGTAGGACGGAACCATATAGACGCGCTGGGCGCTCGGCTGCTCGACCTTCGGGTCTGACAACGTCACCAGTCTGTGGGCGCGAGGCTCCGGCTCTTGCTGGCGGCGACGAACCGGCTTCGCGCCACGCGAGGGGACCAGGCCATACGTCTCGCGGGCCAGCATTTCGACGTCATCCTGCTCAACATCGCCGGCCACGATCAGGATGGCATTTTCGGGCGTGTAGAAGCGGTCGTAATAGGCCAGCGCATCGAAGCGATCGAGGCTCTCGATCTCGTGATTCCAGCCGATGATCGGCGTGCCATACGGGTGATGCGAATAGAGCGTCGCCTGCACAGCCTCGTTCAACTGCGCGCCAGGATCGGTGTCGGTTCGCATGCGGCGCTCTTCCAGCACCACGTCGCGTTCCGGGTTCACGATCTCATCCGAGAGGACCAAGCCGGTCATCCGATCGGCCTCGAACTCCATCAGGACGCGGAGATGCTCCTTCGAAGCACGCTGGAAGTAAGCGGTGTAATCGGTTGACGTAAAGGCATTTTCCTGACCGCCAAGCTCGGCAACGACCTCCGAGAAGGCGCCTTGCGGATGTTTTGATGTGCCCTTGAACATCAAATGTTCAAGAAAATGCGCGATGCCCGACTTTCCTGCTGGATCATCGGCCGACCCGTTTCGGTACCACACCATGTGGGTCACCACTGGTGCGCGCCGATCCGGGATCACGACGATTTCCATGCCATTCTCAAGCGTGGCATGCGTGATGCGCGGGGTGCCGCCTGGCATCTGAGTGACGGCCACGGACGGATTAAGATCCAAGGACGTCGGCTGGCCTCGGTACGATGGGGAAACAACGACGTCGACAGGAGCCATGTGAACCATGTGTTTGCGTGGGAGCAGCCGACGCCGATGACCGGCTGGCTCGAAGGCGCGCACTGCCGAAACAGTCCGCTATAGGTTAAATCAATGTGACAACTCTGCGCCGAATGTCAAAGGTCGGACCAGGAAGAAAGCTGGTTCGAGACGCGACCCGACGTCTCGGCGGTCGCCTGCAGTCCAGAATATGGCGTAGACGGGTTGAACACAGGGATACGGCAACGACCCAAGGCTAAGCAGCCTTGGGCCTCGTGATCGGTCGGGCGGCTGAGCTCAGGCGCCTTCGACGGTCAGTTGGACGTCGACATTGCCGCGGGTCGCGTGGCTGTAGGGGCAAACCTGCTCATGTGCCTCGTTGCAGAGCTCCTGCAATTCAGCCTGGGGCAGGCTCTTGTCGGTCACGACGAGCTTGACCGCGAGGCCGAAACCGCCGGCGTCGCGCGGGCCGATGCTCACGGCGCATTTCACGATCGCGCCAGTCGCGTCCTTCTTGTGCTGCTTGGCAACAAAATCGAGCGCTCCGCCGAAGCAGGCCGCATAACCGGCCGCGAACAGATGTTCGGGCGTGCTCGTGTTGGGCTTGCCGGGGCCGCCCATCTCCTTCGGGACCGACAGCGAGACGCTGACCGAACCGTCATCAGCCGACGTGGTGCCGTTCCGACCGCCAGTTGCCGTGGAGTGAGCCGTAAAGAGGGGTTTGATGTTCGACATCATGGAGACGTGCCTTGTTGTTGCGTTCCGGTCGATCCTGTCCGGACGCGATCGCTATAGCCTGGATCACGTTTGCGGACCATCGGGGCGCCGTTACATTGGGGGCAATTTAATTGAACGAGGCCGGTCGGTCGCGCGGAAAAAGTCGCCTTGACAGCATTGGTCTCGAAGCTTAGCCGCGACGGAATGAGTTCATCATCGTCCCTCACGTCGACCCGGACCACGAGCTTCCCAGGAGGCTTGCGCGAGCTTGCGCCGCGCTATGACACGTTGCTGTGCGATCTTTGGGGCGTCGTCCACAATGGACGACAGATGTTCGCCCCGGCTATTGATGCCTTGCAGAAATTTCGGGCGGGCGGGGGTGTGGTCGTCTTCATCACCAATGCTCCACGTCCGCAGGGGCCTGTGCTCGACCAGATCTTCGATCTCGGCCTACCGCGCGACGCCTTCGACGACATCGTGACATCCGGCGACGTGACCGTGAAATCGATCGCGGCGCGCGGGACCGATCCCGCGTATCATATCGGGCCGACGCGCGATCTTGCGCTGTTCGAGGCGGTCGAAGTCTTGACCAATGTCGCACCGCCGGTCGTCGGGCTCGAGGAGGCCGCCTATGTTGTCGTGACCGGCTTGGTCGACGATGCCGTCGAAGTGCCGGCCGATTATGCCGCACGCCTCGCGGAGATGCGCCGACGTGGGCTTTTGATGATCTGCGCCAATCCGGACATCGTGGTCCATGTCGGCGATAAGCTGATCTATTGCGGCGGCGCATTGGCGCAGGCCTATGCGGCCATTGGCGGCGAGACGTTCCTGGCCGGAAAACCGCATGCGCCGATCTACGAGGCCGCGATCGAGCGCGCGTCGCGTGCGCGACATGGGGCTCCCATCGACCGAAATCGCATTCTGGCGATCGGCGATGCACTCCACACCGATGTGGCAGGCGCTTCCGCGCAGCAGATCGACGTCTTGTTCGTCACCTCCGGCATTCATCGCGAGGAACTGCATCCGGGCGGCGATCGCGATATCGATCGTCTCGCCTTCGCCCAGCGTCTCGCCGATGCGGACCATCGGCCGTTGGCCGCCATGCCGCATCTGACATGGTGAGCGGCGCCGATCGGCACTAGAATAGGGCGTCGGGGCTTCGGGTCCGCGAGGATTGATCAAGATCTTGACCATAGACACGCGCGACCAACCGCATGGAGAGACGCAGGCGCGGCCCTCCGTTGCGTCGCCCATCACGGTCTATGACATGCAGTGGGACCGGGGCGACATGCCGGCCGCACTGCGAGGGGCCGTCGTGGCCATCGGAAATTTTGACGGCATTCATCGCGGCCACAAAGCCGTCATCGAGCGTGCCAAAGCGTTGGCGACGCAGATGGGTCGCCCCTGCGCTGTCTGCACCTTCGAGCCGCACCCCGCCGATTATTTCGGGCGCGGCGCTGCGCTGTTTCGCCTCACACCCGAAACCGCCAAGGCGCAGGCGCTGTTTCGGGTGGCGGTGGACGGCATGATTGTGCTGCCGTTCGACGCAAGAATGGCAAGCCTGTCGGCGGCGGATTTCGTCAGCACGATTTTGGTCGAGCGTCTCGGCATTGCGGCGGCCGTTGTCGGTTACGATTTTCATTTCGGCAAGGCACGCAGCGGCACGCCGGCTTTCTTGGCCGAAGCCGGGCAAAGCGAGGGGTTCACGGTGGAGATCATCGGCAAGATTTCGGCCGATCCGGCCGGCGATCTTTCGGCCGTGTCGTCGACGGCGATCCGCAACGCTTTGGAAAGCGGGGAAGTGGCACGGGCCGCCAAGCTGCTGGGCCATGATTATTTTGTCGTCGGCGAGGTGCTGCACGGACAAAAGCTCGGACGAACGCTCGGCTATCCGACAGCCAACATGCGCCTCGATCCGACCTCCCGCCTCGCGCATGGGATTTATGCCGTCACGGTGCGGGTTCCGGGCTGGTCGGGCGGGGGCGTCGCGAGTTTTGGACGCCGGCCGACCTTCGACAATGGCGCGCCGCTGCTCGAAACCTACATCTTCGATTACACCGGCGACCTCTATGGGCAGACGATCGAGATCGGTTTCGTCGACTGGATCAGGGGTGAGGCCAAGTTCGACGGTATCGACGATCTGATCCGCGCCATGACGGTCGACGAGGCCAAGGCCCGCATCGCACTCGAGCGCCATGCTCGAGGCGAGGTTGAGCGGCCTGCAATCGAGACACGATGAGCGGATGGTCGGCGTGAGCGATAGGTTCGACGTTGCTGTCATCGGCCTTGGCGGTATGGGCAGTGCCGCAGCCGCTCATCTCGCGAGCCGGGGTCAGCGCGTCATCGGCATCGAGAGCCATTATCCGGCTCATGCCCTGAGTTCATCGCATGGCGACAGTCGCCTGATCCGTCTCGGTTATTTCGAGGACCCGGCTTATGTGCCGCTGCTTCGCCGCGCGTATCAAAATTGGCGATCGCTCGAGATTCTCACCCGGCAACAGATCCTAACCGTGACGGGCGTTCTGCAGATCGGACGAGCCGATAGCGCGATCGTGGCCGGCTCGCGCGCCGCCTGCCAATTGCACGACCTGCCGTTCGAAATCCTCGATCCCGCCCGCGTCGCTGAGCGCTATCCGGCTTTCGGGCTCGATGCGGACGAGGTTGGGCTGCTCGAACCACAGGGCGGCTATCTGCGACCCGAGCGCGCCATCATGGCTCACCTCAAGGTCGCGGCTGAGGGTGGGGCGGTTCTCCGCTTCAACGAGAAAGTCACGGCTATTGAGCCGGACGATGCAGGTGTCACGATCGCGACGGCACTCGGCCGGTTGCGCGCCCGGACGGTCGTGGTGGCGACAGGACCCTGGATCGCTGAACTCGTGCCGGATCTGCAACAGGTGGCGCAGCCCATCCGTCAGGTCGTGGCCTGGTACCAGCCGGGCGACGCTTTTTTGGTCACGCCGGACCGCATGCCCGTGTTTCTCCGTGACGAAGGGGAGGCGGGGTCATATTTCGGATTCCCGGCCATCGGACCGGATGGCTTCAAGGTCGGCAAACATTGCCACTTCATGGAGCCGGTCGACCCCGACCAGCCGAATGCGCCGGTGAACGAGCGCGATACGGCGCTGCTCGACGACTTCGTGGCGCGTCGTCTGCCTGGGACAGCGGGGATGCGGCGAGCGACGACGACCTGCCGCTATACGATGCTGCCCGGCGAAGACTTTCTGATCGACCGGCTACCGTCCGACCCGCGCGTGATCGTCGCCTCGCCCTGTTCCGGCCATGGCTATAAATTCGCCAGCGTCATTGGTGAAATCCTCGCTGATCTTGTGATCGACGGCGGCTCCGATTTGCCCATCGCGCTGTTTTCGTTGGCGGCGCTTCAGCGGGCGCGGGGTCGGGCCAACACCGTCTAACGACCGGGATTGGCGAGCGGCAGACCCGGCCGCAAGACGCTTCACACGGTCTGGCGCTTCTGCTAACCAACGCTCATGCTCGGTTTCATCATGCCTTTCTTCAGGCGTTGGATTAGGTCGGCCCGCGCCTGATCGAGGAAGCGGGCCGGAAAAACCGGCGCGTGAGCGCTCTTCATCCTTTCCGCCAGGGCTCAAACGAACGCCAGTCCCGTGAGCCGCTTGGCCTCGAACGACGGCTTTCTTCACGATGCAAGACACGCCAGCCCGCTCCGGCTCCGCTTCTGCCGACGAGCATGATTACGCCGCGACTCTGTTTCTGCCGCAGACCGACTTTCCGATGCGGGCGGGGCTGCCGCAAAAAGAGCCAGCGATCCTGGAGCGATGGAGCGCGATCGATCTCTACGGCAAGCTCCGCGCCGCCTCGAAAGGCCGCGACAAGTTCGTACTGCATGATGGCCCGCCCTATGCGAACGGCAATATCCACATCGGGCATGCGCTCAACAAGCTGCTGAAGGATATGGTCACCAAGTCCCAGCAGATGCTCGGACGCGACTCCAACTATGTACCCGGCTGGGATTGCCACGGTCTGCCGATCGAATGGAAGATCGAGGAAGAGTATCGCGCCAAGGGGCTGAACAAGGACGAGGTGCCGAAGGTCGAGTTTCGCCGCCAGTGTCGCGCCTTCGCGCAGCGCTGGGTCGATATCCAGCGGGAGGAGTTCAAGCGGCTCGGTATCGTCGGTGATTGGGGCCACCCTTATACCACCATGAGCTTTCCGGCCGAGGCGCAGATCGCCCGCGAAATCATGAAATTCGCGGCCAATGGCACGCTCTATCGCGGATCGAAGCCGGTGATGTGGAGCGTCGTCGAAAAGACCGCACTGGCCGAAGCCGAGATCGAATATGAAGACTATACCAGCGACACCGTCTTTGCGGCGTTCCCGGTGCTGCGATCTCCCTCGGCCGACATGATGGACGCGTCCATCGTCATCTGGACCACGACGCCCTGGACCATGCCGGGGAATCGCGCCATCGCGTTCTCGTCGCGTGTGTCATACGGCATGTACGACGTCACCGAGGCCGCCGACGACAATTGGGCCAATGTCGGGGCGCGCTACGTGCTGGCCGATACGCTTGCGGCCGGACTGTTCAAGGCTGCGCGGGTCGTTGCCTTCCAGCGGATCGGCGACGTGTCGTCCGAGACCTTAGCCGCCACGCTCTGCCGCCACCCCTTCGCCACGACTTTGCCGGGCTATGATTTTCCTGTGCCGTTGCTCGAAGGCGACCATGTGACCGACGAGGCCGGCACGGGATTCGTGCATACCGCGCCAAGCCATGGCCGCGAGGATTTCGACCTGTGGATGGCAAGGACTCGTGAGCTTCTGAGCCTTGGGGTCGATACCCGCATTCCCTACACGGTCGATGCCGACGGGGCCTATACGGCTGATGCGCCGGGGTTCGAAGGCAAGCGCGTCCTGACCGAAACCGGGGCGAAGGGCGACGCCAACGAAGCGATCTTTGCGGCTCTGCTCGCGGCCGGCACGCTCGTGGCGCGCGGCAAGGTCAAGCATCCCTATCCGCACTCGTGGCGTTCCAAAAAGCCGGTTATCTTCCGCAACACGCCGCAATGGTTCATCGCGATGGATCAACCCATCGCCGGTATGAGCCTTGGGGGAGACAACGCCAGTGCGATCGACGCGGCGCTGTCCAACGGTGGCCCGACCTTGCGCGAGCTCGCGCTCGAAGCGATCGTGCAGACCAAATGGGTGCCGGCGAGCGGCGAAAACCGCATCACCGGCATGGTCGCCAACCGGCCCGATTGGGTCGTGTCGCGCCAGCGTGCCTGGGGCGTGCCGATCGCGATCTTTGTTCGTGAAGCCGAGGGCGGCGCGATCGAGATCCTTCGCGACGAGACTGTCAATGCCAGCGTGATCGCGGCCTTCGAGGCAGAGGGCGCCGACGCTTGGTATCGGGAAGGGGCGCGCGAGCGCTTTCTCGGCGATCTATCCGGCGAGGCTTGGCAGCCGGTGCAGGACATCCTTGATGTGTGGTTCGACTCGGGGTCGACCCATGCGTTCGTTTTGGAAGACGCCGTGCATTTCCCTGGTCTCGCCGGGATCAAGCGGCGCGCTGTCGGCGGCACCGACGAGGTCATGTATCTCGAAGGCTCCGACCAGCATCGGGGCTGGTTCCATTCGTCGCTGCTCGAAAGCTGTGGCACCCGCGGCATCGCGCCCTATGACATCGTGCTGACGCATGGCTTCACGCTGGACGAGCGCGGCCGCAAAATGTCGAAATCGCTCGGCAACCAGACGTTGCCGCAGGACATCATCAAGGTCAGCGGCGCAGATATCCTGCGGCTGTGGGTGGCGGGCGTCGACTATTCGGACGATCAGCGCATCGGGCCGGAAATCCTGAAAACCACGTCCGATACATATCGAAAGCTTCGCAACACCCTGCGCTGGATGCTCGGCACCCTGGCGCATTACCGGCCCGAGCAGGCGGTCGATCATGACGCGATGGATGAGATCGACCGGCTCATGCTGCATCGGCTCGCCGAACTCGATGTCGAGGTGCGGGACGCTTATGCGCGTTTCGACTATAAGCGGATTGTGGCGCGCCTGTCCGCCTTTCTCAACACCGACCTTTCGGCCTTCTACTTCGATGTCCGCAAGGACTCGCTCTATTGCGACCCGCTTTCAAGCACCAAGCGGCTTGGGTCACTGACCGCGATCGAGCATATTTTCCGGAGCGTCACGGTCTGGCTCGCGCCGATCCTCTCCTTCACCTGCGAAGAGGCATGGCTGAACCGCTACCCCGATGCGGCTTCGGTCCACCTCGAATTGTTTCCCGATCTTCCAGCGGCGTGGCGCGACGACGCGCTGGCGTCCAAGTGGGATGCGATCAGGCGGGTGCGTTCGGCCGTGACTGGTGCGCTCGAGATCGAGCGGGCCAACAAGCGGATGGGGTCCTCGCTCGAAGCCGCGCCGCTGGTTTTCGTTGATGATGCCGCTTTGGTGGCGCTGCTCGGATCGGTCGACTTCGCCGAGGTCTGTATCGTGTCGGATATCGCGGTCGAGGCCGGTCGCGGGCCTGACGAGGCTTATCGGCAGGCCGACGTGCCCGGCGTCGCGGTGGTGCCGCGTCGTGCCGAAGGGCGGAAGTGCGCTCGCTCGTGGAAAATCACCCCCTCGGTTGGTGGTGATCCCGATTATCCCGACGTGACACCGCGCGACGCGCTCGCGCTGCGTGAGCTCGCGGCTCGTGACACCGCCTTGCGCGGCAGCGCGGCCTGATGCCGATCCGCGTTCTCGGGCTTCTGGTCGCTCTGGCGGCTTTGGCGGCCGATCAAGCATCGAAGCTGTGGCTGTTGTTCGTCTATGATCTTGGCAACCATCAGCCAGTGCGGCTGTTGCCGTTTCTTGATCTCGTCCTCGTCTGGAACCGCGGCATCTCTTACTCGCTGTTCACGACCGATAGCGAACGGGGCAGGGTGATCTTGCTGGCCGTGACGCTACTGGCGACGGCGGCGCTCGTGGTCTGGTTATTTCGGGTGCACAGCCGGTTCACGGCGGCGGCGCTGGGCCTCTTGATTGGCGGCGCGCTCGGCAATGCCTACGATCGGTTTGCCTACGGGGCGGTGGCGGATTTCGTGTGGTTTCACGCGAGAACGTTCTCGTGGTATATTTTCAACGGTGCGGATATCGCGATCGTGATCGGCGTCATCTTGCTGATCTACGAGTCGATCTTCCAACGAGCCGCCTCCAAAATGCCGTGAAGCCTCGGCATCAACCGACAATATGGTCAGGCGCCATGACCACATCGACCTGATATCGGCGCAACAAGAAGGAGTTCGCTTTGGCCCATCGTTCTAAGACAACGCGAACCGTCATCTTGGGTGCTGCGCTTGCGAGTGGCCTCGCCTTTGCGGGAACCCAGGCGCGTGCTGCCGACGACGGTTATGACAACGTGTTCTCGTCTGTGCTGACCGCCACGGGGTTGCTCCACGAGAAGACCTCTCCGGACATCGAATATCGCGAGCGGCCGCCGCTGGTTCTCCCGCCCAAGGCTGGGTTGGTGGCACCGGTGAAGCAGGGCGCCGCCCGGCCGAGCTCGTGGCCGCAGGATCCCGACGTGTTGAAGCAGCGCAAGGCTGCCGAAGCAGCCCGTGCGCCAATGCTCGATGGTTTCGCCAATTCGCGGGATGGTGTGCTGTCGAAGGAAGAATTGATGCGTGGCCGTGTTGCTGGCGGCCAAGGCGGCGGCCCCGACGAGTGCGGTGGGTTCGCCAACAACAACCGCTCCTGCAACCTGCTCAGCCCGGACGAATTGAAGGCGCAAGGCGACCGCTACAATGCGATGGTGGGTGCCGACAAAAAGTCGGATGTCGTCACGGCTGGTGTCGAACCGGATCGCGTTTATCTGACCCAACCGCCGCGTGGATATTTGAAGGCGACCAAGACCGTGAAGGTCACGGCGGAAGCACCGCGCGAGATCGTCGACGAGTCGAATCCGAAGGCCGCCAACTACTATCGCGCGCCCACCAACGAATAAGTCTCGTTAGGCTCGTCGGGGGCGGCCTTGCCCTCCCCGACGCCGTTGCTTAGAACGCGCGCTTGATCCTTCGACGCTTGGGCGAATGGCCTGGTGTCGAACCAACCAGATCGAGCGTCGTCCGTTTCCCTCTTTGATGTCATCGGGGCCGGCCGCTCGAGTGCGAGAGCCCCATGTCGATCGATGCTCCGGCCAACAACGAGACCGTCAAGCCGCGCCTGCCGCGTGGGTTGATCGACCGCGGCCCGCTTGATCTTGCCGCGACCGATCGGATGTTGTCGGCCATTCGTGAGAATTACGCGCTCTACGGTTTCGAGGCGGTCGAAACACCGCTGATCGAATATACCGACGCGCTCGGCAAATTCCTGCCCGATCTCGATCGGCCCAACGAGGGTGTTTTCTCGTTCAAGGACGACGACGAGGCTTGGCTGTCTCTGCGCTATGATTTGACCGCGCCGCTCGCCCGCTACGTGGCCCAGAATTACGACACGCTGCCGAAACCCTATCGCAGTTTTCGCGTCGGGCAGGTGTTTCGGAACGAGAAGCCGGGGCCGGGTCGTTTTCGTCAATTCATGCAATTCGACGCCGATACGGTCGGGTCCGCCTCTGTCGCGGCCGATGCCGAAATGTGCGTTATGGCGGCCGGGACCCTAGAGAAGCTCGGCATCCCGCGCGGCGACTATCGCGTCAAGGTCAATAATCGCAAGGTCCTCGATGGCGTCATGGAGGCTGCTGGTCTCGGCGCGCCCGATCAGGCCGGGCGACGACTGACCGTTCTCCGCGCGATCGATAAGCTCGATCGGCTCGGTCCCGACGGGGTTCGCGCGCTGCTCGGGTCCGGGCGCCGCGACGAGAGCGGCGACTTTACCAAGGGCGCCGGGCTCGATGAGGCGGCGATCGCCACGATCCTGGCTTTTACCGAGGCCGGAACCGACACCAACGACGCGACGCTGGTCAACCTCGCCGAGGTCGTGGCTGGCTCAGCGCGCGGGCAGGAGGGGGTCGCCGAACTGCGCGAGATCGCGGCTCTGGTGGCGGCTGCCGGCTGTGGCGAAGATCAGGTGATCCTCGATCCATCGGTCGTGCGTGGGCTCGAATATTACACCGGTCCAGTCTTCGAGGCCGATCTCACCTTCACGGTTCAGGGCGAGGACGGGAAGCCCGTTCGCTTTGGATCGGTCGGCGGCGGGGGGCGCTACGATGGCTTGGTGGCGCGCTTTCGCAACGAACCCGTTCCAGCCACCGGATTTTCCATTGGTGTATCGCGGTTGTTCGCGGCCCTGAAGGCGGTCGGTAGCCCGATCGTTGTCGGCGGTCCTGCGGCCGGACCGGTCGTGGTTCTGGTGCTCGATAAAGATCAGCTGCCGCATTATCAAGGTTTGGTGACGCGGCTACGCGAGGCGGGCGTGCGGGCCGAACTCTACCTCGGGCAGTCCGGCATGAACGCGCAGTTGAAATATGCCGACAAGCGCGCCAGCGTTTGCGCCGTCATTCAAGGCAGCAACGAGCGTCAGGCCGAGGGCGGCGCGACCGTCATGATCCGCGATCTCGTCCTTGGGGCGGAACTCGCCAAGGGCAGCAAAGACCGCGACGATTATCTCGACTTGCGCCAAAAGGCACAATTTCCAGTTTTGGAGGCCGATCTCGTAACGGCCGTTCAGGAGGTTCTCGCCCGCCACGCCTAGACCCCGGGGTGCGGCGGTTGCGGACTATTGACTCTCCGTCCCGAAAGCGGTCGCGCCGAGCAGCCACGCTTGTTACAAGCGCGCCAATGACGTGTCGGACGAGCATTACCCTCATGGGGCGCACGATCCGACGCTCGACCGGAACGACGAGGACGCACGGTTGACGATGAGTTCGGAACAGACGGCGGTATCGATCGGCGATCGACGCCAAGCGGCCCTCTTAGCGCGGTTCGCGGCGTCCGGCTACGAGCCGATCGACTTGCCGATCCTCGGCCCGGCCTCGGTCTTCATCGATTTTTCCGGTGAAGAGATCCGCTCGGGCTTGTTCCTGACCAGCGATGACGCGGGCGCTGAACTCTGTCTTCGCCCCGAATATACGATCCCTTTGTGCCGCGCCTATCTCGGTTCGGATCGCGCTGGCCGACAGGCCAGCTTCGCCTATTGTGGTCCCGTCTTCCGGTCGCGGCCGGGCCACGCCGCCGAGAGTGTGCAATCAGGAATCGAGAGCTACGGGCGGGCCGATATCGCGGCCGCCGATGCCGAGATTTTGGCGCTCTCGCTTGAGGCGGCTGCGGCGGCCGGCACCGCCGGTCTCGCGATCCGCGTCGGAGATGCCGGGCTTGTGTCGCGCGTCTTTCAAGCGTTGCGTCTTCCAGAGAGTTGGCAGCGTCGGCTGCGGCGTGGGCTCGACAAGGGCCAGACGATTGACACGATCATGAACGGAGCGCCGAGCGCGATCGGTGACCATTCGGGCGTGTTGGCGGCCCTGACCGGGACGGATCAGAAGGGCGCGCGGGCGCTCGTCGAAGATCTCTTGTCGATCGCCGGCATCGCATCGGTCGGTGGCCGCTCCGCTGCCGAGATTGCCGAGCGTTTTCTGGTTCAGGTGGCCAACAAGGCGTCGCCGGCTTTTGCCGACGAGCAACGGCACAGCCTCGACCGCTTTCTGGCCATCGACGGGTCGCTCGACGACGCCTCCGCCAAGCTACGCGCTTGGGCCCGCGAGACCGGGCTGGACCTTGGCGACGCTCTCGACCTCTTCGATGACCGCATCAATTTCATGGCGGCCTGCGATATCGACATGGATGCGCTGGTGTTTGAAGCCTCGTTTGGACGCAACCTCGATTACTATACCGGCTTCGTCTTCGAGGCACGGCGCCCCGGCGCGGTTCAGGAGGGCGACGACGTCTTGATCGGCGGCGGACGCTACGACCGCTTGGCCGAACAACTCGGCAGTCGTGAGCCGATCGCGGCCGTCGGCGCGTCGATCTGGGTCGACCGCCTCGACGATACGTCCCGCGAAGGAGCGATCCGATGAGCGACGTATCGAACACGCCGTTCGTTGTGGCAGTCCCGTCCAAGGGCCGTCTGCAGGAAAATGCGGCCCAGTTTTTTGCCCGTGCCGGTCTCACGCTCGTGCAAGGCCGCGGCGCGCGCGATTATCGCGGCACGCTGGCGGGTTTCGACGGCCTCGAGGTCGCCTATCTGCCGGTCTCCGAAATCGTGGCAAGCCTCAAGGACGGATCGGTCCATCTCGGGGTGGCGGGGGAAGACCTGATCCGCGAAGCGATGCCGGACGCCGACGCCCGCGTCGAACTGCTGGCGCCCCTCGGCTTTGGCAATGCGAATGTCGTCGTTGCGGTTCCGCAAGCCTGGATCGACGTCCGAACGATGACGGACCTTGAGGATGTGGCGGCGATCTTTCATGCACGACGCGGTCAGCGGATGCGGGTCGCGACCAAATACATCGATCTCACGCGGCGCTTCTTCGCCCAGCACGGGGTCAGCGACTACCGGATCGTCGAAAGTCTCGGCGCGACCGAGGGGGCTCCTGCCTCTGGCACGGCGGAACTGATCGTCGACATCACGACGACGGGCGCGACCCTCACGGCAAATGCGCTCAAGGTGCTCGATGATGGTGTCATCCTGCGATCCGAGGCTAATCTGGTCGCGTCGATGCGGGCCGACTGGAGCGAACCGCATCTCCGCACCGCACGCGCGATTTTGTCGCGCATCGCGGCTGAGGAAACGGCGCGGCAAACGCGCGACGTCGTGGCCGATTTTCCAGATGTCCGCGATGGTCTCGGGCAAGAAGCGGCCGAGCGTTTCGGCGCCACGCTTCTCAGCGAGGGAAAGCGGGAGGCGACGACCTTCCGATGCAAGCGGCGCGACGCCGCGTCCTTGGCCGAGTGGCTCATCGAGCAGGGCGCTCATGCGGTTTCGGTACGCACAAACGATTATCTGTTCGCGTCGGATAGCCCCTTGTTCGATACGCTCGTTCATCGCGTTCGCCGAACGTAAAACGGCGCGACCCGAAGGCCGCGCCGTGTGAACTGACGAACAGGGATCAGGACAGACCGACCTTGGGGGCCGCCGATTGATCCCGATGCGTCGTCTCAGGGCTCGCTGCCTTTGGCCTTCACGTAATACCACGGCTCCGGAGCCACGGTGGCCTGCGGGACGGCGGTGATCACCGTCCGGCGACCAGCCACTCGAGCGGGCGCTTCGGCGGTTGCGTAGGGAAGATCGTAATCGGAGGGGCGCGACGTTGCCCGGTAGTCGCTCGCGCCGACCGAATAGTGATTGTGGACGTTGATGGGCCGGGACGGAGCAGACTGGGCCAAGGCCGCAGTCGAAGCGAGCATCACACCCGCAACAGCGATGTAGACTGCTTTATTCTGCATGAGACGTGCTCTTCGGTTTCAGAGGTTTGTTCCTCAGACCGCCAGCTTTGACCCCGGCACCGATGTTGAGCAATCGTCTTGGCGCTTGGCTGCTATGCACAGGAAACAGGCTCGATTTGTCAAGTAATTGATCATGTTGAATAATGTACCGATCGGTATTCTTGCGATCAAAAGATCGTGAACCGATCGGGTCGGGTAGCGCGGGGAGCAAAGCGCTTTGCACCGCTTCGAGCAGCGGTTTAGATAGAGTTTGTGCGGAGTAAGGTTGCGTGATGATCGCTTTTCGACTCGTTTTGACGGCTGTCGCTTTGATCGGGATCGGTCTTCCGGCCGTTGCAAGTCCCCGCCATCCGGCCGCCAAGGCGGCAGACGCGAAGCCGACCACACCAGAGAAGGCATTCCCGCTCGGCAACACGTGGATCTTGCAGTCGATCAACGGCAAGGTCCCGGTCGGCGAGGCGCCCAGTTTTGCGCTCGATACGACCATGCGGGCGACCGGCTTTTCGGGGTGCAACACCTTCTCAATGGCGCTTTACCCGGTGAAGGACCAGAAGCTCGCGGCAGGCGCGATCGCGCTGACCCGCAAGACCTGCGACAAGGCCACGATGCTGGCCGAGCGCGACTTTCTGGTCGGGCTTCACTCCCTGCCGACCTGGCAAGCCTCCGACAACGGCGACCTCACGATCAAGGGTCGCACCGGCGTTATGCAATTTCGACGCGGGATTTGACCGGGGCGGGGTCTCAGTCGGGGCGGAAGTGCTTGGATAACTTCAGGCCCTGTGCCTGATAATTCGAGCCCGACGCAGCGCCGTACAGCGACTTAGGCCGCTCCGAGAGACGCTCATAGAGCAGGCGGCCGATGATCTGGCCATCCTCGAGAATGAACGGCACATCGCGGGAGCGGACTTCGAGCACTGCCCTGGCGCCCGTGCCGCCCGCCTCCGACGCGCCGAAGCCGGGGTCGAAAAAGCCCGCGTAATGCACGCGGAACTCGCCGACGAGCGGGTCGAACGGCACCATTTCGGCCGCATGATCGGCCGGAACATGCACGGCCTCCTTCGAGGCCAGGATGTAAAATTCGCCCGGATCGAGCACGAGCTCCTTGCGCGACCGGAGCGGAAGCGGTTCCCAAAAATCGTGCAGGTCGTAGAGCCCGACCGTATCGACGTCGATCAGCCCGGTGTGGCGTTTGGCGCGGTAGCCGATGAGCCCGCGATCGAAGCCACCGAGATCGACCGAAAGCGCCACGCCACCCGCGATCGAGGGCGTCGAGCCGGACACCAGGGTGTCGCGTCGATGCAGCGCGAGATGCGCGGCGTCGTCGAGCCGTGACTGCCCGGCGCGGAAGCGGATCTGCGACAGGCGCGATCCCGCCTTCACGCGCACCGGAAAGCTGCGCGGGCTGACTTCGAGGTAAAGCGGCCCGGCATAGCCGGCCTCGACAAAGTCGAATTCCCGCGCCTGATCGGTGATGACGCGCGTGAAGACGTCGATACGGCCGGTCGAACTCTTTGGGTTGGTGGCGGCCGAAATCGAGGCCGGAAGGTTCAGGGTTTCGTCGAGCTCGACGATCGTGACGGTGCCGGTCTCCAGCACGACGGGGCTCGACAGGTCCATTTCGTGCGAAGGCTGGCTTGCGATGCAGGCTTCGACTGTTCGGTTCGGACCGGGCAGGAAACTGGCTCTCACGCGCCACGCCCGCGTGCCAAGCCGAAGATCGAGGCTCGCCGGTTGCACCAGATGCTGGTCGGGTGCCGCCGGCGTGGTCGACACGATGGCGCCTGCGGCCGCCAAGGCCTCGATCTGATGCTCCGCGAGAAGGCCGGGCGGGAAGAGCGGCGAAGTCGTCATGATTGTCGAAGTCGTTCCTAGAGCGCGGACGTTGCCGATTGGGACCGTAGCGTTACGGCAAAGGTCCGTTGACGCCAAGCGTCGCCGGTCTATAGTCCATCAATCGAAGTGGTCATTTGAGCCGGCTGGCTTGCCGCCACGTTAAACAAAGCGCTAAAAAGCCGGGTCGCCCGAACGGCCCCGCTTCGCGTTTTGAACGCAGACGCCTCCACGCGTCTTGCCAGCCGCGCCCGTTTGCACCTCGCTCCTGCATTCGGAGGATTTGTGGACAATTCCAACGCCAACACCCGTTCGGCTCTTCGGCCCGCCACGCGCCTCGTTCATGGCGGCACAATGCGGTCGCAATTCGGCGAAGTCTCCGAAGCCTTGTTCCTGACACAAGGCTACGCCTACGACTCGATGGAGGCCGCCGAGGCGCGGTTCAACGGCGGAGATCCCGGGTTCGTCTATTCGCGCTTCTCGAACCCGACGGTCGCGATGTTCGAGGCCCGTATGGCGCTGCTGGAAGGTTGCGAGGCCGCGCGCGCCACGGCCACAGGAATGGCGGCCGTGACGGCCGCGATGATGGGGCAGGTGCAGGCGGGCGATCATGTCGTGGCGGCCAAGGCGCTGTTCGGGTCCTGTCGCTACGTGGTCGAAGAATTGTTGCCGCGGTTCGGCGTGGCGTCGACCCTGGTCGACGGCGAGGATCTCGATCAATGGCGCGCTGCCATGCGGCCAGAGACCAAGGTGGTCTTTCTGGAAAGCCCAACCAACCCGACCCTGAGCCTCGTCGATATCGCGGCTGTGGCCGAGATCGCCCATGCGGGCGGCGCTTTGCTCACGGTCGATAACGTCTTCGCCACGCCGATGCTGCAGAGCCCCTTCGAACTCGGCGCCGATTGCGTCGTCTATTCGACCACCAAACACATCGACGGGCAGGGGCGCTGCCTCGGCGGCGTCATCCTCGGCTCGCAGGACTTCATCGACACCAAGATGCAGACCTTCCTGCGGCAGACCGGGCCGGCTCTGTCGCCGTTCAACGCTTGGGTCATGTTGAAGGGGCTCGAAACGCTGCCATTGCGCGTCGCGGCGCAAGATGCGAGCGCCAGCCGCATCGCCGATTTCCTGGCGGATCACAAACAGATCTCCCGCGTCATCTATCCGGGCCGCGACGACCATCCGCAGGCCGAACTGGCTCGGCGTCAGATGAAGGGCGGCGGGACGCTGGTGGCGTTCGACGTGGTCGGCGGTAAGCCGGCGGCATTCCGCTTCGCCAATGCACTGAAGGTCATCCTGATCTCGAATAATTTGGGCGATGCCAAAAGCCTGATCACCCACCCGGCCACGACGACGCACCAGCGTCTCAGCGCCGAGGTGCGCGCGGGTCTCGGGATCAACGACGCCATGCTGCGGTTGTCGGTCGGGCTCGAGGACGTGCATGATTTGCTCGAAGACATCGGCCGGGCGCTCGACCACGCCGATTGACCATCACGGTGAACGCCGCTCGCAAAAGAACGCTCGAAGCCATTTTTTTGCGGCGCGTCCTCTAGTAAGGTCGGTCGGCACGATACGGCTTTGGGCGGAGCTTCGGCATGTATACGGCAGTAACGCACGACATTCAGGTCTCGGTCTTCCCCGAATATCTGGCGGACCGGTCCGACCCGAAGAACGACCGCTATTTCTGGGCTTATACGATCGAGATCGCCAATATGAGTCGGCTGCGGGTTCAGCTGCTGTCCCGCTACTGGCAGATCACCGATGCAAACGGCCATGTCGAGGAAGTGCAGGGACTGGGAGTCGTGGGGGAACAGCCGGTTCTCGAACCCGGCGAGTCGTTTCGCTACACATCGGGCTGTCCGTTGACGACGCCAAGCGGCATCATGACCGGGACCTACCATATGGTCGACGACGCCGATCACACCTTTCCGGTCGCGATCCCGCCCTTCTCGCTCGACAGTCCGCAGGCCAAGCGGGTGTTGAACTAGGCCGATAGGCCTTCGCAACACGCATTGATGAACTGCTGGATCAGTCGCGCGCGCTCGACCTCGATGCGGCAGCGAAGACTGCGCCCTTCCCGGGTCTGCATGACCAGTCCGATGCCGATCAACTGCGCGAGATGATGCGACAGCGTCGATTTCGGAATCCCGATCCGATCCTGGATCTCGCCGACGGAATGGCCCGTCTCGCCTGCTTTGACCAGCAGGTTGAAGATCTGCAGCCGGTGCGGATGGCCGAGTTCGGCAAGGCAGCGGGCCGCTTCCTGAAAAGCGAGTGGTTTTTGAGACGGTTCGAGGCTCATCAACATCCTTTAAGCGAGGATGGAGCGGCGGCTGCCCGTCTATCGACGCGTGGGTGCCGCGTGTTGGTCTGATCGGTGATGGTCAAGATCAGCCTGTGCAATGGGCCCCGCCACAGACCGATGGATGAACGATCGAACAGACGAAACACTGCACGTGCCCTCGATTGGTTTGATAGTTCTAGAATATTGGGAATATAAGGTTTCGGTCAATCCCGGAGCTTCCACATGTCTGTTCAGACCGTCCCCTCTTTGACAACCGGAAGCTGTCTTTGCGGCGGCGTCCGCTTCGCCATCCACGGACCGCTGCGTCCCGTGACGGTCTGCCATTGCATCATGTGCCAACGGGCCAACACTCACGATGGAGCCTATACGGCTTGCGCGCCCGATGCGCTGGAGCTGCGTGAAACCCGCAAGCTGAAATGGTATCGATCCTCGCCGTCCGCGCGGCGCGGCTTTTGTTCGGGCTGCGGCGCGCAATTATTCTGGGAGCCGACGGCTCGATCCCACATCAGCATATCGGCCGGCAGCCTCGATCGACCCAATGCTCTGGTGGAGGGGCGACATATCTTCTGTGAACAAAAGGCGGACTATGAGCCGGTCGCGGCTCTCCACTCCGCTGCGGTTCCGGCTTGCGATTGACACGCTCGCCCACGACCCGCTACCACAAGCCTGTCCAAAGGTCCCGCAAGGGATGGCCTGGCAACAGGCCTAGGGAATGCGGTGCGGGCCTCGGCCCAAGACCGCAGCTGCCCCCGCAACTGTAGGCGGAAAGTTTCGGCGTCATCAGAGCCACTGGGTTCCGCGCGAGCGGCCCGGGAAGGCGACGTCGAAGCGTTCGTATCCGCGAGCCAGGAAACCTGCCTCAGGTCACAAGAAGCGCGCGCCGGGCGGGGTGTCCTGGAGGCTGTTCGGTCGAGCCGTATGCTTTCGACCCGATGATCCGGCATTTCTGCTGGAGCGCACCACCCGTCTGAACGCGCCGTGATGGCGTGAGGAGAACTGGGTGGAGCCGACACCGACGATCCCCGATCACGACGCCGCATCCGCTCCTGTGCGGGTGATGGTTTGCACGACATGCCGGGCCGAAGGCGAGCCCAGCCTGCCGATGGAGGACCGCGCCGGTGCGCGCCTCTTCCGCGCCCTCTCCGACGCGACGAGCGAGGATGCCCGCGTCGACCTCGTGCCGGTGGAATGCCTCAGCGTCTGCAAGCGGCCCTGCACGGTGAGTTTCGCGGCGCCCGGCAAGTGGACCTACATCTACGGCGATCTGCCGGCCGAAACCGCCGCGCCGATCATCCTCGACGCGCTCAAGCTTTATGCGGCCGCCCCGGATGGACTGATCCCGTGGAAGCTGCGGGTCGATGCCATCAAGAAGGGCGTCGTGGCCCGTCTGCCGCCCACTCCCGCGTCCGAAACAGGAAAGACCCTCGTATGACATTGCTCGCCAAGGTTCCGGTTACGGTCGTGACGGGCTTTCTGGGTGCCGGGAAGACGACCCTCATCCGCCATATTCTGGAAAACGCCGGCGGTCGCCGTCTGGCGCTGGTCATCAACGAATTTGGCGACGTCGGGGTCGATGGGGACATCCTACGCTCCTGTGGGATCGAGTCCTGCCCGGAGGAAAACATCGTCGAACTCGCCAATGGCTGCATCTGCTGCACGGTCGCTGACGACTTCGTGCCCGCTATCGAAGCCCTGTTGGCGCTGACGCCGCGCCCCGATCACATCATCGTCGAGACATCCGGTTTGGCCTTGCCGAAGCCGCTCGTCAAAGCCTTCGATTGGCCGGGGATCCGGGCGCGTCTGACGGTTGATGGCGTCGTGGCGGTCGTCGATGCCGCCGCCGTTGCGGCCGGCCGCTTCGCCGACGATCCCGAAAAGCTCGCGGCGCAACGGGCCGCCGATGCGTCTGTGGATCACGATAATCCGCTCGAGGAGGTCTACGAGGATCAACTTCTCTGCGCCGACCTGATCGTGCTGAACAAGACCGATCTGGTGAGTGCCGAGGACCTCGGCCGCGTGAAAGCCGAGATCGCCGCCACCATTCCGCGTGCCGTCAAGGTTGTGGCGACGCAGGACGGCATGCTCGAAGCCGCGATCCTGCTCGGGCTCGACGCCAAGGCCGAGGACGATCTCGCGGCGCGGCCCTCGCATCACGATGCGGAAGAAGGCCACGACCACGACGATTTCGATAGCTTCGTGCTGGCGGTGCCGGCGCTGAGCGACCCGGAGGGTCTGCTGGCCCGCCTCGCAGAGGTCGCGGCCAAGCATGATGTGCTGCGGATCAAGGGTTTTCTCGATCTGCGCGGCAAGCCGATGCGGCTCTTGGTGCAGGGTGTTGGCACGCGGTTCCGCCAGCAATTCGACAGGCCTTGGCGGGCGGGCGAGGTTCGGCAGGGGCGCCTGGTTGTCATCGGCCAAAAGGGCATCGACCGTGCGGCCATCGAGGCGGATCTCTCGGCCCTAACGGCGGAGGCAGCCTAACGGCCGACCATGCATCTGCTGCAAACCCAGGAACGCACGCTCGACGATGAGGCGGCCGCGATCGATCTGGCCCTGAGCCCGGCCGATCTCGTCGTCCTGTCGTTTACAGACAGCGATCTTGCCGTGTCTGCAGCGGCGTTCGACGCCATAGACGGCCAAATGCCGAGTCTTCGGGTCGCCAATCTGGCGCGGCTCAAACATCCCTATTCGGTCGATCTCTTCGTCGAGACACTCGCGCCGTATGCGCGTTTCGTTCTGGTTCGCTTGCTCGGCGGGCTCGACTATTGGCGTTACGGTGTCGAAGAGCTCGGCGCGGCGGCGCGGCGCTACGGCTTTCACCTCGCCGTGGTGCCTGGCGACGGCCGTGAGGATCTGCGCCTCGACAAGGCCTCGACGCTGCCGCAGGACGATCTCCGACGGCTCTGGGCCTATTTCCAATCCGGTGGTTCGGCCAATATTGGGCAAGCCTTGCGGTTCATGGCGTCGCGCGCCGGTCACGCGATGGCGTGGGACGAGCCCAAGCCGGTCCCGCATGCGGGGCTGTTCGAGGCGGGATGTCGGGCCGCTTCCGACACGGCGCCCCATGCCCTGATCCTGTTCTACCGCTCGGCTTTGCTGGCCGCCGATACGGCGCCGATCGAGGCTCTGGCCGATGCGCTCGCGGCGCGCGGCGCGCGGGTCACGAGCCTGTTCGCCACCAGCCTCAAGGATCCGGACAGCAAAGATGCGATCCGCGCCGCGCTGCAATTTGATCCGCCGCAGGTCATCCTCAACACCACCGCGTTTTCGGCGCGGTCCGGTCAGCGGGCCGCCATCACAGATCGGGCCAAGGTTCCGGTGCTGCAGGTCATGCTAGCGGGCGCGACCGCCGAACAATGGTCGGCCTCGACACGCGGTCTTGGGGCCGCCGATCTCGCCATGAACGTCGTGCTGCCGGAGGTGGATGGTCGCATCATCGCAGGGGCGATCTCGTTCAAGGCCGATGCGGATCGTCGGTCCGATCTCGAATTCACGCGGATCGTCCATCGCGCCGAACCCGACCGGATCGCGCATGCGGCCGACCTCGCGATAGCCTGGGCCAAACTCGCTCGCAAACCGCGCCACGCGCGCCGAATCGGCTGTGTGATCTCGGATTATCCGGGCCGCGACGGCCGCACCGGTTACGCGCTTGGTCTCGATACGCCCGCCAGCGTCCTGACGATCGCCGATCACCTGCGCGAGGCAGGTTTCTCGATCGGGGCGATGCCGGATTCCGCCTCGGTGATGCGGCAACTCACGGCGGGTGATCGCGCGCCGGTTCTGTCGCTGGCGGACTACCGTCTTCTCTTCGAGAGCCTGCCGCCCGCTTTTGCCGCCTCGGTCATGGCCGCCTGGGGCGATCCGGGTGACGATCCGGTCGTTAACGACGGGCAGTTTGCTTTTCCGATGCTGCGCTCGGGCACGTTCCTGCTCGCGGTGCAGCCCGATCGCGGTGCGCCACACAACCGGCGGACCGATTATCACGACACCGCGCTGCCGCCGTGCCACGCCTATGTGGCGTTCTATCTTTGGCTGAGGGTCGTCGAGCAAATCGATGCGATGATCCATCTCGGGACGCATGGCACGCTCGAATGGCTGCCCGGCAAAGCTGTCGCGCTGAGCCAGTCCTGCGGACCGGAAGTCGTGCTCGGCCCGGTGCCGGTCGTCTATCCGTTCATCGTCAATAATCCGGGCGAGGCCGCGCAGGCGAAAAGGCGTATCGCGGCGGTCACGATCGGGCATCTGACGCCGCCGCTGATGGAGGCCGGTCATCACGGGGTGACGCTGGATCTGGAAGCCCTGTTCGACGAATACGCTCAAGCCGTCACGCTCGATCAGCGACGCGCAAAGGTGCTGGCCAAGCTCATTCTGGACAAAGCCGCCGAGAGTGGCGTCGCGACCGACTGCGGCCTCGACGCGACGGCCGACCCGGATGCGACCCTGGCGGCGCTCGACGCTTGGCTCTGTGACATCAAGGAGATGCGGATCGGCGACGGTCTCCACGTCTTCGGTCGAAACCCGGCCGCCGTCATTGAAGGCGCAGAGGGCTGCGGGCCGGCTGAATGTGCCGGCCTTCTGACGGCGCTGGATGGCGCGTTCGTCCCGCCCGGTCCGGCCGGAGCGCCCTCGCGTGGGCGGCTCGACGTGCTGCCGACGGGCCGCAACCTGTTCACGGTCGATCCCCGTGCCGTGCCGACCCGGACGGCCTATGATCTCGGTAAGGCGCTGGCGAGCGAGGTCATGACGCGATACGCGCAGGATCACGGCGACTGGCCGCGCAGCTTGGTGCTCGACCTTTGGGGCAGCGCCACGATGCGGACGGGCGGCGACGATCTCGGGCAGGCTTTCGCGCTGATCGGCGTGCGTCCACGCTGGGATCCGGCGTCGAGCCGCGTTCTCGGCTACGATATTCTTCCGTCTGCGCTCCTCGACTGGCCGCGGGTGGACGTGACCTTGCGGATTTCCGGGCTGTTCCGCGACACCTTTCCCGAGCAAATCGCGTTGTTCGATGCCGCGAGCCGCGCGGTCTCGATGCTGGATGAGACGGCGGACGACAATGCCCTTGTGGCGGCGGCGTGCGCGGGGCCGGACGGCGCGCTTCCGCCGCGTGTGTTCGGCGCCGCGCCGGGGCAATATGGCGTCGGCATCGCCCGCACGATCGCGGCAGGCGCCTGGGAGAACCGAAGCGAGCTTGGCGAAGCCTATTTGGCCGCGACCTCGCATGCCTATGGGGCGGGCGAGGGTGTCGAGGCGAGCGCTGCTTTCCGGGCGCAGGTGGGCTCGGCCGATGTTTATCTCCATGTGCAGGACCAGCCGGGCGCCGATCTGCTCGATGCGGCCACCTATGCTGACCATCAGGGGGGCTTCGCGGCAGCCGCCTCCGCGCTCGGCAATACGCCCGCGCTCTATCAAGCCGATACGAGTGTGCCTGGACGGCAAGCGGTGCGTAGCCTTGCCGAAGAGATCGCGCGGACGGTGCGCGGGCGCGCCGGCAATCCACGCTGGATCGCCGGACAGATGCGGCACGGCCATCGCGGAGCGGCGGAGATTGCCGAAACGGTCGATAATCTCTTTGCCTTTGCGGCGACGACAGACGTCGTGCCGAGCCGGCATTTCGATCTTCTCTTCGAAGCGACGTTAGGCGACGAAGCCGTGCGGGATTTCCTGTGCGACAGCAATCCGTTGGCGGCCCGCGCCATCGCGGAGCGCTTCACACAGGCGATCGACCGGCAGTTCTGGACCTCTCGCCGCAATTCCGTCGCCAGCATTTTGGCCGAGATGCTGGAGGGAGGCGCGTGAGCGGGCTCCCTCCCACAACAGAGGACACCGGGAGGCGCGTGAGCGGGCTCCCTCCCACAACAGAGGACACCGGGAGGCGCGTGAGCGGGCTCCCTCCCACAACAGAGGACACCGGGAGGCGCGTGAGCGGGCTCCCTACCAAAGCAGAGGACACCGGGAGGCGCGTGAGCGGGCTCCCTCCCACAACAGAGGACACCGGGAGGCGCGTGAGCGGGCTCCCTCCCACAACAGAGGACACCGGGAGGCGCGTGAGCGGGCTCCCTACCAAAGCAGAGGACACCGGGAGGCGCGTGAGCGGGCTCGGCGGGATGCGGGTCGGCTGGTGTCCGGGCGCGTTGCGGCCGATGATGGCCGGTGACGGCCTCCTGGTCCGTCTCAAGCCACGCGCCGCCGGGCTTTCGGCCTCGCAATGTTTGGCGGTCGCGGACCTCTCGCGGCGATTCGGGAACGGCATCATCAACATCACCGGACGTGGCAATCTGCAGCTCCGGGGCGTGCAGCCTGCAGGGGTCGATCAGCTGGTGTCCTGTCTCGATGCCCTGAATCTCCTCGATGCGACACCGGACGGCGAGGCCGTCCGCAACGTCATCGCGAGCCCGCTGGCGGGTCACGATCCCGATGCGCTGGTCGACATTCGCGCAATCGTCACAGCGCTGGAAAATCGACTGGCGTCGGATCCCGCGCTCTGGCGCCTGCCGCCGAAATTCGCGTGGAGCGTCGATGACGGGGGCTATCTCTCCGTTGCCGATCGGCCGGTCGATGTCGGGTTCGAGGCGATGGTCGGACCGAATGAGGTTCGCTTCGCGATTCGGCTCGATGGCGGTGACGTCGTCGGCTCCTGTTTGGCCGATGCGGTCGTACCGACCGCTCAGGCGCTGGCGGCCGCGTTTCTCGAACTCTGCGCCGTTTTTCAGCTCGAGCCTCACCGCATGCGTGATCTCGTCGCGCGTTGCGGTGCCAAGACCATCTTGGCGCATGCGGGCGTCTCCCGGGCGGACATTCCGGCTCGGGAGCGCCCCGAGCACCTGCCGATCGGAGTGGGGCGGCGAGCCGCCTCGTCGTGGGTCGGGGTCGCGCCGCCGTTCGGTCGATTGGAGGCCGGTGGCCTGGCGGCTTTCGCATCCGCGGTCGCCAGCGGCCCGATCCGTGCGACGCCCTGGCGCACCCTGCTGGTTCCGGGGCTGGACGAAGCGGAGGCGGACCGGATCTGGGCGAGCGTTAGAGGAGAGTTCGGTGGGGCCTCGGGCCTTATCGTCGATCCGGCCGATCCGCGCCTGCGGGTCGCCGCCTGTTCCGGCGCCCCCGCCTGTCTCCGCGCCACGACGCCGGTGCAGGAGGATGCCGGAATCCTGGCTGCCGCGCTGATCATGCCAGGCTCCGGCACCCTGCTGCACGTCTCGGGATGCGCCAAGGGCTGCGCCTATCCGGAGGCCGCGGCGATGACCTTGGTCGGGAGGGAGGGCATCTATGATCTCGTGCGCGACGGCAAAGCGGGCGACCGACCGGAAACGCAAGGGCTGACCCGCGGCGACATGCTCGCGATCATGGTCGACCGGGCACAATCCGTGGGATACGCAGCATCCTCAAGGCTCCGGGAGCAAGCGTTCTGACCACCTATGATTATATCCGCGATGGCGCGGAGATTTATCGCCGCTCGTTCGCCATGATCCGCAACGAGACCGACCTCACTCGCTTCTCGCCGACGGAAGAGCGGGTCGCGGTTCGGATCATTCACGCCTGCGGCATCGTGGAAGCCGTCAACGACATCCTGTTTTCACCCGGCGCGGTGGATTGCGGCATCGCGGCCTTGCGTCAGGGGGCGCCCGTGCTCTGCGACGCCCATATGGTGGCCGATGGCGTGACGCGCGCGCGGCTGCCGGCCGGCAATGCGGTGATCTGCACCTTGCGCGATCCGCGCGTCCTGGCTCTGGCGCAGGATCTCGGAACTACACGGACGGCCGCCGCCATGGAGCTTTGGCGCGAGCATCTGCCGGGATCGGTCGTGGTGATCGGCAATGCTCCGACCGCTCTGTTCCGCCTCCTCGAATTGCTGGATGACGGCGTCGGCGCGCCGGCCGTCGTGGTTGGGATGCCGGTCGGCTTCGTTGGAGCCGCCGAATCGAAAGATGCCCTGTTTCAAGATGGCCGCGTGCCAGCCATGATCGTCAGGGGTCGTAAGGGTGGCAGCGCGATGGCGGCGGGGGCGGTGAATGCCCTCTCGAGCGCAACCGAATGACCAGCCTTTCACGCGCGGGGCGGCTATTCGGCATCGGGCTCGGCCCCGGCGACCCGGAGCTCGTGACCGTCAAGGCGATGCGTTATCTGCAGCGCGCGACCGTAGTGGCCTACTTCGCCAAAGCGGGACGGTGCGGCATCGCCCGCACGATCGCGACCCCATGGCTGTCGCACGGCGTTCGCGAGCTTCCGCTCCACTATCCGGTCACGACCGAGATGCCGTTCGACGGAGACGATTACGTGTCGCTGCTCGGCGCGTTCTATGCCGACGCAGCCGATCTTCTCGCGGTCGACCTCGCGGCCGGACAGGATGTGGTGCTACTCTGCGAGGGCGACCCGCTGTTTTATGGGTCGTTCATGCATCTCTACAGTCGGTTGAGAGAGCGTTTTCCGGTCGAGATCGTGCCAGGGGTGACCGGCATGTCCGGGTGCTGGACGGCCGCCGGCGAACCGATGACCTGGGGCGACGACGTGCTGACCGTGCTGCCCGGCACGCTGGCAGCCGGAGCCTTGCGCGAGCGGATGACCGCGAGCGATGCGATTGTGATCATGAAGCTTGGGCAGAACCTGCCGAAAGTCCGCGCCGCGCTGGATGCGGTCGGCTTGCTCGATCGGGCCATCTATGTCGAGCGTGGCACGATGGAGGGTCAGATGATCCTCCCCCTGCGGGAGAAGACCGACGATCACGCGCCCTATTTCGCCATCGTGCTCGTGCCCGGGCAGGGGCGGCGGCCATGACGGGTGGATCGCTCGCCGTCATCGGCCTCGGGCCGGGACCGGCCGACTGGCTGACGCCCGAGGCCTCGAGGCTGCTCGGCGAGGCGACCGATCTCATCGGTTATGAACCTTATTTGGCGCGTGTCGCCGACCGGCCCGGCCTGATGCGTCACGCGTCCGACAATCGGGTCGAACTCGACCGGGCGCGACACGCTTTGGCGCTGGCCGCCTCAGGGCGGCACGTCGCGGTCGTCTCGGGCGGCGATCCCGGCGTCTTTGCCATGGCGGCGGCCGTGTTCGAGGCGATCGAGGCGGGAGCGCCTGACTGGCGCGGGCTCGACATTCGGGTCGCTCCGGGCGTGTCGGCCATGCAGGCTGCCGCAGCTCGGCTCGGTGCCCCGCTCGGCCATGATTTCTGTGTCATGTCGCTCTCGGATAATCTCAAGCCCTGGGCCATCATCGAGAAGCGGCTGCGGGCCGTGGCCAACGGCGACTTCGTGCTGGCGCTTTATAATCCGGCCTCGAAGGCGCGGCCGACGCAACTCGCGGACGCGTTCGCGCTGCTGCGCGATCTCAAGAACAGCGACACACCGGTCGCCTTCGCGCGCGCGGTGGGTCGACCCGACGAGCGGATCGTCATCACGACGCTCGAGCAGGCTGACGCCAGCCTTGCCGACATGAGCACGCTGGTGCTGATCGGATCGAGCGAGACACGGCTCGTCTCGCGCCCCGACGGTTCGGCATGGCTGCTCACGCCGCGTCATTACGGCGTGCCGCGTTGAGCCTCGATCCAGGCCAGCACGGCGGCGAGATCGTGCAGGACGAGGCCGCTCTCCCGGCTTGGGGGGGCGATCAGGATGACCGGGAGCGCCAGGGCGCGGGCCGCCAGAAGCTTGTCGAAACTTGCGCCGCCGCCGCTGTTCTTCGTGACCAGCACGTCGATCCGCTCGGCGTGCAGCAGGTCGATTTCCTGGTCCACCGGGAAAGGTCCCCGCGCCAGAATCACGCGATGGTCGGGCGGCATATCGGCGGGGGCGGGCGGGTCGATTGTGCGGATCAGGTAATGGTGCTGTGGCGCAGCCAGAAAGGCTGCGAGGCCGAGCCGGCCGCTGGTGACGAACACGCGTTTTTGCGTCGAGCCCAGCGACAATGCGGCCTCGTCCAAGCTGGTGACGGTCGTCCAACGGTCGGTCGGCTCGGGTCGCCAGGGCCGGCGCGTGAAGGTCGCGAGCGGGATTCCGGACAATCCCGATGCTGCCGCCGCATGGGCCGACATACGCGCCGCGAAGGGGTGCGTGGCATCGATCATGGCGTCGATGCGGGTGTGGCGCAGATAGTTGACCAGTCCCTCAATGCCGCCGAAGCCGCCGATCCGATGCGGAATGGGCGGGAGCAGGGGCGTCAGCGTCCGACCCGCCAAGGACAAGATCGGTGCGACGTCACTTCTGCCCGCAAGCGCACGCGCCAGCGCGCTAGCTTCGCTGCTGCCGCCGAGGATCAGAAGTCGCAGCGGTTGGTGTTGCACGGGGTCATCCGATGAAGCCGGCTCCTTGGCTGACGCTGGTCGGCATCGGCGAGGATGGCCTTGATGGGCTGTCGTCTGCCGCACGACGCGCCGTGATGCAAGCCGAGCTGGTCGTCGGCGGCCGTCGGCACCTCGCTTTGGTGGGCGACACGCCGGGCACACACCTGCCGTGGGGCTCGCCGATCGAGGCAACCTTTCCGGCCATTCTGGCGCGGCGCGGCAGCCCCGTTTGCGTCCTGGCCAGTGGTGATCCGTTTCACTACGGGATTGGCTCCGTTCTGGCCCGGCATGTCGATCCGGGCGACATGACGTGCCTGCCGCATGCCTCGAGCTTCAGTCTGGCGGCAGCCCGCCTCGGTTGGGCGCTTCAGGATTGTGGACTGGTGACGCTGCACGGTCGCCCGCTGCAACGGATCGTGCCGTTTTTGCGTCCCGGCAAGCTCATCTTGGCGCTGTCGTGGGACGAGACGACCCCGGCGGCGCTTGCAGCTTTACTCGTGGCACGCGGGTTCGGGCTGTCGCGCCTGACCGTGCTCGAAGCGATGGGCGGACCGCGCGAGCGGATCACCTCCGCGCTCGCACGAGACGTCTGCCTCGACCGTGTCGATCCGTTGAATGTCGTCGCGGTCGAAGTTTTGGCCGACGCGACGGCACGGGTGCCGCCGATAACGCCGGGCCTTCCCGACGACTGGTTCGAGCATGATGGCCAGATCACCAAGTCACGCATCCGGGCCCTCACGCTATCGGCTCTTGCGCCTCAGCCGGGCGGTCTGTTGTGGGACGTCGGAGCCGGATCGGGATCGGTCGGCATCGAATGGATGCTGTCGTGTCCCGACAATCGCACCGTTGCGATCGAGTCCGATCCGGTTCGCGCCTCTCGTGTCGCCCGCAACGCGGCATCGTTCTGGCTGGCCGATCTGCGCGTCGTCGAGGCACGTGCACCTGACGGACTGCAGGATCTTCCCCGGCCCGATGCGATCTTCATCGGCGGCGGCGTGACATCGCCTGCACTGCTCGACTTTTGCTTGGGCGCGCTCGCCCCCGGCGGTCGGCTGGTCGCCAATGTGGTCACGCTCGAGGGCCAGATGCTGCTCGGAGCCGCCTTCGCGGCGCATGGCGGCGATCTCGTGACCGTCAACATCGCTCAAGCCGATCCGGTCGGGCGCTTCCATGGCTGGCGCGCCGCCATGCCGGTCACCCAATGGGTCTGGGTCAAGCCATGACCCGCCTGGTTGCGATCGGGGTCGGGTGCCGCGCCGGTTGTGCGGACGACGCCATCACGCGGCTCGTCGAACAAGCGCGTGCGGCTCTGCCGGCGCGCTATGCCGCATGCGGGATGGCGCTTTACACGATCGAAGACAAACGCCACGAGGCAGGACTCGTCAAGGCGGCCGAGCGCCTTGGCCTCACGCTCGCATTCCTGTCGCGCGACTTGTTGCGGGACGCAATGCCGGGTGTCGCGACGCGTTCGCCCGCTGCCGAGGCCCGGTTCGGTGTCGCATCGGTTTCCGAGGCAAGCGCGCTTGCCGGGGCAGGGCTAGGCGCGACCTTGCTGGTCAAGCGGATCGCCGCCGAGGGAGCGACCTGCGCCATCGCGGCGCCGCCGGAGGACACGCCATGACGGTTCACTTCATCGGGGCTGGCCCCGGTGCGCCCGACCTCATCACGATCCGGGGGCGCGACCTCATCGCAAGCTCGCCGGTCTGCCTCTATGCCGGATCGTTGATCCCGGCGGCCTTGCTGGATCACTGTGCGCCCGGCACCCGCATCGTCGATACGGCGCCGCTCAGCCTGGAGGGGATCGAGGCGGAGTTCCGACGCGCTCACGCGGCTGGGCAGGACGTCGCCCGCCTCCAATCGGGCGACCTGTCGATTTGGAGCGCGCTCGGCGAACAGATCCGGCTCCTCGACCGACTCGGAATTCCATACACGGTCACGCCGGGCGTCCCGTCCTTCGCGGCGGCCGCGGCAGCGCTTTGCACTGAATTGACCTTGCCGGCCCTCACCCAATCGGTCGTCCTGACCCGAACCGGCGGCCGTGCGTCGGCGATGCCGCAGCGCGAACAGCTCAGCGCCTATGCGGCCACGGGAGCCACGCTGGCGATCCATCTGTCGATCCACAAACTCGATGTGGTGCTGGCTGAGCTGATCCCCTTTTACGGCGTGGATTGTCCCGCTGCGGTCGTGGTCCGCGCATCGTGGCCGGATGAGCGCGTGTTTCGTGGCACCTTGTCGAGCCTGGGCGCGGCGGTGGCGGCCGATCCGGTCGAGCGCACGGCACTCATCTTGGTCGGTCCGGTTCTCGGCTCGGCGGATTTTCGCGCGAGTGCACTCTACGATGCCGATTATCACCGGCGTTTTCGCGGCGGCATGGCCTGAGCTGTCAGGCAGTGGTGCGGCAGCCGCTTTCGCCGACGACGCGACCGTCGCGGTCGATCAACACGATATCGAGATCGATGCCCGGACCGAGTGTCGCGGCGGCCGTCTCCCAGGCCGAGGTGGCGACGGGTCGCCCAAGATCGATCCCGCGTTGCTGCATCACATCAAAGGCTTGAGCGATGGTGTTGACCTCCCTGATTAGCGTAACGTCATCCTGCGTGGCGCCGATGCTGACCGCCTTATCGCTCAACCAGGTCCGGTCGACCTCGCCGCGTTTCGAATGAAGATCGAGGAGGCCCTGGCCAAGTTTGCTGATCTTGGCCACGCCGCCCGCGATCGTGACGCGGGGAACCGGATGGCGGCGGAGATACTTCAACATGCCGCCGACGAAATCCCCCATGTCGATCAAGGCGGGGTCGGACAGTGCGTAATGAGCCTGAATGGCCTTTTCCGAGGTGTCGCCGGTCGCGCCCGCGACATGGGGCAAGCCAAGGGCGCGCGCTACGTCGATGCCACGATGGATGCTATCGATCCAGGCCGCGCAGGAATAGGGAATGACGATGCCGGTCGTGCCGAGGATCGACAATCCTCCGACGATCCCGAGACGACCGTTCAAGGTCCGCTCCGCCAGCTTTTCGCCGCCCGGTATCGAGATTTCGACATCGACATCCCGCGGGCCGTCGAACGCGGTCGCCGCTTCGTCGATCGCCGCGCGGATCATGGCGCGGGGCACCGGGTTGATGGCGGGTTCGCCGATCCCCAGCGCCAGGCCGGGCCGCGTCACGATGCCCACCCCAGGGCCCGCGCGAAACAGGATTCCGCTGCCTTCGCTTGCAAGCCGGACTGTAGCCAGTATGACGGCACCATGAGTGACATCGGGATCATCCCCCGCATCCTTGACGATCCCGGCTTGCGCGTAATTTGCAGCGCGCTCCGTGCTGGCCAGCGCGAAGGCGATCCGCTGGCCGTTCGGCAGCGTCACGACCACGGGATCTGGGAACGCTCCCGTCACGAGCGCCTCATAGGCTGCGCGGGCCGCTGCGGTCGCGCAGGTGCCGGTCGTCCAGCCGCGCCGCAAAGCGGCAGAAGTTCGCTCGGTCATGATGGCGGAATGTATGCCGTGTCGTGCGGCCTGAACAGGGTTGCGGCTCGATGAGCGATGTTTCGTTCGCCAACGCGCTTGCCGACCTCTCCCTCCCGCGCCTCGAACCCGGGACGGTGTGGCTGGTTGGCGCAGGGCCGGGCGATCCGGGCCTGCTGACGCTGCATGCGTTGAACGGGTTGAGGCAAGCCGATGTGGTGGTTTACGACGCGCTCGTCGGCGAGGTTGTGCTCGGCTTCGCGCGCCCCGACGCTTTGCGTGAATTCGCCGGCAAGCGAGGCGGCTTGCCGTCGCCCAAACAGCGGGACATCAGCGAACGCCTGATCGAACTGGCTTTGGCGGGTCATCGCGTGCTCCGGTTGAAGGGCGGCGATCCGTTCGTGTTCGGTCGCGGCGGCGAAGAAGCCTTGGCCTTGGCGGCCGCCGGCATCCCGTTCCGCGTCGTCCCGGGCATCACGGCCGGGATCGGCGGCCTCGCTTATGCGGCTATCCCGGCAACCACACGCGACACCAACCGGGCCGTGATCCTGGCAACTGGCCACTCGGCCGGGGGGCTGTCGACTCCAACGATTGGGCCGCGCTGGCCCGGACCGGACTGCCGATCATCCTCTACATGGGCATGACGTTCCTCGACGGCATCGCGGCCGGCTTGATCGAGGGGGGGCTTTCGCCCGAGACGCCGGTCGCGATCGTGACCGATGCGACGTCGGCTCGCCAGCGCATCCTCATCACCACGCTTCAGCGCGCCAAGGTCGATGCGAGGGAGCGTGGTCTGGGAGCCCCGGCGATCGTGGCGATCGGCGAGATCGTCCGCCTGCACGATGTTCTCGCGCCCTATGCGATCACACTCGAGGATCTTGCATGATCCCTGCAACACCCGGTTTCGTCATCGCGGCCCCGCGCTCAGGCAGCGGGAAAACCACGCTGACGCTTGGCCTGCTCCGCGCCTTCGCCCGGCGCGGCCTGCGTGTGGCCGGAGCCAAATGTGGGCCGGATTATATCGATCCCGCCTTCCATGCGGCCGCGACCGGCCGTCCGAGCTTCAACCTCGATACCTGGGCCATGGAGCCGTCGCTCGTGACCGCTCTCGCGGCGCGCTCCGGAGCGGCGTGTGATCTCGTGATTTGCGAGGGGTTGATGGGCTTGTTCGATGGCGTCCCGTCAGAGGCGGGCCGCAGCGGATCGAGCGCCGATGTCGCGGCGGCCCTTGGCTGGCCGGTGCTGTTGATCCACGATGTCGGCGGCCAATCTCAGTCGGCCGCCGCACAGATCAAGGGATGTTGTGATTATGACCCCCGCATCCGCATCGCGGGCGTCGTGCTGAACCGCGTCGGCAGCGAGCGGCATCGGCGGCTGGTGAGTGACGGCATCGCGAGCTTCGGGCTGCCGGTGCTGGGCGCTCTCCCGCGATCGAGCGCAATCGTGCTGCCAGAGCGCCACCTTGGCTTGGTGCAAGCGGAGGAAACCACCGAACTCATCACTCGGCTCGACGCGATGGCGGATTTCGTCGAGGCGCATGTCGACCTTGATGCGGTCCTCGCGCTCGCGACGCGGGGACAACCGAATGTAGGGGCGCATGACGCCGCGCCGGTTCGACCTCCGGGCCAACACATCGCCATCGCGCGGGATTCAGCCTTTTCGTTTTTGTATCCGCATGTTCTGACCGGCTGGCGGGATGCCGGTGCGGCCTTGAGTTTCTTCTCGCCGCTGGCCGATGAAGCGCCTGCCGCCGATTGCGATTGCGCGTGGCTGCCGGGCGGCTACCCCGAATTGCACGCCGCGCAATTAGCGTCCTGTCACTGCTTTCTGGATGGGATGCGGACGGTCGCTACGAACCGGCCGGTGCATGGCGAGTGCGGCGGCTACATGGTTTTGGGTCGGTCGCTCACGGATGCGAGTGGGACCGCGCATGCGATGCTGGGTTTGCTCGGTCTCGAGACGAGCTTCGGCACCCGCAAGCTCCATCTCGGCTATCGCGACGCAAGTCTGCTGGCCGATAGTCGCTTCGGTCCTGCCGGAACGCGACTGCGCGGGCATGAATTTCATTATGCGACCGTGACGAGCGACGGCGGCGATGCGGCGCTGGCAAGCGTGCAGGATGCTTATGGTTCTTTACCAACTCCGTCCGGAACCCGTCGTGGAAATGTCACAGGCAGCTTCTTTCATGCTATTGCCGCACTGCGGGAGGAGAGCGGCCTTGGCAGTGCCGTTAAGCTCCCGTTAAGTTCGAAAGAGCGAAATTAAGCTTCAATTTCCGGACCGTTGCGGGGTCGTCGATGTGTCGTTGGATCGCCTATCAAGGACAGCCGATCTATCTCGACGCCCTCGTCGCGACGCCTGAACGCTCGCTGATCGCGCAATCGATGTGCGCTGCGGAAGCCAAGGTCACCACCAATGGGGACGGGTTTGGGGTTGGTTGGTATGGCGAACGTGAAACACCCGGTCTCTATCGGGAAGTTCGCCCCGCCTGGTCCGACGAAAACCTGAAGAGCCTCTGCTTCCAGGTGCGTTCGGCGCTGTTTTTCGCTCATGTGCGTGCCTCGACCGGTCCGGCAACCGCGCGGGCGAATTGCCACCCCTTCGCGGTGGGCAAATATATGTTCATGCACAATGGGCAGATCGGGAATTATTGCGCCATCAAGCGCCAACTCGACGCTCTCATTCCGGACGATCTCTACCCCTACCGGAGTGGAACGACCGATTCGGAAGCTCTGTTCCTCGCTGCTTTCGCGCATGGCCTGCGGGACGACCCTGTTGCGGCCGTCATCGCGACCCTGTCGATGGTGCATGGCCTGATGCTGGAGGCCCGCATCGCCGAGCCGCTTCGCGCCACGCTGGCCCTGACGGATGGCAAGGATCTCTATGCCTTCCGTTGGGCCTCCGACGCCTGCGCGCCGACGCTCTACTGGCGGCAGACGGAGCATGATCTCATGGTCGTGTCCGAGCCGCTGGATCGCGAGCGGGCGCAGTGGCGCGAGGTGCCGCAGAATTGCGTTCTGGTGGCTCGCGCGGGAGCGCCCGTTACCATCAGTCGACTCGACGATTCGATGCGCCAAGCCGCTTGATCATCGGTCCTTTAGCGGTTCCGATCCGCGGTCGCACGATTCTGCTCGGCTTGTGCGGAATCGCGCTCGCTGGAGCCTGCGCGCAACACGGCGGCCTTTCTGCTCTCGTGTCGAACGCTGCTTTCGCAGCCGACGGACAATCCGGTCTCAAGTTGCCGTCGGAAGCCATTTTCGTGGCCGAAGTCGTGGCGCTGCTGGTCGTCGGTCGTCTCTTCGGCGAGATCATGCTGCGGCTTGGACAGCCCGCCGTCGTCGGACAGTTGCTCGCCGGCATCGTGCTCGGGCCATCCGTATTCGGGTTGTTGCTCCCCGATCTCCATAATCTCGTTTTTCCGGGCGATCACGCGCAGCGGGCCATGATCGACGGCGTCGCGCAACTCGGCGTGCTGCTTCTGCTGCTGCTGACCGGCATGGAAACCGATGTCGGCTTGGTCCGCTCCGTCGGTAAACCGGCCGCGAGCGTCTCGATCATGGGGATCGCGGTCCCGTTCGGCTGTGGCGTGCTGCTTGGGCTCTATGGCCTGCCCGATAGCCTTTTGCCGAACCCCAGCCAGAGGGTGGTCACGGCGCTCTTTCTCGGCACCGCTCTGTCGATTTCGTCGATCAAGATCGTCGCGATGGTGATCGACGAGATGCACTTCATGCGTCGCAATCTCGGTCAGATCATCGTGGCGTCGGCCATCATCGACGATACGGTGGGTTGGATCATCGTGGCCGTAACTTTCGGGCTGGCTCGCCCCGGCGGCCTGAACCTTTTCTCGCTGGTCGGGTCGGTCGGCGGCACGATCATCTTTCTTGTCGTCAGCGCCACGCTCGGACGACGCGTCGTCGCAGCGCTGATCCGGTGGGCGAACGACCACCTGGTCAGCGCGGTGCCGGCCGTCACCATGATCCTCGTCATCATGGGCGTCATGGCCCTGATCACCAACGCGATCGGCGTCAACACCGTGCTGGGCGCCTTCGTGGCCGGCGTGTTGGTGGCGCAATCACCCATCCTGACCAAGCAGGTCGAAGCCGAATTGCGCGGTCTCGTGGTGGCGCTGTTCGCGCCGATCTTCTTCGGCCTCGCCGGCCTCGGGACGGATCTCACGCTGCTCAAGGATCCGACGTTGCTGGCCCTGACGGCCGGCCTCGTTCTGATCGCCAGCCTTGGCAAGTTCGGCGGCGCGTTTCTGGGTGGCAAGATCGGCGGCCTCTCGCGTGACGAATGTCTCGCTCTGGCACTCGGTATGAACGCGCGCGGCTCGACGGAAGTCATCGTCGCGACACTCGGTCTATCGGTCGGCGCCCTCGACAAAACCCTGTTCACCATGATCGTCACCATGGCGGTCTTAACCACCATGGCGATGCCGCCGACCTTGCGCTGGGCCTTGGCGCGGCTGCCGATGAACAAGGACGAGAGCGAGCGGCTGGACCGGGAAGCATTCGAGAAAACCGCCTTCCTCAGCAATGTCGAGCGCTTGCTGGTGGCGGTCGACGACGGAGCGAGTGGCAAATTGGCCTCGCGCCTCGCCGGCTTGCTTGGGCGAGGGCAGGCGCTGCCGATCACGGCTATGTCGCTCGACGCGTCGCAGAGGCCGCCCGTTCTGGAGCAAGCCGGCGCCGGTGTGATGGCGTCCGGGGATAGGGCTCGCTTGCCGGGATCGGAGGATGACGCGGCTGCTGTGCCGATGGACGTCACGGAACGGCCGATCACCGGATCCGACCCGATCGCGGCCGTCGGCGCGGAGGCTCGCAAGGGTTATGGCCTTCTGATGATCGGCATCGAGCCGGCCACAACGCCCGAGGGTGGTCTCGATCCGCGCCTCGCCGAGGTCGTGAAAGCGTTTTCCGGCGCACGGGCCATCGTTGTGGCGCGCGGCCTTCACCGCACGGATCCCGTCCATGGTCCCTTGCAGTTTTTGATCCCGACGAGTGGCACAGGCGCGTCGCGCCGCGCCTCGGAACTCGGCTTTGCACTGGCCCGCGCGAGCGGCGCCTCTGTTACGGCTTTGTTCGTCGGCGACCCGATCGATGCGCCGCGAAGCGGCAAACGGCGGCGCGCCGCGGCGGCGGAGGCAAAATCGCAGATGGGCGCCGACATCCTGCGCCAGACCGCCGCGCTCGCCGCACGGTTCGACATCACGGCCACACCTGTTGTGCGTCAGGCATCCGACAAGGATGCGGCGATTCTCGGACAGGCGCGCCGCGCGGGTGATACGGTCATCGTGCTAGGTGTCTCGATGCGGCCCAGCGATCGCGTCCTGTTCGGCGCCCTGGCCGACTCCCTGCTCGAAGGATCGCAGCACTCACTGCTGCTTCTCGTGGACGACAGCGGGATCGGCTTGGCGGGGTAAACGATCCGCGCCTCGACGATCAAGATCATCAGCCGAGAAGCTTGAGCACACCCATGGCCCGTTTGACCCATGGCCTACGCAACTGGGCCGCGACGAAGCCGAGCGCCGCCCGCCGCGATGTATCGCTGAGGCTTGGCTGCGGGAGCGCAAGAACCGCCAAGTCGCCAAGCGAAATGCCGTGCTCGATCGCGATCGCCCAGGGCACGATCAAATCCTCCGCCCGAGGACCGAGGATGCTCGCCCCGAGCACCTCGCCACGGGGGGTCGCGACGATCGTCGTATGTCCCGCCGTCACGCCGCGCGCGATCGCGCGCTCGTTGTCGGCCAGGGCGGCGCGATGGATCGTGACGTCCCGATGCAGGCGCCGAGCTTCCACCTCATTATGTCCCACCAAGGCGATGGCCGGGACCGTCCGGAGCACGCGGGGAACGAGCTGCGGCTTGAGGCGGACCGGCTGACGGAAGAAGGCCGACCGCAAGACGAGGCCGACCTGGATCGGAATGAGCGTTGCGGCCGACATCTGAGCGCCCGCGACGTCGCCGATCGCATAGACGCGCCGGTTGCTGGTTCTGAAGTCGAGGCGGGTCTCCGGAACGCCGTCGACACAACGGACCTCACCCCGGTCGAGGCCGAGACTTTCGGTGAAAGGTTTGCGGCCCTGAGCCACCAGGAGATGTGACGCCGCCACGATCGTGCCGGCGTCGTCGGCCAGCACGATATCGACGCCGTCCCGATTGGGACGGAGACCACGGACCTCGGTATCGACGATGGCAACGCCGTCGCGGTGCAGCGATGCGTCGATCGCAACGAGGAGTTCTCCGTCGACGTTCAGCCCTTGACCGCCCGTTCGAAGGAGCGTGACCTCCGATCCGAGGCGGCGGTACGCTTGAGCTAGTTCGTAGGCCAGCGGTTCTTGACCGAGTATCGAGAGGCGTGGGGGCAGGGTCGCCAGGGCCGCTATCGTGTCGGTCGACCAGAATCGGATGAGGTCGATCCCATCGAGCCGTGGCACCGTGGGCTTGCCTCCGGTCGCGATCACGATTCGGCGAGGCTTGATGCGGATGTCACCCGCCGCGATTGTCTCGGGATCTGCAAATCGCGCCGTTGCTTGAATTAAGGTCACGCTCAGCGATCGGAGCCGCTCCGCGCTGTGATTGGCGGAGGCGGCCGATACCGCTCGACCGATTCGGTCGCGAAGCATCGCAAACGATCGGTCGCCGTCGTCCCCTTGCGGGAGGGCGGTCCTCGCGCTCTGAATCAGCATGTCGAGCGCAAGATCGGCCGCCTGTCCGCGCCCGAGGCGTGGGGCCGCATCCACGACCACGCAGGAGAGGCCGATCGCGGCTGCTGCGAGCGCCATGGCCGATCCGGCGACGCCGCCGCCGATGATGCAGAGGTCCGGCGTTAGGATGGTAGGCCGGGAGACGTCGGTCATGGTTGCGTTCCGCTTGAGGCTGTTCTTGCGTCGAGTCTTCCGATGAAAGCTCATTGCTGCATGTCAGGCCTCTACAATTGATTAGAGGTGTTGTCGCACCCAGTTCAGGTCTGTCGTCCCGTTCGACATGCCGCAGCGCATTGACTTGCTGGCGAGGCTGCTCCTATAAGACCCACCTTATCCGAGCCGTCGCGCCCGTTGGATTGCGCCGTTGCGTTTTGAGCAATGGGTGATCCGACCGTCGTGGCGTCGGTTTCATTTCAAGCACGGCCTCTGGCGCCGGGCATCAGCGGACCGGAGCAGAGACAGTGAAGAGGACCTACCAACCCAGCAAGCTCGTGCGTAAGCGCCGGCATGGCTTCCGGGCTCGTATGGAGACGGTCGGTGGCCGCCGCATTATTGCGGCTCGTCGTGCACGCGGTCGCAAGAAGCTGTCGGCCTGATCCATCGTCGCGCGTTCGAGGCACTGTTCGGGTTCCTCCTCGCGAACGTAGGTCCAACACGATCGTGATCGTGACTGCGGGTCCCGGCATGTCTGACCTGGTCGGATCATTTGATAAAGCCTCGCGCAACGAGAGTCGCGAGGCTTTTTGCGTTCCTGAGCGGTTGAAACAACGCGCCGACTTCCTGCAAGCCGCACGCGGGACGCGGGTCCATCTCTCGCTGTTCTCACTCCAGGCAGCGAAGCGGCCGGTTCCCGCTCCGTCATCGGACGGCCGCGTCGCTGCCGATCAGGTGGCGGCGGATCATCAGGTGGGTCCATTCAAGCCGCGGATCGGTCTCACGGTCACCAAGAAGACTGGCGGGGCCGTCGAACGCAACCGAATCCGTCGCCGTCTCAAGGAGGCGTTACGTCACGCCAAGGCGCTTTCAACCGAGCCCGATACCGACTATGTAATCGTCGCGCGCCGCGAAGCTCTGACGGTTCCATTCGCAAGATTGATCGCTGATCTCGAAACGGCGGTGCGCAAGGCCGGCGCGCAACTGAAGAGGCCGCGCGGGTCAACGAGACAGCCGGACGAACGGCCCCGCAAAGGCTAACGGATTGTTTCAACCTCTCTCTTCGCGTCAGCAACGACGTTCATCCCCGACGAGTTCAGTGATCGAACCATGGTGAATGAAACCAACAACAAGAACCTTTACCTGGCGATCGCGCTGTCGGTTCTGGTCATCGTCGGCTGGAACTATTTCTACGGCTTTCCACAGGCCCAAAAGGCCCGGCAAGTTCAGGCGCAGCAACAGGGACAGGTCACCTCGAACACCCCGCAACCGCAGGGCGTGACGGGGGCGGCCTCGCCGGCCATTATCCCCGGCGGCGCTGTTCCGGCTGCCGGAACGCCTGAGGCGACGCGGACACGGCAGGAGGCTTTGGCGGCCAGCCCGCGCATCACGCTCGATACGCGCAGCCTGTCGGGATCGATCGATCTCAAAGGCGCCCGGATCGACGATGTCGCGCTTAAAAATTACCGTCTGACCACCGATCCGAACAGTCCGATCATTGAACTGCTATCGCCGTCAGGTTCGCCGCATCCCTATTATGCCGAAGTCGGCTTTGTCGGACAGCCGGGCAGCACCATGGCGCTTCCGGGCGCCGATACGGTCTGGACCGCCGATAGTGATCGGTTGACCGCCGAGAAGCCCGTTACGCTGTCCTACGACAACGGCCAGGGCCTGACGTTCCACCGTACGATCTCGGTCGACGATCAATATCTGTTCTCGATCAAGGACACGGTTGAGAACAAGGGTTCGGCCGCCGTGACCCTGTTCCCCTACGCGTTGATCTCACGCCACGGTAAGCCCGAGGTCTCGAACTATGCGGTTCTGCACGAAGGGCTGATCGGCGTCATCGGCGACAGCCATGTGCAAGAAATCAAATATGACGCGATGGAGAAGGAGACGGACGGCACGCGCACCCTCGATGGGACGGGCGGCTGGATCGGCATTACGGATAAATATTGGGCGACGGCCGTCGTTCCCGAGCAAAATGCAGCGTTCAAGGGACGCTTTTCCGTCAATGGTACGGCGCAGCCGAAGACCTATCAGACGGACGTTCTCGAAAACGGCAAGGATATCGCGCCCGGCCAGTCGATCGACCTGACCACGCGCGTTTTTGCGGGCGCCAAAGAAAACAATACGATCGACAAATACCAGGCCGAGTTTGGCATTAAGAATTTCGACCTGATGATCGATTGGGGCTGGTTCTATTTTATCACTAAGCCCTTGTTCAAGGTTCTCGACTTTTTCTACAAGCTTACCGGCAATTTCGGTGTCGCGATCCTGATCGTCACGGTCTTGATCAAAGGCTTGTTCTTCCCGCTCGCCAGCCGCAGCTATCTGTCGATGGCCAAGATGAAGAACGTGCAGCCCCAACTGGCGGCCATCAAGGAACGTTTCCCGGACGACAAGGCCAAGCAGCAAGAAGCCACGATGGAGATCTACAAGCGGGAGAAGATCAATCCCGTGGCCGGATGTTTGCCGATGGTGGTGCAGATCCCGGTCTTCTTCGCGCTCTACAAGGTCATCTTCATTACGATCGAGATGCGCCATGCGCCGTTTTTCGGATGGATCAAGGACCTGTCCTCGCCTGACCCGACATCCGTCTTCAATCTCTTCGGCCTGATCCCCTGGACGCCCCCGACCCCGCTCATGATCGGCGTCTGGCCGCTCATCATGGGTGTCTCGATGTTCCTCCAGATGAAGATGAACCCGACACCGCCGGACCCGGTCCAAAAGACCATGTTCACCTGGATGCCGGTGATCTTCACCTACATGCTGAGTTCGTTCCCATCGGGTCTCGTGATCTATTGGACCTGGAACAACACGCTCTCGGTTTGCCAGCAATATCTGATCATGCGCCGTGCCGGCACGAAGGTGGAACTGTGGGACAATCTTTCGGGCATGTTCCGGAGGACATGACGCATGACTGAGAGCGCTCCCGCCTATGCCGAACATACGGAGTCGGGTCGGCTGTTGTTCGCGCAATCCTGCGACTTCATCTTCGGCTCGCCCACGGTGGCGGCTCTGCCACCGCTGGCGGCGCCGGAGATCGCCTTCGCGGGTCGCTCGAACGTCGGGAAGTCGTCACTCGTCAACGCGCTGACCAATCGCAAGACTCTGGCCCGGACGTCGAACACGCCCGGCCGGACTCAGCAGCTGAATTTTTTCGCGCTCGGTGACAACCTGCGTCTCGTTGATATGCCGGGCTACGGTTACGCGGCTGTCAGCAAGACCATGATCGCGAGCTGGGGAAACCTCATGCGGGACTTCCTGCGCGGGCGCTCGACCCTGATGCGCGTTTACCTCCTGGTCGATGGCCGTCACGGCCTGAAGGAGAGCGACGGCGAGATGATGGATCTATTCGATAAATCCGCGATCTCCTATGCGATCGTCCTGACCAAGCAGGATGAGGTCAAACTCGCGGATCGTCCGAAGCGGATCGCCGAGACGGAAGCGGCGCTGGCGCGTCGCCCGGCAGCTTTTCCAACGGTTCTGTTCACCTCTGCCGAAACGGGCGAGGGAATCGCCGATCTCCGGGCCAGTATCGCTCTGCTCTTGCATGAGCGCGCCGGCTGAGGCATCTGCTGACCTCGCGCATCACCGATGGGTATTCCATGCCGACGAACCCGAGACTGAGCGATACCCCGAAGGGGAGCCCCGAGGAACAGGCCGAGATCCTGATGCAGGCTCTGCCGCATATGCTCCGTTACGACGACCAGACCGTCGTCGTAAAATATGGCGGCCATGCCATGGGGAATGAGACCGTGGCGCGCGATTTCGCACGCGACATGGTCCTGCTCGAGCAATCGGGCGTCAATCCGGTGGTGGTCCATGGTGGTGGACCGCAAATCGGCGCGATGCTGAAGAAGCTCGGGATCGTCTCGCAGTTTTCGGGCGGCCTGCGGGTCACCGACAGTGCCACGATCGAGATCGTCGAGATGGTTCTCTGCGGATCGATCAACAAGCAGATCGTGGGCTTCATCAATGCCGAAGGTGGCCGGGCGATCGGGCTTTGCGGTAAAGACGGCAATATGGTCACGGCCAAGAAGCTCGAGCGTCCCGTCACCGAGGACGACGCGCATCATGAGGATCATGTGGACCTCGGCTTCGTCGGCGAACCCGACCGGATCGACACCACGGTGCTCGATCAGGTCCTGGGTCGCGAACTGATCCCCGTGTTGGCTCCGGTCGCGCAAGGGTCGGATGGGGAGACCTACAACGTCAACGCCGACACGTTCGCGGGAGCGATCGCTGGCGCGCTCAAGGCCAAGCGTCTGCTGTTCCTCACCGATGTTCCGGGTGTGCTCGACAAGAATAAGCAGATCATCAAGGAATTGAAGGTCGATGATATTCGGCGATTGATCGCCGACGGCACGATCACGGGCGGCATGATTCCGAAAGTCGAGACGTGCATCTATGCCTTGGATCAAGGCGTCGAAGGCGTGGTGATTCTCGATGGGAAAGTCCCACATGCGGTCCTGCTCGAATTGCTGACCGACCACGGAGCCGGCACGCTGATCACGCGATGACTGATCTCGACAAGTCGATGGCGATCGCGCGCGACGAGCCTGCGCCCGATACCCTTGATGATCTGACGATCAGCACGGCGATTCCACGTGCGCGGTCGCAAGACGTCGCGTCCCGGTTTGCCCATGTTCACACCTGGGTGTTCGACCTCGACAACACACTTTATCCGGCCGACAGCACGCTCTGGCCGCAGATCGACCGTCAGATCACCCTGTTTCTGATGAACCTGTTTGGCATCGATGGGCTCTCGGCCCGGGCGCTCCAGAAATATTACTATCGGCAATATGGCACGTCGCTGCATGGCCTGATGATCGAGCATAAGATCGGCCATACCGAGTTTCTGGCTTTCGCGCATGACATCGACCGGAGCGACTTGCTCCCCAATCCCCGGCTCGCCCAGGCAATCGCGCGGCTTCCGGGACGCAAGCTGGTCCTTACCAACGGATCGCGCGACCATGCTCTGAAGACGGCGGCACAGCTCGGGCTGAACGATCTCTTCGAAGACGTGTTCGATATTGTCGCGGCGGATCTCGTGCCGAAGCCGGATCCGGTGGCCTATGACAAGTTTTTCGCCCAGCATGCGGTTGACCCGCGCCGGGCCGCCATGTTCGAGGATTTGTCGCGCAATCTCATCGTTCCGCACGAGCGCGGGATGCTTACGACACTGATCGTGCCGACATCAACGAGTTTAGACCATCGCGAGGCCTGGGAGCAGCTGGGCGGGGGCGATGTGCATGTCGATTTCGTCACCGATGACCTGACTCAGTTCCTGGTCGATCTCATGCCGCTTGGATCGTAGCGGAGCCAGATGCAGCACGACACGCGTCGTGCTGCATCTTGTCCCTACTTGGTGCCGGCGATCTTGTCGGCCAGGAGCGCGATCGTGCGCGAATAGACCGCGCTTGCGTTCCACTGCTGGATCACGGCGAAATTAGCCTCGCCCGGATCCCAGCCCGCTCCAGCCTGCCAGCCATAGCCTTGGAGATATTTGGCGGTCGACGCCAGCACGTCGGGAACGCTATGGACGAGATCGCGACGCCCGCTGCCGTCGAAATCGACCGCATATTTGATGTAGGACGACGGCATGAACTGCGTTTGGCCGATTTCACCCGCCCAAGCACCGCGCATCGAGGACGGGCTCATGTCGCCCCGCTGAACGATGCGGAGCGCGTCGGTTAATTCAGCCCGGAACTTGTCTGGACGCCGGCAATCATAGGCCAGGGTCGCAAGCGACCGAATGGTTTCGAACTTGCCCATAAAAGCGCCAAAGTCGGTCTCGAGCCCCCAAATCGCAACGATCACCGGCGCCGGAACGCCATATTGGCTCTCGATGCGCGAGAACACATCGGCATATCGCTTGATGAGACTTTTACCCTTGCTGATGCGATAGGCATTGGCCATACGGGCCGAGAATTGCTCGAAACTCTGCTTGAAGACTTTCTGGCCACGATCGTGCGAGATCGTTTCGCGATCGTAGGTCACATTCCCGAGAGCCGCGTCGATCGTTCCTTGCGAAATGCCGGCCGCTGCCGCCTCGCTCTTGTAGCTCTCGAGCCAAGCCGGGAACCCCGCCGGATCCGAACAGGATGCCGCATAGGCCGTTGAGCCGGCGGCGAGCGAGAATGTCAGGCCGACGATCGGCAACAAACGCTTGAAAAGGCGCATCGGGCGGCGGTTTCCTTCGGCTTGCGACGACCCCTTCACGTCTCGAAGGGCCATCGCGAACTAACGACGCGGCAGACATTCATGCTGCACGCGCCGCTGTCAATGCCGCTCGCAGGACCAACCCACGATCCGATCATCAATCCTGAAGCAGGCGCTTCAGCAACTCGAGTTCTTCAGCCAGCGTTCCCTCTTTGCCACAAAGGTTTTCGATCTTGCGCACCGCATGAAGCACGGTTGTGTGATCGCGGCCGCCGAAACGACGCCCGATTTCGGGCAGCGACCGGAGCGTGAGGCTCTTCGAGAGATACATGGCGATCTGGCGCGGCAGCACCACGGTCGCGGTCCGCCGTGAGGAGAGGATATCGGCGCGGCTCACGTTGTAGTGAGTGGCGACGAGTTTCTGGATGTCTTCGATCTTGACCCGCTTTGGCTCGCGCGTTCGGATCAGATCGCGGATCGCGACTTCCGCCGTCTCGATCGTGTGTGGCGTGCCGTTCAGGGTCGCATGCGCCATCAGGCGATTGACCGCGCCATCAAGGTCGCGCCCGTTGGTGACGATCGATTTGGCGACATAAGCAATGACTTGTGGCGATAGCTCGAACCCCGGTTGCACGTTGCGCGTCGCAAGTGTGCGGTTTTCGAGGAATTTGAACCGCAGCGCTTCATCGAGAGGCTCCATCTCGACACAAAGACCACCGGCGAGCCGCGAGCGGACCCGCTCGTCTAATGTTTCGAGATCGGCCGGCGGGCGATCGGCCGCGACAACCACTTGCCGGCTATCGTCGATCAAGGCGTTCAGCGTGTGGCAAAACTCCTGCTGGATCGACTTGCCTTGCAAGAACTGCACGTCGTCGATGATCAGCACGTCGATCGCGCGGAGTCGCTCCTTAAACGCTATGGCGGTTTGGGCGCGAAGCGACGAGACGAAGCCATACATGAACTTTTCGGCCGTCAGGTAGATGACGCGTCGTCCGCTATCGGCCACCGCATGTGCGACGGCCTGGATCAGATGGGTTTTGCCAAGCCCCACGGCGGCGTGGATGTAAAGCGGGCTATAGAGCAGAGGTTCGCCGGGCAGGGCCTGGGCCACGCGTTGAGCCGCCGCAAAAGCCAGTTGGTTGGACTTGCCGGTCAGAAAGCTCGCAAATGTGAGCCGCCGGTCGAGTGGCGAGCCGGAGGGAGCATCGGCCGCGTGATCGCCATCCTGCGGGCGAACAGAACTGGCGGGGCGGTCCGCTTGTGGCGTGCGGCGGTCATCGGCTTGGCGGGGCTTCGGCGAGCTTTCCGTGCCGCGGTCATACGGGCGCTCGGCGCGTTTCTCAGCCGAAACCGGCGCAGCTGCGACGCGGCCGCGGGAGGATGAGCGGAGCGCGATGCTGAGGCGCTTGACCTCGGGAGCCTCGGTGCTCAGCGTCGCCAACATCTTGTCGTTATAATGCGACTGAATCCACGCTTTCAGAAACGTCGTGGGAACCGACAGATAGGCCGTCCCATCGGCGATCCGGTCGAGCTCCAGGCGGGCGAACCACGCGTTGAAGACGGCGTCGCCAAGCTCCGCCCGCAGCCGCAGGCAGGCATTCGACCATCGGGCACTCAGATCACGACGCGTGTCGTCCTCGGCAGTGGCATGGGTCAGCGGGGCGGTCGTGGTCTCGTTGGCGCGGGAGGCAAGCGGGTCGGCTTGCGTCGAGGCGGCCGGATTGGATTCACGTCGAGCGATCATGAGCGGGCGGCGACTTTGCTAACGGCGAAAAGGGCGGGTGGACGGCGCGATGTGATCAGGGGCGCTTCCAGGGAAGGCCATCGGCCCTCCAACCACTCAGTCCCTGGGCTGCCGAGCCCTCGAATCCACCAGCAATGTTGTAGCTTTTGGCATAACCGAGCGACGTCATCGCCTTGGCGGCGGCCCCGCTTCTTGCGCCGGAGCGGCACAAAAACAGCAGAGGGGTTTCGGCGCCTGCACCACGGCGATCGAGTTCAGCCTTCAGCTCAGAGACGAAGCCCGGATTCGGAGCCATTGAGGGATAGGACAACCACTCGATCAGCACCGGCGCGGATTGTACCGAGGCAAGATCCGGCACGCCAATCGACTCCCATTCGGCTGTCGTACGAACGTCAACCAAGATCGCCTGGCGATCCTGCTCGAGTTTTTCCAACGCGTCCGACGGAGTGATATCGCCTGCGTAACCGGCTCCCATCGACATTGCAGCATCCTCCCGACAGAGCGATCGCTCCGCAGTTACAAGTAGAACAAAAGAAAACGGCAGCAACGCTGAACGCGCCGATACTCAACGAACATCAGACCAAGTACGCACACCCGGAACTCTGACTAGGATCGAAAGGATAGGATTTACCGATACACAAGCGCGTCGCCGATGTCTCAGCGTTGACTACCCCATGGGCCAAGTTGAGGATTTCCAACTGGCAGCGCGATGCCGCAGTCGGTCTATAAACACTACACAGCAGCCGTTGGCGGCGCAACAGACCTCGTCACTAAAGAGTCAAAGTGATGTCCGCGTTGCGGCTGTGAGTCGGCGAAAATGACAGCTTGACTGCCCTAACTCTCTCGAATCACGCAGGTAAAAAACGGGCTCAAAGTCGCAATTTAGCCTGTGGCAATTCTGCATCAGAGGCTCGCTTCCCGGCTCAAAAGCCGAGTCAATGGGTCGCAGAAAAGCTCGAAATAAGGCCTTGGGCGCTAACCCTTTGGTTCTATGGCGATTAGTTTGCGCGGGCGATAATTACCGAAAACAATTTTTCGGAGCGTCGCGGATGGCCATCGGCGGGTCAACAAAGACGGATGTCGACAGGCCGTCTTACGCTCGCGCGCCTGCCTCTCGGTCGATCTGCTGCGAATTGGGAACGGGTCGGCGGGCAAACCGCTTTGCGACCGGCCCGAGCATTCCTCGGAACCGGTCTCGCCTCAGTTGAACAACGACCGGAGCTGGCCGATCAGGAAGGAGCGCCGGGTGTCGGCCAGCTTCGCCAGGAAGGTCTCGGCCCACCAGTCGATGTTGTATTTCTCGATGCTGGCATACATCAGCGCATGCCGATCGCGACGCTCGTCGAGCGGCATCTCCAGCGCCTGCTTCATGGCCGCCGCCATGCCCTCCGTCTCATGGGGATTGACGATGAGGGCTGCGTCCAATTCAGCAGCGGCACCAGCAAATTGCGAGAGGATCAGAACCCCCGGATCATCCGGGTTTTGGGCCGCGACGAATTCCTTCGCGACAAGATTCATCCCGTCACGCAAGGGAGTCACGAGAGCGGCAGCCGATTGCCGGAAAATACCCGCCAGAGCAGGCCGTGAATAGGATCGGTTGATGTAACGAACCGGGGTCCAGGCGGCCTCCCCGAGACGACCGTTCAGCCCGCCGACCAGTTCGTTCACGGCCCGCGACATGTCGTGATATTCGGGAATTTCCTCCCGGCTCTTCGGCGTGATCTGTAACAGCGTCACGCGGTTCGACCATTCGGGCTCGTTTTCCAAAAAGTGGCCAAAGGCCTCGAGCCGATGGATGATCCCCTTGGAATAGTCGAGCCGATCGACGCCGAGAAACAGTTTGCGGCCGGACAGGCTGTCACGCACCTCGTGGGCGAAGGGCGAGTCCTCTGCCTCGACCGCGAGACCGGCATATTCACGGGTTTCGATGCCGACCGGGAAGGCGCCGATCCGCGTCACCCGTCCATCGACCGAATAGGCCAAACCATCACGGCTGACCGTCGCCTTGGACATGGCAAGGTAGCGCCCGTAATTGGCGCGATCATTCTCGGTCTGAAAGCCGACGAGGTCGTAGTGGCTCAGCACGCCGAGGCTCTGTTCCTGGCGCGGAATCGTGAAGAGGAGATCGGGCGGCGGGCAGGGGATGTGGAGAAAGAAACCGATCGGGTTGTTGAACCCGCGCTGCCGCAGCTCCCGCGCGAGCGGGATCAGATGATAGTCGTGCACCCAAATGATATCGTCCGGCTCGAGCAACTTGGCGAGTTGATCGGCGAAGAGCCCATTGACGCGCAAATAGCCGGTCAGATCCGAGCGGTTGAACTCGGCGAGATCAACCCGATAATGCAGGATGGGCCACAGCACGCGATTGGCGAAGCCGTTGTAATATTCCTGATAATCGGCCGTCGACAGATCGGTCACCACATAGGTGATCTTGTCCCGGACAGCAACCACAGGCTCCACGTTCGGGCCATCGTCGACCCTGCCGCTCCACCCGAACCAAAGCCCCTCCCGATCCTTCAGGGCCGCATGGACAGCGACCGCAAGACCGCCAGGTGGCGGCGGTTTTCCAGGTTCCGGAACGACGACACGGTTCGATACGATTACAAGTCGTGACACCAAGCGTCCTCCCAGCTTTGTGAAAGCCGCATGGCCGAATTGATGATGCCCGCCATCGAATAGGTCTGGGGGAAGTTGCCCCACAACTCGCCGGTGGCCGCATTCAGATCCTCCGACAGAATGCCGAAATGGTTGCGGTGCAAGAGGATGTCGTTGAAGCGCTCGCGGGCCTCATCGCGCCGCCCGACCTGCGCGAGCGCATCGACATACCAGAAGTTGCAGACCAGAAAGGCGGTCTCCGGCAGGCCGAAGTCATCCGCCGAGGTGTAGCGCATGATCTTCCCGTCGCGCATCAATTCTTTGCCGGTCAATTCCAAGGTCTTGACGAAGCGCTCGTCCGTCGCGGCGATGAAGCCAAGCTCCGGCAGCAGCAAATTGCTGGCGTCGAGTTCAGGCTGTCCGAACGCGCCCGTGATCGCCCCGCGGACCGGATCCCACGCCTGCTCCATGATGGCGGCATGCAATCGCTTGGATTCGGACGACCAATGCGCCGCTTCCTTGTGCAAGCCGAGCTTGTCCGCGATTCGTCCGAGCCGGTCGCAAGCCGCCCAGCACAGTGCCGCCGAATAGGTATGGACCCGTTTGAACCCGCGATATTCCCAGATGCCGGCATCCGGCTCGAGCGCGAATTTGGCGGCCTGATGACCGAGCCGTTCGAGCCTTCGGAACAGAGCCTCGTCGCCGAGCTTCGGGAGGCGCTCATCCACGAACATCTGCGTGGCACCGAGCACGACGCTCCCATACACATCGTGCTGAACTTGCGTCACAGCCTCGTTGCCGACCCGAACCGGCTTATTGTTCATAAAGCCGTCGAGGTTCGGCGCAATCCACTCGTCGAGCGGCGTGCCAGGGATGATGCTGTGTACCGGCTGCAGGTGCTTATCACCGCTGATCGCCAGATCCGTGATGTAGTTGATGTAGGATTCCATCGTTTCGGTCGCGCTCAGACGGTTGAGCGCATGGACCACGAAAAAGGCATCGCGGAGCCAGCAATAGCGATAATCCCAATTGCGGGTCGACCCATCCGCCTCCGGGATCGACGTCGTATGGGCCGCGATAATGGCGCCGGTTTCCTCGAAACTGCAGAGCTTGAGCGTGATGGCGGCGCGCGTCACAGCCGTCTGCCATTCATATGGCAAGGCGAGATGCCGAACGAAATTCAACCAATGAGCATGGGTGCGGTCGAGGAAGTCGCGGCACGTCGCTTCGAGTCCGGAGAGGAAAGGCTCGTCTGGCCCGAACACCATGGTGACTGGCCGATTCAGCGCGAAGCTGACCTCCCGCTCGATATAGGACAACGGCGCATCGGTTGTCAGGCGGACGACATTGTCGCCGCCAAGGTAGCGGATGTGGTTCGATCCATGCGCGATTTCCGTGACCTTGCGACCGTAATCGTAAGTCGGACGGACCCGGATCGTGATGCGCGGGAGCCCGGCCATCGGTTCGATCCGGCGCACGATTTGCGAGGGGCGGAACGTCCGCTCGAAACGCTCGAAGCGCGGCACGAAATCCGTGACCTTGACGACCCCGCCTTGAGAATCGGTCAGGATCGTTTCGACGATCGCGGTATTCCGCACGTAAGCCGATTCGTTTTTGACCTGGTCGGCCAGCACGACGTCGCAGAAACCCTTTTCTTCATCCCCGGCCAAGAGGCGGGAAAACACCGGATCCGAATCGAACCGTGGTGTGCACCACCAGACAATCCTCGCATTTGTGTCCACCAAGGCGGCCACGCGACAATTGCCGATGAGAGCGAAATCGAGATTTCTCGCCTTGGCTGTGCTCATGCGTGCAAACTCTCCGTTTCGACGATCCGTGCCACCCAATGGCGCACGGCGGCCGGACTTGCAAATGATCCTGTCGTGCCTGGAAATCGGACCCCGACCGAAAAAGCGTCACCGTCCTGATCGAGCGCCGCTGCAAATCCGGGCTGATCCGTCACATCGTCGCCGATGAAAACGGGCCGCCGCCCAGCAAATGGCGCCTCCGCAAGAAAACGTTTGATCGCAATCCCCTTGTCGAAGGTCGCCCGCTTGATTTCGACGACGAAATGACCCGGCATCAGGCTCAGCCGCGCCTCCGGACGGCGGTCGATCAATGTCTTGAGCGCTGCCGTCAAGGCGATGCCACACGCGGGCAACGCCCTGTAATGGACAGCGTAGCTGAACGTCTTGTTCTCGGCAAAGGTCCCTGGGTAAGCCGTCAGGAGGTCAACGACCTCGGACCAGACATCGACCGGGATCGCATCCTCCTCCGAGCGAATCACGGGCCCCTCAGGGTCGAACCGCATTTCGGCGCCGTGCACGCCGCTGGCGCGGAATCGTGCCGGCTGAAACAGCATATCGAGTTGTCCGATGGAGCGTCCGCTCACCAGAGCCACCGCGCCTTTCGCAACCCGATTGAGGCTTTCAAGATCACGCAGCAGCGTCGTCGGAACCACGACGGCGTCTGGTTTTGGCGCAATGTCGATCAACGAGCCATCCACGTCGAAAAAGAAGCATGTTTCATCGAGAGGGCGGTCGAGCATCATCGCGTGGGTCTCTGAATTTTGATGCGGCGAGAGGCATTGTCGGACTTTAGGCAGCCACGAGCCTTCGAACGCACGCTATACCCAATGCTTGAGCTCTAGCGTGTGTTGCGGCGCGGAACAATTAATCTTGCGGTAACGTTTTAGCCATGGCCCGTCGGGTCGATATGCGTGTTTGCGTTGGGGGTGTTTCCATGAAAATCGCTCAGATTGCTCCACTGATGGAAAGTGTTCCGCCTCGTCTTTATGGCGGCACCGAACGCATCGTGTCTTGGCTTTCTGAGGAACTCGTCAATCAGGGGCACGAGGTGACTCTCTTTGCGAGCGGCGATTCCATGACGTCCGCCAATCTTATCCCATGCACGGTCGAAGCGATTCGCTTGTCCGAGACCATGAAGGATTACATTCCGCATACGACCATGATGGTCGACAAGGTGCGTCGAATGACTCAGGCGTTCGACATCGTCCATTTTCATATCGATCTGTTCCACTTCCCGCTGTTCCGCGGCATCGAGAACAAGACCATCACGACCCTTCACGGTCGGCAGGATCTGCCGGATCTCTGGCCCTTCTACCGGGCCTTCCCGAAAATGCCTTTGGTGTCGATCTCGAATGCCCAGCGTGCGCCGATCAGCGACGCAGGCTTTGCCGGAACCGTGCTGCACGGCTTGCCGGCGGATCTTCACACGCCGAATTTCGAGCCCCGTGGTGGCTACCTCGCATTCCTGGGTCGCATTTCGGCGGAGAAGCGTCCGGATCGTGCCATCGAGATTGCGAAGGCGCTTGGCATTCCCTTGAAGATCGCCGCCAAGGTCGACAAGGCTGATGAGAAGTATTTCCGCGAGGTCATTCATCCTCTGATCCAAGATCATCCGGATGTCGAATTCATCGGTGAGGTGGACGAGCGCGGCAAGACCAAGTTCCTCGGCGAGGCGCGAGCATTGCTGTTTCCCATCGATTGGCCCGAGCCCTTCGGTCTCGTGATGATCGAAGCGATGGCCTGTGGCACGCCCATTCTCGCCTTCCGTAACGGGTCGGTGGTCGAGGTGATCGATGATGGCTTGACCGGGCGGATCGTCGATACGGTGCCCGAGGCCATCGCGGCGCTCCCCGAGGTTCTGGCTCTCGATCGACGCGCGGTCCGGCGCCAGTTCGATCAACGGTTCACAGCGGCCCGAATGGCGCGAGACTATGTCGATCTCTACCAGCGGCAGATCGATGCCGAAGTGGCGTCGCAGCGGACCGCTTCGCTTCGCGGCGCCGCAAATTTGTCGATCGATACGATCGTCCCGGCGAGCGGTGGTCGGTTCGGTAACCCGGTCGATTTTCAATGATGTCAAACGACGCAACGGTCACGTCGAACATCGAACATAAAGACCCTGCGCCGGAGCAGGGCCAATTCTACATCACCGCGACCGGGCCATCGTCCCGACCGCGTCACACATTGAAGCATGGCGACAGTTTCGCGGTCTTCGACGCTCACGGAGACATCGGCGCCTCGGCCGGTGGGCCGGATGGCTTGTTCAATCATGACACCCGGTTCTTGTCGCGTCTGGAGTTGCTGATCAACGGCGTCCAGCCTCTTCTGCTGGGGTCGACCGTCCGCGACGACAATGTGTTGATGAGCGTCGATCTCACCAACGCCGACATCTACCGCGATGGCGTGATCGCGTTACAGCGCGACACCATCCACATTGTCCGGACGATCTACCTGTGGGGCGGTGTTGCGCACCAGCGGATCCACGTCACAAATCATGGCGAAGCGCCGCTCGCATTCTCCATCTCGCTCGTCTTCGGCGCAGATTTTTCGGATTTGTTCGAGGTTCGCGGCAGCCGCCGCATTCATCGCGGCGTCTCGACCCAGGCGGTCGAGGGAGATCAGAAAGTCCGCTATCGCTATACGGGTCTTGACGACGTGAAGCGCGACACGCTGGTTTGCCTTGACCCGGCCCCGGCGAGCCTTGTGGAAGGCGCTGGAAAATACAGCCTGAAGCTCGACGCCAATCAATCGACCACGCTTTTCTTGGCGATCGAATGTCACGGCCTCGATGCACCGATCAGCGAAACCTTCTTCAAGGGGTTCATGGCGGCGAACCGCCATCAAAAGGCGGTCACGCGACATGTCGCGACGGTGGATACCTCGAACGACATTTTGAATGAGGTGATGTGCCGGTCCACGGCCGATCTGTTCATGCTGATCACCGACACGGCTCAGGGTCCTTATCCCTATGCCGGAACACCGTGGTACTCGACCACCTTCGGCCGAGACGGGATTTTGACCGCCATCCAGATGCTCTGGTGCGACCCCGGCGTCGCGAAGGGTGTTCTCGACCGCCTTGCAGCCTTTCAGGCCACCACGGTCGACAATGCGTCCGATGCGGAACCCGGCAAGATCGTGCATGAAATGCGCGGCGGCGAGATGGCGGTGCTTCGTGAAGTGCCGTTCGGTCTGTATTATGGCACCGTCGACGCGACACCGCTGTTCGTCGTGTTGGCCGGTCTCTACCTCGAACGAACGGGCGATCTCGAAACCGTCAGGCAGTTGTGGCCCGCGATCGAAAAAGCCCTTGCCTGGATGGATGGTCCCGGTGATCGTGACCACGACGGTTTCATCGAATATGGCCGCGCTCAGGACACCGGGCTGCAGAACCAGGGCTGGAAGGATTCGTTCGATGCGATCTTCCATGCCGACGGCACCCTGGCCGAAGGCCCGATCGCGCTATGCGAGGTTCAAGGATATGCCTATTTGGCCAAACGCCTCGCGGCCTCCAGCGCGCGTCGCCTAGGGATGCACGACCGATCGGATGTGCTCGACAAGGCCGCGACCGAGCTGGCCGAGCGGTTCGATGCTGCATTCTGGTGCGAAGACCTCGGCACTTATGCGATCGCGCTGGACGGCGCCAAAAAGCCGTGTCGTGTCCGCACGTCCAATGCCGGTCAGGTTCTCTGGTCCGGCATCGCCCGTCCAGATCGCGCCAAGCGGGTGGCCGATGACATGCTGTCGACCGACTTCTTCTCCGGCTGGGGCATCCGCACCGTGGCGTCCGGTCAGGCGCGATATAATCCGATGTCGTATCACGATGGATCGATCTGGCCGCATGACAACTCGTTGATCGCAGCCGGAATGGCACGTTACGGCCACACCGATCTGGCCGAGCGCGTGTTTGAAGGCCTGTTTGCGGCCGCCAGCTATATGGACCTGCGCCGGCTGCCGGAGCTTTTTTGCGGCTTTCGTCGTCGACGTGGCGCCGGACCGACGCTCTATCCCGTCGCCTGTTCACCGCAGGCTTGGGCCAGCGGAGCGCCGTTCCTGCTTCTCCAGGCGTGCCTCGGCCTCGAGTTCGACCCGTTCGATCGCGCGATCCGGTTCCGCAATCCGCGCATGCCGTCCTTCGCCGACGAAATTACTCTGCGTGACATTGGCTTCGACGATGCCAAGGTCGATGTGACCTTGCGGAGGATCGGCGAGCATGTTGCGCTGCGGATCCTCCGCAACACCGGTGCGATCCAGGTGTCGATGGATCTGTCGTAAATCACCTCGGGGCCGGGTCGGCGCCGAGGCGGATCGAGGGTTCGATGAGCGACGCGGGCGATACACTGCGGCTTGCACCCCACGTGTCGAACGCGAGAGCGTTCGGCTTTGGTCAAACGAGGCTGATCCTCACCGTCGCGACAATCTTGGGCACTATCCTGTCGATTTCGTTGATCGATCGGCCGGCCGCTTTTTGGTCCCATGCGGATTTCCACGGGATATGGGCTTTCGTCGCGCTCACTCATCTTGTCGATCCTCTGCCGCCGGCTGCGTCGATCGGCTTTCTGGTGCTGGGCATCGCGGCACTTTCGGGTCGACGACCGGGTCCAATCGGCTGGGTCATTCTGCAGGCTTGCGTGGCGCTCTTGGTCGCCGTGATGATCAAGGATCAGGGGAAATTCGTCTTCGGGCGGTTGTGGCCGGAAACCTGGATCAACAACAACCCGTCGCTGATCGGCACCGGGGCCTACGGTTTTTTCCCGTTCCATGGCGGCACCGGATGGGCGTCTTTTCCGTCCGGCCACATGACAGCCATCACGGCTCCCATGGTTGCAATACAGCCGGCTCTCCGACGATGGTGGTGGGTCACTGTCGTGCCGATCGGCTTGGTGGCGATCGGCCTGTTCGGCGCCGATTATCATTTCGTCGGCGATATGTTGGCCGGAACGCTGCTTGGCGCGGTCTGCGCCTGGGCGATCGTCTCGCTGATGCCGAGGCCGGAAACTGGAATACCGACCAAAATGGATGGCCCGGCTGGCTCGATCGCGACCGTGAGTGACAGCCGACATTGATGAGGCCACGGAAGCCACTATCATAAGGGCTCGCAACGGCTCGCGATTGCGTGACTCGAAACCGCGCGGCGACATCGGGTAGGGCTCGGGTCGTCCTGTCTCAAGGGCTTGCCTTGCCGCAGAATTCTCCCCTCCCTGTGCATGCGTCGCGGCAAGGTCGGCGCGGCACCAACCGCCGACCGGGCGCCAACCTCTATAAACTCCCGATCGGGCTCGATTTATCCGGCATCAGCGTCCTTGAAGGAGTGCGTGCCGCGCTGGCCTCTGCCGTCTTCCTCGCTCTCAATCAATGGATTGGGTCGCAGGCGCTGCTGATCGCTGCCGTCGGTGCCATGATCACCTGTTTCTGCGACATCGGCGGCTCGCTTCGGCAGCGGCTCCCGATGTTGTTGACCTTCACGGCCCTCGGCGCCGCGACATGGGCGATCTTCGGTCTTCTTCGCGCGGCGGGGATTGGGGTCGTGATCCCCTGCGCCGGCCTCGCCGCCTTCCTGTTCAGCATGGCGCGGGCCTGGGGACTGAGGGCGCAGACGATCGGCAACGTTCTCATCGTGGTCCTGGCGCTTGCGATCGACGCGCCGCTGACGCCCGACAAAGCGCTGTCGTTTTTCCTGTATTTCGGCGTAGGCGGCCTCTGGGCTTGCCTGCTCACCGTCTTGATCTGGCGCATCCAGCCGGATCGACCGGCCATCCAGGCCGTTGCGGCCGTCTGGTCGGCCCAGGCGGCGCTCGCGGCCGACCTCCGTGACATGCTGCTTCGCCCGGGCACGTCGCAAGCCGATTGGGATGATCATGCGCGCGGCCATCGGCGCGCGGTGCGGGCCCATATCGAGGAAGCGCGGTCGATCGTTTCGACATCGGTCCGGCGGCGGGGGCTCGTGTCGGGCAGAGGAACCCAGGCTCTCTTGTTGCTGGAGGCTGCCGATCAGCTGTTCGGCGAACTGATCATCCTCTCCGAACTGCTCGAAACTGCGACCGCGCCGGGTGTCCATGCCCATGCCGAGCGCATGTTACGTCGGCTTCGCCCGATCCTGCTGATCCTCGGAGCCGATCACCGTCCCGACATCACGCGGCTGCGGCAATCGCTCGATCGCATGGCCGAAGAGGCACTCGGTTCGGAGCAACTCAACAGCCTGATCGGTGCCATTGTGGATCGGCTTCGGATCACGCTTCGGGTCGTCGAAGGGTTGGAGAAGCCCGCTCCGACGGCTCATCCGGCTCCGCCGGACGGCGGCGTGTGGCGCACGCGCATTTGGGGTCCTCTTCGCGACGAACTCACCTGGCGGTCCGCCATTCTTCGCCACGCCGTCAGGGCCACTGTTATCGTTGTTCCGGCGATCGCGATCACGCTGCACTGGTGGACGCCCTATTCGCATTGGCTGACCATCACGCTGGCTCTGACCATGCAGCCGTTCTTTGCCGCGACATGGCAACGGGCATTGGAGCGGATCGGCGGCACGGTGCTGGGCGCGGCCATCGGCGGCGCGCTCGCCTTCTTTCCGCAAACGCCGATCGTCGTCGGTGCGCTCCTCTTTCCGCTGGCGGTCATCGGGTTTTCGGTTCGTCAGGTCAGCTACGGGGCCTACATTGCCTGCCTGACGCCTTTGATCGTTCTGCTGTTCGACATTGTCGAACCGGGCCACAGCGCCTTCGTGGTGGCCGGCATGCGCATCTTCTACACGCTCGTCGGCGGCATCGTCGCGGTCGCGGCCTGTATGCTGCTCTGGCCGAGTTGGGAGCCGTTTCGCCTCCGGCGCGAGTTACGCGAGACATTTCTGGCCTATGCTCGCCTTGCGGTCGCGGTCTTGGGCAACCCCGGCACGAGCCGCGCCGAGGGCACTGAGGCGGCTCGCCGCGCTGCTGGGCTGGCCAACAGCAATCTCGAAGCTTCGCTGTCACGCGCGCTGCAGGAACCGGGGCGTGGCAAGCGCGTCGGACTAGAAAAGATCATCGCGGCGGATGCAATTTTGCGGCGGCTCGGCGCGGCGCTGTTGGCAACCCCGCATGATACCTCGATCCAGCCGATCTTATCGGGACCCGGCCGGGCAGAGTGGCAGACTTGGCTCGATGAAGCCTTCACGGCGCTGGCCGACGGCCGATCTCCGTCTCGTCCCGCTCCGGACGCGCCGGCGTCGAGTACGTTGCAACGGGTGCGGCGCGGCATTGACGTGTTGAGCAGCGATCTCGCAACGCGAGGAGACGAGGCGCCACAGCCTCCACTATGAACCGGCGCCGGCCGATAGCGATTTGGAAGGACACGATAGGATGAACGGTGCTGATGTTCTGGGCGACACCCTGCTGGCCAACGGGGTCGACGTCTGCTTCGCCAATCCTGGCACGTCCGAGATGCACTTCGTTGCCGCCCTGGATCGCCGCCCACAGATGCGCTGCATTCTCGGATTGTTTGAGGGTGTCGTGACAGCGGCTGCGGATGGGTACAGCCGCATGGCCGACAAGCCGGCCGCGACGCTGCTGCATCTCGGCCCGGGGCTCGCCAACGGCTTGGCCAATCTGCATAACGCGAAACGCGCCCGGTCACCGGTGGTCAATATCGTCGGTGACCACGCGACCCACCATCTCCAATATGACGCTCCTCTCACGAGCGATATCGAATCGCTCGCGCGGCCCATGTCGAACTGGGTCGGCCGCATCGCGCTGGGCGACGATGTCGGGCAGATGACTGCTGAGGCCATTTCGCAGGCCCGGCAAACGCCCGGCGTGTCGACCCTGATCCTGCCGGCCGATGTGGCGTGGAGCGATGTGGGAGGATCGAGCGGCGGAGAGCCCCGCCCGGTCCCGATCGCGCCGCAAGCCACGCGTGCGTTGCCCGAGCGTTCGGCGATCGAGGCCGGCGTCCAGTCGCTGCGATCGGGTGGGCGGATCGGTCTCTTGCTCGGCGGCCAGGCCCTGCGCTCACCCGCGCTCGAATGGGCTGGTCGGATTGCGGCCGCGACAGGCGCGACGCTTCTGGCCGAGATGTTCAATGCGCGGATCGAGCGGGGCAGGGGCCGCGTCCCCGTCGCGAAGGTCTTGTACAAGATCGACGCGTCACTGGCGCAGCTCGCCGACTATGAGACCTTGATTCTCATCGGCGCCAGCGTGCCAGTGGCGTTTTTCGGCTACCCGGGCAAGCCGAGCCGTCTTATCGCCGAGGGCTGCAGGGTCGTTCAGGTCGCCGGACCGCACCATGATCTTGCGGCGATCCTGCAGGCCTTGGCCGAAGACATCGGCGCCTCGCGAACGACCGCATCCGCCGCTTCAGCTCCGCAGCTGAGCGAAACATCGGCCTCACCGACCGGTCCGCTCGATGGAGAGACGGTCTGTCGGATCGTGGCGCGCCGCATGCCCGAGGGGGCGGTGGTCTGCGACGAGTCGCTCACGGCGGGCTTCTCGTTTTTCGCTCATTCTCAGGCGGCCGCACCTTATGATTATCTGCAATTGACGGGTGGTGCGATCGGCATCGGCATTCCGCTCGCGGCGGGCGCGGCCGTCGCAAGTCCAGGCCGCAAGGTCATTGGTTTGCAAGCTGATGGAAGTGGCATGTACACGGTGCAGGGCCTGTGGACCCAGGCTCGCGAAGGGCTCGATGTGCTGACCGTCATCTTCTCCAATCGGGCTTATGCGATCCTGCACGGCGAGATGGCGAATGTCGGCGTGAACGCGATTGGCCGCAACGCGGCGCGAATGCTCAACCTCGACGATCCCGCTCTCGATTGGGTGTCGTTGGCCAAGGGACTCGGCGTCGACGCGGCACGCGCGACAACCCCCGCAGCATTCGACGCACTCTTCACAGCCGCGATGACCCGGCCCGGACCATTCCTGATCGAAGCGGTGCTCGAGCCAAGCTGAGCGCCGCGTGCCGATCGAGGCGACGCGCGTCCGCTCCACCGGACCGAGTGCCGCAGGACCTCCCGTTCCCCGACCGAGTTTCCTTGTCGTTCCGGACCGTCGCGTCCGCTGCCACAAGGAAGTGTCATGTCCGATCCCAAAAATGTCTCTCTCTCGCGGCGTCAGATCGTCGGAGGTGCCGGCCTCGGTCTCGCGGCCGTCGCGGCTGCTGTGCCGGCGGCCGCACAAAGCTCAACCGCGCCTGCGCCGAGGCCTCTGGAGGATCCAAGGACCAAATATCCGCAGCCGCCCTACAACAAGCAATCCCAGCCCTGGCCCGGACTGGCCAGCAAGATGGATCCCGTGCCGGATCATGGCGAAAAGAGCTACCGGGGCTCGGGGCGTCTCGCCGGTCGCAAGGCGATGATCACGGGCGGCGATAGCGGGATGGGCCGCGCCGCCGCGATCGCATTTGCGCGTGAGGGCGCGGATGTCGCCATCAACTACCTCCCCGAGGAGGAGCCCGATGCCCGAGAGGTGATCGCTCTCATTAAAGCCGAAGGAAGGATCGGGCTCGCGATTCCAGGGGATTTGCGGGACGAGGCCTTCTGTCAGCGGCTCGTTGCCGATGCGGTCAATGGCCTTGGCGGCCTCGACATCGTGGTCAGCAATGCGGGGCGTCAGCAGGCGCATGCCTCGATCCTGGATATTTCGACCGAGCAGTTCGACTGGACGATGAAGACCAACATCTACGCGCCGTTTTGGATCATCAAGGCGGCGTTGCCCCACCTTCAGCCCGGATCATGCATCATCGCGACAACGTCGGAACAAGCCTATGATCCGACGCCGGACCTCTATGATTATGCGCAAACCAAAGCCGCGACGATGAACTTCGTGAAGTCGCTGGCCAAGCAGTTGGGGCCGAAAGGCATCCGGGTGAACGGTGTGGCGCCAGGCCCGATCTGGACGCCGCTTCAGGTCAGCGGCGGGGCCTCGCAGGATAAGCTCCAAACGTTCGGCATGATGACGCCACTTGGACGGGCGGGTCAGCCGGCCGAACTCGGCGGCATTTACGTCCAGCTTGCCATGACAGATGCGAGCTATGCCAACGGGCAGATCTACGGCGCCGCAGGCGGAAGCGGACAACCTTGATACCGAACGGCATCGCTCGGTCGTCCAAAACGCGCGTTGGGTAATACTGGCTGGGGCGCCTGGATTCGAACCAGGGGATGGCGGAATCAAAATCCGCTGCCTTACCACTTGGCTACGCCCCATCAAGACCGAAGCCCCTGAGGGTCGATCGCGGCGCGACCATAGGTGTAACGATCCTGCGCCGCAAGGGCCCTCGTCAGCCCCTCAAACTAAATGCGGATCCGCATCGAAACCCCCATCTTTCGACGCTGGCCCGCTTGCCGGATCTGTTGAGGGCGGCTATACGAACCTTCGTCGGTGCAGCACATGTGCATCGCCGACTGTCGGAGTGTAGCGCAGCCTGGTAGCGCACCTCGTTCGGGACGAGGGGGTCGTAGGTTCGAATCCTATCACTCCGACCAGATTTCTTGTTGAGATCAATGTTGCAAAGGCCGCCTTCGGGCGGCCTTTCGCGTCTTTCTCTTGCAGTCTCACGCTTTCAAATCCTGAATTTGATCCGTGCGGCTCCTCGCCGTGCAGCGGATTGTCGCCCCGATAGAGCGGGTCCGTCAGACGCGACGGAGTGCCGCGCAGGCAGAGGGGATTGCGCGAGCGAAAGGCTGGGCCGCGCGGCAGTTTACTTGACCTGTCGTTTTTCCAGTTTGCGGGCCAGCGTTCGTCGATGCATCCCGAGGCGACGGGCGGCCTCGGATATGTTGAAATCGGTCGCGGCCAGCATTTCATGAATGCGCTCCCACTCGAGCGTCTTGATCGAGGTTGGACGCTCCGTCAGCGGCACGTCGGTGTTGCCTGCGGCCTTGCCGAACGCGGCCTCGATATCGTCGGTGTTGGACGGCTTGGCGAGATAGTGACAGGCCCCCAGCTTGATGGCCTCGACCGCTGTCGCGATGCTGGCGAAACCCGTCAGGACAACGATCAGCATCTCGGGATCGTGTTCGTGCAGCGCTTCGAGACAGGCAAGGCCCGAGGCTCCTGCGAGCTTGAGATCGACGACCGCATAACCGGGCGAGCGTGTTTGCAGCAAGGTGTTGACCGCGTCGATCGTCGGCGCGACCACGACCTCATACTCGCGGCGCTCGAACGAGCGCTTTAAAGTCTTTGCGAAAGCTTCGTCGTCGTCAACGACAACGAGAAGGCGGTCAGGCGGCATCAAGCCTCCGCGTTTCAAGCTCCAGCGCCGCAAGCGGGAGCGCCAGGGTCACAACGGCGCCGCCGTCTTGCCGATTGCGGAATTGGACCCGGCCACCAAGCTTTCGAACGACGTTCACGACCAAGAATAGGCCGAGACCGCCGCCGCGGCGACCCTTGGTGCTCTGATAGGGTTTCCCGATCTGCGCCATCATGTCTTCCGGAAAGCCCGGTCCGACGTCCGTTACCGATAAGACCAACATGTCATCGACGCGCGTCGCCGAAAAGCCCACCCAGGGCGGTGAAGCCTCGAAGGCATTGTCGAGAACATTGAAGATCACCTGCTTGAGCGCCGTGTCCGAGACGATCGGAACATCCGAGCCGAAGGCATTGTCGTAGGAAAGATTTGTGGCCGACCGTGCTGCCCGCCAGTCAACGACAAGGTCGTTGAGGAATGTATGCACGGTCGTGACGCCCGCCGATTCCCCTCGGGTCTCACCCGCTGAAACCAGGATACCGGTCACGATTGCTTTGCAGCGCTGAAGTTCAGCCTGCATGGCATTGATATCGTCGGCCAGATCCGGATCGGCAATCAGGCGCGGCATACGGCGCCAGTCGCCCAGGATCACCGACAAAGTCGCGAGCGGCGTGCCGAGTTCATGCGCTGCGCCAGATGCGAGCAACCCCATTCTGACAATGTGATGTTCTTCAGCGGCCTGTTGTCGAAGGTCGGCCAGCCGCGCGTCGCGCTCACGCAGATTGAAGTTGATCCGGGTCACGAACACGACCAGCAGCGCCGCGTCGAGCATGAAACAAATCAGCATTCCGTCAATATGCATGCTGAACAGCGCCTCGACATGGTGATCGAGCAGATCCAGCGGTCTGTACAGGAAGGTTAGGCCGGCAAAGCAGAGGGTCGCGAGCGCCACCACAACCCAGGTCGACCAGGCATCGAGAAGCACGGCCCCGATCGTGACCTGCAGCAGATAGAGGAAGGTGAACGGGTTCGTAGCGCCGCCGCTGAGGTAGAGTTGCGCCGTGAGGGCCGCGACATCGAACACGACCGCGACGAACAATTCAGAATTGCTGACGCTCGATCGTGTCCAGAGCCTGAGCAAGCTGGCGATGTTCAGCGTCACCAGCGCCGCCAGCACTGCGGCCATGCCACCAAACGGCAGCGAGATCCCAAGCCCGTAATGCACAGCAGCGATCGTGGCGATCTGGCCGATGACCGCAATCCAGCGAAGCTGGATCAACAAGAAGAGGTTTTTGCGTCCGGCCATGTCGGCGTTCGGCGGAGCGCCAGACGGGTCATACGACGCAAGCGACGGTCCGAGCAGACGTTCGAGCATGTCTTGGCCCCGAGGGACGCGCCATGTCACGAGAGATTGACCGGTGTTCCGCCAGGGCCGGTGCGATGGCCAGAGACACGGTCAGCGGATGATGTGATGTGACGCAGCCGAAGCTCGTCACGCGCGAGCCAGACGACCGCTCCAGCCAGCATGGCCGCGAGCCCGAACCAAGTGAGCGCATAGACCAGATGATTGTTCGGGAATGATATGACGGTGAGCCCGCCCACCGGATATTTGCCAACCTTCGGATCGAAATCCGCATCGACGAAATAAGGCACAACGTCATCGAGGCCGATCTCGGCCGCGATCGCACCGACGTCGCGGGAGTACCAGCGTCCGTTCGTCGGATCGTTGTGACGAAGGAAGCCGCCGCCCGGTTCCGTCATCCGCAGCAGGCCCGTCACGGTGGTGGCCCCGGTCACTTCACTGTCCCGCCGCGTCTCTCGGTCACGACGCTCTGGCGGCACGAAGCCCCGATTGACCAATACGGTCCCGCCCGAGTGCAGCTCGAAGGGCGTCAGCACCCAAAAGCCTGGGCCGAGCGCCGTGACGGCTTGAACGAATGTTTCGCGACCATTGTCGAAGCGACCATCAAGGCGCAGATGCCGATATTCATCTGCCTCAGCCGTGATGCCGGACCACGATCCCAGCCCCGGCGCGGCGAGGGGCGCTGCGTGAACCCGCTCATTGACCCGGGCGATCAGGTCAAGCTTCCATTGTAACCGGTATAGTTGCCAAACCCCAAGTGCTGACAGAACCGCGATCGTGAAGAGTGCAAATGCCCCGATCAAAGCCAAGGACCAAAGCGAGCGTGGTGAGGGCGCGGCGAGATCCGCGCCCGCCACCACCGGCGCGTCACTTCGGTTGCGTGTCACGGCATGTTGCGCATGTCGTGGACCGACATGGGCATCATGTTGCTGTTGAGATGGTACATGACCCAGATGGAGCCCGATAATGTTATGACCAGCAAAACCATTGTGAAGATCAAAGCCAACATGGTCCAGCCGCCCTCAGACTTCGTGTTCATATGAAGGAAATAGACCATGTGGACCACGATCTGAACGGCCGCCAAACCCATAACCGCGAAAGCCGTGATCCGCGTATCGTCGAAGACATGCCCCATCACCAGCCAGAACGGAATGGCCGTGAGGATGACCGAAAGGACAAACCCGGTCAGATAACCATTGAGGGACCCATGCCCGGCTTCGTGGTGGTCCGGGAGAACCTCGACATGAACGGCATTATTCGCGGTCATCAAAGCACACTCAGGAGGTAGACGAACGAAAATACGCCGATCCAGATCACGTCGAGGAAATGCCAGAACATGCTCAGGCACATCAGACGGCGCTTATTCTCAGGCACGAGACCGCGTTGACCAACCTGGACCATCAAGACGATCAGCCAGATGATGCCGAGCGAGACGTGGATACCGTGCGTGCCAACAAGGGTGAAGAAAGACGACAGGAAGGCACTGCGCTGCGGTCCCGCACCCTCATGGATGAGGTGGATGAACTCGTTGACCTCGAGGCCAACGAACGCTGCGCCAAACAATCCGGTGATCGCCAGCCACATCAGCGTCGTGCGCTGCTGCTGCTTCTCCATGGCCAGCATGGCGAACCCGTAGGTGATCGACGACAGCAGCAACATTGAAGTGTTGAGCGCGACGGTCGACAAATCGAAGAGATCCGCCGGCGACGGCCCAGCCGCATAATTGCGACCAAGGACCCCGTAGGTCGCAAAGAGGACCGCAAAGATGAGACAATCGCTCATCAGATAGATCCAGAAGCCGAGCATGGTGCCGCCTTCGGCGTGCCCATGCTCTTCTGCCACGTAGAACGTCAGCGGTTCATCGCCTGTGGTGACGGCGCTCGATGCGTCGGTCATCGCCTTTACACCTGCCCTGCGAGAATCTTCGTCCGGCGGCTCTCCGCCCGGACCACGTCTTCGACCGGGATGTAGAAATCCCGATTGTAGTTGAAGGTATGCAGGATCGCGACCGCGAGGATGCTGACGAAGGCGAGAACCGCCAACCACCATATGTACCAGATCATCGCGAAGCTGAAGACGGTGCTGAGCGCCGCCAGAACAACGCCGGCCCAGGTGCTCCGCGGCATGTGGATTGCCTTGTAGCCCTGCAGGGGTCGAACATAGCCCCGCTTCTTCATGTCGGCCCACGCATCAAGGTCATGTACCTGAGGCGTGAACGCGAAGTTATATTCGGGCGGCGGAGAAGCCGTGGACCATTCGAGAGTCCGGCCGCCCCACGGATCGCCGGTCAGGTCCGCAAGCTCTTCACGGCGCATGATGCTGACCACGATCTGCACGATGAACGAGACAATGCCCACGAGGATCAAAAGTGCGCCAAAGGCGGCGATGATGAACCAGATCTGAAGCGAGGGATCATCGAAATGGCTGAGGCGCCGCGTGACGCCCATTAGGCCGAGCACATAGAGCGGCATGAAGGCGACGTAGAAACCGACGACCCAGAACCAAAACGACATATGACCCCAGAACGGATCGAGCTTGAAGCCGAAGGCTTTCGGGAACCAGTAGGTCACGCCCGCCATCAAGCCGAACACGACGCCGCCGATGATCACGTTGTGGAAATGCGCGACCAGAAACAGACTGTTGTGCAGCATGAAGTCGGCCGGGGGTACCGCCAGGAGAACGCCGGTCATGCCGCCGATCACGAAGGTCAGCATGAAGGCGACAGTCCACATCATCGGCAGTTCGAACCGAATGCGACCCCGATACATCGTGAAGAGCCAATTGAAGATCTTGGCCCCCGTCGGGATCGAGATGATCATCGTCGTGATGCCGAAGAACGAATTGACGTTTGCACCGGACCCCATCGTGAAGAAGTGATGGAGCCAGACGAGATACGACAGGATGGTGATCACCACGGTCGCATAGACCATGGACGCATAACCGAAGAGGCGCTTGCCGCAGAAGGTCGACACGACTTCCGAGAAGATCCCGAAGGCCGGCAGGATCAGAATGTAAACCTCCGGATGGCCCCAGATCCAAATCAGATTCACGTACATCATCGGATTGCCGCCGAGGTCGTTCGTGAAGAAGTTCGTTCCAGCATAACGATCGAGAGACAGAAGCGCCAAAACGGCGGTCAGAACCGGGAAGGCCGCGACGATCAAAATGTTGGTGCAAAGCGCCGTCCAGGTGAAGATCGGCAGCTTCATCATCGTCATGCCAGGCGCCCGCATCTTCACGATGGTGGCGATCAGGTTGATGCCGGACAGCAACGTCCCGATACCGGCGATCTGCAGGGACCAGATGTAATAATCGACGCCGACACCGGGGCTGTAGGACGCGCCGGAGAGCGGCGGGTAGGCAAGCCAACCGGTGCGTGCGAATTCGCCGATGAACAGCGACAGCATAACCGTCACGGCACCGCTCGCGGTCATCCAGAAGCTGAAGTTATTCAGGAACGGGAATGCCACGTCTCGTGCACCGATCTGAAGTGGCACCACGAAATTCATCAGACCAGTTACGAACGGCATCGCCATGAAGAAGATCATGATGACGCCGTGAGCCGTGAAGACCTGATCATAGTGGTGCGGCGGCAGATAGCCGTCGTTGCTCCCGAACGAAATCGCCTGCTGGCTCCGCATCAAGATCGCGTCCGAAAAGCCGCGCACCAGCATCACGATGGCCAAGACCACATACATGATGCCGATCTTCTTATGATCGACACTCGTGAACCACTCGCTCCAGAGGTATCCCCAGAGGCGGAAATACGTGAGGGCACCGACGACCGCGATGCCGCCGAGAGCCACGACGATAAACGTCATGACCACGATCGGCTCGTGCGGGATGGCTTCGAGCGTCAGTCTGCCGAAGATCAACTGCTGAAGATCGAGATTGGCGAACATGGGATCCGTTCGTTTGTTGTGTTCGTAAGTGGGTGAATTACTTCGTTAACTGGACCGGGGCCGGGCTGTCCGGTTTCATGCCGGGCATGTCGTTCATGTCGGACGCTGAACCATTCTGGTCTCCCGTCGAAGGCGCCTTTTCGTTGACGATGGGCGACAATGCACGAGGCTTCATCCCCTCGGGCTGAACGTTGGAGTTCGGCGGGCGACCCGAGGCCGGGAAGGTGGCTCCGGACGCTTCGTCCCCATTCTCCATGCGATGGTTGTCATATTTCAACCGCTCGAAATTCGCTTCACTGTCCTTGCCGGCCCCGCCCTTGGCGTCGATCTGCATCATCTCGTTGACGCACATCTTCCCTGGCATGGCGCAGAGATTGAGGATCGCGTCATACAGCCCGGCCTGTGTCGATGAGAAATAGCGGACGGGTTCTTTTTCGGAAGGCTTTTCCAGCGCGACATATTCGGTCTTATCGAGCGGCGAGCCCTGCTGCTTGAGCTTCTCGACCCACGCGCCAAAATCCTGATCGCTCAAGGCGTTCATTTTGAAGTGCATGTGCGAGAAGCCGGCCCCGCTGTAGTTTGCGGAAAATCCTTCGTAAGTACCGGGTTCGTTGATGACCGCATGAAGCTGCGTCTGCATACCCGCCATGGCATAGATCTGTCCGGCAAGAGCGGGGATGAAGAATGAGTTCATCACTGTCGCGGACGTGATCTTGAACTGCACCGGCACGTCGACCGGGAGCGCGAGTTCATTGATCGAAGCAACACCCTGGTCGGGGTAGAGGAACAGCCATTTCCAGTCGAGCGCGACAACTTCCACCGTCAGCGGCTTGATCTTGTCCGAGGCCGGTATGGTCGCGCTGATGCGTCCGATCGGCCTGAACGGATCGAGCAGATGTGTGCTGATCCATGTCAAAGCACCCAGCGCGATGATAATCATCAGTGGCGCTGTCCAGATCAACACCTCGAGCTTGGTCGAATGATGCCACTCCGGGTCGTAGACGGCGGCGGCGTTCGATGCGCGATAGCGCCACGCGAAGAGGGCCGTGAACACCATGACGGGCAGGATGATAAGCAGCATCAGCAAGGTCGAGATGATGATCAGGTTGCGCTGCTGAATCGCCACGTCGCCGGACGGGCTCATCAGAACCGCGTTACAGCCACCTAGAAAACTAAAGAGCGGGAGCATCATGAGGATGCGAAGTAATTTCACGGGCGACCAAACCATCTTTTTGCTGCGCTGCACACGATCTATCTACGGGACCTGATATTTGGGATTGGACGTTTTGTCCAAGCGCAGCAGTTTGACGCTGCGGGCGCACAGGTTCTATCTGGTGCGCGGCCCGAAACTTACCGGCGCCCGATCGATCGTTGAAACTCACGTTAGGAAATGTGGCATGGCCGCGAGTAGTGGGAATGTGGCCTCGTCCTCGGCTCTCGAGCGGGATGCGAGGCTCGTTTCGTCCGACGAATCGCATGTGTCGCCCGGTGAGATTGCGATTGGCGTGGTGATCGGTCGCACCTCGGAATCGTTCGACTTCTTTGTCTTCGGTCTCGCCTCGGTCCTCGTGTTCCCGGAACTCATGTTTCCGTTCACGGATCGACTGACCGGAACTCTCTATTCCTTCGCGCTCTTCGCCCTCGCCTTCGTGGCGCGTCCGATCGGCTCCATCATCTTCATGGCGATCGACCGCCGCCATGGCCGAGGCGTGAAGCTGACGATCGCACTATTCCTGCTCGGTGGATCGACGGCCGCGATCAGTTTCCTGCCCGGTTATAATGACATCGGTATTTGGGCGATCGTCCTTGTGTCGATTTTCCGGTTTTCACAAGGCCTCGCCCTTGGTGGAGCCTGGGATGGGTTGGCGTCCCTGCTGGCGTTGAATGCCCCCCACAACCGGCGCGGCTGGTACGCGATGATGCCGCAGCTCGGTGCGCCGTTCGGCTTCATCGTCGCAAGCGGGCTGTTCGCGTTCTTCCTGCTTAACTTGACCCAGGCCGACTTCCTGAGCTGGGGCTGGCGTTATCCGTTCTTCGTGGCCTTCACGATCAACGTCGTGGCCTTGTTCGCCCGCTTGCGCCTCATCGCCACGGAAGAATTTGCGCGCCTTCTCGCAAATCGCGATCTCGTACCGGCGCGCGTTTCAACGATCTTGCGGTCGCAGGGCTACGATCTGCTGCTCGGCGCTTTCATTCCGCTGGCGAGCTTTGCCCTGTTTCACCTCGTGACGATCTTTCCGCTGTCCTACATCGGCTTGTTTACAAACCGCACACCGGCCGACTTCTTGTTGTTACAGCTCGAAGGTGCCGTCGTCTGCGCCTTCGCCGTGATGCTGTCGGGCGTACTGGCGGATCGGATCGGTCGCCGCAATCTCATCGGGACCTGTGCTGTGGCGATCGCGGTGTTCAGCTTCCTGACCCCGATGTTGCTCGGCGGCGGTGCGTCCGGGCAGACCACCTTCGTTTTCCTCGGCTTCGCGTTGCTGGGATTGTCGGTCGGCCAATCGGCCGGGTCGATTGCGTCGAACTTCTCCAGCGAAAACCGCTACACCGGGTCTGCCTTGACGTCGGATCTCGCCTGGCTCTTCGGTGCCGGTTTTGCGCCGCTTGTCGCTCTTGGCTTCTACAGCCGCTTCGGCCTGTGGGCGGTTGGTGCCTATCTCTTGTCCGGCGCGCTCTGCACCTTGGCGGCGTTGGCGGTCAACCGCCAACTCGAAGCGCGCGGGATCCGCTGAGCGCCTCGTCGAGGATGGTTCGCACGAGCGGAATGACACGCGTTCCATAAAGCTCAATGTTCCGCATGAGCTTGTCGTGGGTGAGCGGACCGGCGCTGTATTTGAGATCGAAGCGAGACAGCCCGAGCGCGCTGGCGGTCCGGGCGATCTTGCGGGCGACGGTTTCGGGGGAGCCCACATAGAGGGAGCCGCGATCCGCCTCCTGATCGAACTCGGACCGGTCCATTGGCGGCCATCCGCGTTCAGCGCCGATATGGTCGCGCATGCGCTTGTAGTCCGGCCAAAGCTCTTCGCGCGCCTGCTCGTCTGTTTCGGCGATATAGCCGGGCGAATGCACCCCGATCGGCTGAACCGGCTGCCCCATTTGGCCGAACGCCTGTCCATAAAGATCGACATAGGGTTTGAAGCGCGTCGGGTTGCCGCCGATGATCGCCAGCATCATGGGCAGGCCGTGCTGCGCCGCACGCACCACGGAAGCCGGGCTGCCACCAACCCCAACCCACGTCTTGAGCGAGCCCTTCTCGAGCGTCGGATAAACGCGCTGATCTACGAGCGCGCCGCGCGTCGTCCCGCGCCACGTGACGGCATCCTGTCGGATCAGCGCGGCGAAGAGAGCCAGCTTTTCTTCAAACAAAGTTTCATATTGGTCGAGTTTATAGCCAAACAGCGGAAACGACTCGGTGAAAGAGCCGCGCCCGACGATCACTTCAGCGCGCCCGTTCGAGATCGCATCGAGCGTAGAAAATCTCTGGAATACGCGCACGGGATCGTCCGAGCTCAGCACCGTCACGGCCGATCCGAGCCTGATGCGGCTCGTTTGCCCAGCGATCGCGGCCAAGACGACGTCCGGCGCCGAGACCGCGAAGTCGCTGCGGTGGTGTTCGCCGACCCCAAAGAAATCGATCCCGACCTGGTCCGCCAGAACCGCCTCGGCGACGACATTGCGGATCACCTGGGCGTAGGGCAGGAGGGTTCCGTCCGGGGCGGCCGTCACGTCGCCGAACGTATCGAGCCCGAGTTCAAGTCGCTGTCCCATGCCGTGCTCCTTCGCGTGACGAGTAGAGCGTCGGCCGGTCTGTCGCAAGATCGGGGAGCCGCATGAGATCGCCGGTCGAGGCGGCATTGCCTTCGCGCCGGGGTCTGCCTATCTTTCGATTGTCCGAGGGGTGTCTTGCAGGGGCGGGACTGAGACGGCACGAGCCGAACCCTTCGAACCTGATCCGGGTCATGCCGGCGAAGGGACGGGACCGTTGATGTTGAACCGCTACCCTTTTTTCCATAGTTGCTTACGGTCCGTCGCGGCCGGCGTTGGCGGCTGACGCCATGCGGGTCATCGTCGTGGGAGCCGGCGTCGCCGGGCTTGTGACCGCTGTCCAACTCGCCGAGCGCGGCGCTTCCGTCGACGTGGTGGATCGCGGCGCTTACCTTGGCGCGGCATCCTGTTCTTGGTTCGCCGGAGGCATGCTGGCGCCGTGGTGCGAGGCCGAAAGCGCCGAACCCGCTGTGACCCATCTCGGCCGGATGGCGCTCGATTGGTGGCCGGCCCATATCGCCGGGACTGTGGCTTTAGGCACGCTCGTGGTCGCGCCCCCGCGCGATACAGCCGAGCTGTCTCGCTTTTCGAAACGCACCACCGATTTCGAGTGGCTGGATCGGGACGCGGTCGCGCGCTTGGAGCCGGATCTCGACGGGAGGTTTCGCAAGGCCCTGCTCTTTCCACGGGAGGCGCATCTCGACCCGCGCCGCGCCTTGGTCGCTCTTGCGGCTCGTCTCGAGCAAATGGGCGTGCGGATCAGCTTCGATCGCGATGTGTCGATCCCGGATCTCGACGCGGATCGGATCGTCGACTGCCGGGGCTTCGCGGCGGCGGCAGACTTGCCCGACCTCAGGGGCGTGAAAGGCGAAATGGTCGTGATCCGCACACACGAGATCAAGCTGCATCGGCCGATCCGAATGCTTCACCCGCGCATCCCGCTCTACATCGTGCCGCGCCAGGATGGCTTGTTCATGATCGGAGCGACCTCGATCGAAAGCGCCGATCGCAGCCGCATCACAGCGCGGTCGATGATCGAGTTGCTCAGCGCCGCCTATGCGCTGCATCCTGCCTTCGGCGAGGCCGAAGTGGTCGAGATTGGCACCGATGTGCGGCCGGCCTTTCCCGATAATTTGCCGGCTATACGCCGAGACGGGAAGATCGTCAGGCTGAATGGCCTCTATCGCCATGGATTTTTACTGTCGCCGGCCTTCGCGCGCATGGCGGCCGACGCTGTGTTCGAGGAGACTGATGGTGCAGATCATGTTGAACGGTGAGGCGACGGATCTTGCGGCCGATACGTTGGAACAAGCGTTGCAGGAATTGGACCTTGGCAAAGCCGTGGTTGCTACCGCGCTGAACGGGGATTTCGTTCCGGCACGGCTCCGGAGCGTAACCGCCCTTCGTCAGGGGGATCGTATCGAGATCGTCGCGCCGATGCAGGGAGGATAACGATGTTCTATGGGGTCGAACCAAAATCCCGCTTCCTGCTCGGGACCGCGCAATATCCCTCGCCCGCAATTCTGTCCGACGCCGTTCGTGCATCGCAGGCCGAGATCGTCACGGTCTCGTTGCGGCGCGAGTCGGCGGCCGGGCGAGCCGGTCAGGCGTTCTGGACGTTGATCCGCGATCTCGGCCTTCGCGTCTTGCCAAATACGGCCGGGTGTCACTCGGTCAAGGAGGCGGTGACGACCGCCCATATGGCGCGGGAGGTGTTCGATACGCCGTGGATCAAGCTCGAGGTGATCGGTGAGGCCGATACGCTTCAGCCTGACGTTTTCGGCTTGGTCGAGGCGGCGCGGATCTTGTGCGGCGAGGGCTTTGAGGTGTTCCCCTATTGCACGGAGGACCTTGGTGTCGCCGAACGGTTGGTCGAGGCGGGCTGCCGGGTGTTGATGCCATGGGGCGCGCCGATCGGATCCGGCTTGGGCCTCAACAACCCGTTCGGTCTCCGAACCCTGCGGGCGCATTTTCCAGACATTCCGTTGGTGGTCGATGCGGGCCTCGGCTTGCCGTCGCAAGCCGCGGCCGCGATGGAACTGGGCTATGACGCCATCCTGCTAAATACGGCTGTGGCCAAAGCCGGTGATCCCGTCGCAATGGCGCTCGCATTCGCCAAAGCGATCGAAGCGGGACGTCTGGCCTTCGAGGCTGGCCCCATGGAAACGCGAGATATGGCGGCCCCCTCGACTCCCGTGCTCGGGCAGGCGGTGCTGGCATGATGCTGGACCGATTCTACCCCGTCGTCGGCGACGCCGAATGGGTGAAGCGGGTGCTCGCGGCGGGCGCGCGGCTCGTGCAATTGCGGATGAAGCATCAGGATACGGAACAGCAGGTCGTTCAGGCGAGACAGGCTCGCGACCTCTGCGCTGCTGCTGGCGCGACGCTCGTGCTAAATGATTTTTGGGAACTCGCCATCACTGAAGGCATCGGCGTCGTTCATCTCGGGCAGGGCGACCTCGTCGATGCTGACCTCGCGGCTCTGCATCGCGCCGGCATCAAGGTCGGGCTGAGCACGCATGATGATGACGAGCTTGATCGGGCGCTTTCGGCACGGCCGGATTATGTTGCGCTCGGCCCGATCTACCCGACGACCCTCAAGGTCATGCCATGGGCCCCGCAAGGGCTCGATCGCATCGGCATTTGGAAGCAGCGGATTGGTTCGGTGCCGCTCGTCGCGATCGGCGGGATCACACTCGACCGTGTCGCGCCCGTTCTCACGGCCGGCGCCGATAGCGTCGCTGTTGTGACCGATGTCGTGAAGGCAGACGATCCCGAAGAGCGGATCAAAGCCTGGGTCGCGGCGACACGCGCCGCGGCGTAAGCCGCTCAGTCGATCCACAGACCGCGCGAGCGGTGCCACTCCTCGATCGACTGTTCCGGATAGCGTGCGAAGGTTTGATCCTTTGGGCCGATTGAGGCGTCGACCCACTCCGGTTTAAAGTCGAGCATGAGATGCACTTTCTCAAGCGCTTTCGGGAGGGGCGTGTCGATGACGGCCGCCAGGGGATGGATCAGGTCTGGCCAATTCTCGTCGTAAAGCCACAAAGCGGATCCGCATGTTGAACAGAAACTTCGCTCGCCTGAGCTGATCTCGACTGAGCCGTCATCCTGCTCGATCTCGGCCCGATAGACCGCAATGGCATCCTGGCCAGTCACCTCGAGACTGTCGGCTACGCCCATGATGTTGATCGCGAAGCCGCCGCCCCCTGTCGTCTTTCGGCAGATCGAGCAGTAGCACAGCTGGTAGGGGACGGGCGTATGGCTGTCCAAGGTGAACCTGACTGTGCCGCAGCGACAGGATCCTTGCAGTTTCATCGGCATGGGAGGTTCATCTCGATGGCGTGGTTTCGATTTTAGAGCGCATTCGACCCCTGATACCATGGAGCGTTCCGCCAGCATCGTAAAGCGACCGCAACGCAAGCGGACCGGGTAGCCCGGCCCATTTGCCACACCGCTCCGCCATCGCGATGCCAGACGATCGAGCGATGGCGAACGCCGCAATTTAGCCCGGTCCGACCGGGAAAGCCTTTGCGGTGCTGGCCGCCCGGAGGCCGCGTCGAAATTGGATTTGGAATGACGACCCTCGACCTCGACATCGTCCGGCAGCCGGCCGAGCCTCTCCCGCGCTACGACCTCGTCCAACGCGGCTTTCACTGGAGCATGGCAGTCATCATCATCGCCGCCATGTTGATTGGCCTCTACTGCGCCTATCAGCCGCCCGGCCAAGCGACGCGACGCTTCCTGTTGGAGTGGCACAAGTCGCTCGGCATGACGGCGCTGGTCCTGATCGTGCTGCGGATTGCTTACCGGCTCGCCAAGGCGGCTCCGCCTTATCTGGACCGGTTGGGCCGTCTCAATCATGCGGCGGCGTCCGCTGCCCATCTCGGCCTCTACGCGCTGATGCTGTTCATGCCGCTCACGGGCTATTGGAACTCGGCGGCGGGCGGCTACTCGCTACCGTTCTTCTGGCTGTTCCAGTGGCCGCGGATCGTGCCGGTCGACAAGGCGGCGTCTCACGTTGCCGAGGAGCTGCACCTCTGGGGCGCCTGGGCGATCTATGGCGTGGTGGGGCTGCATATCGCGGCCGCGCTGTGGCATCATTTCATCAAGCGCGATCATGTCCTTGACCGGATGTTGCCCCGTTCCCGGTGACGGCATCGCTCTCGGTTCGAGCAGAGCGCGAAGCTCGGCCGTTTATCAGATGTCGTATGTCAACGAGTCAGATTGCAGGTTGCCGAGAGCCCGCATCTCGGCGAGTGATCGGTTGTCGAGCACGCGGGCCGTCGCGTCGCGAACTTCCATCATCATGCGGCGAACCGTACAGGTGGCTTCATCGTTGCAGTCGAGACACCGCCGATAGTATTTCCGGCTGGCACAATCGATCGGCGCAAGCGGTCCATCGAGAATACGCACGATCTCGCCCACGCTGATTTCGCTTGGCGGTTTCGCGAGCGCGTAGCCACCGCCCTTGCCCTTCTTCGAGACGACGAGACCCGCGACGCGAAGCTCCCCCAAAATCGCATCGAGAAACTTTTTGGAAATCGAGTTTTCGTTGGCGATGAAGGTGACGAGTTCCGGTTGACCCGGCTTACAGCCCGCGAGATGCACCATGGCCTTCAGACCATATTTTCCCTTCATGGTCAGCATGAAGAGAACTCTGGCGCGGGACAGTCGTTCGGTAAGGGCCAGTCAAACTGCCCCAGGAAATCACGGTGCGCCATGGCGGGATTATGTGCCGCGCCCGCTTGGTGTACAAGGCTTGCCACACAGAATGACGGCCCTGAAGCGGTGAGGCCGTCTTGTATGACGATCAGTCGAGACCCATCACCAGGAGCACACCAATGGACAGGACAACGACCGCTGGTCTAAGCGTCGCGAACGAGCTTTACGCTTTCCTCGACGCGAAGGTGCTGCCCGGATCGGGCGTTCAAGCGGCTCGGTTCTGGACAGGTTTCGCGAGCTTGATCAAGGCGTTGGCGCCCCGCAATCGTGAGCTGCTTGCGATTCGCGACGACCTGCAGGCGCGGATCGATGCCTACCATCGGGACGGCAAAGCGATGCAGGGCGAAGCCTATCTCGGGTTCTTGCGGGAGATCGGCTATCTGCTGCCCGAGGTGACGGATCAAGCGATCAGCACCTCCAATGTCGATGACGAGATCGCCCGCATGGCCGGGCCGCAGCTCGTCGTTCCGATGTCCAACGCCCGCTATGCCTTGAATGCCGCCAATGCCCGGTGGGGTAGCCTCTACGATGCGCTCTATGGCACGGATTCGATTCCCGACGAGGGTGATGCCGCGCGTGGCAAAGGGTTCAACCATGCGCGGGCCGCCAAAGTGGTCGACGCCGCCAAGGCGTTCCTCGACAAGGCCCTTCCTCTGGAGCAAGGCTCCCACACGCAGGTGATCGGCTACTCGGTCGTCGATGGGTCGCTGAAAGCAGATCTGGCCAAGGGCTTGGCTCCGGTCGGCCTAAAGAACTCGGCGGCCTTCGTTGGCTATCGCGGCGCGGCACCCGCGCCAGAGGCCGTGCTTCTGGTTCACAACGGCTTGCATGTCGAACTCACGATCGATCGAACTCATGCGGTTGGTCGGTCCGATCCCTCCGGTCTTGCCGATGTGGTTCTCGAAGCCGCCGTCAGCACCATCGTCGACATGGAGGACAGCGTTGCCGTGGTCGATGCCGCCGACAAGACCGCGATCTACACAAATTGGCTCGGCCTGATGGACGGCACGCTTTCGGCCACCTTCAAGAAAGGTGGCGAGACGCTGACACGGCACCTTAACAAGGACCGGGTCTATACGGCACCGGACGGCACCGGCGAGGTGCGCTTGCCCGGTCGCAGCCTGATGCTGATCCGCAATGTCGGCCATCACATGTATACGGACGCGGTGCTGGACGCGGCCGGTCAGGAGATCCCGGAAGGCTTTCTCGATGCGGTCGTCAGCGTTTTGATCGCCAAGCGCAATCTCGATGCACCGGCCGACATTCGCAACAGCCGCAAAGGCTCGATCTATATCGTCAAGCCCAAGATGCACGGACCGGACGAGGTGGCGTTCGCGAACCAACTGTTTGGGGCGGTCGAGGATCTCGTCGGTCTGCCGCGCAACACGATCAAGATCGGCATCATGGACGAGGAGCGCCGCACCTCGATCAACCTCAAGGCTTGCATTGCGGCCGCGGCCGAGCGGGTCGTTTTCATCAACACCGGCTTCCTCGACCGGACCGGTGACGAGATTCACACCTCGATGCTGGCCGGTCCGGTCGTACGCAAGAACGACATGAAGAACATGAGCTGGATCAAAGCCTACGAGGACTCGAACGTCGACAATGGCATCGCGATGGGTCTGGTGGGGCACGCGCAGATCGGCAAGGGCATGTGGGCCGCACCGGACCGAATGGCCGACATGCTGGTGCAGAAGGTCGCCCATCCGAAGTCTGGCGCCACGACGGCCTGGGTGCCTTCACCGACCGCCGCCACGCTGCACGCGATGCATTATCACGAGGTCGACGTGGCGGCTCGGCAAGCCGAGGTTGCGACCCGTCCACGTACGCCTGTCGACGCCATTTTGACCATCCCGGTGTCGCAATCGAATTGGGCACCGGAGGATGTGCAGCAGGAACTCGACAACAATCTGCAGGGAATCCTGGGTTATGTGGTGCGCTGGATCGACCAGGGCATCGGCTGTTCCAAGGTGCCGGACATTCACGATGTCGGGCTGATGGAGGACCGTGCGACGCTCCGCATCTCCAGCCAACACGTCGCCAATTGGTTGCAGCACGGCATCGTCAACGAGGCACAGGTCAATGAGACCCTGCAGCGGATGGCCGCCGTCGTTGATCGTCAGAATGCCGACGATCCTCTCTATCGGCCGATGGCGCCCGGCTTCGACGGCGAAGCCTTCGCGGCCGCCCGTGAACTCGTGTTCAAGGGACGCGAGCAGCCGAACGGCTACACCGAATGGGTGCTGCATGCGCGTCGACGCGCCGCCAAGCAGAAGGGCGCGGTCTCGGCCGAAGGCTAGTCGGCCTCGCCGTCAAACCTGAGTTCCAACACTTTGGACGGAAAATCACGAAAAGTGTTGGAACTTGGTGGGTCGCATGACCGCGACCAATTTAGATGCCACGCGCCCGCGCGTCGCAGGTCTTAGGTCTGCCCGGGTCGCAACTTGTAGAAGACGTGATGGCCGATCACGTCCATCTTCTTCAGGCGCGAGGCCCAGAATGGCCGGACGTATTTGGCGTGATAGTGGGTTGCACCGCCGACGTCCGACACATAGGCGCTCCCCTCGGTGACCTCATGCGCCACGCGGACCGCCTGAGCCCAGGCGTCGGTCTCGGTGATCCGCAGAGCCCGGCCTTCGCACGCGAAGGAAAACTGGCACGCATTGTGACGCTGTTGGTTCTGGAACACGACGCCGCAGACCGATTGCGGATAAAGCCCGCTGCTGACCCGGTTCAGCACGACTTGAGCGACGGCCGCCTGACCTTCCTCGGGCTCGCTTCTGGCTTCGAAGTAAATCGCCTCGGCCAGACATTTCTGTTCGCTGGAGGCTTTGGTCAAATCGATCAAGGCCGCATAGTCCGGATGCGCTGGTGTGATACCGACCACGGTCGTGTTGCCGGTGACGACACCTTGCGGCCCGCGTGAGAATTTCGGCAACGCCGCGATCTCGACCGGGGTCGAGTCGCTTTCGACGGGCGTGGTCGAATCGAGCGCCAGGGCGCGCGCCACCGTCGGGGTCGAGCCATCCTGCATATGCGGTGTCGTGGCACCCGAGCCTTGCTGTGGCGACGCGTCGGACGACGATGGCGTGGTCGTCAGCGTCTTGCCGTCCGGCATCGGCACGAAAGTGGCGACACTCTCGGGACCGGGGGCGGGCCCTGCGTCCGGCGTGAAACTCATCGGCTCTGCTTGCGGGTTCTCATCGGAGAACACGAGACTCGCGCCGCGGGCGGCCTGGAGAGAACCAGCCTTGCGAAGCTTGGCGTCGAAGGTCGGTCGCAATCCAACCGTCGGATCGCCTTTATGGCTGCGATCGACGCTCGGGAAGATCTTGGCTTGTGGTTTGAGCGCCGGGTTCGGGTCGATCTCATCGGCCGCCGCCTGAAACTCGGACGGATCGCCGATCACGAGCCGGGCTTGCTGCACGACCTGATCGCCCTTCGGAAGCTGAAAATGGAACGCTTCGCCTGCATCGGTGGACGGAACCAGAACCGCAGGAGCGGCGGCCGCATAGAGGCGGAACGATTGGCTTGCATCGACACGGGGATCCTGGCCGGCATCGGCCGCATAGGACACGAGCATGACGAGCGCGGCGCACCAGGGCGCCACCGTGCCGCAGGCCCAGGCTATGCGGGAGCGGCGCTTGACCTTGGTGCGGACGCCGATGCGTGAGGGGACCATGCCGTACCTTCGCCCAAAACCCCAGGGAGGACGCACCTATGATAGGCGCGGCTCCGATGCGGTGTCGGCCCAAGGGTTAATAACGCAACCGACCCTCGAGGCGAACCGCACCGGAATTGTGGTTATCGAGCTTTAGGCTTGATGGAAGGTTAACGTGAGCTTGGCCTTAAGCGCCCTCCTGGACGCGAATACCCAGCGCCGCATGGGCGGCGGCGAGGCGCGCGATCGGCACGCGGTATGGCGAGCAGGAGACATAATCGAGCCCGACCTTTTCACAGAAGGCGATCGAGGCTGGATCGCCGCCATGCTCGCCGCAGATGCCGAGCTTGATGCCGGGGCGGGTGGCTCGACCGCGTTCTGCCGCGAGGCTGACGAGCTGCCCGACGCCCTCCTGGTCCAGCGTGACGAACGGGTCAGCCGGCAGGATGCCCTTGGCCGTGTAAGGGCCGAGGAACGAGGCCGCATCGTCGCGGGAGATGCCGAGCGTCGTCTGAGTCAGGTCGTTGGTGCCAAACGAGAAAAATTCAGCGCTCTCTGCGATCTGGGCCGCCATCAAGGCGGCGCGCGGCAGTTCGATCATCGTGCCGATCTGGTAGGGGATCTTGACGCCGCTTTCCGTCTCGACCGCCTCTGCCATTGCGACGATGCGGGCTTTGGTGAGATCGAGCTCGGCCTTGGTCATGACCAGCGGCACCATGATTTCGGCCGTGACGGGTTGGCCGGTTTTCTTCTGCGCCAGCACCGCGCCCTCAAAGATCGCGCGGGCCTGCATCTCGGCGATTTCGGGGAACGCGATGGCGATGCGGACGCCGCGGAACCCCAGCATCGGATTAAACTCGTGCAGTTCCTGCGCCCGACGGCGCAGCTTCTCGGCGCTGGTTCCCATAGCGGTCGCGACCTCCGCCATATCGGCATCGGTGTGGGGCAAAAATTCGTGCAGGGGCGGGTCGAGGAGGCGGATCGTGACCGGCAAGCCCGACATGATCTCGAACAGGTCGGCAAAATCCTGCCGCTGGATCGGCAGCAGCTTGGCGAGGGCCACGCGCCGCCCGGCCTCGTCATCGGCAAGGATCATCTCGCGCACTGATACGATTCGGTCCGCGTCGAAGAACATATGCTCGGTCCGGCAGAGCCCGATGCCCTCAGCCCCATATTTGCGCGCCGTTCGCGCATCGAGCGGTGTTTCGGCATTGGCCCGCACCTTCATGCGGCGCACGCCGTCTGCCCATTCCATGATGGTGGCGAAGTCGCCCGACAGTTCCGGCTCCAACATGTCGACCCGGCCTCTCAGCACCTGACCGGTGGAGCCGTCGATCGTGACGATGTCGCCCTTTTTGAGCACGACCCCGCCGCAGGTCAGCGTCTTGGCGGCGTAATCGACCCGGATCGACCCAGCGCCAGAGACGCAGGGCTTGCCCATGCCGCGCGCCACGACGGCCGCATGGGAGGTCATGCCGCCGCGTGTCGTCAAGACGCCTTCGGCCGCATGCATGCCGTGAATATCTTCCGGCGATGTCTCGACCCGAACCAGCACGACCTTCCGGCCCGCGACCTTCAGGGCTTCGGCATCGTCCGAGTTGAACACGATCTCGCCCGATGCGGCTCCGGGGGAGGCCGGCAAGCCGGTCGCGATCAGGTCGCGCTTCGCCTTGGGATCGATGGTCGGATGGAGCAATTGGTCGAGCGAGGCCGGGTCGATGCGTTTCACCGCCTCCTCGCGCGGAATCATGCCGGCCTGCGCCATATCGACCGCGATGCGGAGCGCCGCCTTGGCGGTGCGCTTGCCCGAGCGGGTCTGCAGCATCCACAACTTGCCGCGCTCGACCGTGAACTCGATATCCTGCATGTCGCGGTAATGCTGCTCGAGCAGCTGTGTCGTGCGGACGAAATCAGCGAAGACGGACGGCATCACCCGTTCCATCGAGGGTTTGTCCGAGCCGGCCGCGACCCGCGCCACCTCGGTGATGTTCTGCGGCGTGCGGATGCCGGCCACGACATCTTCGCCCTGCGCATTGACCAGGAACTCGCCATAGAGGGCGTTTTCGCCGGTTGAGGGGTTGCGCGTGAAGGCGACGCCGGTCGCTGAGGTCTCGCCCATGTTGCCGAACACCATGGCCTGAACCGTGACCGCTGTGCCCCAAGCTTCGGGGATGGTGTTGAGGCGGCGATAGGTGATGGCGCGGGCGTTCATCCAGGACGAGAAAACGGCGCCGATTGCACCCCAGAGCTGCTCGTGCGGATCTTGCGGGAACGGTTTGCCGGTTTCGACAGCCACTTTCGCTTTGTAGTCGGCGACCACGACGCGCCAATCGGCGGCCTGCAGATCGGTGTCGAGCATGGCGCCGCGACGCTCCTTGTGGTCCTCCAGAATGTCCTCGAAATGATGATGATCGAGATCGAGCACCACATTCGAATACATCTGGATGAAGCGGCGATAGCTGTCATAGGCAAAGCGTTCGTCACCCGACGAGGTCGCGAGAGCCAGCACGGTTTCGTCGTTGAGGCCGAGATTGAGCACGGTATCCATCATGCCCGGCATCGATGCGCGCGCGCCGGAGCGAACCGACACCAACAAGGGGTTGGCGGCATCGCCGAAGGTGCGTGACGCAAGCTGCCCGACATGTCCGAGCGCCGCGTCAATCTGCGGCTTGAGGTCCTCGGGATAGGCACGCCCGTTGGCATAGAAGGCGGTGCAGACCTCGGTCGTAACCGTGAAGCCGGGCGGAACCGGTAAGCCCAAACTCGACATTTCGGCGAGGTTGGCGCCCTTGCCACCGAGCAGGTTGCGCATCCCGCTCTGGCCTTCGGCCTGGCCATCGCCGAACGTATAGACCCACTTCGCCATGCCGCGTCCCTTTGCCCTGCCTCACGCGGCAAGCGCGATCGCCCGCGCGCCGTCTTGCTTCCGACTGCTTGTCAGAGCGACCGACGATGACCGATACGATAGCCGAAGATCATCCAAGTCAAACCGTAGAAGAGCAGGTCGATGCCAAGGAATGTGCCCAGCACCAGCACGCTGTTGTTCGGCCAACCCGCCAGGATAAGCACACCGAGCAGCAACGTGACGGTGCCTGCGAGGATCACGGCGCCGCGTGAAGCGCTGCCGGTCATTTTGAAGCCGAGATAGATGCGGAGCAGGCCGGTCGCGAACAGGCCCGCGCCGAGCAGGAGCGTGATAACCCCCGCCGCGACCTCGGGCAGAAGAATTGCGACGATGCCGGCGAGAATGTAGATGATGCCGGCCGCTTCCCACAGGAACATGCGTCCCCACGTGCGGGTCCGCATCCCAATGGCCACCTCGGCAAATCCGGCCATGACCATGAAGATGCCGATGAGAAGAACGGACGCGATGGTCGCGGTTTCGGTGAGCACCAGGGCGACGACGCCGAGGATCGCGCTAAACGCCCCGAACGCGACGATCCACCCCCAGCGGTGGCGGATCCGCTCCGCCGCGGCCCCAAGGGAATGAGGCCCGGTTCCAAGCGAAGGTCGAGGCGGGATCATATTGCTCATGCGGCAGTTTATTCCTTCTCGCGTCGGCACTGATGCATGCATGACATTGACGAAGACTGAATGTCACACACGGGAGTATTCGACCATGATTCACAAGAGGCAAACCATTCGGTTCGCAGATTATTTGCGTGTGGCATCGGTTTCGGTGTAGCTCGAAACCAATGTGCATGTTCTGTCGCAAATTCAACGTGAGTTTTCTATGACTGTCCAAACGCCGCTTCTCGATCGCGTTGCCACGCCGGATCTGCTGAGGCAATTGCCCGAGAGCGACCTGCGGCAGGTAGCGGACGAGTTGCGCGCCGAGACGATCAGTGCGGTTTCCGTCACAGGCGGGCATCTCGGTGCCGGCCTTGGCGTGATCGAGCTGACGGTGGCGTTGCACCACGTGTTCAACACCCCGGCCGACCGCATCATCTGGGATGTCGGGCATCAAGCCTATCCTCACAAGATTCTGACCGGACGTCGCGACCGCATCCGGACGTTGCGTCAGGGCGGCGGCCTCTCCGGCTTCACCAAGCGCAGCGAAAGCGAATATGATCCGTTCGGCGCCGCCCATTCCTCGACCTCCATCTCGGCAGGTCTCGGCATGGCGGTCGCGCGCGATCTCGCCGGCGGCAACAACAACGTCATCGCGGTCATCGGCGATGGGTCGATGTCGGCCGGCATGGCCTATGAGGCGATGAACAATGCGGGCGCGATGCACTCGCGCCTGATCGTCATCCTCAACGACAACGATATGTCGATCGCACCGCCGGTCGGCGCGATGTCGGCCTATCTGGCTCGGCTCGTGTCTGGCGGCATGTATCGGTCGCTACGCGATTTCGGCAAACAACTCGCCAAGCACCTGCCGCAATTCATGTACGACAAGGCTCGGAAGACCGAGGAATATGCGCGCGCCTTCTTCACAGGCGGCACCATGTTCGAGGAACTCGGCTTCTTCTACGTCGGCCCGATCGACGGTCACAACCTCGACCATCTCCTCCCCGTCCTGAAGAATGTACGTGACAGCGAGGCCGGCCCGGTTTTGATCCATGTCGTGACGCAAAAGGGGAAGGGCTATGCCCCGGCCGAGGCCGCGCCCGACAAGTATCATGCGGTGTCGACGTTCGACGTCATCGACGGCGCACAGGCCAAGGCCAAGCCGAATGCGCCGGCCTATCAACGCGTGTTCGGCGAGAGCCTGATCAAGGAAGCCACCAAGGACGACAAGGTCGTGGCGATCACGGCCGCCATGCCGTCCGGCACCGGACTCGATCTGTTCGGCCAAGCCTTTCCGACCCGCACCTTCGACGTCGGGATCGCGGAGCAACATGCCGTGACGTTCGCGGCCGGCATGGCCAGCGAAGGCTTCAAACCGTTCTGCGCCATTTATTCGACCTTTCTGCAGCGCGCCTATGATCAGGTGGTGCATGACGTCTGCATCCAGAATCTGCCGGTGCGCTTTGCGCTTGATAGGGCGGGGCTGGTCGGTGCCGATGGCGCGACCCATGCCGGGTCGTTCGATCTCGCTTACCTCGGCTGCTTGCCCAACATGATGATTATGGCGGCAGCGGACGAATCCGAACTCGTCCACATGGTCGCGACCCAAGTGTCTTACGACCAGGGACCATCCGCTTTGCGCTACCCGCGTGGTGAAGGTGTCGGCATCGACATGCCGGAGGTCGGCATTCCGCTCGAGATCGGGAAGGGTCGCATCGTCCGTCACGGCAAGCAGATCGCGATCCTGTCGCTCGGGACCCGGCTGGCCGAAAGCCTCAAGGCTGCGGATCAATTGTCCAGCCTCGGCTTCTCGGCCACGGTGGCGGACGCTCGCTTCGCCAAACCGCTCGACCGTGATCTGGTGCGCCAACTTGCCACGAGCCATGACGTTCTGATCACGGTGGAAGAAGGATCGGTCGGCGGCTTTGGTTCTTTCGTGTTGCACGCCTTGTCGGAAGATGGCCTGCTCGACGGCAACCTGAAGGTTCGCACACTCGTGCTGCCCGACGTGTTCCAGGATCACGACAAGCCCGACCGCATGTATGCGGCTGCCGGACTCGACGCGAAAGCGATCGTCGCCAAAGCGCTCGACGCGATCGGTCATACGGCGATCGTCGCCACCAAGCCCATCAAGCCGGTTCTGGCCCGGCGCGAGGGTTGAGCGCGACGGCTGAGGGAAGCCAAACCGCGATGTCGCAGCGAGCCGATGTCGCGATCGTTCAAGCCGGCTTGTTCGATAGCCGTGCCAAAGCCCGCGAGGCCATCGAGGCCGGGCTCGTCACCATCAACGGCATCGTGATCACCAAGGTGGCGACGATGATCGGCGCCGATGCCGTCCTGGCCGCGACCCCTGCTTATCCGTGGGTCTCGCGTGGCGGCGTGAAACTCGCGGCCGCGCTCGATCACTTCGGCTTTGATCCCTCCGGGCGCCGCTGCCTCGATGTCGGTGCTTCGACGGGTGGTTTCTCCCATGTGCTTCTGACGCGCGGTGCCGCCCACGTGACGGCGATCGATGTTGGGCGTGGACAGTTGCATCGGTCGCTGTCGACCGAGCCTCGGCTTCATCACAGCGAGGGTTTGGACGCCCGCGATCTCGATGCGGATCTGCTCGGCGAACCGCCGACGCTCGTCGTCTGCGACGTCAGCTTCATTTCGTTACGGCTCGTTCTCCCGCATGTTCTCGCCCTTGCGGCCGAGCATGCGGACGTGGTGGCTCTCGTCAAACCGCAATTCGAGGCGGGCTTTGGTCGGGTCAAGAAAGGTGTCGTGCGCGACATCGCGATCCATGCGGAAGTCTGTGCCGAGATCGTTGCCCTTGTGACCGGACTCGGGTGGACGATGGTGGATGTGATCCCGTCTCCGATCGAGGGGCAGGACGGCAATCGCGAGTTCCTGCTGGGCGCGACGCGATGAACGCCGCTGTCACGCTCGATATCCTGCGGCTCGGTCAACGCGGCGAGGGTGTCGCTCAAGGCTTGACCAGCTCCATCTTTGTTCCGGATGGGCTCCCCGGCGAGCGCCTCGCAGCCGAGGTCGAGGGCGACCGCGGACGCATCCTGGAGATCCTCCGGCCCAGCCCCGACCGTATCGAGCCGATCTGCCCCTATTACGGAACATGCGGCGGCTGTGCGATCCAGTCGCTCGCCCCGGCACCCTATGCGGAATGGAAGCGTGGTCTCGTCGCAACGGCCTTGTCGATGGCGCATGTCGATGCGGCCGTTGGGCCGACCGTCATGGCCCATGGGGCAGGCCGCCGCCGCGCGACGTTCCACGCTCGTGCCGCCAAGGCCGTCAATGTCCTCATCGAGACACCGCCGGCCGTCGGCTTCATGCAGGCGCGCCAGCACGACATCGTGGCCATCGCATTTTGCCCCATTCTGTCGCCCGATATGGCCGATGCACTCGACGCGTCCCGTGCGATCGCAACCGCTCTCGCCTCGACCGGCAAGCCGCTCGACATTCTCGTCACTGCGACGCAATCCGGGCTCGATATCGATCTGCGCGGCTGTGGGCCGCTCGACGATCCGACCACGGCGCGGCTCATCGCGGTCGGCGCGGCGCATCGTTGCGCTCGCATCTCGAACCACGGCGAGGTCGTGATCGAAAGCCGCGCGCCTCTCCTGACGATGGGACAGACTTCGGTCTATCCACCGCCCGGCTCGTTCCTTCAAGCCACCCAGTTGGGCGAGGATGTGCTTGCGGCGCAGGTTCTGACGGGTGTGGGGTATGCTCGGCGCGTGCTCGATCTCTTCAGCGGCATCGGTACATTCGCGCTCCGTCTCGCCGAGCGCGCCACCGTCCATGCGGTGGATCTCGAGGCCAAGCCGCTTGCGGCCTTGGCCAGGGCCGCGCGCAACTCACCGTCGCTCCGGCCCGTCACGATCGAGACGCGCGATCTGTTTCGCCGGCCGGTCACGTCGTCTGACCTCGCGGCTTACGACGCGGTGGTGTTCGATCCGCCACGCGCGGGTGCGGCAGCGCAAGCCGAGCAGATTGCGGCTTCGGCGGTGCCGACCGTCGTGGCTGTGTCGTGCAGTCCGGCGAGCTTTGCGCGGGACGCCGCGATTCTGATCGCCGGTGGATATCAGCTCGGCCCGGTCGTGCCTGTCGATCAATTCATCTATTCGGCGCATATCGAGCTTGTGGCCGTCTTCCGCAAAGCCACTGTGAGCGCGAAGAAACGCCGGTCGCTGCTGTCCTGACCACGATCGTTAGAAGTCGAAGCTGGTTTGCCGTGCTGGCGCGCAAGGCGGCGCGGCCCCGACCGGATCCTGGACCGATACATCGTCGTTCGCGACCTTGTTGACCCTCGGCGCGACCGGAAACATGTCAAGCACGTCATCACCCGCAGGGCGCAGCAAAGCGGTTGCGCGCGCCACATCGACCCGATCGACGTCGAGCCACGTCTCGTAATCCTGCTCCTCCAGGATCACCGGCATGCGCGAATGGATCGCCGACATCGCGCCATTGGCGTGGGTGGTCACGATACAGGCTGTCTCCATTTCGCTGCCGTCCGCGCCCATCCAGCGTTCGTGCAAGCCCGCAAAGGCCATCGGGCGCCCGTCAGCGCGGCGACAGAGGAACGGCGTCCCGGTCACGCGGGGCTGTATGCGCTGCCATTCGTAGTAGGCATCCGCGATGACGAGACAGCGGCGACGGATCATCGCGGCGCGGAAACTCGGTTTGGCCGCGATCTCTTCGGCGCGCGCGTTGATCAGCAACGGAAACGCGTTCCAATCCTTGACGAAGGACGGCACAAGGCCCCAGCGCACCAGCCGGAAGTGCCGACCTGGATCGCCGATCTGCCGATCGTCCCGGCAGACGATCGGGATCGGTTGAGTCGGCGCGATATTGTATCGCGGCGGAAAGTTCGGCTGCTCGGGGTAGCGGAACCAAGCCCGAACGGCTTCGGGCGGCAGGGTGATGGCGTAACGTCCGCACATGATTTTACACGTGGCCATGCGGCCGGTGCGGCGCAAGCGCCGTCACGCGTCGGCCCAGATGGCCTCGGCACCCTCGAGCGCCTCGGCTCCGTCGATGATCGCGGTCGCGAGGCTCGGCGCGGCCGATGCGATCTGTTCGGCGAAGAAGCGGCAGAGCGTGACAAGGGCGGCTGGGGCATTTGGGTCGCGACCTGCAGCATGGGCCAACACGGCCAAGGCTGTTCCGCCACGCGCCAATCCGAACAGCCTGAGGTAGGACGTGGCTCCCAGCAGCACCTGCGCGGGCGCAGTCGCCAATCGGTTCAACAGAAATTGTGTCGCGGCTTCCAGCGCCTCCACCGCGTCATGCAGGCGAGCGGCGGTTTGTCCGAAGGCAGTCTCGTTGGTGCCGCGAATAAGGTTTATGGCCACCCGCATCTCCGCGATCTCGGCCGCCACGACGGCGCCGCCATCGAGCGCGATCTTGCGCTGCACGAGGTCAATCGCCTGAATGCCGTTGGTGCCTTCGTAGATGGCCGCAATCCGCACGTCGCGCATGATTTGCGCCGCGCCGGTATCCTCGATGTAGCCCATGCCGCCATGCACCTGCACGCCGAGCGAGGCGACCTCGTTGGCGATATCGGTCGCGTAAGCCTTGGCGATCGGCGTCAGCAACGCTGCCCTCTTTTGCGCGGTCGCCCGCCCGGCCTCGGGTCCGCGAGCGGCTTGATCGAGCGCGCCGGCAACCAGATGGCAAAGCCCCCGCGCCGCCGCCGTTTGCGCCTTCATGGTCAGCAGCATGCGGGCGACATCGGGATGGTCGATGATCGGGCTCGGACCGTCGGACGGCGTTGCAAGGTTGCGGCCCTGCCGCCGCGTCTTGGCGAAGGCAATAGCGGTCTGGGTGGCGCGTTCGGCCGCCGCGACACCCTGCAGCCCCACCGCCAGGCGCGCATTGTTCATCATCGTGAACATGCAGGCGAGCCCCCGGTGGGGTTCGCCAATAAGCCAGCCGGTCGCGCCACCGTTCTCGCCGAACATCATCGTGCAGGTCGGCGAGGCATGCATGCCGAGTTTATGTTCGATCCCTCCGCAGATCAGGTCGTTCCGCTCGCCCGGGGTGCCGTCCGGCTTGGGGATGAATTTCGGCACCAGAAACAGGGAGATGCCCCGCGTGCCTGACGGCGCATCGGGCAACCGGGCCAGCACCAGATGCACGATATTGTCGCTGAGATCGTGCTCGCCATAGGTGATGTAGATCTTCTGCCCGGTGATCCGGTAGGTGCCATCTGCGACCGGTGTGGCGCGGGCTCGCAAAGCCCCGACATCCGATCCGGCTTGTGGCTCCGTGAGGTTCATGGTGCCGGTCCAGGCGCCGGAGACGAGGTTGTGGAGGTAAATTGCTTTCAGTTCGTCCGAGCCATGCCGGTGCAACGCCTCGGTCGCACCCATGGTGAGAACCGGCCCGAGCGCGAAGGAGGCGTTGGCGGCGCTCCAGATTTCGAGGCAGGCCGCATTGACGAGTGTCGGCAACCCCATGCCGCCGAAATCCGCCGGAGCCGCGACACCGTTCCAGCCCCCGTCGCGCCAAGCGTGATAGGCCTGCGACCAACCCGGTGGCGTGACAACCGCACCATCCAGAAATGTGACGCCGTGCCGATCGCCCATGCGGTCGAGCGGCAGCAGCAGGGTTTCGGCGACGCGGCCGGCCTCGTCCAGAATGGCGTCGGCCGCATCATCGGCGAGGTCGGGATAGAGCCCGGACGCCACACCTTGATCGAGCCCGCCGAGATGCCGGAGCGAGAAGAGGATGTCGGCGACCGGAGCGCGATAGGGCATGCTGATCGTTTCCGCAGGGATGGGTCGGCGTCAGCATAGACTTTTGCGTCGAGAGCCGCGAGTGAAGAAGCATGGAACGCGGAGAGAGGATCGACGCATGACGGCGTTCAAGGCCGCCACGACCGCCGCAATCGCGGAGGGCGGCGCTTGCTTGCGCGCGGGTCGGCTCGTCGCCTTCCCGACCGAAACCGTCTACGGCCTCGGCGCGGATGCGCGGTCGGATGTCGCAGTGGCGCAAATATATGCCGCCAAGGGACGGCCGGTCTTCAATCCCCTCATCGCCCACGTGGCGTCGCGAGACTTGGCCGAACGCGAGGGCCGTTTCGACGCGACCGCACGGGCGCTCGCCGATGCCTTCTGGCCGGGGCCGCTGACATTGGTGCTTCCCGTCGCTCCGACCGGCTCGGTCAGCCTGCTGGCCCGGTCCGGGCTCGATAGTGTGGCGCTTCGTATGCCGGCCCATCCGGTTGCGCTGGCGCTTCTCAGGGCTGCTGGTTGTCCGGTCGCTGCCCCATCGGCTAACCGATCCGGGCGGATCAGCCCGACCGAAGCCGCGCATGTGATGGCGGATCTCGATGGACGGATCGATCTGATCCTCGATGGCGGCGCGTGCAGCATCGGGGTCGAGTCCACCATCGTGTCGTGTCTCGATCGCGTCGAGATCCTGCGTCCGGGCGGTTTATCCCGACGTGCCATCGAAGATGTCGTGGGATATCGGATCGACGCGCGTCGCCATGTCGAAACCGCGCCTGTCGCGCCGGGCCTCCTGCTGTCGCATTATGCGCCGCGTGCTGCCGTTCGACTAGGAGCGAGCGACGTCAAGGCAGGTGAGGCCGTGTTAGACTTCGGCGGCCGTCTGGTCGGGCAGGGTGCCGTCACGCTTGATCTTTCGCCGGGCTGCGACCCAACGGAAGCCGCAGCACATCTCTTTGCTTACTTGCGTCAACTCGATGCCAGTGGCGCCGCGGGGATCGCGGTTGCTCCGATTCCCGACGACGGCCTTGGCGAGGCGATCAACGACCGGCTTCGTCGTGCGGCGGCGCCGCGCGGCTAGAGCGCAGCACCCGGGTCTCACTGTGATCCCTGCCGGCTTATTTCTTATCCGATCTCGACGACGACCCGGCCACGGATCGTTCCGTCGAGAATCGCATGCGCGGTGGGGATGATCTCGTCGAACCCGATCGTCGTCGTCAGCGCTTCGAGTTTGGCCGGATCAAGATCGCGCGCAAGCCGGTCCCAGGCTTCGAGACGGCGCACTTTCGACGCCGTCACGCTATTGATTCCGATCAGCGCGACGCCGCGCAGGATGAAGGGCGCGACGGAGGTGGGCAGATCCATACCCTGCGCGAGGCCGCATGCTGCCACCGCTCCCAGCCCTTTCGTCTGTGCCAGCACATTGGCGAGCGTGTGCGACCCGACCGAATCGATGCCTGCGGCATAGAGTTCCTTGCCGAGTGGTCGGCCGGGCGTCGAGAGTTGCGCCCGGTCGATGACGTCGGTTGCGCCGAGCTCTTTCAGATAGGGGCTTTCGTCCAAACGGCCCGTGGAAGCGATCACGGTCCAGCCGGTCTTCGCAAGGATCGCGATTGCGATGGACCCCACGCCGCCGGACGCACCCGTCACGATGGCGGGACCTTGAGCCGGCTCGAGGCCGAATCGCTCCAACGCGATAAGCGACAGCATGGCGGTATAGCCAGCGGTGCCGATCGCCATGACCTGCGCTGGCGAAAAGCAGGCAGGCAGCGGGATCAGCCAGTCGCCCTTGACCCGAGCGCGCTGCGCGTAAGCGCCGAGGTGCGTTTCACCGAGGCCCCAGCCGTTCAACACGACCCGATCGCCCGGCTTAAAATCCGGATCGGCGCTTGCCTCGACCACGCCGGCGAAATCGATGCCGGGGATCATCGGGAAGCGGCGAACCACGGGTGATTTGCCTGTGATCGCAAGCCCATCCTTGTAGTTGACGGTCGAATGCGTCACGCGCACCGTCACATTCCCGTCCATCAGATCGTCGTCGGCGAAGCTCACGATCTCGACGGCTTGTCCGGTTTCCGTCTTGTCGATGCGAAGCGCCTTGAAGAATTCCGACATGGCCGGCTCCCTACTGCGATGGGTTGCGGAGAGCGAACCGCAGCTAAAAGCAAAGCTCTTGTGGTCGGCTCCGTCAATGGCGCGATCTCTCCGGTCGGACCTCGGCCGCCGGCGCCCTTGCCGAGGCTCCGCAAAAAGGACATCTTCACCACTCACCTCAGGCGCACCCTGCTCGGGTCGGCGTCGTCGACCTTGGTCGAGCTCGCAATCGGGAAGTTGGCGCTCTTGTCACAAACAAATTGTGGACGTTCTCCTGTCTGGATTCGGCTGTCTCCGCCGATCCGCCGGCCTCTGGCGGCGGCGCTCTGCCTGTCGGCCGTGTTCTTTCCCCTCGCCGGCCAAGCGCGTCAGACGATTTCGATCCCAACTCCCTTTGAGGTCGGTGGTAGTTCGGTCGGGAACTATCTGTCGGCGTTGGTGGCCGGTGCCGACCGCGACACGATTGCGGCCGCGACCTTCTTTCGCGAGGCGCTGCGGGCCGACCCGACCAATGCCGAACTGATCGAACGCACCTTCGTGGCGTCGCTCTCGAATGGGGATATCACGGAGGGGGCCGACCTCGCCCGCCGCCTAGTGGCGCGCGATCCGAAGAACAGCCTCGGCCATCTCGTCCTCGGCGTCGAGCAGTTCAAGGCGAAGCACTATGTTGCGGCGCGGCGTCAGTTCTCGCAAGGCGCGGTCGGACAGGAGCGTGACGTTACGGCCGCCCTCCTGACGGCCTGGACCTATGCGGGGCAGGGCGACGAGAAAAAGGCGCTGGCGACGCTGGATGGCATTCGTGATTCGAGCTTTGCGCTGTTCAAGGACTACCACGCCGGGTTGATCGCCGACCTTGCCAACGACGTGCCGGAAGCGACGCGTCGCATGAAGGCCGCTTATGCGAGCGACAAGACCATTCTGCGGCTGGTCGATGCCTATGGCCGGTTCTTCGATCGCCACGGCGATGTCGCCGAAGCCCAGCGGGCCTATACCGAATTCGACAAGCTGATGCCGCGTCACCCGATCGTTCTGGCGGCGCTGGCCGACATCAAGGCCGGCAAGACCCTGGCGCCGCTGATCAAGACCCCCGAGGACGGGGCCGCCGAGGTCCTGTACGGGCTTGGCGCTGCCGGAGGGCGACAAGGCGACGAACTCGCCGCGATGGTCTATCTCCGCTTGTCGCTTTATCTCGCGCCGCAGAACGCCCTCGCGACCGTGACGCTTGCCGATATCTTTGGTCGCCTCAAGCAGAACGAGCAGGCCATCGATGTTTATGAGAGCGTGCCGGAAAGCAGCCCATTGCGAAGCAATGCGGACATTCAGACGGGACTGACGTTGGATACGCTGGGTCGTCCCGACGATGCGATCGCGCATCTCGAAGGGATCCTCAAGGATCGGCCAAACGATCTCGATGCCTTGACGACGCTCGGCAACGTGCAACGCGAACAGAAGCGCTTCGCCGATGCGGCCGCGACTTACACCAAGGCGCTGGCACTGCTGTCGCCGACCGACAAGGCGGCTTGGCCGCTGCTTTATTTCCGTGGCATCGCCAACGAGCGGCTGAAGAAATTCGCCGAGGAAGAAGCCGATTTCAAGCAAGCGCTCGAGATCGTGCCCGATCAGCCTTTGGTGCTCAATTACCTCGGCTATTCCTGGATCGATCGCGGCCTGCATCTCGACGAGGCGTTCAAGATGCTGCGTCGGGCCGTCGCGTTGCGGCCTGAAGATGGTTACATCGTCGATAGCCTCGGCTGGGCGCATTATAAGCTCGGCGAATATGATGACGCCGTGAAGGAACTCGAGCGGGCCGTGACGCTGAAGCCGTCCGATCCGACCATCAATGATCACCTCGGGGATGCCTACTGGCGCACCGGGCGAAAGCTCGAGGCGACCTTCCAGTGGAACCATGCGCGCGATCTCAAGCCGGATCCCGAAGACCTGCCAGCGATCGTCAAGAAGATCGCGGATGGTCTTCCTGACCTGGTGAAACCGACAACGGCCGCCGTGACGCCGATGCCCGTCGAACCTGCGCCTGCGACATCGTCCCCCGCGACCCCCGACGCGACACCGGCTCCCGAGCCTGCGGTCGTCACGCCTGCGCCGATTGCTCCTGCGCCTGGGATGTCCGCCCCGGCGGTTCCGGAAGCTCCCCCGGCGCCGGAGGTGAAGCCCGCTCCTGAGCCGACGGCCATCACGCCGGCCGTCCCGCCCGCCAGCGTTCCGGCTCCAGAGCCGGCAACGCCTGCGGCGGCTCCACCAGCGCCTGCGGAGATCACGCCTCCGACGCCCGCTCCTTCGGTCGCTCCCGCAGAACCGGCTGACCCGATCCCGCCTGCCGATCCGGCAAAGCCCGCGGGTGGCTAGAGCTTAGTCCCGAGCGATCATTTCCCGGCTGGCGTATAATGGTCTACAGCCTGTTTTCATGCTGGCTCAAAAGACCGCTGGCCGAAACGGAAGTAGCATCGTGAGTGTCGAAACGCTGATCGTCGCGTCTGACGAAGATGGGATGCGGCTGGACCGCTGGTTCAAGCTGCGTGTGCCGGGTGTCACGGTCGCGCATCTGAACAAGGTCGTGCGGACCGGACAGGTGCGGGTCGATGGCGGTCGTGCCAAGACCTCGACGCGGCTCGTCGAGGGCCAGAAAGTTCGCATTCCCCCGCTCGGAATCACCGCCGAAAGCCTTGCCGCGCCATCGCTTCGGCGCACCAAGGGATCGGAGCAGGATCGGCGTGACGTCGAGGCCATGATCCTCTTTGAGGATCGCGGTCTGATGGTGCTGAATAAACCGTTCGGTCTCGCCGTCCAGGGCGGGTCCGGCACCTACCATCATCTCGACGGCATGCTGGATGCGTTTACCGATCAGAATGGCGACCGACCGCGCCTCGTCCATCGCCTCGATCGTGATACATCGGGCGTGCTGCTCGTCGCCAAGACGCGAAAGATGGCGGCCGATCTCGGGGCCGTGTTCAAGTCGCGTAACGCCCAGAAAATCTATTGGGCACTGCTCGAAGGCGTGCCGAAGCCGGCGCAGGGGCGGATCTCCTTGTTCCTGGCCAAAGGCGAACTCATGGGCGATGCCCGGTCGCAGAAGCCGGGGCGCCCGGTCGATCGGGCTCCTCAGGAACGGATGCGGGTCGCCAAACACGGCGAGGAGGACGCACAGCATTCGGTCACTTATTATACCGTGGTCGACAAGGTTCTGCCGCGCGTCGCCTGGGTGTCGATGAAGCCGATCACTGGCCGCACCCATCAGCTTCGCGCACATGCCGAAGCGATCGGCCATCCGATTGTCGGCGATCCGAAATATAATGGCGGCAGCGGGCCGAACCCGCGCCGAACGGATCCGTTGCGATCGGTGCCGACCGATGTCGAGCAGAAGCTTCACCTTCTGGCGCGCCGACTGGTGCTGCCGAACCCGAGCGGCGGATCGATCGATGTGACTGCCCCGTTGCCGCCCCACATGCAGGCGACCTGGGATTTGTTCGGGTTTGACGTGAAGCAGTATGATCCGATCGACGATGCCCCCGAATGACGAGACACGGATGACAGGCGACAGTCCAACCGGTTCCGAGCCGACCGCGTTCGTTCCGATCGATCCTTACGCCCTCACCCGTCGTGAGGCGGCCGCAACGCAGATCAAGCGCTTCTACAAGCAGGCGACGAGCGGGACGCTTGCTGGCGGCCATACGGTTTTGCTGGACGGCAAAGCCGTGAAGACACCCGCGCGGGCCGACCTCAATCTCCCTCGGTCGGAGTTTGCTGCGGTCTTGGCCGACGAGTGGAACCGGCAGGGCGACATCGTACAACCCGGCGACATGCCCCTCACACGCCTCATCAATTCCGTGATCGATGGGGTCTCGACCCATGCGGACGACGTCCGCGCCGAAATCGTCAAATTCGCAGGCACGGATCTTCTGTGCTATCGCGCCGATCAACCTGCGAGCCTCGTCGAGCTTCAGGCGCGCGAGTGGGATCCCGTGATCGCATGGGCTGGATCTGATCTCGGTGCGCGATTTAGTCTGGCGGTCGGCGTCATGCATGTGGCGCAACCGGACGCGACGCTTGAGGCGGTCGCTGCTGCGATCGCGGAAGGGATCGGCGACGGGTGTGAGGCCGCCTTTCGACTTGGCGCCTTGCATGTCGTCACGACGCTGACCGGGTCGGCCATCCTGGCTCTAGCGGTCATGCGCGCGGCCTTGACGCCTGACGAAGCATGGCGGAAAGCCCATGTGGACGAAAACTTTCAGATCAGTCGTTGGGGCGAGGACGCCGACGCCGCGGAGCGGCGTGCCTTGCGCTGGCAGGATCTTCAAGCAGCGGCCTTCGTGCTGGCTGCCTTGCGTATTGGCAGCCACGCGCTAATCGACGTGCCAGAACAAGCTTAAGACAAATCCATCGTGACAAAGCAACGATTGCGAAAGCTTACCTATTTGGCCGCGTTTAACCGTCCTTTTGGTTGCTTTCTCTGATTCATGTCTCGTCAACCCGGCGCGATCATTGTGGTGTCACAGAAGACACGGGGACGACGATGACCACGATGAACCATGATGTTTCGACAGCGCTGATGACCGGAAGCGACCTCGCGCCGATCACACCGTTCCCGTACTTCACCGAGAGTGGGTTGAACCGCGTGCGTCAGATGTATGCGGCGCTGGTTCCGACCCGCACCTCGCTGGCGGTGTTATTCGCCCTCGATGCAGCACAAACGGCGGCAACGGACCAATGGGTGTCGTTCTTCATCGAGACCGCCAGCGCGCAATTGATTTGGGATCAGCGGCCCACGGGCGTGTTGAGCGAACAGGACGCCGTCTGGTTGCTGGCACGCTTTGACGAAGCCCCAACCTTGTCGGTCATGGCGCTGCTCGTGCGCGTCGTGGATGAGGCGCACCGGATGCCAACATGGCTCCCGGCCGCCGTTCGCCACCGGGCCGCACTGTTCCGCTCTGCCGCCGCGACCGCAACCGGTCTCACGACCCCGCGTAAGGACGTGGCCTATCTGCGCCTCGTGGCCTGAGCCCGGCTCAAGCGGGCATCGATTTTTTGAAAAAAGCCTCGGATCTGCCTCAGTAGAGTCCGAGGCTTTTTGGTTCAGGCATGCGTCATGGAGACGATGATAAAGGCCAGGATGACCAGCACCAATCCACCGATGAGCACGTAGCGGACGCCGACATTCGACTTGCCTTGTCGCGCTTCCACCTTGTCGACGCGGATCGGATCCTCGGCCATTCTTCATTCCCCCTTGGACACCACTGGCTGTTGAGCCGCTTGGTCATTCATCCCTGCGAGAACCTTGAGCACGGCAGGAAGGTTGCGTGCGCCCCGACCGACGTGCGAACGAAGCATCTGACCGGAGGGACCTTTCGTGCCGCTCTATTTCGCTTACGGAAGCAATATGGACGTTGCGGTGATGGCCCGGCAATGCCCGGGCGCGACCGTCATCGCACCAGCCCGCCTCATGGGGCATCGCGTCTTCATCCACGTCTCTGGCCGCGCTTCGGTGCGCCGAAGCCCGACCGCGACCGTGTACGGGCTCTTGTGGGACGTGCCGCTCGCGGACGTGCCGGCGCTGGATCGGTCTGAAGATGTCGTCGGCGGCTCGTTCACGAAGATCATCCAGCCTGTCGTCAAGCCGCAGGGGACGGCCCGTGCTCTCATCTACGTCGCCCGCTCGCTGGCCGAAGGGACGGCATCCGCCGCTTATCTCGACGCCATGATCGCGGCGGCAAAGACGGGCGGCTTGCCGACACCCTACGTCACGGGGCTTGTGTCGCTCCTGCCGAGAGCCTCGGCGCGCCCCAGGGAGGGAGGGAGTTCGCCTGACACGGGGATGTTGCGTTCCGGGCCGATGGCTGGGGTCCGGCCCCGATTCGCAACGCCGTTCGACCGAGATTAAATCTCGTCGACGCTCGCGCCGAATATCGGGGCGAAGGATTGCCGCAATGCGACGTCGACATCGGCCATCGTCACCGGCAGGCCGAGATCGACAAGGCTCGTGACCCCGAGGTGAGCGTCCGCGATGCCGCAGGGAACGATGCTTGAGAAATGCTCGAGATCGGGCTCCACATTGATCGAAATGCCGTGAAAGCTGACCCAGCGGCGCAGGCGGATGCCGATTGCCGCGATCTTGTCTTCCGCCAGCAGCCCGCTCACGGAAGGCGGTTTGTCGGGACGATCCACCCAGACACCGACGCGGGCTTCGCGGCGCCCCGCCCTGAGGTTAAACGACGCAAGCGTCGCGACGATCCAGTCTTCCAGAGCCGCCACGAAGGCGCGGACGTCGGGACGGCGGCGCTTGAGATCGAGCATCACGTAAGCGACGCGCTGGCCCGGACCATGATAGGTATATTGTCCGCCGCGACCCGTCTGATGGACCGGAAAGCGAGCGGCGATGAGATCGTCCGGCCGGGATGACGTGCCGGCCGTGTAGAGGGCAGGGTGCTCGACCAGCCAAACCCATTCGCTGGCTTCACCCCGCGCGATGGCTTCGGCACGGTGTTCCATGATCGCGACAGCGTCCTCATAGTCGACTGGACCATCCGTAATTGTCCACCCGACGGCAGGAGCGGGATCGACCGGAAAAAAAGATCCTGCGAGGTCGTCGCGAGTTGGCACGAGTGTTGCCTTTGAGTCACGTGTGGTGCCGACGTGAGGCGACGCCGCAAACAAGTACTTTACTTAAGAGGCAATGCGCCGAAACTCAACAAGTCGCCCGATGCACGCCGCGAAAATGTGGCGACTTTGCCTCAATCCGCCGCCCTCGAATGGCTGCGAAAACTACGACTTTATCCGAAGTGATCGGGCGAAGACGTCATCCCTGCGACACTACGGATACTCATTATTGCCTGTATGTTGAGTCAAAAATAACGAGCGAGTATTTAACCTTTGGATGTGCCATGCCCCATGCCGCAGGAGCTCTTTCGGATTTCGCTCGATTTTATCAAGAGCGTCGTGACGCCGAGCTGACGCTCTCGGAATATTTGGAGGGTTGCAAGACCGATCCAACCATGTACGCCAGCGCGCCCGAGCGAATTCTGCATGCGATTGGCGAGGCCGAACTGGTCGATACGTCGAAAGATCCGCGACTTGGACGGATCTTCATGAACCGGACAATTCGAGTTTATCCTGCCTTTGCCGAATTCTTCGGCATGGAAGAGACGGTCGAGCGTATCGTCAGCTACTTCCGCCATTCGGCCCAGGGCCTCGAAGAGCGCAAGCAGATCCTCTACCTGCTCGGCCCGGTGGGCGGCGGCAAGTCCTCCCTGGCAGAGCGCCTCAAGGCCTTGATGGAGGTCTGCCCGATTTATGTCCTGAAAGCTGGCGATGAGCTCAGCCCCGTGTTCGAGAGCCCGCTCGGTCTGTTCGATCCAGAGCGAATGGGCGATATGCTCGAAGAGCGCTACGGTATTCCACGTCGTCGATTGACCGGGCAGATGAGCCCATGGTGCGTCAAACGTCTGGATGAATTCGGGGGTGATCTGTCCCGCTTCACGGTCGTCAAGGTGCTGCCATCGCGCCTACGTCAGGTCGCGATCAGCAAGACGGAGCCGGGTGACGAGAACAACCAGGATATCTCGTCGTTGGTCGGCAAGGTCGACATCCGTAAATTGGAGACGCTGAGCCAGAACGATCCCGATGCCTACAGCTACTCGGGCGGCCTAAACCGGTCGAACCAAGGCATGCTTGAGTTCGTCGAGATGTTCAAAGCCCCGATTAAGATGTTGCATCCATTGCTGACTGCGACGCAGGAAGGCAATTACATCGGGACCGAGAACATCGGCGCCATTCCGTTCTCGGGCATGATCATGGCCCATTCGAACGAATCGGAATGGCAGAGCTTCAAGACCAACAAGAACAACGAAGCGTTCATCGACCGGATCTATGTCATCAAGGTTCCGTATTGCCTGCGGGTCACGGAGGAGCAGCGCATCTATGCGAAGCTGATTCGCAGTTCGGAACTGTCAAAGGCGCCATGCGCGCCCTCGACGCTCGAAATGTTGTCGCGGTTCTCGGTTCTGTCGCGGCTACGCCATCACGAAAATTCGAACCTGTTCTCGAAGATGCGGGTCTACGACGGCGAGAGCCTGCGGGAGGTGGACCCGCGCGCCCGCAGTCTGCAGGAATATAAGGATGCTGGCGGGATCGACGAAGGCATGGACGGGATCTCGACCCGCTTCGCCTTCAAGGTTCTGGCCGCGACCTTCAACCATGACACGGTCGAGGTCGGCGCCGACCCCGTCCACCTGATGTATGTGCTGGAACAGGCGATCCGCCGCGAACAACTGCCGGCCGATATCGAGAAGCGTTACATCGAATTCATCAAGGCGGAACTCGCGCCGCGATACGCCGAATTCATCGGACACGAAATTCAGAAGGCCTATCTCGAATCCTACCACGATTACGGCCAGAACCTGTTCGATCGCTACATCGATTATGCCGATGCGTGGATCGAGGATCAGGACTTCAAGGATCCCGATACCGGGCAGTTGTTGAACCGCGAGTCCCTGAATGGTGAGCTGACTAAGATCGAGAAGCCCGCGGGCATCGCCAATCCCAAGGACTTCCGCAACGAAGTCGTTAAATTCGCTCTTCGGTCGCGCGCCGCAAATACCGGCCGTAACCCGTCTTGGACCAGTTACGAAAAAATTCGCGACGTGATCGAACGCCGCATGTTCAGCCAAGTCGAAGAGCTGCTGCCGGTGATCAGCTTTGGCTCGAAGAAGGATAGCGACACAGAAAAGAAGCACGAACAGTTCGTCGACCGGATGATTTCGCGTGGATATACTGAGCGTCAAGTCCGGCGCTTGGTCGAGTGGTATATGCGGGCCAAGCAGGCCAGTTGATCGCAAGTTGGAGCGGACGAGGCTGAATGCATATCGTCGATCGTCGTCTCAACCCAGGTGGAAAGAGCTTCGCTAATCGCCAACGGTTCCTGCGCCGGGCCAAGGAGCAGGTCCAGCGTGCGGTTCGCGACAGCGCCAAAACGCGGGACATCAAGGATCTGGAGCAGGGCGGTGAGGTCACGATCCCGGTCGATGGGATCAGCGAACCCAACCTTCGCCGCCAATCTTCCGGGGGCAAGCGCGACCATATCCTCCCGGGTAACAAGATCTACAACGAGGGTGACCGGCTGGAACGACCGCAATCGCGCAAAGGCGGCGGGTCCGGCGCGGGTGACGGTGGCGGCGGGGATGACAAATTCCGCTTCGTCCTCAGCCGTGAGGAATTTCTCAACATCTTTCTCGACGATCTCGAACTTCCGGATCTCGCCAAACGTCGGCTGTCGGTGACCGAGACACAAGGCATGCGGCGCGCCGGCTATACGGTCTCCGGCTCGCCGGCCAATATCGCGCTGAACCGGACGATGCGGAACGCCATGGCGCGCCGGATCGCCCTGAAACGGCCGACGAGCGCCGAACTCGACCGGCTCGAGGCCGAAGTGGCAAGCCTCGAAGATCTCGGGGCCGCCAGTGCAGACGCGCGACGTGAGGCGCTGACGACGCTGCGGCAGCGACAGGGCCGGACGCCTTATCTCGATCCGATCGATTTGCGCTATCGTCGGTTCGAGCCCTATCCAAAGCCGATCGCCCAGGCGGTCATGTTTTGCATGATGGACGTGTCCGGCTCGATGACCGAGCACATGAAGGATCTCGCCAAGCGCTTCTTCATGCTGATGCACGTGTTTTTGACGCGTCGCTACAAACATGTCGACATCGTCTTCATTCGGCATACGGACAAAGCCGCCGAGGTCGATGAGGAAACCTTCTTCACCAGCGCCGAAACGGGCGGGACTCTGGTTTCCTCCGCACTCGTCGAAATGAAGCGCGTGATCGCCGAGCGCTATAGCCCCGCCGACTGGAACATCTATGGGGCGCAGGCGTCGGACGGCGATAATTCGTCGAGTGACGGGGAGCGGACCAAGCTGACGCTGCAGCAGGAGCTGCTGCCGCATTGCCAGTATTTCGCCTATCTCGAAGTGGGCGAGGAATCCGGCACGCGGTTCGGTCCCTCTGCCCAGGGAACCACCTTGTGGCGCACCTACAAGACCGTGCAAAGCTCGGGACGGTTCGCCATGCGACGGGTCCACCAGCGGGGCGATATTTACCCGGTCTTCCGCGAGCTGTTCCAAAAGAATCAGGATGCAACGGCCTCTCAGGCGGTCCCATGACGCTGATCCAAACCAATCGTCTGCTCTACGACGGGACCGACTGGACCTTCGACACGATCCGTCGCATCCACGATGCCGTTGCCGAGATCGCCCATAAGGATCTCGGCCTGAGCACCTATGCCAATCAGATCGAGGTCATCACGGCCGAGCAGATGCTGGATGCCTATGCGTCCACCGGCATGCCGCAACTCTACAAACATTGGTCTTTCGGCAAACACTTCGCCCAACACGAGGCGGGATACCGCCACGGCCACATGGGGCTGGCCTACGAGATCGTCATCAACTCCGACCCCTGCATCAGCTACATTATGGAGGAAAACTCCGCCACGATGCAGTGTTTGGTGATCGCTCATGCGGCCTTCGGGCATAATCACTTCTTCAAGAATAATTACCTCTTCCAGCAATGGACGGATGCTGAGGGCATTCTAGATTATCTGACCTTCGCCAAACGTTACATTGCCGAATGCGAAGAACGGTATGGGCAAGCGGCCGTCGAGCGTGTGCTCGATGCGGCGCATGCGCTGCAGGCGCAAGGGGTGCATCGATATCCGCGCAAGAAGCCACTGAACTTGATGAGCGAAGAGTTGCGCGAGCGGGATCGCGAGCGTCAGCGCGAGGAGATGTTCAACGACCTGTGGCGCACTGTGCCGGGCAAGACGGCGCCAAGCGGCAAGGATCTTTCGGAGAGCCGTCGGCGCGCGATGCTGGATTTGCCGCAGGAAAATCTGCTGCATTTTCTCGAAAAGAGCGCGCCGCGTCTGCGACCCTGGCAGCGTGAAATTCTCCGCATCGTGCGCCTGGTGGCGCAATATTTTTATCCGCAGCGGCAGACCAAGGTGATGAACGAGGGCTGCGCGACCTACTGCCACTACCAGATCATGTCGCGGCTGCATGCGAATGGGCAGATCACTGACGGCTCGTTCCTGGAATTCTTGCAATCCCACACAAACGTGGTGCGGCAGCCGACCTTCGAGAGCCAGCATTATAACGGCATCAACCCCTATGCGCTCGGCTTCGATATGATGAGCGACATCGAGCGAATCGTCACGGAGCCGTCGGAAGAAGACCGTGAATGGTTCCCCGATCTTGCCGGCACCGGCGATGTCATGGCGGTGCTGCGCGACACCTGGGCCAATTACCGGGACGAAAGCTTCATCACCCAGTTCATGAGCCCGCGCCTCATTCGAAACTGGCGGTTGTTCCACATCGCCGATCATCCCGACGAAGAGGATTTAAAGGTCGCGGCAATCCACAACGAGCGCGGCTATCGCGCTCTGCGGCGGTCCTTGGCGCGCCAGTATGACGTCGCCTGGACCGATCCCGACATCCAGGTGATCGACGTCGATCTCGCCGGTGACCGCAAGTTGATCGTCCACCACAACGTTCTCGACGGCATTCTCTTGCAACCAGGTGACTGCCGCAGCGTGCTGCAGCATCTCGCCGATCTGTGGGGCTATGGCGTGATCATGCGAGAGGTCGAGGAGGCGAGCGGCACGGTGCTGGCGGAGCATCAAGCCAGCCCGCGCACAGGTGTCGCGTAAGGCCACTCCGATCTTTTCCACCGCGCTGCTCGAAGCGTCCTTGCATCGCGGAAGCGGATTTGTTACTTGACGCGCCTTGCCGAGGACGGGTTCGCCCGCTTCGTCATTGCGGCCATGGCGGAATTGGTAGACGCGCTAGCTTGAGGTGCTAGTTTCCGAAAGGACGTGGAGGTTCGAGTCCTCTTGGCCGCACCACACTCAACCAAGAGTGTATTTTCATCCCAAAAGTCGAAGCGCGTTTGTAGCGCGTGGTGCTCATTCAGCCCGCGTCGCAATCGAAAGCGAAAGCCGGCGTTAAGTCGATCGCCACGCGGATATGCGGCGACACGGCGCATTCAGCGTGAGTTCATGGCGCCCCTTTAGGATTGAGCAATCGGACGTCGCGGCCAGATCGCCGGCGACCGAAGTCCTCGTCTTTCATCGGGCCGGGCTCTGATCGACAGTCAGGCCGGCCCTACAGGAGATCGTCATGCTCAGACTATCCAAGCTCGCTGTCGTTGCGGCCCTCGCGTTCAGCGGCGTCGCCTTCCAATCACTCGAGGCGTCGGCGATGCCGGTGGGCACCGATATCGCCACCACGGCCCATGCGGAGGATGTTTCGGGGGTCCAGCAGACGGGCTGGCATGGCCATTATGGTTGGCACCGTCGGTGGCATCGCCATTACGGCTGGCGCCGTCACTATGGGTGGCATCGTCACTATGGTTGGCACCGGCCCTACGGCTTTCGCCACCATCATCGTTGGTGAGACGCGGTCCTCGTAGAGGATGGAAGGCCGGAGCTCGCGCTCCGGCCTTCTTTTTATCGAAGCGGGACGCCCGGGAGTGGATCGTCGACTACCGGCGCCGCCGGCTTGGCGGCTTCGCTCGTCGACAGGAACGGTTTGGCGACCCCGGTAGGGGTGGCCTGAGCTGGGCGCGCGCGCAGCAATTTTGGCATCAAAGCCGCCACCGTCTTCTCGGTTTCGGAGGACCACCCCGCAGGCGCGCTCTTGAGGACTGTCTGACCGGTCCCGGGTTTGATCGCGACGATGTGATAGCCGCCCTGTTTCAGTGCCGTGAGCAGCGACGGCAGCATGGCTGCCGTCTGCTCCTTTACGTCATGCAGCAGGATGATGCCGCGGCCTTGCGCGTTAAGCCGACCCATGAGCAGCGCGAGTTCGGCCTCAGGGGTCTGTTTGACCCAGTCGGACGCCCAGAGATCTGCGCCGAAAACCGCGACGTGGCGCTCGGCCAGCCATGCCATCAGCGGCGGCGTGTCGGCGAAGCCCGGAAAGCGAAAAAATGGAACGCGCGGCGCCTGATCGGCCGAGCCATAGGCGGCTTTGTCGTCGGCCGCGAAGCCATGTTGAATATCGGCTTTCGCCTGCGCCTCCGTCAGGCCCCGCTCCGTGACCTCGGGGTGCGACCACGTATGATGCCCAACGCTATCGCCATCAGCGATCTCGCGCTTCACCAGCGCGGGAGCCGCCTGCGCGTTCCGCCCGATGAGGAAGAAGGTGGCGCGCACACATTCATGTTCCAGCGCCTCCAACACCCTCGGCGTAGTCTTGGGCGAGGGGCCGTCGTCGAAGGTCAGAACGACCTCATGGTCTTGCAGATCGAGCGTCTGCGGATAAGTTTTCAATCCGACCGCGATCGGGACCGACGGATCGATCAAGATGTCGCGGGTCGTGCCCAGCGCGGCCGGGTTGCCGGGGCAGGAGGTCGCTAAGCTGGCCTTTTGCGGCTCGGCCCCGGCGATTTCAGGCGACAGAGCGGCCACGAGGGCCATGATCACAGAGAGGCAAAGGCGCATGCGCTTCCTGTCGCGGGGGCTTGCGGCATTGTGATGGCGTTTTCGTACGATGGGCGCCATCCTGGACCGACGGAAAGCATTGGTGGCTTGTTAAGCGCTCGTTACCAAGTCACAGCTAATTGTTCCTTTAGGGTGTGGCTTGTGGTTTCGCGGGTCGCGCCATCGTCGAGGACCGGACGTCGATTCTGCGGAGAGCCACCATGGCCATCCGCGTGATCGTCAGTCCGTCGAAGTTCGGGCTGCGAGCCGCTATGGGCATCATCAAGTTTCTGGCCGCGACGATGGCGGCCATCAGTCTAGCGGGTTGCGCCGCCACGGTCGGTTCGCTCGACGCAACCGATCTACCTCACCCGACGGACTATTCGGTGCACGGCATCGACGTGTCGAAATATCAGGGCAAGATCGACTGGGATCGCGTCAAGAGCTCGGGCGTGCGCTTCGCCTGGATCAAGGCCACCGAAGGGGGCGATCACGTCGACTCCCGGTTCTTCGAAAATTGGGAGAATGCCAAGGCGGCGGGCGTCAAGCGGGGCGCTTATCACTTCGTCTATTGGTGCCGGCCATGGCAGGAGGAGATCGCCTTCTTCGAGCGCGTCGCGCCCGTCGAGCCGGATGCGCTCCCGCCGGTGCTCGATGTCGAGGCTACCCCGACCTCAAAGAGCTGCAAACGCACCCTTTATCGGGACGAAGTCGTGGCCCAGATGCGGCAGATGCTCGCCGAAATGGAACGGCATTTTGGCAAGAAGCCGGTGATCTACACCACGGTCGATTTCTACGCCGGGATCTTGCAGAATCACGCGCTCGAGGATTACCCGATCTGGGTTCGCAGCACGAAATATTTCCCGTCGATCAAATACGGAAACCGGCGCTGGCATTTCTGGCAGTACCAGTCCGATGGTCACATCGACGGAATTGAAGGCAAGGTCGACCGCAACGCCTTTTTCGGCACGGCCGAGCAGTGGCAGGATTTTACGCGCGGTCGCAATCTGCTCGAGTTGGCCAGGAACTAACCTCGCTGGCGTCGGCGCTACAGGCCCTTGCTGTTGCCGGACGTGATGTCGAACTTGATCGCCGCGCCATCCTGATCGATGGCGCTGCCGCTGCTGCCCGTGACCTCAAAAGCCGAACAGCTATGGTCGTCGTCCTCGGGGAAATCGAAGCAGACGCGCTCGCCCTGAACCGCCCAGGTGCCGGTCGATAGCCCATTCTGGTCGACATATCTGACCTTGCCGCCCGCATCGAAATATTGGGAAAACATCTCGTCGCCCGACCGGCCCGAGATGGTATTGCCGACGAGAGCCTTCCAGGCCGCGAGGCCGGTCAGCTTTTCGGCCGCTGAAGGCGCTGCGGCCGCTGCTGGGGCGGGTGCCGCTGCGGGCGCAGCAGGCGTTGCTGTCGGCGCCGCAACGGCCGGTGCATCGGCCTGAGCCAAAGCCGACGACGTCAATCCGAGCGCAAGGCCGAACGCCGTTGCGAGACCGAGGGAGAGGCGAACGCGGGACTGCATGGATGGATGCTCCGTTGAAGGTTGGCCGGATTTCACCGGCTTCCGATGACGTTATGTCGACAGGGGTGTCATGCTTCTGGTCTCGGCAAGCTCCCGAAGCGGAGCGGCGCTGACCGTCGCGACGGGGGTGTCGGTTTGAAGCTCGAACAACCGACGATACAGCCCATCGACGCGTCCCAGCAGGGTCGCATGCGTGCCGTCTTCCGCGATGCGGCCCCGATCGAACACGAGGATTCGATCCAGCGACCGCACGGTCGACAGGCGGTGGGCGATCACGAGCGCGGTGCGTCCCACCATCAAGCGGCCGATCGCATCCTGGATCAATCGTTCCGATTCGGAATCGAGGCTCGATGTCGCCTCGTCGAGGATCAGCAACGGCGCGTCCGCCAGAAAGGCCCGAGCGATGGCGATGCGCTGCCGCTCGCCGCCCGAGAGCTTCACGCCGCGCTCGCCGACCAGGGTTGCATAACCTTGCGGCAGCCGGTCGATGAACTCCGCCGCATTCGCCAGCTGGGCGGCGTGGCGGATCATCGCGGCGCTCGCGCCGGGACGCGCATAGGCAATGTTTTCGGCCAGGGAGCGATGAAACAGGATGGGCTCCTGCGGCACGATGGCGATCTGCTGACGTAACGAGCTTTGGGTCGTGTCGGCGACATCCTGCCCGTCGATCAGCACGCGGCCACCGGTCACATCGTAGAGCCGCTGGATCAGCTTGACGAAGGTGGTTTTCCCCGAGCCCGAATGGCCGACGAGGCCCACCCGCTCTCCGGCCCTGATCGTCACCGACAGATCGTCATAAAGCGGAGTCGCGTGAACACCGTATCGGAACGTCACGTGCTGGAATTGAATTTCTGCAGCCGAGATCGTCATCGGCGCAGCATCGGGCTTGTCGGCAAGACCAAGCGGCTCGTCATGCAGGGCGACGAGTTCCTCCATATCGTTGACGGAGCGCTGGAATTGATTCACGTGCTGGCCGACGTCGCGCAGATAACCCTGCACCACGAAATAGGTGGTCAGCACGTAGGTCACGTCGCCGGGGCTGGCGCGGCCCTGCCACCACAACAGCAGCGCGACAGCCGTGAGCGACGTCCGCACGATCCAGAGCAGGGCGAGTTGCAAGGTGCCGCTTGCGGTATGGCGGACCCAGGTGCGCCGGGTTCGCTTGATCCACTTGGCGACGATGCTCGTGAAGCGGCTGTCCTCGCGCGCCTCCGCCCCGAAGGCTTTCACCACCGCGTTGCAGCCGAGCGCGTCAGCCAGCGTGCCGCCGAGGCGCGTGTCGACGGCGTTCGAGAGCCGTGCGGCGGGAGCGATGTACCGCGTCGCGAGCAGAATCGTCAGCGCCACATAGACGATCGTGCCCAGCGCCATGACAAGGCCGAGCACGGGCCACTGCCATCCAAGCAGCAGGATCGTGCCCACCAGCACGACGCACGACGGCCAGAGCGCAAGAAGAAGCACGTCGTCGATCATGTCGACCGCCGCCATGGCCCGGGTGATTTTCCGCACGGTCGAGCCCGCGAAGGTGCCGGCGTGCCAATCGGTCGAGAAGCGTTGGACGTGATGAAAGGCGTCGACCCCCATGTCCGACATGATTCGCAGACTGAGCGGAATGACCGCGCTCCACGCCACATGGCGCAGCCCGACCACGACGAGACCAAGCCCTGCCATGAGCGCGAAGGTCTCGATCACCTCGGAGGCGGCGAGCGCCCGGTCGTTTCCGGCACGTGTCAGAGCGTCGACGAGGCGGCCTGCAAAGAGCGGCACAACGATCTCGGCGAGCGTAGCCGCTGCGATCGCTCCCGTCACAAGCGCCAGCAGCGGCTTGCGACGTGACCAATGCCGAAACATAAAGACCAACACGGGCCCGATCGCGGACCCCCGCCGCTTGCGGCGATGTTTAACCATGGGACGTTTCGGCGCTGATCGCGCCGTCCCTCTTGTGAGACCATCACGGTCTCGAACGATGGGAAATTCGTACGAAGCGGATCGTCCGCCGGTCAGTGGACCGGGCGGAGACCGAAGGCCGGTGTGGGCCGACGAAAAAGTGAAGTCATTCGGCCCTCCCTGGCAAGTCGTAAGCGATGACGTTGAATAGCATTGGAGACGATCGAGCACAATCCGCACGTCTGAAGGACGCGCTGCCGCCGCTCTCAAAAGAATGGTAGGAGCGTCGCGACTGTCAGCGTCGACGCCGTCGTCCGTCCTTTCCTCAAAAGCGCCGCACCCGACCTCATGTTCTTTCTCGTCTCGAAACTTTTGTGGGTGATTGCCGCCCCAGTCACGCTGATGGTGCTTGTCGCGCTGGGCGGTGCGCTTCTGTCGTTCAGCCCCGGACGCTTTGCCCGGGTCGGCCGTCGCGTCGCGCTCGCGGGTACCGTTCTGCTGTTGGCGGGCGGTGTTCTGCCAGTCGGAACGCTGCTGCTCCGCCCCTTGGAAGACCGTTTCCCGCAACCTCCCGCCGACCTTCCGGCCCCGACCGGCATCATCGTGCTGGGTGGTTCCATCGATCAGACCATCGCGGCTTCACGCGGTCGCATCACGATCTCCGATGCGGCGGATCGTATGACGGAGGCCGTGATCTTGGGCCGCCGCTACCCCGATGCGCGACTGGTGTTTACGGGTGGAGCCAATGCGCTGGCCGGGAGCGCCTTGACGGAAGCAGCCGACGCACGCCGCCTGTGGATCGAGATGGGGATCGCGCCGGAGCGAATCACGACCGAGGATCGATCCCGCAACACCGACGAAAATGCACGGTTCACGAAGGCGATTCTGCAACCGCAGCCCGGCGAGCGCTGGCTGTTGGTGACCTCCGCCTATCACATGCCGCGCGCCATCGGGCTCTTCCGGGCCAATGGCTTTCCCGTGATCCCCTATCCGGTCGATTACCGGACGCTTGGCACCGATGCCGATATCAGGTTGCATACCGATATCGCGAACGGGCTAGTGCTGCTCAATACGGCGGCCCACGAGTGGATGGGTCTGCTGGCCTATGCGATCGCCGGAAAGACCGAGACGGTTCTGCCGCGACCGTGACCCGGTCTTCGACTGCGTGTCTGTTCAATCCTCGATCGTGAGATCGTCTGGAACGATCAGCATCACGGCCGCCCGCGCGTCGGAGCCGAATTGCCTCATCCACATGACGCCGAGCGTCAGGGCGGTCGCACCGATCAATACATAGGGGCTGACGAACCAGCCGAGATAGGCGACCGCAAAGAAGAAGGCGCGCTGCCCGCGATTGAAATGACGACCCGCCACGATGTTCATCTCGGCGGCGCGGATCGCGACGAGGCGTTTTTGTTCGACGCGGCTGGATTGCTTGGGCGGCACCGAGCCGATCAGAATCGCGACATAGCCGTAAAGGCGCGATGCCCAGGAGAATTTGAAAAACGCATAGCCGAAGATGATCGTGAGCCCGAGAACCTTGGCTTCGAATGCGCCTCGTGTGGACGCGATGCCGAGCGGCAGGTCGGCGAAGATCTTCAGCACGTCGTCGGTGCCGCGCAGCAACGCCAGGGTGCCGCCGATCGCGATCAAGGATGTCGACGCGAAGAACGATGTGCTGGTCTGGATGGTCATCAGGAGTGACGAATCGACAATGCGATTGTCCCGGCCCTGCATCTCCAGCATCCAGCGGAGACGATATTCGTTCATCAAACCGTTCAGGCCCTTGCGGCCGGCCGAGGCCCGCTCGACGAACAGGTAATAGGCGATCCAGGCGGCGAGGAAGAGCGCCAAGCCCACATCATCCGCGATCGTGAATCCAAGCATCGGTCGATGGTTCCTCCCCGTCGGGCGTCATCGTATCACGAGACGTCGCGATGCCGCTGCGATCGACCCTCATAAGTCGCTGACTCATCGCATCCGATGATGCTTTTCCATCATAAAGATTGGCTTGGCCGAGGCGGTCGATCCAGCCATCATGCCGCTCGATCAAAGAGGATTGTTCTGCATGGCACCGCGTCTTTACATCGGCAACAAGGCCTATTCGTCCTGGTCGTTGCGGCCCTGGCTCGCCATGACGCATTTCGGCCTGCCCTTCGAGGACGAGGTCATTCCTCTCGATCAACCGACGACCCATACCGACATCTTGCGGCATTCGCCGACCGGAACGGTGCCGGCGCTCGCGGTCGACGGGATCGTGATCTGGGAATCCTTGGCGATTCTGGAATATTGCGCCGATCGGCATTCCGAGGTTGCGATCTGGCCGAAGGACGCCAACGCCCGCGCGATCGCCCGGTCCGTGTCGTCCGAAATGCACGCCGGCTTCGGCAATCTCCGCAAGGCATGCCCGATGAACATGCGTCGCGCGGTTCGCAAGATCGAGGTCAGCGACGCGGTCGTGGCCGATGTCGCTCGGATCGAAGCGCTCTGGGCCGCGATGCGCCACGACTATGGGCAGGGCGGCCCGTTCCTGTTCGGGGCTTTCACGGCCGCCGACGCCATGTATGCGCCGGTGGTCAATCGCCTGCATGTCTATGATCTCGTGCAGCAGCCGGGGTCACGCGCCTATATGGACGCCATGATGGCGCTACCGGCGTGGCAGGCGTGGCTCGAGGGGGCGAAAGCCGAGCCGTGGTTCTTGGACAAATACGAAGCCATCTGATCGATGTTGTCGTGGACAAGCCGGTCTGCGACGACCGATCGCGGACTGTGTGGTTGCTCGGCTCCGGCAGTTCGGTAGAACACCGCACATGCCGCTTCACATCTTGAAACTCTGCGTCGGCGCGGAGTCGATCGCCGACCTACAAGGCTGGGTCACGGCTCGGATGAGCGAGATGGTCCGCAATGGCGAAACGCCGGAGCAGCGCCATACGACCCGTATGGTGCCGAAACGCGTGCCGGAACTGCTCGACGGCGGATCGCTCTACTGGATCATCAAAGGCCAGGTCGCCGTGCGTCAAGCGCTGCTCGGCGTTCGCCCGTTCACCGATCACGATGGGATCGGGCGCTGTCACTTGGTGCTCGATCCGGCCATGGTGCCGGTCGATCCGCGGCCGCACCGGCCCTTTCAGGGCTGGCGCTATCTTCGGCCTGAGGATGCTCCGATGGATTTCGGCAATCTCCGCTCTGACCTCGCCGCGATGCCCGAGCCGCTGCGCCGGGAACTGCGCGAACTCGGGTTGCTGTAGCGGCTGCCTCGCTCGCTCGAGACTAGACGGCCCAATTATCGATGAGCCGCGTCGTCCCGATCTTGGCCGCGACCAGCAATCGAGCCGGTTGTCCGCTAAGGGCCGCGACGGGGGCCAGCGTCTCGGCGTCGCGCAGCTCGAGATAATCGAGGACGAAACCGGCCCGCTCTAGTCGCGCTCTGGCCTGGGACAGTGTCGGAGCCGGCGCACTCCCGTCGCGCAACGCTGCCGCGCAATCCCGCAAAACGGCTGGGATGAAGGCAGCGGTTTTCCGCTCGGTCTCCGACAAATACCGGTTGCGCGAGGACATCGCCAACCCATCCGGCTCGCGGATCGTCTCGGCCCCCATGATCGCGACCGGAAGATCGAGGTCACGCACCATGTGTCGGATGACCTGCAGCTGCTGGTAATCCTTCTGTCCGAAAAGCGCGACATCCGGGGCGGATTGGATCAGAAGTTTGGCCACGATGGTCGCAACCCCGGCGAAGAATTGCGGGCGATAGGCGTCTTCGAGACCGACGGTCGCTGGCCCGCCCACCGACACTGTTGACGAAAAACCGGGTGGATACATGACCGCAGCCGTCGGCGCATAAACAAGATCGGCTCCGATGGCGGCCAGCATCGCGCAATCGGTCTCGAAGGTGCGCGGGTAGGCTGCGAAATCCTCCGTCGGCGCAAACTGGGTCGGATTCACGAAGATCGAGACGATCGTGCGCCGTGCCTCCTTTTGGCCTTGGCGGACCAGCGACGCATGTCCCTCGTGCAGCGCGCCCATGGTCGGGATCAGCGCGACCTTGTCCCCGGCGTCGCGCCACTGCTTGACCGTCGCGCGCAAAGCCTCAACGTCACGCGCCACCGCGATGGCCGCAGATGCGTGGATCATTGCCGCACGCTCGACGTGGCGCTTGCCGACACGAGGCAGGAGGACGATCTACGGACGAGGGCTGTCGGAATGAGCGAGGTTGTCCTGTGATTCAACGTAATTCGCCTCCCGTATCGCCCCGCTCCACGCCATCGCGCGCCGAGGTGGATGCCTTTATCGATCAGGCCGCCCAGACGCCAGCGCCTTATGCGGCTTCGTCCGGTCGAGGTCGATTGATCTTCGCGCTCGATGCGACCATGAGCCGGCAACCCACCTGGGATGTCGCCATTGCGGTGCAGGCGAAAATGTTCGACACGACGGCGGCCTTGGGCGGGCTCGACGTGCAACTCGTGTATTTCCGCGGCCTGACTGAATGCAAGGCCTCTCGCTTTGTCTCGGGAGGAGCGGGCCTTGCGGGCGTCATGTCCAAGATCCGGGTCGAGGGCGGCAATACGCAGATCGGCCGGGTGCTGACCCATGCGCGCGACGAAGCGCGGCGTGGCAGGGTCGCGGCGCTCGTCTATGTCGGCGATTGCCTTGAAGAACGGATCGATCCGCTCTGCGCCACGGCCGGCGAACTCGGGTTGCTCGGCATCAAGGCCTTCATGTTCCATGAAGGCAACGATCGTGCGGCGACACGCGGGTTTCAAGAGATTGCGCGGCTGACCGGGGGCGCTTACGCGACCTTCGATGCGAGTTCGCCCAAACGCCTGGCGGAGTTGCTGTCGGCCGCAGCTGCCTATGCGGCAGGAGGGCATTCCGGTCTTCTTGCACAAACACGCGCCTCGGACGGCTCTACGGCGCAAAACCTGCTTTCACAGCTGCGTTAACCGGGCGATAGTGCATTCATGCCGTTTCTTATCGCTGGATTGTTGCTGTTTTGGCTCGCCTCGGTCGGGCTGAAAACATTCGTTCGCGCCAATCCGGCTGGGGTCGCCCGCCTGATGCGGCGCGGTGGCGGCCTGCTGGCCTTGATGCTGGCCATTTTCTTGTTGGTGCGCGGCCAGATTGATGCCGCGCTTGCGCTCGGGGGGGTCGGGGTCTGGCTCACCAGCGGCAAGAAGGCACCCGCGATTTTGCGGGGCATCATGGGGGCGACCGGCACCCGTCCCAGAAAGATTTCGAGGGTGCGCTCCGCCATGATCGAGATGGAACTCGATCATGCGACGGGCGTGATGACCGGCACCGTCTTGGCAGGGTCGGACGAGGGCGCGTCGCTCGATCAACTCACGAAAACACGGTGCATGAGCCTCCTGGCCCGATGCCTCTCCGACGATCCGGAAGGCGCGCGTTTGCTAGAGGCGTATTTCGACCGCCGGTTTGCCGGCTGGCGTCAGGCAGGACACGATGGAGGCGACGCGGGGCGCGCTGACGCGTCGAACCGAAGCGGCCGGCGTCCAGGTTCCATGTCGGAGGATGAGGCTTACGAGGTGCTTGGTCTTGCGAAAAGCGCGACCCGGGAGGAGATCACCCGTTCGCACCGGGCGCTGATGAAGAAATTCCACCCGGACCATGGGGGCTCCACCGATCTCGCGGCCCGCGTGAACGAAGCCAAAGACGTGCTGATGCGCCGACATCTGTGACATCGCCTTACGCTGGAAGCTGAAACGAGAGGGAGGAGGCGCGCCCACGGACGGCCGCGAAACGTGTGCCGTGGTCGAGACGAGTTGGGGCGAGCTGCTGCATCTTGCCTCAATCCCGCATTGCGATGCAGGCAAAGCCTGACCGCTTCAAGGTTTTGCAGGCGGCTTCGGCACTCCCGGTATCAAGCCCGACGAAGCGGGCGCGGTAGAGGGTGGAATCGCCCTTCTTGACCTTCTCGGTCATGGGCCGAGCCGACGCGAGGGCGGAGCGGCCCTCGGATTTGGCGCGATTGAGGAGATCGGTGGCTTTGCCGGGAGCATCTGTCGCGCCGATCTGGATCACCCAGCCGCCGTGCTGCTCCGAAGCGGAACGATCCTTGGCGTCGCTTCGATCGACGCGCGTTTCCTCCGGGCGAGACCGGCTAGCCAAAATCTCGGGCTTTACAACCGGCAGGGGAGCCGCCTTTGCGGCTTTCGATCCATTCGGGCCCGCAACCCATTTCAGCGTCGACGGTGTGGCTGTTGCGAGCGCCACCGCGGACGAGTTCGACGCAGCCGGACGGCCATTGGTCGAGCCATCGAGGATCAACCGCTGACGCTCATTGGCGGCCATGGGCGGGGGCAGACGCGAGAGGTCGATTTTCGGCGCGCCGGCGATGAAGGCCGGACGGGGCCGTTCGGATGGCGAGGGGATGGCACCGGCCAGCACAGCCTGACCCAGCGTGCGGGCGCGGTCGCTCGGCCGTGTGGCCGGGGAGGGCGGAACCGCAAGGGTCGGGGCGATCAGGTTGGGGCCGCGTTCCTTGGCCGGCTCGACGTCGGGCGCTGCATCCGCCACCTCAGTGTCGACAGTTTCGGCCGGGCGTTCGATCGGCGAGGGAGGCGCCGCGGACGCGACGCGTGTCGGAGCGGCTTCCTCGATGTGGTTTTCGATCAGCGACGCCATGATGTTATCGCGGCCGGCTGCCGACTTGCCGCCGAGCACGACAGAGATGATCCGGTGGCCGCCCTGGTTGACCGACGACAACAGGTTGAAGCCCGAGGCGCGCGTATAGCCGGTCTTGATGCCGTCCATGCCTTCGATGCGGGCCATCAGATGGTTGTGGTTTGCCATATACGACCCCGCATAGGTGAAGCTCGGGGTCGAGAAGAAGCGATAGTAGGTCGGGAAGTTTTCCTTGATGGCGCGCCCGAGGAGCGTGAGATCGCGCGCCGTGGTCAATTGGCGATCGTCAGGCAGGCCCGAGGCGTTGACGTAGACGGTGCGGGACATGCCGAGCGCGTGAGCCTTGCGGGTCATCAGGCTCGCGAAGCTTGGCTCGTCGCCCCCGATCGATTCGGCCACCGCGACCGCCATGTCATTGGCCGATTTCGTAACAATGGATTTGATGGCATCTTCGACCCGAATGGTCGACCCGGCGCGGAGGCCTAGTTTGGTCGGAGCCTGGGCGGCGGCGTGGCGCGACACGTCGATGCGGGTGTCGAGGCTCATCTCCCCGGACTGAAGCTTTTCGAACAGAAGGTAGAGCGTCATAACCTTGGTGATCGAGGCCGGGTGGCGCAGCTCATTCTCAGCAACCGCATAGAGGGTGCGACCACTATTCGCATCGACCACCATGGCTGAGAACTTCGGCGAATCGACCAGGGACACGTGATGCCGAGCCCCATGGTTGGCCATATGAGCGCGCGCATGACCGTGGTGACGTCTCGCCTGGGCTTCCCCCGTCGTCGCCATCATCGCCAGCGTCAGGCCAACGATCGTCAAGCAGCCTTTCCGGACTAACCCGTTGTGACGCGAACCCATCAATCACCCTCATGGCCGGTTCCGATCGAAGGCCCGAGGGCCTTGCGTGACCGAAACATCACGAGCCAAAACGCTAGGTGATCGCAGTTACGGCGCGGTTAACGGCCGGTAAGTTGGTTCCGCCGCATTCGAGGGAAAATTTCTGAAATCTACTCGGCGCATCATCGTCGAGCCTTAGCCCTAGTTGCGCCACGATCACTGCCAACATTCCGGGTCGAAACAAAAGCGGCCGTGCTCTGGCGAAGCGCTCGGCGCGACCGTACATTAGCAAACCGGGCGACGAGGTGCCGGTCGGGTGAATTGCCGAATACGAGGATACAGTGACGTTGACTGTCGATGCCCCTGTCTCTGATCTCAATCCGCGCGCTTCGAACGTCCAGACGGTCATCAGGATGATGGCGCCGAAGGAGCCGAAGAAGAACGGTGACGGAAACGGCACCGGAACGGCGGTTATCACGCGTCCCAAGACGCAAACCAAAAAACCCAGCATGTACAGGGTTTTGCTTCTGAATGATGATTACACGCCGATGGAATTCGTTGTCGCCGTGCTGCGGAAGTATTTCAACAAAGGGCCGGAAGACGCGACCAGGATCATGTTGCATGTCCACCAACAAGGCGTGGGGGAGTGTGGGGTGTTCACCTACGAGGTTGCGGAGACCAAAGTGACGCAGGTGATGGATTTCGCGCGCAAGCACCAACATCCTCTGCAATGTATTATGGAAAAAAACTGAGAGGCCGCTGTCCCCATGCCTGCATTCTCACGTGCTCTAGAACAATCGCTTCATCGTGCCTTGGCGGTCGCCAATGAACGCCACCATGAATATGCGACGCTCGAACATCTGCTGCTTGCGCTGATCGACGACACCGATGCTGCGGCGGTGTTGCGCGCTTGCTCCGTCGACATCGACATTCTGAAGAAGCAACTCGTCGAATATATCGACAACGAACTCGAAAACCTTGTGGCCGAGGGACACGACGACGCCAAGCCGACGGCCGGCTTCCAACGCGTCATCCAGCGCGCCCACATTCATGTCCAATCGTCGGGCCGCGAAGAAGTGACCGGCGCCAACGTGTTGGTCGCGATCTTCGCCGAGCGCGAGAGCCACGCCGCCTATTTCCTGCAGGAGCAGGATATGACCCGCTACGACGCGGTCAATTACATCAGCCATGGCATTGCCAAGCGTCCCGGCTTGTCGGATCCGTCAAAGTCGCCGCGCGGCGCCGACGAGGAGGGCGATGGCCGCGACAAGGACGCGAAGGAGCCGGACTCCAAGAAGAAGGAAGGCGCTCTCGAGGCCTATTGCGTCAATCTGAACAAGAAAGCGCGAGACGGCCGCATTGATCCGTTGATCGGCCGTGAGATGGAGGTGCAGCGCACCATTCAGGTTCTCTGCCGTCGACAGAAGAACAATCCGCTCTTGGTCGGTGATCCGGGCGTTGGAAAAACCGCGATTGCGGAAGGTCTTGCGCGCAAAATCATCAAGAATGAGGTGCCGGAGGTTCTTGCTGGTGCGACCGTCTTTGCGCTCGACATGGGCACGCTGCTGGCGGGGACGCGATATCGGGGCGACTTCGAGGAGCGTCTGAAGCAGGTCATGAAGGAGATCGAGGGTCACAAGAACGCGATCCTGTTTATCGACGAAATCCATACGGTCATCGGCGCGGGCGCGACCTCGGGCGGCGCCATGGATGCGTCGAACCTGTTGAAGCCGGCGCTTGCCCAGGGTGGTCTGCGTTGCATCGGCTCGACCACCTACAAGGAATATCGTCAGTATTTCGAGAAGGATCGCGCGCTGGTTCGTCGCTTCCAAAAGATCGACGTCAACGAGCCGTCGGTGCCGGATGCTGTGGAAATCTTGAAGGGTCTCAAGCCCTATTTCGAGGAATTCCACAAAGTCCGCTTCACCAATGAGGCGGTTCGGGCGGCGGTCGAGCTCTCGGCCCGCTATATCCACGACCGCAAGCTCCCCGATAAGGCGATCGATGTGATCGACGAGTCGGGCGCGTCGCAGATGCTTGTGCCCGAAGCCAAGCGCAAGAAGACGATCGGCATCAAGGAGATCGAGAGCACGATCGCCACGATGGCGCGTATCCCGCCCAAGACCGTGTCGAAGGATGATGCCGAGGTGTTGGCGCATCTCGATGCTACCCTGAAGGCGGTCGTCTATGGGCAGGATGAGGCGATCGCGTCGCTGACCTCCGCCATCAAGCTGGCTCGCGCCGGCTTGCGCGACGGAGAGAAGCCGATCGGCTCTTACCTGTTCTCCGGCCCCACGGGCGTCGGGAAAACGGAGGCTGCGCGCCAACTGGCGCTCGGCCTCGGGGTGGAACTGATCCGCTTCGACATGTCGGAATATATGGAGCGTCACACCGTCAGCCGACTGATCGGCGCGCCTCCCGGCTACGTCGGGTTCGACCAGGGTGGGTTGTTGACCGATGGAATCGATCAGCATCCGCATTGTGTGCTGCTGCTGGACGAGATCGAGAAGGCTCACCCTGATCTCTACAACATCTTGTTGCAGATCATGGACCATGGAAAGCTGACGGATCACAGCGGAAAGCAGATCGATTTCCGTAACGTCATCCTGATCATGACCACGAATGCTGGTGCGTCGGATCAAGCGCGTGCGATGATCGGTTTCACGCGCGCCAAGCGGACCGGAGAGGATATCGAGGCGATCAACCGGTTGTTCACGCCGGAGTTCAGAAATCGCTTGGATGCGATTGTTCCGTTTGGTCATTTGCCGGCATCCGTCATTGCCAAGGTGGTCGACAAGTTCATCCTGCAGCTCGAAGCACAACTCGCCGATCGCAATGTCACGATCGAACTGACCGACGAGGCGCGCAACTGGTTGATCGAGAACGGCTACGATGAGGCGATGGGTGCGCGGCCGATGGCCCGTGTCATCCAGCAGTCGATCAAGACGCCACTGGCCGATGAAGTGTTGTTCGGCAAGCTCAAGAACGGCGGTGCTGTTCGTGTCGTCGTCACGGCGGAGGAAGGCGGGCCGAAGAAGCTCGGCTTCGTCTACCTGGACGGGCCGGTTATGCCGCGTCCAGAGCGCGATATCGTCGAGGCGGGACGGAAGCGAAAGAGCCGTGCCGAAGCCGAAGATGCGCGCGACGAGGAGGAGCCGGAGACCTTCGATACGGAGGAGGATGGCGATGGCGAGACGCCGCCATCCGCCGGTGGTGGGTCTGTTCCCAAAGTTCCGCTCAAGACCTGATCGCATTCAGTCCCGAACCTGATTGTTTCGGCGGCGCTCCATCGCAAATGTTGGAGCGCCGTTTTTCGTTGTCATGCTATGTCTGCCCCCAATCCAGACCCTTTCGATCGAAGATTTTCATTCATGCCTCTTAACCAAGAATCCGTGCTGCAGGCGCTTGAAGGCATAAAGGGGCCGGACGGGCTGACGCCGCTTCCACGTTCGGGTGCGCTCGGTGGCGTCGTCGTCAAGGACGGGCGCGTTTTCATATCGATCGAGGTCGATCGGCGCCTCGCGACAGAAGCGGAACCGATGCGGGAGCGTGTTGAAAAGCTCGTCGCAGGCCTCGATGGGGTCGCGTCGGTTCTCGTCACGCTGACGGCGCAAAAACCGGTAGGGGCGGCTGGCGCGCCCGCGCCGCACGCTCATTCGCATGCGGCACCTGCTCTCGGGCCGAAGGCTCAGGCGGCTCGGGCCGGCATCGCCGTGGTCGGCGTGAAGACCATCATCGCGGTTGCGTCGGGAAAGGGTGGTGTTGGCAAGTCAACCACGGCCTGCAATCTCGCGCTGGCCCTGCAGGCGCTCGGCAACAAAGTCGCGGTGCTGGACGCCGACATCTACGGCCCGTCCATGCCGCGCCTGTTTGACCTAAAGGGCAAGCCGGAGGTCGTGGATGGCCGGATCATGCGTCCGCTCGATGCCTATGGGCTGAAGGTCATGTCGATCGGTTTCCTGGTCGAGGAGGAAACGCCGATGATCTGGCGTGGTCCGATGGTCATGTCGGCCATAACGCAAATGCTCCGGGACGTGCAGTGGGGTGAGATCGACATCATGGTGGTCGATATGCCGCCCGGCACGGGCGACGCCCAGCTCACCATGGCGCAATCGGTGCCGCTGGCCGGTGCCGTCATCGTCTCGACGCCTCAGGATCTGGCGCTGATCGATGCGCGACGCGGGGTTGCGATGTTCCGGCGGGTCGAGGTGCCGATCCTTGGTGTCGTCGAAAATATGAGCACGTTCATCTGCCCGAGTTGCGGCACCGAAACCAACATCTTTGGCCATGGCGGCGCGCGCCATGAGGCGGAGCGCCTCGGCGTGCCGTTCCTGGGCGAGATCCCCTTGGCGCTCGACATCCGAACCACCTCCGATGCCGGAACTCCAGTCATGGTATCGGCTCCCAATGGTCCGCATGCGGCGGCCTATAAGGCGATGGCGCAAGGCGTTCTCGACTCGCTCGCCGGGCAAAACAGTCGCCCGGCCCCGATGATCGTCATGGAATAAGCGAGACGCTCGACACGACCAGTCCGAGATTAACGCGAGGGAGTTGTGCATGAAGACCGGGGTGGGACGGCGACGGTTTATCGCAACTGCGGCGGCGACGGGAGTTCTGGTGGCCGGAACGGCTCGGGGCGAGGATGCTCCGTCAGCCGCGACACCGACCCCGGATGTGATCTGGCGGCTGACGTCGAGCTTTCCGAAGTCGCTCGATCTCATGTTCGGTGGAGCCGAGACGTTCGCCCGCGTGGTCGGTGATTTGACCGGAGGCCGTTTCCGCATCGATGTGCTGGCACCGGGTGACGCTGTACCGGGTCTTCAGGCCCTCGACGCGGTGCAGGCCGGAACCGTCGAGGCTTGTCACACCTCGATGGACTATTTCTACGGCAAGGACCCGACATTCGCTCTCGCAACCGCGATCCCGTTCGGCCTGAATGCGCGCGGACAGGCCGCCTATGCCTATGAGGGCGGCGGCAACGATCTCTTCAATGAATTTCTGGGCGGCTATGGTGTTCTGGCGTTTCCGGCCGGGAATACGGGCGCTCAAATGGGCGGCTTCTTCCGCAAGCCGGTGAAGTCGGTGGCCGACCTGCAAGGTCTTAAGATCCGGATCGGCGGATTAGCCGGCAAAGTCCTGCAGCAATTGGGCGCCATTCCGCAGGCGACGCCACGCGCCGATCTCTACACCGCTCTCGACCAAGGCACGATCGATGCCGCGACCTGGGTCAGCCCTTATGACGACGATAGATTGGCGAGTGACGAGAAGACCGCCCTTCAGAAGGTGGCACCGAATTATTATTACCCGGGCTGGTGGCGGGGTGGATCGGTCATCCATGTCGCCTTCAACAAGGCGAAATATGAGGCCTTGCCGGCACCCTTTCGCGCCGCTTTGAAGGCTGCGGCGATGACGGCCAATACCGAGATGCTGGCGCGCTATGATGCGCGGAACCCCGCTGCTTTGAAGCGGCTCGTCGTTTCCGGCGCCCAATTACGCGCTTTCCCGCAGGATGTTCTCGAAGCTGCCTTCAAGACCACCAACGATGTGCTGCATGACATTGCAGACGGAAATCCTCACTTCAAGGCCGTGCTCGACAGCACCGTCAACTTCCGGTCGGAGGAATATCTATGGTGGCAGGTCGGCGAATATACGTTTGATAACTTCATGATCCGGCAGCGCGCCAAAGGCTGATCTGTCTCATGCGGGGTCGTCGGGCAGGCGAGGCTGCGACGTTACCATAAGCATGAAGGCGGGAACGAGGGGGCCGGATCGGCGTTTTCGGGTCCATTGCTCCGACAGCGGAGCGATAGATCGAAGGAAAGCCCTATGACAAGACCGTTGATCGCGACCTTGATGCTGTCGGTTGCGATGCTGGCGCCATGTGTCGCGTCTGCCGTCCCCCTGCAGGATCAAGCCGAAGCCGCCGTGCAGAAACTCACTGGAAAAGACGGCCCTGCGACCATCGCCAAGGTCGCCAGTTTTGATCATCAGGTTACGGGTGTCGCCGTGACCGAGACGGGCCGCATCTTCGTCAGCTTTCCGCGTTGGTCCGAAGATGCGCCGATCTCCTTGGCGGAACTGATGCCGGATGGGGCGTTGCACCCCTATCCTGACGCCGAATGGAACGCGTATCGCAACGCCGCGCCACGGTCCGCGAACGATCATTTCGTCTGTGTTCAGGCCGAGACGGCCGATGGCAAGGGCTCGCTCTGGGTCATCGATCCCGCCGCGCCCAACACGGAGTTCATCGTTCCGGGCGGGCCAAAGTTGGTCAAGATCGACCTCGCCACCAACAAGGTCGCGCAGGTGTTCGGGTTCGATCTGAGTGTCGCGCCACAGGGAAGCTATCTCAACGACGTTCGTTTCTCGCCCGATGGCAAGACGGCCTACATGACCGATTCAGGCGCGACAGGCGCTCTGGTGGTTCTCGATCTGACGACGGGACAAGGTCGTCGGGTGCTCGATGGTGACGTGTCGACTCAAGTCGATAAGACCGTGAAGGTCGCGATCGACGGCAAGGAGATGAAGCAACCGGACGGGCGCGGTGTGCAATTCGCCGCAGACAGCATCAGCATCGATCCGAAAGGCCAGTATCTGTACTGGCAACCCTTGACCGGTAAGACGTTATACCGGATCGCGACGGCGGCGCTCGCTGACGTCAGCCTCTCGCCGGAGCAGATGTCGCAGAAGGTCGAGAAGGTCGCCGATAGCGAGCCGAACGACGGCTTGTGGACGGATGCGAGAAATCGCCTGTTTTTCACAGCCGTCCAGAAAAGCGCTATCGAAACGATGGAGCTCGGCGGGAAGCGCACGACCCTTGTCAGCGATCCACGCCTCCGCTGGCCCGATACCTTCGCGCAAGGGCCGGATGGAACGCTTTACGTGACAAATTCAGACATTACCGACTCGCCGCGCTTCAACACCGGAGGCTGGGCTGCGAAATCCTTCAACCTGTGGAAAATCGTTCCGGGCAAAGCCGGACTGATCGATAAAAACCCGGCTTTTTCCAAATAAGTTGGCGTGCGACCAGACCGGCGTTCAGCCGCCGGTCTGGCTCATGGGCCGGCCAACGCGTGGCTTGGAGACCAAGCGATCGGCAAGAAAGTCATGCCCCTTTGGCTTGCGTGCGATCGCCTCGTCCAACGCCAGCATCAAGGCTCGATCGTCCTCGGAGAGACGCAGCGGCGTTCGCAGGTCCGCGGCGTCATTCTGACCAAGGCACATGAACAAGGTGCCGGTGCATGTCACGCGCACCCGGTTGCAGCTTTCACAGAAATTGTGGCTGAGCGGCGTAATGAACCCGATACGGCCGCCCGTCTCCTTCACGCGCATATAGCGGGCCGGACCTCCGGTCCGATGCGAGATCGGCTCGAGCGTCAGCGTCGCGGACAATTGGCGTCGAACGTCCTCGAGCGAGAGATACTGGTCTGCCTGGTCAGCGCGATCTTCGCCAAGTGGCATGACTTCGATGAACGTGATCTCCATCCCGTCCCCATGCGCCCAGGCGATCAACTCTTCAAACTCGCTATCGTTAAAGCCTTTCAACGCCACGCAATTGATCTTGACCGACAAGCCGGCTTGTCGAGCAGCGCGTATGCCGGCCAGCACCTGAGCGAGATCGCCGCGACGTGTGATGGCGCGGAATTTCTCGGGATCGAGCGTGTCCAGCGACACGTTGATCCGCTGGACACCCGTTGCGGCCAGAGGGCCCGCGAAGTTCGCGAGCTGCGAGCCATTCGTGGTCAAGGTCAACTCGTCGAGACGCCCCGAGACAAGATGGCGGGAGAGACGCTCGAACAGGTGCAAGATATCACGCCGCACGAGCGGCTCGCCGCCGGTGATCCTGAGCTTTCGCGTGCCGCGGGTCACGAAGGCGGTGCAGAGTCGGTCCAACTCCTCAAGCGTCAGGAGATCGCGTTTCGGCAGAAAGCGCATCTCCTCCGACATGCAGTAAGTGCATCGAAAGTCGCACCGATCGGTGACCGACACTCGGACGTAGCTGATTGCGCGCCCGAATGGATCGATCAGCGGCGGGTTGTCGAGCAGCGTCAGATCGGTCGTGGGCGCGTTGATCATGCCCATGAGATAGTTTGTCTCCGGCCAAATGGAAGCGCCCATCGCCACAGGCGGGCTCACTTCACGCCTACATATAGTCTGCGGCGACCGTCGCGTCCCGTGTTTCGCGCTGGCCGATCATGTTGATCAGCGCAGTTACGACCACCGCGACGACGATATTCGCCGAAAGCGCGTAGACGGCTGCATAGGCCGGGATCGTAAAGCCGCCGATCGTCAAGGCGTAATTGGCACTCTTGAACCCGGTGAGAGCCGCCATCCAGGTGCCGAGCCCGATACCAGTGGCCCAGCCGAGAAGCAGCGCCCAGGAGTTCAGCCAGCGCGTGAACAGCCCGATCAACACCGGCGGAAGCGTCTGGCTCATCCAGACGCCGCCGAGCAATTGCAACTGGATGGCGTAATCAAGCGGCAAAAACAGGATGAAGAATAGGGCGCCGAATTTGACCACGAGCGACACCCACTTGGCCATACGGGCTTCGGCCAGCGGTGTCGCGTTCGGGTTGATGAACTCGATATAGACGTTGCGGGTCCAAAGGTTCGCGGCCGCGATCGACATGATGGCGGCCGGCACAAGGGCGCCGATACCGATCGCCGCGAAAGCGAAGCCAACGAACCAGCTCGGAAACATATTGAGGAAAAGCGCTGGCACCGCAGCATTCGCCTTATAGCGGGCGAAGAGCTCGGAAAATTCCGGCAGCTTGTCGAGATGCGCCCCGACCGCCATGAAGCCTAGCAGCGTGATGAATGCCAACACTAGAGAATAGGCCGGGAGCAGCACCGAGTTGCGACGGATGACGTCCCGGCTCGACGAACTAAGCACAGCCGTGATCGCATGGGGGTAGAGAAAGAGCGCTGCGGCCGAGCCGAGCGCCAGCGTCGCATAGACCGAATACATGCCGGTCGATCCGGCCGGCGGCAAGGCGAGTATCAGCTTGCTGGGCGAGACCGCCGCGAAGATGCCGCTGAACCCACCGAGCTTGGCCGGAACCACGATCAGCACCGCGAAGATCGTCACATAGATCATCACGTCCTTGACGACCGCGATGGCGGCCGGGGCGCGCAAGCCTGATTTATAGGTGAAGACCGCAAGGATGATGAAGGCGATGATGAGCGGCAGGTCACCCAGGATGCCGCTGGTTTCAATGCCCATCGCGCCGATGATGACCTGAAGGCCGACAAGCTGCAGTGCGATATAAGGCATCGTCGCCATCAAGCCGGTGAGCGCGACCGCGAGCGCCAGCCAGCGATTGCCGAACCGGCCGCGTACAAAATCCGCCGAGGTGATGTAGCCGTGTTGGCGGCAGACCGACCAGAGGCGCGGAAAGATCACGAAGGTCATCGGGTAGATGATGGTCGTGTAAGGAACCGCGAAGAAGGCGATCGCGCCCGCGCCGAACGCGAGGGCCGGAACCGCGATGAACGTGTAGGCCGTGTAGATGTCGCCGCCGATCAGGAACCACGTCACCAGCGTACCGAAGCGGCCGCCGGCGAGGCCCCACTCATGCAGGAGATCGAGATCGCCCTTGCGCCAATTGGCGGCCACGAAGCCCAGGATCGTGATGCTGCCGAAAAACAGCACGAACACCGCGAGCGCGACCCAATTGACAGACATTATTCCTCCCCAGGCACAAGCTTAGCCTCTCGATCCGATACTCGCGGTTTAGCTGCGCGGGCTGGACCTTGTGGTTGCTCGTTTATTGCGTTGCGACGTAGACGATGGCGACCAGCATCGAGCTCAGGACGACCCAAGCCATCTGATAGATGTAGAAAAAGGGAAAACCGAAAAAGCTCGGCTCGACCGCGTTGTAGAACGGCACCCACAGCACGGCCACATAGGGGATCAGCAGCAGAAGATGCCATGGCGTCAGCTTGTTGCTGGACGCGCGCCTCGCTCCTCGTTCGGACATGTCTTCTCCCGCCATCAGTGCCGGCACTATAGAAGGACGAGCCCGGTCGACAAGGCATCCCGCGTCGATCGAGGCCATTTTACAGCGCCAATCCGGCGGAAAGAGCACGACCCATGGTGGACGACCGACAGCACTGGCCGACCGAGCTTCGCGTCCGCGATGGCGGTCGCACGTTCCGAATCACGTTCGACGATGGCGCGAGCTACGATCTTTCGGCGGAATATTTGCGCGTGAAGAGCCCCAGCGCTGAAGTTCAGGGGCATTCGCCTGCGGACCGAAAGGTCGTGGGTGGCAAGCGCGATGTCGCGATCGTGGCGGCGGACCCGGTTGGACATTATGCCGTGAAGCTCCGCTTTGACGACGGACACGACACCGGGCTGTTCACGTGGCGGTATCTGCACGAACTCGGCGCGACGCAAGCGACCGTCTGGGCCGCCTATCTCGCCGATCTCGAGGCCAAAGGTCTGGCGCGCGGCTGATCGCAACAAAAAAGGCCGGGCGAACCGGCCTTTCCGTTTGTCGAAGGATCGATCGATCAGCGCATCACGACGGCGCGCGTGCCGATCTTGACGCGGTCATAGAGGTCCGCGACGTCGTCGTTTGTCATCCGGATACACCCGGACGATACCGCTTGGCCGATCGTGTCCGGCTCGTTCGAGCCGTGGATGCGGTACAGCGTGCCGCCGAGATACATGGCGCGCGCGCCGAGGGGATTCTCGATTCCGCCAGCCATGTGGCGGGGCAGATCGGGGCGGCGGCGGATCATCTCGGCTGGCGGGGTCCAATCCGGCCACTCACGCTTGGCCACCACGGTCTTCGTGCCGGCCCAATCGAAGCCGGGGCGACCGACGCCGACACCATATTTGATCGCCTGATGATCGGGGAGGACGTAGTATAAACGTCGTTCCTCGGTCGAGATCACGATCGTGCCGGGACCGTATGGACCGTCATAGGCCACGGTCTCGCGCGGGATCGCGATTTCGAGCGGTCGACCATCGTCTGCGAAGGACCGCGGCTGTTGTTGCTGGAGGAAGAAGGTGCCTTCATAGGCCCGAGCCGGCATTGAGGCGGCAGAGAGCAAAAGCCCTGCCACGAGCCCGGCCAAAGCAAGTCTGTTACGGCTCATCGAATGCCTCGTTGATGACGCGGGTAACCCAAGGTTTTGGGAGGGCGGTCTACCCGATTCGCGTGTCTTTATAGTGCGGGTAGTCTTGTTGCTTCAGCAACGGAGTTTGCTACGCAGCACGCATTCTGCAGCCCGTCGTTGCTGCCGCGCCACAGTTTCGCCTTCGAAACTTCGGATTTGTGCTCGGATGACTTGTAAAGTTTTGATGAATCGACGCGATCAACTACGCCGCTGCGATGATGCGCCGCGAGAGTGACGATGCGGATCGCTTGACTTGGCGGGCCTCGGCCTCTATCCGCATCAAACCGCAGATGTCGCGGGCGCGTAGCTCAGCGGGAGAGCACTCCCTTCACACGGGAGGGGTCACAGGTTCAATCCCTGTCGCGCCCACCATTCTCATCGAGCAGCCTGAAACGTTAGGCTTCTGGGCATGAGCCTCGGATATCCCGCCTTTCTGATGGTGCGGCGATGGCGGTACTCCAACGAAGGACAATACCAATGACGCGATCCCTTGAGCGCGCCGTGCCGCGGCGTGCGCTCGTCACCGGCGGTTCGCGCGGCATCGGCGCCGCGATCGCGGCGACGCTTCGACAGGACGGACATGACGTCGTGATCGTTGATCGAACCATCGCGACGACGGGTGAGAAGGGGCGGGATCACCGCGCCTACGAATTGGACGTGAGCCAGTTCGCTGCGGTCGAGCGGGTGTTGGCCGAGGTGGAGGCCGACGGCGGACCCATCGATATCCTGGTCAACAATGCCGGCATCACGCGGGATGGCATGGTCCATAAGATGGACCCGGTGTCGCAATGGCAGGCTGTGATCGACGTCAACCTCACCTCCGCATTCAATACGGTTCGGTGTCTCGTGCCGGGTATGCGGCAGCGCGGGTGGGGCCGCATCATCAACATTTCCTCGATCAGCGGCCTGAAAGGACAGATCGGGCAAGCGAATTATGCGGCTGCCAAGGCCGGGCTGATCGGCTTTACCAAAAGCATCGCGTTGGAATTGGCCGGCAAGGGCATCTGCGCCAATTGCGTAGCACCGGGCTTCATCGAAAGTCCGATGACGTCCGCCATGCCGCCGGACGCGTTGCGGCGAGAGGCTGCCGGCATTCCGGTGGGACGGCTCGGCAAGCCTGACGATATCGCCGCGATCGTGGCGTTCCTGGCGTCCGACCAAGCGAGTTTCGTCACGGGGCAAGTGTGGAGTGCCAACGGCGGCCAGTATCTCTGATGACGACGCCGGTTCGGCTTCGACGTGATTTGGCCTCAGGCCGATCGTCGGCTTGCCTGGATGGATGCCACGGCGTCAAACAGTTGATCGAAATGTGAGATGACGCGGTCCGGCCCGAGTTCGGCGACCGGCTTGTCCGTGTAACCGAAGTCCACCGCGATAACTGGAATCTTAGCCGCTTTGGCGGTGGCGATGTCGGTGACCGAATCGCCGATCATGATGCTGGTGTCCGGCAGGCCGCCCGCCTTCTCGATCGTGCCGAAGAGAGCGTCGGGATCGGGCTTGAAGACCGCGAAAGTATCTTGCCCGCAGATGGCCTGGAAACGGTCGACGATGCCGAGAGCGGTCAGCAGCTTGACCGAAGGGGCTTCCATCTTGTTGGTGCAGACCGCGAAACGGTAACCGGCTGCGTCCAGCCGATCCAAAGCCGCGACGACGCCAGGGAAGAGATGGCTGTGATCGGCGATGTGAGCATCGTAATGAGCGAGGAACTGCTTGAACAGGATCTCGAGCCGCGTTGTGTCGACGCTGCGGCCGACCGATGCATAGCCTCGCTGGATCAAGGCTCGTCCCCCGGAGCCGAGAAGAACGCGCGCTTGATCGATCGCAATCGGCCCGATGCCGTCCTGCGCCAGAATGACGTTCAATGTGGCAATCAGGTCACCGGCCGTTTCGGCGAGTGTTCCGTCGAGATCGAAGACGATCAGCGGGGCTGCGGGCATCGAAGATCCTAACCGGAAAGAGCCATGGTCGGCGCGCGGCCGCAAACTAACGGCGATCCGCCTGCCAGAGATTGGCCGATCTCGCAATCATCAAAGCGAAGCTCTCGTGTTTCGCCGCTTCAAATTGTCGAGAGCTTGTGATTATCCAATGATCGGGCGATCGTTTCGGAAAATGTGGAGTTGAACGAATGTCTTCTTGGTTCAGCCGCGTGGCACTTGCGTTGATCTTGGCCGCGACATGCGCCCAGACCGCAAGAGCCGCCAGCTACGAGTTTCTCGCGGCGCCGGAAACCGATCTCAATCGAGTCTATCGGCTCGATCGGGCGACAGGCGAGATGGGCGCGTGCCAATATGGCCTGACCGAGGGGAAGGTGGGCGCGACACTTTGTTATCAGCCCGGAGATGGCGCCGGCCCTCAGGCGCAAAGCGAATATTCGCTGATCGCATCGCATCACGTTCGCGAAGGGGGCGTGTTCCGCGTCGACCTACGAGCCGGAACGATGTCGATCTGTTACGTGCTGAATGACACAGTCGTGTGCACGCCGCCGGCGAAATGACGGCACGAGAGCGGAACACGAAAAAGCAAAGACCCCTCGGTGGGGCGCAAACCGAGGGGTCCTGTCGCCAACGCGGCGCCGAGCGGGCCACGCGGGGGCGATCGTGGAGCATGACGGGCCCTCAGTGCCCGTCATGCTCGCAAACTCAGTTGCAGACGCGAACGGGACGATAGCCGGCAAAGTTGCCGTATTCGTCGTAGACCGGACGACGCGAGCGATAGCAGGGCTCGTAAGCCGGCTCGGCATAGGCCGGATATCCGTACCCATAGCCATACCCATAGGGTCGGGCCGCGCTGCCGATGATGGCGCCAGCCGCCAATCCACCAATGACGCCGGCCGCGACCGGGGCTCCCCAGCCGCCTCCGCGATACCATGCTGACGCGGGGGCCGACGATGTCGCGACGCCTGCGGTCAACGTTAGGGCCGCCAATCCGGCCAACAGGGTCTTCTTCAACGCGGACATGTTAACAGCTCCTCCAATGAAGCCGGTTCGGACGGTGGACGACGGCGAAGCGGCTTCGATCGTCTGATGAGAGTATCGCCCACGACCTGAACCGTGCATGAAAACAAGGCAAATATTCTGTTCATGTCGCAGCAAACGGAGCGAATTGCGTTTTTGGCGCGAAGCCGCTACCGAAAGGCAACATGAGGCGGGAGGCGATCGAACCGGCCAATCCGGTCGCAGCAACGTTTCGCCAGCCAACCGTCCGCTGTGCTTTCCGAGAGATGCGCCCATGGCCGAGAGTGATCCCGACACGATGAAGCGCCAGGTTGCCGAGCGCGCCTTGTCGTTCGTCGACGACGGCATGAAGCTCGGACTTGGCAGCGGCACGACAGCCAAAATCTTCGTCGATCTGTTGGCTGAGCGCGTGAAGAGCGGTTTGCGGGTGCGCTGTGTTCCAACCTCGGAACGGATCCGAGCGCAGGCGACCTCGCTTGGCCTCGACGTGACGACGCTCGACGAGTTGCCACAACTCGACCTGACGATCGATGGCGCCGACGAATATGATCCAGCACTGCGGCTCATCAAGGGCGGCGGCGGCGCGCTGTTGCGCGAGAAGATTGTCGCGACGGCGTCGGACAGGATGATCGTCATCGCCGACGCATCGAAAGCCGTGTCGCACCTCGGGCGTTTTCCATTGCCGGTCGAGGTCAACCTGTTCGGATTCGCCGCGACGCGGAGGCTTATCGAGCGGGATTGCGCCGCGATCGGCCTGCACGGCAACCTCGTGCTGAGGACTGGCCCGGACAAGACGCCATTCATGACCGACGGTGGCCATCTCATTCTCGATTGTCACTTTGGGTCGATCGCCGATCCCGTCGCGCTCAGCGATGTTCTGCTCGCCATCGCCGGGGTCGTCGAACATGGTCTGTTCATCGGCATCGCACAGTCAGTCATCACCAATGTGGACGGAGCGGCCTGCGTTGTCGCCCCCGACCACACCTCATCTTCATCGCGATAGGAAGCTCAAGAATGTTCATGTCGATCCGCCCGTCTCAGCGCCGTGTTGCCTTTGGCCTGGGCGCTCTCGTGCTCGCTCTCGGCACGGGCCTCCCGGCCTTCGCTCAGACCGCGACCCCCGCGCCGGTGCCGGATGTCAGCCAGCCGGAGCCGCCGGCTTCGGCGCTCGCGGCTGCCCGTGATGTCGTCGTGTCATCCGGCATGTCGCGCTCGTTCGAGCCGATGGTTCCGCAATTGACCGAGCAGATCGTGCCGATGTTGACGCGGACGCGTCCCGAACTGACGGCTGACTTGACAGTCGTGCTGAAGGACTTGCAGCCCGAGTTTGTCAAAGACGGCGAGCAGATGACGGATATTGCGGCGCATATCTACGCACGCCGGATGAGCGAGCAGGAATTGAAGGATACGGCGGCTTTCTTCAACAGCCCGGTCGGCAAGAAATACGTCGATATTCAGCCCGCGATGTTGGACGAACTCGTCGTCGCGATGCAGTCTTGGACGCAGAAATTGTCTTCAATCATGATGACACGCGTGCGCCAGGAAATGATCAAGAAGGGTCACAACGACTTCTGATCCGACGCCTTTGACCGCGACGAGCGAAACGCTTGTCGCAAGTCACGCGATACCCACATGAACGAGAGCTTGGAGGGCGCGCGGGATCGCCGCGACGCCGGTCCAAGCGCATCCAAACGGGCCCGAGACGATGACGGCGGACGAAGAGGTCGATCTTTTCGTGATCGGTGCAGGATCGGGCGGCGTGCGTGCCGCGCGCATCGCCGCTGGTTACGGCGCCAAGGTTGCGATCGCGGAAGATTTTCGCGTCGGTGGGACCTGTGTCATTCGCGGCTGCGTCCCCAAGAAGATCTATGTCTATGCGAGCCGGTTTGCCGACGAGTTCGAGCAGTCCGAAGGATTTGGCTGGTCGCGACCGCAAGCGAGCTTTGATTGGGGTCACCTCGTCGCCACCAAGGAGCGGGAGATCACCCGCTTGTCGGCCATCTATGCGGCCAATCTCGAGAAGGCCGGTGTCGCGCTGCATCAGGGTCGCGCGACGGTGACGGGGCCGAACCATGTGATGCTCGCCAACGGGCGATGCTTCGCGGCGAAATATATTGCGGTGGCGACCGGCGGCGTGCCCGAGCATCGGCCGCATGTGCCGGGCCTCGACCTCGCCATCAGCTCGAATGAGATTTTCGACCTGCCGGACTTTCCCAAGAGGCTTCTGGCCGTGGGCGCAGGCTATGTGGCGCTGGAGTTCGCGTCCATCTTCGTGCGTCTTGGATCGCGCGTCACGGTCGCGTTTCGCGGTCAGACGATCCTGCGTGGGTTCGATGGCGACATGCGCGACGGCCTGACGGCGGAGCTGCAGGCCTCCGGCATCGATCTGCGTCCGGGACTATCGGTTCTTGGGATCGAGCGGCACGCCGATGGTCTGCATGTTCGCTTGAGTGACGCCTCGACGCTGGTGGTCGACCAGGTCCTCCTCGCGACGGGGCGCCGTCCCGCCACCCGCGATCTTGGTTTGGAGCATGTTGGCGTCGAACTCGCGGAGGATGGCTCGGTGAAGGTCGATGGCTTCTCGCGCAGCAGCGTACCGTCGATCTATGCGATCGGAGACGTGACCAATCGGGTCAACCTCACGCCGGTCGCGATCCGCGAAGGGCATGCGCTGGCCGATACGCTGTTCGGCGATAAACCGACACCTGTCGAACATCATGCCATCGCGACGGCGGTCTTCACGACGCCCGAACTCGGCACGGTGGGACTGACCGAGGAAGAGGCACGCAGCACTCTCGACGTCGTCGACATCTACAAGACCTCGTTTCGGCCGATGAAATCGACCATCTCGGGTAGTTCCACGAAAACCATGATGAAAATTGTGGTCGACGGCGCAACCGATCGGGTGGTCGGCGTGCATGTTCTCGGCACCGATGCGGGCGAGATGGCGCAGCTTCTGGGCATCGCGGTCAAAATGGGCGCCACCAAGCGGGACTTCGACGCCACGATGGCGGTCCATCCGACAGCCGCCGAAGAACTCGTGACGATGCGAACGCGCACCGCGCGCTACGTGCGCGAGGCATAGGCGCCCTCAGACTGCGTGACGGCGTCGTCCGCCCAGGGCCGGATTGATGGATGGACCGGACGCGGCGCTGGTGTATAAGCCCCGCCACCGTTGTTGACGCGCCGCTACCCTGTCTTCGGACAAGGAGAGACGCGCGAGGAGAGTTTAAGATGCCAGAGCTGCGCGCCGCCGGCGACCATGGACCCCAAGCGGCGCGGTCCGACATGTCCTCGTCGATGGGCTGGTCGCCGACGAGCTGGCGCTCGAAGCCGATCGAGCAAGTGCCGGTCTATCCGGACCTCAACGCGTTAGCCCAGGTCGAGACGCAGCTTGGCAAATTCCCCCCGTTGGTTTTCGCGGGCGAAGCCAGGAAGCTCACGCGCGCCTTGGGCGATGTGGCGAACCGCAAGGCATTCCTGCTCCAGGGCGGCGACTGCGCCGAGGCTTTCGAGGAGCATGCGGCCGACAACATCCGCGATTTCTTCCGCGTCTTCTTGCAGATGGCCGTCGTCATGACGTTCGCGGCCGCCTCGCCAGTGGTCAAAGTCGGACGGATCGCGGGCCAGTTCGCCAAGCCGCGCTCGACCCCCAACGAGATCATCGATGGCGTGGAACTGCCGAGCTATCGCGGCGACATCGTCAACGGCATTGCCTTTGACGAAGCCTCCCGCATCCCGGACCCGCAACGTCAACTCGACGCCTATCGGCAGTCGGCCGCCACCCTCAACCTGCTGCGTGCCTTCGCGACCGGCGGCTATGCCAATCTCGAAAACGCCCATCGCTGGATGCTCGGCTTCGTCAAAGATAGCCCCCAGGCCAGCCGCTACGAGGAACTCGCCGGCCGCATCACCGAGACACTCGGCTTTATGAAGGCGATCGGTCTCGATGCGGAACGGCACCCCGAACTTCGCCAAACCGATTTCTACACCTCGCACGAGGCCTTGCTGCTGGGCTATGAACAAGCCCTCACGCGGATCGATTCCACCAGCGGCGACTATTACGCCACTTCGGGACATATGATCTGGATCGGCGATCGGACGCGCCAACTCGGCAACGCGCATGTCGAATATTGCCGCGGCGTCAAAAACCCGATCGGCTTGAAATGCGGTCCGTCGCTGCAGCCCGACGATCTGCTCCGCCTGATCGACGTGCTCAATCCGGCCGACGAAGCTGGCCGCCTGACGCTGATCTGTCGGTTTGGGGCCGACAAGGTGGGCGATCACTTGCCGAAACTGGTTCGCGCGGTGGAAGCGGCGGGGCGCACCGTCGTCTGGTCCTGCGATCCGATGCACGGAAACACGATCAAGACCGCGTCCGGCTACAAGACCCGTCCGTTCGAGCGAGTCATGGAGGAGATCAAGCATTTCTTCGACGTGCATCAGGCCGAGGGAAGCTATGCGGGCGGCGTCCATCTCGAAATGACCGGCAAGAATGTCACCGAATGCACGGGCGGCGCGCGCGCGATCTCGGAAGCGGAACTGCACGATCGCTACCACACCTATTGCGACCCGCGCCTCAACGCCGATCAATCGATCGAAGTGGCGTTTAAAGTCGCGGACCTGCTCAAGGCCGAGCGGGGCAACGCGCAAGACACGAGCCGGGCAGACGCCGCCGAATAGGAGCTAGCGCATAGCCATGTCTGGCGCTCGTGGTGACGCGCATCGTCAACTTGCTGGTCTTTTGACGAGGCCATGCGGCCCTGGCGCTTTGCGTGAAGCGTTCAATTAGGGGGCGAAGCGCAACGCCCCTCGTGTTCGATGCCGAAGTAGACATCGAGCGCGCGTTGACCGGGGTGGGTGATTGCTACGGCTCTGGACCCCTCGATGGGCCGCATCCAGCCTTGCTCGAAACAGGCGTTGAGGAAGGCGGCGCCAAGCGTCCCGGCGACGTGCGGACGTCGCTCGCTCCAATCGAGACAGGGACGGCAAAACAGGCGACCCTGTGTGGCGCGGGTGGTCGCCGCATCGACGTCGACCCCGATCGAGCGGAGGAATGCGGTGCCCTCATTGGTCAGATCGCAGCCGCCCTCCATGTCGCCGATGTAGCCGCGCTCGATGAGGCGATCAGCGATGGCAACCGCGACCTCGCCGGCAAGATGGTCATAACAGCAGCGCGCTCGCCGCATCGCCGCGTCGCGCGGACCGGTCCGAACCTTGCGGGGCCGGCGATGGCCCGGCTCCGACGCCACCGCCATGATGCCTTCGAGCATCGTCGCGACCGTGGATGACGCGAGTCGATGAAACCGATGCCGTCCCTGCGGCTGCACTCTCAGCAGACCCGCTTCCGTCAACCGGCCCAGATGGCCGCTCGTCGTCTGGGGCGTGACGCCCGCTACCTTTGCCAATTCGGCGGCGGTGAGCGCACGTCCATCCATCAGCGCAATCAAGATCGCGATCCGGGCGGGGTCGCCGACAAGCGCCCCAATTTCGGCAATCCCGGTCGTGGTCAGCATCGATCATCTCCAAGTGTGAGGACATTGCGGATTGTCGTCGCATAGACAATGTCGGTCATGCTTCGGTCACGGCCGAAGCATCGTCGCGTGAGCGCGGTCTACGAACGATTTGGCAATACGCCAAAGGGACCGCTCATGCTCACATGTATCATCCGCTACGACATCGATCCGTTTCGCGTCGACGCTTTCGAGCACTATGCTCGCACGTGGGGACAAGCCATACCGCGCTGCGGGGCCGATCTGATCGGCTATTTCGCGCCTCATGAAGGATCGACCACGACCGCCTACGGCATCTACAATATCGATGATCTCGCGGCCTATGAAGCCTATCGCGCACGCCTTAAAGACGATCAGCTTGGCCGTGACAATTACGAGTTCGCCAAGCGCGAAAGGTTCATCCTCCGCGAAGAGCGATTGTTTCTCCGGTTGGTCTCCGCCCCCCATGCGACGCTGGTAAAGCCATGATCGCGGTGATTTTCGAGGTCGATCTGGCGGAGGACGGACGCAAAGACTATTTGGCTTTAGCCGCGGCCTTGCGCCGCGACCTCGAGGCGATCGATGGATTTCTGTCGGTTGAGCGGTTTCAAAGCGTCTCGGCATCAAACCGGATGGTGTCGCTCTCGTTCTTCCGAGACCAAGAGGCCGTTCGTCAGTGGCGGAACTCCAGAGCGCATCGGTCGACGCAGATCCGTGGGCGATCGAGCGTCTTCACCGATTATCGTCTTCGTGTCGCCGAGGTCATCCGCGATTACGGCATGAACGATCGCGACGAGGCACCTCCCGATAGCCTCCTTGTTCATGCAGAGGGCGACACCAAAGCCAGGTGAAGCGAGAGCAGATCGGCGTGGGACGTCAGGTCTGCTTACTCTCTTTGACGTCCATCTCGTTACCGCGCCAGACGAAATCATCCGCCGCCAAAGCGCTGACAAAAATGAGAGGAAGCATCAGGTCGCGGATCATCCAGGCAAACGGCGAGGTCCAGGTGAAGCGCCATCCGGCACTCAGGGCGAGTTGGACTTCCGCAGCCAGCCAGATCACCCAGACCAGCAATCCCGCGAGAATGGGATCGTAACCATTGGCCCAGGCCGCATAGGCGCCTGCCAACAGGCTGAGAAGGGAGCCGGACAAGATCTCGGGCAGAAAGAACATCGGGAAGGTGACGCGGCGAAGTCGTGCCCAGCGCGTCTGGCGCGCCCACACCTCGGACAGCTTACGACGCCCCAAAGGTTGCTCGAAGGGGCTGTCGACGAGCCGAACCCGCAACCCCTTGCGGCGAACCAGTTTGGTGGCGGCCGCGTCCTCCGCGATTTCGGCTCCGAGCGCCGTGATGCCTCCCGCAGACTCAAGGATGTCGCGACGCCAAAGCATCGTCTTGCCTTGCGCGAAGCCGAGCCCGATGGCTTCGGCCGCATATTGCCAGCGCGCCTGCAGGCTATTGAGGAAACCGCATTCGACATCGGCCCAGAATCCATCGGGGTGTGAGCCGATCGGTGTCGAGCAGACGAGACCCGTATCCGGACGCCATGCCGCAAGCAGGCGCTGCAGGTAGTCGCCTGGCATCAGCACGTTTGAATCGGCCATCACGATCCAGTCATGAGCGGCGGCGTGCCAACCCTTGGCGACATTGTTCAGCTTCGGATTGGCATTGATCCAATCATCTCCGATCAGGATGCGGGCCGGTACACCCGGGTTGGCATCGATCAACCGCTTCAGCAGAGGCAGAACAGGATCATCCGCGCGCGCGGCACAGAACAAGACTTCATAATCCGGATAATCAAGATGAAAGCTCGAACCGAGCGTCTCTTCAGCATAATTTTCGAGGCCGCATACCGGACGAACGATGCTGACCGGCGGAGCATCGGCTGGCGCGGCGAGCGGTGTCTTGCGCTCCGGGCAACGATAACGTGCGATGGTCGTGCTTACGACCTGCACGGTCGTCATGATGAAGCAAAACCCAGCCGCACATTGCGCTACCGTCATGGTCCGGTCCGTTATTCAGAGTTAAAGATAATTCATTGGCAGGCTAAAGCTGTATTTGCCTGCACGAAACAATCGTCCAAGTCTAGCGTCAACGCACGGGACACATGATCCGCTAACGTGGTCATCAACAATATTTCGATTGTCTGCGTCGTTTGAGTTACGCCGCCGGACACCAGAGGAGCCGATATCCGGCTTGACATAGAACAAAACAAGAACATACTGTTTGAAAGCGGAGGAGAGACCCATGGTTCGTGCCTTGTTTGAAGACGTGATCGAGCTCGCATGCCTCGCCGCATTCCTGTCTGGCGTGGCGATCCTGGCGAACCCCGGAACCATGGCTTGGATATTTTGAGGGGGAGTTGATCCGGTGTCGGTCGATCAAGCGGCGATCGAGCGATGTTCGGCCTCCAAGCGCATGTCAGCTTTCTGTTGACGAGCCGGCCTAACGCTCGACGCGTCGCCGATCGGCGGTCAAAGTAGTGACCGGCGCCGCGGTGGCGGAACCGGGTTGCCTTTGAAGGATCATGTTTTGGTTGCGGATACGAACGAGCCTGGTTTCGTGCACCTTCATGTGCATTCGTCGTTTTCCTTGCGCGAAGGCGCGCTGACCATTGGCAAGCTCGCGAAGCTCGCGGCGCAGGATCGCATGCCGGCTCTGGCGATCACAGACAGCAATAACCTGTTCGGCGCGCTCGAGTTTTCTGAGAAATTATCCAAGGAAGGCATTCAGCCGATCGTCGGCCTTCAGATCGTCGTTGATTTCGGCGATGGAGCGGCCGTTGCAGGGCGCTTCGATGTGGCCAAGGCGGGTCGAGGCGCCATCGTCTTGCTCGGTGCCACTGAGGTCGGCTACGCCAATCTCATGCGGATCGCATCGCGGGCCTATCTCGATCCGACACCTGGCGAGCCGCCGCATGTGAGTTTCCAGCGCCTGTCGGAAAGCCATGCTGGCTTGATCGCGCTGACGGGTGGGCCCTCCGGTCCCATCGATCGGTTGTTCGCCGTCGATCGAGCCGATAATGCGGCACAGAGGCTCGATCGTCTCGTCAGCCTGTTCGGCGATGATCGTCTTTACGTGGAACTCCAGCGTCATTCTCTCGACGAGGAGCGACGGGTCGAGCCGCAACTCATCGATCTGGCTTATCGTCGGGACCTGCGCCTCGTCGCCACCAACGAGCCATTCTTCGCCACGCAGGCCGATCATGAGGCCCATGACGCGCTGATCTGCATCTCCGAAGGCGCCGTCCTCGGCACGCCAAATCGACGCCAATTGTCGGCGGAGCATCGGTTCAAGACGCGTGCTGAAATGCTGGCTCTCTTCGGCGACCTTCCGGAAGCCACCGCTCATACGGTGGAGATCGCGCAGCGCTGCTCCTACCGGCCGCGAACCCGGAAGCCGATCCTCCCGAACTTCACCGCGCTGAATGGCGAGCCGCTCGACGAAGTGGCGGCCCTCCGCCAGCAGGCCGAGCAGGGGCTCGATGCGCGGCTCGCCAGCCATGGCACCGCGCCCGGCATGAGCGAAGACGTCTACCGCCAGCGGCTTGCGTTTGAGCTCGACGTCATCATCAATATGAAGTTTCCGGGCTACTTTCTGATCGTCGCGGATTTCATCAAATGGGCGAAGGCGCATGACATTCCGGTCGGCCCGGGGCGCGGGTCGGGCGCAGGGTCGCTCGTGGCTTATGCGCTGACCGTTACCGACCTCGACCCCCTGCGCTTCGGGCTCTTGTTCGAGCGCTTTCTCAATCCCGAACGCATTTCGATGCCGGATTTCGACATCGACTTTTGCCAGAACCGGCGGGACGAGGTCATTGCCTATGTGCGGCAACGCTACGGGGTCGATCGCGTGGCGCAGATCATCACGTTCGGGTCGTTTTTGGCGCGGGGCGTGCTCCGCAACGTCGGGCGGGTGCTCGAAATGCCGCTCGGGCAGGTCGATAAGCTCGCTAAGCTGGTGCCGCAGAATCCGGCTAACCCGGTGACCTTGGCCCAGGCTGTCGAGAGCGAGCCGCGTCTGCAGGAAGCCGCCGAGACCGAACCGCGGGTGGAGCGTCTTTTGTCGATCTCGAAGACGCTGGAGGGGCTCTATTCCAATGCCTCGACCCATGCGGCCGGTATCGTGATCGGCGACCGCCCCCTCGATGAGCTCGTGCCGCTCTATCGCGACCCGAAGTCGGATATGCCGGCAACGCAGTTCAACATGAAATGGGTCGAGCCGGCCGGTCTGGTCAAATTCGACTTTCTGGGTTTGAAAACCCTGACGGTTCTGCAGACGGCCGTGACACTCATCGCCCAACGCGGCATCAAGGTCGATCTGTCGGCCATCCCGATCGACGACGTTAAAACCTATGCCATGCTCGGACGGGGCGAAACGGTCGGCGTGTTCCAGCTGGAAAGCGTCGGAATGCGAAAAGCCCTGGTCGACATGCGCGCTGATCGGTTCGAGGATCTGATCGCGCTCGTGGCCCTCTACCGGCCGGGTCCGATGGCCAATATTCCGGTCTATTGCGCCCGAAAGCTTGGCGAGGAAGTCGCCGAATATCCGCATCCAAAACTCGAGGCGGTGCTGAAGGAGACGCATGGCGTCATCATCTATCAGGAACAGGTGATGCAGGCCGCCCAGATGCTGTCGGGTTATTCGCTCGGCGAGGCCGATATGCTGCGCCGCGCGATGGGCAAGAAGATCAAGGCCGAGATGGACGCGCAGCGCGATCGCTTCGTGAGCGGTGCTGTCGAGCGCGGCGTCAAGACCGAAACGGCCAATACGATCTTCGATCTTCTGGCCAAATTTGCCGATTACGGCTTCAACAAAAGCCACGCCGCCGCCTATGCCTTGATCGCCTATCAAACTGCTTATCTGAAAGCCAATTATCCGGTCGAGTTTCTCGCCGCCTCAATGACGCTCGATAAAGCCAACACCGACAAGCTGTCAGAATTTCGCAACGAGGCGCGGCGGCTCGGCATCAAGGTCGAACCACCTTCGGTGAACCGGTCCGGTGTCGATTTCGACGTCACGCGGGACGATCCGCCCGCCATCGTCTACGCTTTGTCGGCCATCAAGGGCGCGGGGGAAGGGCAGATCGCCGCCATCGTCGCGGCGCGGGGGAGCAAACGCTTCAGCTCGCTCGCCGATTTTGCGTTGCGGCTGACCTCTCGCGACGTCAACAAAAAGGTGCTCGAGAGCCTTGCGGCCGCCGGCGCCTTCGATGAGTTCGAGACGGATCGGGCGCGCGTCTTTGCCGGAGTGGAACAAGTGCTCGGCATGGCGACGCGTGCGGGCGACGAGCGCCGCGCCGGCCAGAGTGCTTTATTCGGCGCCTCCGACGTCGAAAGCGCCTTCCGCTTACCGCTGGCCGATGCGTGGCCCGCAGCCGAGCGATTGCGCCGGGAGTTCGATGCGGTTGGATTCTTTCTGTCGGGTCATCCCCTCGACGACTACGAAGCCATTCTCAAGCGGCTCCGCATCCAGCGTTGGGCGGAGTTCTCGCGTGCCGTGAAGGGCGGTGCGACGAGCGCGCGCCTTGCCGCGACCGTGCTCGACCGGATGGAGCGCCGGACGAAATCCGGCAACAAGATCGGCATCGTCAATCTGTCGGACGCGTCGGGTCAATATGAAGCGATCATGTTCCAAGAGACCCTGAACGAGCATCGCGACCTGTTCGAAAAGGGATCCGCCGTGTTGATCACGGTGCAGGCTAGCGCTGAAGGCGACGAGGTGCGTTGCCGCATTCTCACGGCCGAGGGGCTCGATCAAGCGGCTCATCGAGCGCAGAAAGGGCTGCGTATCCACGTGCGGGATGTCGCGCCACTCGCCACGATTGCGAGCCGCCTCGATAAAAAGGGCGATGGCGAGGTCTCATTTGTCGTCATGATGGACGATGGCCTCCGTGAGGTGGAGGTCAAGCTGCCGGGCAAGTTCAGCCTGTCGCCCCTGATGGCTGGCGCCTTGAAGGCGGTGCCGGGCGTCGTCGCGGTCGAAAACGTATGACACAAGTGTCCGAAGACGATCTCATCGCGCGTTTCTTTGCGCCGCTGGCCGGGCCAGCCGCGCTGGAGTTACGCGACGATGCGGGGTTGCTGGGGGTGTCGGCCGGGCAGGAGCTCGTCCTCACCAAGGACGCGCTGGTGGCGGGTGTGCATTTTTTCGCCGATGATCCACCGGCTTCGATTGCCCGCAAGGCGCTTCGAGTCAATCTCTCGGATCTCGCGGCGAAGCGGAGCCGCCCGGTCGGGTTTCTGCTCGGGCTCGTCCTGCCTGCGGATTGGACGGCCGATTGGCTGCAAGCTTTTGCGGAGGGATTGGGCGAGGATGCGGCAAAGTTCGCCTGTCCGCTCATCGGTGGCGACACGGTTTCGACGCCGGGTCCCCTGTGTCTGTCGATCACGGCTTTGGGCGAGGTGCCGGCCGCCGCGATGCTGCGCCGGACGACCGCGCGCCCCGGTGACATCATCTACTGCTCGGGCACGATCGGGGATGCGGCCCTCGGCTTGCGCCTTCGGCAATCGACCGGTAGCGATTGGACCTCATCGGCCACTGGGGCGGATCGGGCGCATCTGCTCGACCGATACCTGCATCCGCAGCCTCGGCTTGGTCTTCGCACGGCGCTCTTAGCGGCCCATGCCGGGATGGATGTTTCCGACGGCCTCGTTGGCGACCTGACCAAGATGATGCGCGGGTCCGGCGTCTCGGCACGTCTCGATCTTGGGCGTCTGCCGCTTTCGAGCGCGGCCAAAGCGGCGCTTCGGATCGATGCGGATCTGCTCGAAACCATTGCGACGGGGGGTGACGATTACGAGATCATCGCCACCGTTCCACCGGTCGCCGCGAAAGGTTTCGAGGGGGCCGCAGGTCGGGCCGGCATTTTGGTGACTGCCATCGGAGAGGTTCTGGACGGGTCCGATCCGCTCGACATCGTCGGGCCAGATGGCTCGACCATCACCTTCGCCAAAGGATCTTACAGCCATTATTGACGCCAGCTTCCGCCTATGGCGGAAATTCTTGGATCGCGCGTTCCTACATCGTGATGGAGCGGAACGCGGATGCGGCGGCAGCCGGGTCTCGGGCCGCCATGATGGCGCTCACGACCGCCAGGCCATCGGCACCGGCTTTGAGGATCGATGCCGCATTGTTCAACGTAATGCCGCCGATCGCTAGGATAGGCTTTGTGGTGCGGCGACGCATCGCGGCGAGGCCCGCGAGCCCGATGGGGGAGGCCGCATCGGGCTTGGTCGATTGCGGGAAGATCGGCCCGATCCCGAGATAGTCGGCGCGCGTCGCAGCGCTCTCGGCGAGATCACTGTCTTTGGTAATCGAGAGGCCGATCAAGGCGTTGGGTCCGAGGAGATGGCGCAGCATGTCGATCTCCATGTCGTCCTGCCCGACATGAACGCCATCGGCGCCGACCGCCAGCGCGACATCAGCGCGATCGTTGATCAGGAGCGGGATGCCGAGCGGCCGCAGCACCGACATCAGCGCGCGAGCTTCGTTGACGAAGGCGCGCGTCGGAGCCGTCTTCTCGCGCAGTTGCACCATGGTGACACCGCCCGCGACGGCGGAACCGACAATGGAGACAAGCCCGCGGGTGCCCGCAAGATCGCGGTCGGTGACGAGGCAGAGCCGGTAAATCTCCCGACAGGGCGCCATCACGACAGTTTCAAATCAGACGTGATGGCGGTCGCGTCCAGTGCCGCGAGTTGATCGATCCAAGCGGTTCGAAACGAGCCGGGTCGGGCTGTTTGAGCGGCGGCCCGCTCGCCGGCGATGCCGACGACCGCCAGTGCCGCCACCGCGGCGTCGAAGCGATCGGGCTCGATGGCGCAGAACGCGGCCGTAATGGCCGATAGGGAACAGCCGATTGCTGTTACCTGCATCATCAGGGGAGATCCATTGGCGAGATGCGCCTGGCGGCGTCCGTCGGTGATGAAATCGATCGCGCCGGTCGCGACCACGACACAGCCGACATGCCGGGCAAGCTCGATCGATAGGACTTCCGCCTCGCTGGTCGTATTGGCGCTATCGACACCTTTCGGGCGTGCTGCGGAGAGGCCGAGGCCGCAGGAGGCCGCAACCGCCATGATCTCCGAGGCATTGCCGCGGATGACGGATGGGCCAAACGGGAGCAGCTGTTGGACGGAGGCGTCGCGGAACCGGGTCGCACCCGCGCCGACCGGATCGAGAACCCACGGCGTTCCGCGCTCATGCGCCACGGTCGCGGCGAGCGCCATGGCCGCCACCCAATCCGACGACAGCGTGCCGATGTTGATCGCCAGGGCCTGGATGAGGCGGCCGAAATCGTCGATCTCTTCGGGCGCATGGACCATCGCGGGCGACGCGCCGAGCGCCAGAAGCGCGTTCGCCGCAATGTCCATCGACACATAGTTGGTGATGTTCTGGACCAGGGGACGACGCTCCCGCAGGCGGTCGAGTGCCTGCCCGATCCGGGTTGCCATCGGGCTCGCGATCGCCTCGGTCGTCATCACTCATCCCTTTGATTGCTCGACGTTTCGGCCGCCATCACGCGTTGCGGTGCTCCGGGCTTTCTGTCACAACTTTCGTGTACGTGCGAGAATAAAGCCGACGCGAATGATCGAGCGGTGCGTACGCCAAGATCAAGGGAATCGACCAAGGAAAAGGGCAATCTCTCAATGAACCCGATTTGGCTTATCTTGTTAGCCGGCTTGCTGGCACTTGTTTACGGCGGCGTGACGATCCGAGACGTGTTGGCGGCCGACGTGGGCAGTCTGCGGATGCAGGAGATCGCCGGCGCCATCGCCGAAGGCGCGCAGGCCTATCTGCGTCGGCAATATTTGACGATCGCGATCGTTGGCGTCGTCATCTTCGCGGGACTGTGGTTCCTTCTCTCCGGTGTCGTGGCGATCGGGTTTTTGATCGGCGCCGTCTTGTCGGGTGCGGCAGGGTTCATCGGCATGAACGTGTCGGTCCGTGCGAACTTGCGGACCGCCCAAGCCGCGACCCAGTCGCTGGCCGGTGGGCTGGACATCGCGTTCAAGGCCGGCGCAGTCACGGGCATGCTCGTGGCCGGCTTGGCGCTTCTCGGAGTCGCCGGTTATTTCGCCGTGCTGACCGGCCCGATGGGTCTTGCGATCGATAATCGCGAGGTCACCGACGCGCTTGTGGCGCTCGGGTTCGGAGCATCGCTGATCTCGATCTTTGCGCGTCTCGGTGGCGGCATCTTCACCAAGGGAGCGGATGTCGGGGCGGATCTCGTCGGCAAGGTCGAGGCTGGTATTCCGGAGGACGATCCCCGCAACCCGGCCACCATCGCCGACAACGTCGGGGATAACGTCGGCGATTGCGCCGGCATGGCGGCTGATCTCTTCGAGACCTATGCGGTCACGGTCGTGGCCACGATGGTGCTCGCCTCGATTTTCTTCGCGGGACAGGCCGTGTTGGCCGGTGCCATGGTCTATCCGCTCGCAATTTGCGGCACCTGCATCATCACCTCGATCGCCGGGACCTATTTCGTCAAGCTCGGCGCCAATAACTCGATCATGGGAGCCCTCTACAAGGGGTTGATCGTGACCGGGCTGCTCTCGATCGCCGGACTCGCGATCGCGACGCATTTCATGATCGGCTGGGGCGAAATCGGGACCGTCGCGGGACGTCCCATCACCGGGCTACATCTGTTCTTCTGCGGAATTCTCGGTCTGGTCGTCACGGGCCTGATCGTTGTGATCACCGAATATTACACCGGCACCGGCAAGCGGCCGGTCGTGTCGATCGCGCAAGCCTCGGTCACGGGCCATGGCACGAACGTGATCCAGGGTCTCGCGGTCTCGCTCGAATCGACCGCGCTGCCGGCCCTTGTGATCGTTGGCGGGATCATCTTCACCTACCAACTCGCGGGGTTGTTCGGGACCGGGATCGCGGTCACGACGATGTTAGGACTGGCCGGGATGATCGTGGCGCTCGATGCGTTCGGGCCAGTCACCGATAATGCTGGTGGCATTGCCGAAATGGCCGGTCTTCCCAAAGAGGTTCGGCACGCGACCGATGCGCTCGACGCCGTCGGCAACACCACCAAAGCCGTAACCAAAGGCTATGCGATCGGCTCGGCGGGCCTTGGCGCGCTGGTGCTCTTCGCGGCTTACTCGAACGATCTCGCCTTCTTCTCGGCGCACGGCGACACGATCCCGTATTTCAAGGACGTGGGTGTCGTGTCGTTTGATCTCTCCAATCCCTATGTCGTGGCCGGACTGATCTTTGGCGGGATGATCCCCTACCTGTTCGGCGGCATCGCCATGACGGCGGTGGGGCGTGCGGCCGGTTCGGTGGTCGAAGAGGTACGGCGCCAATTCCGCGAGAAGCCTGGCATCATGCAAGGAACCGATCGGCCGGACTATGGTCGCGCCGTCGACATGCTGACGCGCGCCGCCATCAAGGAAATGCTCATCCCCTCGTTGCTGCCGGTGCTGGCGCCGCTGGTCGTCTATTTCGGTGTGCTGGCTCTCTCAGGATCGAAAGCCAGCGCTTTTGCGGCGCTCGGGGCGTCGTTGCTCGGCGTCATCGTCAACGGATTATTCGTCGCCATCTCGATGACGTCCGGCGGTGGGGCTTGGGACAATGCCAAGAAGAGCTTCGAAGACGGCTTCGTCGATAAGGACGGTATCCGCCATTATAAAGGGTCCGAGGCCCATAAGGCATCGGTGACCGGCGATACGGTCGGCGATCCCTATAAGGATACGGCGGGGCCGGCGGTGAATCCGGCCATCAAGATCACCAATATCGTGGCGCTGCTGCTGCTCGCCATCTTGGCGCATTAGGTCCGCGACGCAAAAAAACCCACGCGGCCTTGGCTGCGTGGGTTTGTTCGGGGCGGTAGCCTCGCCCTTAAGCCGAGGCTACCGCGTATTGTCTGTGCTAGAAGCGCAGCAGGTTGCGGAAGAGGTTCTTCACGAAGCCCTGCTCGGCGCCGCCGGTCGGTGTGGTGCGGCTGATGAAGTCGAACACCTTACCGTCCTGCATCCCGTAATTAGCGATGCGCTCGACCTTCTTCTGCGGTGTGAAATACACCGCCATCACGCGCTGATCCGTGACCTCGGCGGCCGAATAAGCGAGGGGACGATCGACCTTCTGGCTAATGTAGTACCAGGCGCTGCCACCGATCGTGGAGGTCGTCGACGGCGTGCCAAGGACCACCAGGACTTGCTCGGCCGATGAGCCGACCTTGACTTGATCAAGCGCATGCTGGTCGACGACGTAACCGCGCGCATATTCCCCATCGTAACCGAGGCAGCCGCCGAGTGAGAGACCGAGGACGGCAACGCTCGCCCATCGGGCCAAGCTTGGGAAAGGGAATATGGCTTGTGCCGACCGCAGCATTATGGTCTCCGAAGAATGCCGAACCAAGTCACCGATCGTGTTAATATCGGCGGACGGACGCTTTTCTCTTGCATCCAAACCCGCCGTTGCCTAACCCCCGACCACGTCAAAAGCAAGGTGCCACGGGTGATCCTTCGGCAGCATGCTTGAATCTGGATGCCATGTCGTTTTTGTTCAATCGAGGCCGGGCTGCGTCGAATCGCAAGATCATCGATCGGCTGAACGACGACATCATCGCGGCCGTCCGCAACCCAGTTTTTTATCAATCGGGCGACGTCCCAGACACGTTCAATGGCCGGTTCGAACTGCTCGTTTTGCATCTCGCCCTTGTGGTTCGTCGCTTGCGCGTCCTTCAAGATCCGGCGCCCGCGATGGGGCAGGATCTGATCGACACCGTTTTCCGGCATCTCGATCCGGCGATGCGCGAGCTTGGGGTCGGCGACATGGCGGTGCCGAAGCGGATGAAGAAATTGGCCGAAGCGTTTCTCGGGCGATCGGTGGCTTACGACCTGGCTTTACGGACGACCGATGGGAGCTTGGCCGACGCCCTGTCGCGCAATGTCTACGGTGGTTTGCGGACGGCCGATGCGATGTCGCGTTACGTTCGCGCATCCGCCGCTGCCTTGGATGCGCTGGATTCAACTGCTTTCCTCAACCACGGGGTCGCATTTCCGGACCCTGTCCCGTTTTTCGTTCCAAGTGGCGCGTGATCATGTCCGAAGCAAATCCCGTCCCCTTGTCGGCCGGCCCGACCTTGATCGACAGTCTGGGCAGTGCCGGCTTGCGGGTGGTTCAGACCGCAACCGCAGAGGAGCGATCCGAGTTGGCGCGGCTCAACGGTTTGGTCGACATCACGTCGTTGACCGCGACCTTGCTGGTACGGGCCGAGGGGCGCGGCGGGGCTTGGGTGACCGGCAGCGTCGTCGCCACCATCGTCCAGACCTGCGTGATCAGCCTCGACTCGTTCGAGACGAATGTCGTCGAGCCGGTGGATGTCCACTTCCTCCCGGAAGCGGATCTCGACGCCTATCGCGCCGCGCTGTTGAAGCGGGGGCCCGATCCTGCCGAGGACGAGCAGGAAGAGGACGAGCCCGATCTTCTTATCAATGGTCGGATCGATCTTGGCGCTCTGACCGCGGAGGCCTTGACGCTCGGACTCGATCCCTACCCGAAGAAACCCGGCGTCGAGTTCAAGGAACTCAGCCCGCCAGAGCCGGACGTTTCACCCTTCGCGGCCTTGAAATCGCTTGATCTTCGGAAGAGCTAGGCGGCTTGGACCGAACATTGTCCTTGCCAATCGGCCCGGCTCTATGGTCTTGCCTTATCGGATCGCACGGGCCATCGAGCCATAACCGATCGAGAATGATCGCGTCCATCGGGCGGTGCTTTGAGGATGCGATGAGGAACGCGCGATGACAAAACCAGTTCGGATCGCGCTCGACGCCATGGGCGGCGACCACGGACCAACCGTCGTCGTTCCAGGAGCGGCGCTGGCGCTCGAGCGTCGCCCGGATCTCACCTTTGTGATGACGGGGGATCGCGCCACGATCGAGCCGTTGCTGGCGCAGCATCCAAAATTGCGGGACGTGACGACGCTGCTTCACGCGGAAGTCTCGATCCGAATGGACGATAAGCCAAGCCAGGCCTTGCGGAGTGGCCGGCGCGTGTCGTCGATGTGGATGGCGCTCGATGCGGTGAAGCGCGGTGATGCCGATGCGGCGCTATCGGCCGGCAACACTGGCGCTCTGATGGCCATGGCGAAAATCTGCCTCCGAACGATGCCTCAGATCGACCGGCCAGCGATCGCGGCGATGTGGCCGACCATTCGCGGCGAGTCGATCGTGCTCGATGTTGGGGCCACCATCGGTTTCGACGCGCATCATCTTGTCGATCTCTCCATTATGGGGGCCGCCATGGCCCGGATTGTGTTCGATATCGAGCGTCCCACCGTGGGCCTGCTGAATATCGGTGTCGAAGAGATCAAGGGCATCGAGGAGGTCAAGGCGGCCGGTCGGATCCTACGGGAGATGTCGCCGCCTGGTCTCGAGTATCACGGGTTCGTCGAGGGTGACGACCTCGGCAAAGGCACCGTCGATGTGGTGGTGACGGAGGGGTTTACGGGCAACATCGCCTTGAAGACCGCCGAGGGAACCGCCAAACAGATCGCACAATATCTGCGCGACGCCATGAGCCGGAATCTGATGTCCAAGATCGGCTATTGGTTCGCCAAGCAGGCCTTCGACGCCCTGCGGGAGAAGATGGATCCGAGGCGCGTCAACGGCGGTGTGTTTCTTGGTCTCGACGGGGTCGTCATAAAAAGTCACGGCGGAGCAGATGTGCTCGGCTACGCTGGCGCAATCGAGATCGGTTACGATATGGTGCGGCACGAATTGCTCGCGAAGATCCGTGACTCGCTCGCTTTCGCGCAGGATAGCCGGCTTGTCGCGACCGGGATTGTTGCAGTTCCCCCCGCTCTTTAAATCTGTCGGGGCAAGCAGTGCGCGACGAGTTGTGGCGACGGCCGATGCCGTCAGGACGGAATGGGCAATCGTTTGACTGAAACCAATCTTCGCTGGAGAGCGGTCGTTCGCGGCGTCGGCGCCTACCTTCCGCACCGCTGCATGTCGAATGCCGAACTGGCCGCGACGGTCGAGACATCGGACGAGTGGATCGTCCAGCGGACCGGGATCACGCAACGCTACATCGCGGCGCCTGACGAGACGACGTCTGTGCTTGCAACCCATGCGGCGCGGGCGGCGCTATCCAATGCGGGCGTCGACGCCAACGACATCGACCTCGTGATCGTCGCGACATCGACCCCCGATTACACCTTTCCGGCGACAGCCACCCAGGTGCAGGCCGCCCTCGGCATTCGTCATGGCGCGGCCTTCGATCTTCAGGCGGTCTGTTCCGGCTTCGTCTTCGCGCTCGCGACCGCAGAAAAATTCATCCGTTCAGGCTCGCATCGCCGCGTGCTCGTGATCGGCGCCGAAACATTTTCACGCCTGCTCGATTGGACCGACCGCACCACCTGCGTCCTCTTCGGCGACGGCGCCGGAGCCGTGGTGCTGGAGGGTGAGGATGGTGGCAACGCCTTCAAGGACGGCGGGATCATCTCGACGCATCTCCGCTCCGACGGACGCTTTCGCGATAAGCTGTTTGTGGATGGTGGGCCGGGATCAAACGGGATGACCGGCCATCTCCGCATGGAAGGTCGCGACGTCTTCCGCCATGCCGTCGGAATGATCGAGGACGTCGTCACAGCGGCATTCGCGGAATCGGGGATCACCGCCGACGACCTCGATTGGTTCGTGCCACATCAAGCGAACCGTCGGATCATCGATGCTTCGGCGGTTAAATTAGGTGTAGCACCATCAAAAGTAGTTGCTACTGTGCAGCTACACGCCAACACATCGGCGGCTTCAATTCCACTTGCACTCGCAACGGCTTGTGGCGATGGACGGATTAAAAAAGGGAATTTGGTGATGCTGGAGGCGATGGGCGGCGGCTTCACCTGGGGCAGTGCGCTCGTTCGTTGGTAGCTGGCCCAAAGTTAACTCGATGCCAAGCGGGCTTTTTAGCTCGGACGCTTGAACCAGAGGTTCGGTGGGTGCAATTTGATTAAACGACAGAGATCGCGAGAGGATGGCTCCATTGGCGAAAAAGCCTTCTGAACTGACGATGGGAGCGGAAAAAGGGGAAGCCGTGACGCGGACGATTACGCGCGCAGATCTGTCCGAAGCCGTTTACCAGAGGGTCGGCCTTTCCCGAACCGAATCGGCCGAGCTGGTCGAAGGCGTCCTCTCGGAAATGTCTGAGGCGATTGCGCGCGGCGAGACTGTGAAATTGTCATCCTTCGGCTCATTCGTGGTGCGGTCTAAAGGCGAGCGCATCGGCCGGAATCCGAAAACGGGCGTCGAAGTGCCGATCACGCCTCGTCGTGTGATGGTGTTCAAGCCATCGAACATCCTGAAAAGCCGGATCAACGGGCAACCCGTGACAGGAAATGACCAATAGTCGGACGTCGCAGAAGAGCTCTGAGGCGTTCCGCACCATAAGCGAGGTGGCGGAAGCGTTGCAGTTGCCGCAGCATGTGCTTCGTTTCTGGGAAACCCGCTTCGTTCAAATCAAGCCGCTGAAGCGTGGGGGCGGTCGGCGCTTTTACCGGCCGGATGATGTCGAACTCCTGATGGCGATCCGTCAATTGCTCTACGGCGAGGGTTATACGATCCGCGGCGTCCAGCGGATTTTGAAGGAGCAGGGGCCGCGGGCCGTGGCCGCCTTGGCGCGAGGCGGCGCCATCCCACCCGCTCAGACGTCACCGCACGACGATCAGACCTCGCCTCACGACGCCATCGAGGCACCAGAGTCGACTTCGTCGGTTTTCGCTTATCAGACGATGGCACCTGACGCACGCGGGGCCGATGATGTCGACCCGGAGGCGTTCGCGCCCATGGAAGCTGGGGAATGGGCAGGCGACCAAGCGTATCAAGCCAAAAACGAGCCTGACCGTGGCGCGATTATCGATCGACTGCGCGGCGTCATGACGGAGCTGAGCGAGTGCCGCCGCATCCTCATGGCTGCAAGAGGCTGAGAGCGAAGCCAGCCGAAAAACTTGTCGAGGCGTCTCTGGAGGTTGTACACGCTTCGTCCACTTGACCCTCTTGCGTCGGCACCGTCGAACCGCTAGAGCAGTCAAGTCGATTAAACGCCGCGCCAAGCGCCGTTTGGTCGACATCCGCTTTCATGAGACTGCACCATAAAGCCCAGGTCAGTTATATCGTGTCGAGCGGTGTCGGAGTGTAGCGCAGCCCGGTTAGCGCACTAGTCTGGGGGACTAGGGGTCGTAGGTTCGAATCCTATCACTCCGACCATTTTACCGTTTCACATGCGACGTGACAGCGACCGGACCTGGATGCCTTCAAGGCACCGAGACTGATATTGCAACGATAACGGCGACTTTTTTCCGCAAATGCTCCACTCGCGCCGTCTTTGTTGAGTCGGGCGTCATGTTAGCGATTGTGACGCCACGGCTTTGCCGTCACTCGCCTGCGATCAAGCGCCAATATTCAATCTTCGGGCAGCGGTTCATGACGACCTGAAGCCCGCGCTGCTCGGCACGCCTGGCGGCGGCGTCGACTCTGATGTCGAGCTGCATCCAGATGACCGAGGGGCGTGTTTCGAGCGCCAGTACCTCATCGACGACACCGTCGATCGCCGCGTTGTTGCGAAAAATATCGACCATATCGATCGCGTGCGGGACGTCCGCCAGTTGCGCGAAGACGGGGATGTTTCCGATTGAGCTTCCTGGCAGCGCCGGGTTGATCGCGACGACCTTATAGTGCTGCGCTGCTAGAAATTGCATGACCCCATAGGATGGCCGCCGCGGCTTGTCGGAGGCGCCGACAACCGCAATCGTTTTCACGCGGAGGAGGATGTCGCGGAGATAAGCGTCGGAATAATCGTCGTGATCCTGCATCGCTAACCCCTCGACGGCCGCCACCGCGCAGAGTGCGGCGTTCCAGTGAGCACTGTGGCGGAGGTCTTTGGCTCTCGCAATCGAGGATCCAGTCTCGACGACATGCGATGAAAATTACGGTATCCCGATACCATGTTTGTTAGATCAATGAAAAGGTTGACGTTTTTTGAGATTACGCCGAAGCGTCGTCATTGACATGATTTGAGATCGTCTGTAGGCCAACCGCAGACGGTCGATCATGCGTGTTCGGCCCGGTCATTTTGGACAAGTTGAAACTGATGTTTGGTAAGACCTACTCGGCCAAAGCCGCCGAAATCGAAAAAAAGTGGGTGATCATCGACGCGAAGGGGCTGGTTGTCGGCCGTCTCGCGTCCGTCATCGCCGATCGCCTTCGTGGCAAGCATAAGCCGTCCTTCACGCCGCATGTGGATGATGGCGACAACATCATCGTGATCAATGCCGCTCAGGTGGTGTTCACGGGCCGGAAGCTGGCTAACAAGGTTTATTACCATCACACCGGCTATCCGGGTGGTATCAAGGAGCGGACCGCCAAGTTCATCTTGGAAGGTCGCTTTCCGGAGCGTGTGGTCGAAAAGGCTGTTGAGCGCATGTTGCCGCGCGGCCCGCTCGGTCGTCAACAGTTCGGCAATCTCCGCGTCTACAAGGGCTCCGAGCATCCGCATGCCGCCCAACAGCCCGTGCCGCTCGATGTCGGCGCGATGAACAGCAAGAACTTGAAGGTCGCCTGATCATGGCTGAAACGCTCTCCTCCCTCCAGGATCTGGCATCCTCCTCCGCGTCCGAGCACCCGGTCGCTCCTGTCTACGTGCAGAAGATCGACAAATATGGTCGGGCCTATGCGACCGGCAAACGGAAAGATGCTGTTGCCCGCGTGTGGCTCAAGCCCGGTTCGGGCAAGATCACGATCAACGAGCGCGCCATCGAGGTCTATTTCGCTCGCCCCGTGCTCCGCATGATCGTCAATCAGCCGTTGCAGATCGTGCAGCGCTCCAGCCAGTATGACCTCGTCATCACGGTTGCGGGCGGCGGTCTGTCCGGTCAGGCCGGCGCGGTGCGCCATGGTTTGTCCAAGGCGTTGACCTATTACGAGCCCGAGCTTCGCTCTGTCTTGAAGCGCGAAGGCTTCCTGACCCGCGACTCGCGCGTCGTCGAACGTAAGAAGTACGGTAAGAAGAAGGCTCGTCGGAGCTTCCAGTTCTCGAAGCGCTGATTTCAGCCCTTCACCGATCTGGTCGATATCGAGGGCTTCCCGGTTTCCGGGGAGCCCTTTTTGCATGCGAAGCGCGATGACGTGGCTCCTCGATCTGTCTGCGGGTCCGTCATGGTGTCTTCACATATCCGGGTCTAATCAGACCCGATATCCGCGAGGGCGAACTCCATGGCGACTGTGTTCATCGACGGCGAGGCTGGTACGACTGGTCTCGGCATTCGCGATCGTCTCGCGGGTCATGCGCATATCGAACTCCGCAGCATCGATGCGGCGTTGCGTAAGGATGCGGCAGCCAAGCAGCAGCTTCTCGCCGAGGTCGATCTCGTCATTCTTTGTCTTCCGGACGATGCCTCGCGTGAGACCGTGCGGCTGGCCGACGAACTCGCGGGCGGCGGACCGAAGATCCTCGATGCGTCAACCGCCCATCGTGTTGCGTCCGGCTGGGTCTACGGATTTGCAGAACTCGCCCCAGGTCAGGCCGATGCCATTCGGGCATCCCGGAGGGTCGCCAATCCGGGTTGCTACGCGACCGGCGCGATCGCACTGCTGCGCCCGCTCGTCGATGCGGGGCTCGTGCCGTCTGGTTTCCCGCTCACGATCAATGCGGTCAGCGGATATAGCGGTGGCGGCAAATCCATGATTGAGGCTTACGATTTAGGCGCCGCGCCGAGTTTCGAACTCTATGCTTTGGGGCTCGAGCACAAGCACCTGCCCGAGATCGAGGCCTATGCGGGCTTGTCACGGCGGCCGCTCTTCGTCCCATCAGTTGGCAACTTTCGCCAAGGCATGCTGGTCAGCATTCCGCTTCATCTCGATGACCTGCCCGGTCAGCCGACGATCGCGGCACTCGAGCAGGCTCTAACGACGTTTTATCGGGGATCCGCGCATGTCAAAGTCATGTCGGATCATCCGGCCAAAATCGAACCCGAAGCCTTGAACGACACGAATGGGATGGAACTCAGGGTCGCGGGCCATGAGGCCTACCGTCAGGCGGTGCTGATCGCGCGGCTCGACAATCTCGGCAAGGGGGCCTCGGGCGCCGCCGTGCAGAATGTCGAGCTCATGCTTGGCATCGACTGAGGCGAGTCACCGCGTCCTTGCGCCTCAAGCCTTGACGCGCACATATGTGCCGGGCGCGTCGCCAAGGAGGTCAAGCACACCGCCGCCTGGCTCTCTCGCCGGCACGGTCTCGGGGGCTTGCGCTGTCTGCCAGGCGGCCCAGTCCAGCCACCATGTTCCGGGCTGATGCTGCGCCGCCTGCAACCACTCCGCATAATCTCCGGTCGCCTTGGGTCCCAGCCAAAACCCATATTTGGCTCGGCTAGGCGGGTTAACGACGCCGGCGATGTGGCCCGATCCGGCGAGAACAAAACGAACGGGGCCGCCAAATGCCTTGCAGCCCTCGAAGACGGAGCGGGCGGGTGCGATATGATCCTCGCGGGTGGCGAGATTGTAGATCGGGATCGTGACGCGGGAGAGGTCGAGCCGTTGTCCCGCGACCTTCATCAGGCCGCGCGCCAGCTTGTTCTCGAGGTAGCAATTCCTGAGATAAAACGAGTGGTTCGCGGCGGGCATTCGCGTCGCATCGGAGTTCCAGGCCAAAAGATCGAAGGGCAGGGGGTCTTTGCCCTTCACGTAATTGTCAACCAGATAAGGCCAGATGAGATCCTCCGGACGCAGCATGTTGAACGCTTGCGACATGCTGGATCCCTCCAGAAAGCCTTTGCTCTGCATCTGCGTTTCCAAGGCGGCGATTTGCGCCTCGTCTGCAAAGATTTTGAGATCGCCGGCATGTTCGAAGTCGACCTGCGTCGTCAGGAAGGTGGCGCTCGCGATCCGCTCGTCGCCCCGCGCGGCCATATAGGCGAGCGTCACCGCCAATAGCGTTCCGCCGACGCAATAGCCGATAGTGGACACCTGACGTTCGCCGGTCGAGGCCTCGACGGCCCCCAAAGCCGCGACGATGCCGTCTTCCATGTAGGATGCGAAATCCTTGTCGGCGTGGCGGTGGTCCGGGTTGACCCAGGAGATCACGAAGACCGTCAGGCCTTGCTGCACCGCCCAGCGGATGAACGACTTCTCCGGATTAAGGTCGAGCACATAGAATTTGTTGATCCATGGCGGCACGATCAGCAGCGGCCGTTTCAGGACGGTCTCGGTCTGCGGCGCATATTGGAGCAGCTCGATCAGCTCGTTGCGGAACACAACCTTGCCGGGCGTCAGGGCCATGTTGACGCCGAGTTCGAATTTGCTCGCATCGGTCTGGCGAACCTTCAGGTCTCCGTGGCTCGTCTTGATGTCATCAGCAAGCTTGGCCATGCCGCGGACGAGATTGCCGCCACTTTCCTTCAACGTCTCGCGCAGAAGCTCGGGGTTTGTGCCGACGAAGTTCGAGGGTGAGACGGCGCTCGAGATCTGGCGCAGGTAGAAACGGGCTTTGTCACGGGTCGCGGGGTCGACGCTTTCGGCGCCCTGCACAAGGTCGTTGGCCCAGCCTGTGCCCAACAGATATGACTTGCGGATGAAGTCGAAGAACGGGTTGTCGCGCCACTCGGGGTCGGCAAAACGCTTGTCGTCCACGCGTTTCGCAGCTGTCGGACCCTCGTTCGCCGGAGTCGTCGGGGCCGGGGACGGGGTCATGCGCTGCAGGCTGCTCGCCCAAAGATCCATGAATTGGGATGATAGCGCTGTTTGGGCCTGCAACAGGCGCGCCGGGTCGTTCAGCCAATATTCGGCGATCTGGCCGAAGGTTTTGAACGCATCGGACACGTCCTGGCTGAAACCGCTCTCCTGGCCTTTGGCCTCACGCGCCTTGACATAGGCTGTCGTCGCCTGGCCGCTGAGCTCGATGAACTGCCCCATATTCTTCGCGAGCGTATCGAAATTCGGCATGTTCCAGGATAGAGGGGCAGGCGGCGAGACTGGCTTGGCCCCACGCGGGAGCGGCGCAGGATCGACCGGGGTCGGCTCGATCTGGGGCGACCGCGTCGGCTCGGTCAGTTTGGCGTCCAACGTCACGCCACCGACCGAAGCAGTGGGCTCCGCTGGCTGAGCAGTGCTGTCCAGCGGTCGTGCAATCTGACCGGGTGCAGGCCGCAACCGGTTCGCAAGTCGCGATGGCGTGGGAGTTGGAGGCGTTTCGACGTGATGCAGGACGGCATCGACGGCCGCCGCGAGCACATCCGAGCCGTTTTTCATGACGGCCGCGGCGCGGGGCTGCTTCTCACCGGCTGCGCTTTTAAAACGTATCTTGGGAGCGGCTTTGGCCTTGGCCGGTGCGGCGGCGACGTCCGCAGTCGCTGGCAGAGGTGTGTCGAGCACCGATGTCAGCTCGGCATGCTCAGCTTTCACATGCCGGCTTCGAGCCTTCTGGGTTTTCTTGCCGCTCACCCTTCGTCTCCCTCGCCCCGAACCGCGGCGGCGCTGTCGCCGTGGTCCTGTTTCAGTCATATTACGGAGCTAATTCGACAGCGGATCGATCGTTTCGGCACCATCCCGAAATAGACGGCCGGGCGGGAGATTGCCAGTGATGCTTTTGTGGCGACGAGGACGGCTGGTTTGTGGCCGCCTGCTCCTAATGGTCGGGGTGATGGGGGTTGTGTCTCCGCTGCTGTCCATTCCGGATCGCGCCGCGGCGCAGACCGCGCCGGCTGCGGGCAACGGCAGCTTCGCCGATACGATGGAAGCGGTCGGGCTGAAGGCCAAGGTCGCGCCACCGCCCGATTTCGTCGTGAAAAGCCGCCCCGACCCGAGCAAGCTCAACTATCTGCCGGTCGGCACGACACATCCCGAGCGGCCCATCAAGGTCATGACGCCCGCCGAGATCGCGGCCACGACGGCCGATCTCGACAGCACGCGAATGAATCAACAGCGGCGCGCCGGGCTGAAGCCCCCACCGGTGCCGTTGAAGACCCAGAAGGTCAAAGCGCCCACAAAGAAAACGGTGCCTTAAGGATTCTTCACCGACTATCGTAAGTCCGTGTTAAGCGCTGCGCCGCATCGCAACACCCATCAGGACCCTCCGGTTATGACCGATTTTCATCGCGTCCGACGCTTGCCGCCCTACGTTTTCGAGCAGGTCAATCGCTTGAAGGCCGCCGCGCGCAACGCCGGGGCCGATATCATCGATCTCGGCATGGGCAATCCTGACCTCCCTGCTCCCAAACATGTCGTCGACAAATTGATCGAGACGGTCGGAAAACCTCGGACCGATCGCTACTCATCGTCGAAGGGCATTGCGGGCCTACGCCGCGCACAAGCCGCTTATTACGGTCGCCGCTTCGGCGTGGCACTCAATCCGGACACGCAGGTGGTTGCGACCCTCGGCTCGAAAGAGGGTTTCGCCAATATGGCGCAAGCCATTACCGGGCCCGGCGATGTGGTGCTGGTGCCGAACCCGTCCTACCCGATCCATGCCTTCGGCTTCCTCATGGCGGGCGGCGTCATCCGTTCGGTTCCGGCCGAGCCGACGCCGAGCTTCTTCGTCTCGCTCGAACGGGCGGTGGTTCATTCCATCCCCAAGCCGATCGCCGTTGTGGTCTGCTATCCCTCGAACCCGACCGCCATGGTGGCATCCCTCGATTTCTATCGCGATCTCGTCGCTTTTGCGAAAAAGCATGAAATCTTCATCCTGTCGGATCTTGCTTATTCGGAGGTCTATTTCGAGGGCGAGCCGCCGCCATCCGTGCTGCAGATCCCCGGCGCCATGGATGTCGCGGTGGAATTCACCTCGATGTCGAAGACCTATTCGATGCCGGGGTGGCGAATCGGGTTCGCGGTCGGCAACGAGCGTCTTCTCTCGGCGCTGACGCGCGTCAAAAGCTACCTCGACTATGGCGCCTATACACCGATCCAGGTGGCCGCTGCTGCGGCGCTCAACGGCCCGGACGATTGCATCGTCGAGATGCGGGAGATCTACAAGCAGCGACGCGACATCATGGTCGAGAGCTTCGCGGCTGCCGGCTGGACTGTGCCGGCGCCTGCCGCTTCGATGTTCGCCTGGGTGCCGATCCCGGAGAAGTTTCGTCATCTCGGCAGTCTGGAATTTTCCAAACTGCTGATCGAGAAGGCCGATGTCGCGGTCGCGCCCGGCATCGGGTTTGGTGAGCATGGCGACGATTACGTTCGCTTGGCGCTGGTCGAAAACGAACAACGCATCCGCCAGGCGGCGCGCGGGATTCGTCGCTTCTTCGATACGGCCGATGCGACGCTTCACAATGTCGTGCAGTTGAAGAAACACGGCTGAGCCCGATCTCTGCCTCAGCCGGGTCGGGACCCGGTCAGAGGAGCCAAGCCGATGACACAGACGATCGGCGATGCGCGTCAGAAGTTCGCGGCTTTGCTGGAGACAGCGGGGCGGATCGTCGCGCTGACGGGCGCCGGCATATCGACAGAATGCGGCGTGCCGGATTTCCGCTCTCCCAATAGCCCATGGCGCCGTTACCCGCCGATCGACTTCAAGGACTTTTGCGCTTCGCCCGGCGCGCGCGTCGAGGCGTGGCGGCGTAAGTTCGCGATGGACGACATCTACGCAGGCGCTCGGCCTGGGCGAACGCACAGGGCTTTGGCGCGACTCAATGCCGAGGGCCGCCTCTTGGCCGTGCTGACCCAGAATATCGATGGATTGCATCAGGGCGCTGGATTGCCCGTCGACAAGCTCGTGGAACTCCACGGCAACGGCACCTATGCGCGCTGCCTCGCCTGTGGAGCGCGGCATGAATTGGTCGACGTGCGTCGTGATTTCGAGGCGACGCATCAGGCGCCAACCTGTTCATGTGGCGGGATGGTCAAATCCGCGACGGTCGCGTTCGGGCAATCGCTCGATCCCGACATCCTCCGTCAGGCCAGGATCGCAGCAGAAGCGTGTGACCTGTTCTTGGTGCTCGGATCCTCCATGGTGGTGCAGCCCGCCGCGACCCTGCCGCTTCTGGCACGCCACAAAGGCGCGGTGCTCGCGATCGTGAACCGCGAGCCGACGCGGCTCGACCAGTCAGCCGATCTCGTGATCCACGATGATGTCGGTACGGTTCTGGCTGCGTGGGCGGAGGCGCCTTAGTCGCTCGTCTGCAACAGGCCTCTCCCATGCCGCATCGGAACCCTATTTCCGGCTTTGTTGCGGGAATCCCGATGCTACAGTCGGGATGACGCGACGATGATATGATTCGCGACGGGACGTCTGAAACGACGGCTTCGATCGGATTATCTGACTTTAGGGTCTTCGGTTCGCCTGAGTGGGATGGGTCCGTTGGGCATCAAAGATGAGTCGAGCAATGCTCTCAGTCTTGAAACCGCGATTGCGTCCCAAGGTGGTGACCTCGACGTCACCGAGCTTGCCGGTCAGATCAAATGGTTCGACGTCGCCAAGGGATACGGCTTTATCGTTCCGGATGGCGGCGGCGCCGACGTTCTGTTGCATGTCACGACGCTTCGGCGCGATGGGCATCTGACGGTTCGCGAAGGCGCCCGCATCGTTTGCGAGGTCCTGCAGCGTCCCAAGGGCCTGCAGGTGTTTCGTGTGCTCTCGCTGGATTTGTCGACGGCCGTCCATCCCGCGCAAGCCGCCCCCCCGCGGACCCATGTGCATGTCGCGCCGGCCGGCGGTTTCGAGATCGTCGTCTGCAAATGGTTCAATCGCGTCCGTGGTTTTGGCTTCGTGTCGCGCGGGGAGGGGACCGACGACATCTTCGTCCATATGGAAACGCTGCGACGCTTCGGCATCTCCGAACTGAAGCCTGGCGACCACATGCTCGTGCGTTTCGGCGATGGCCCGAAGGGGTTGATGGCCGCAGAGATCCGGCCGATGAACGATGAGGCACCATCGTCGCACTGAGGCTTCCGCTTTGAAAAGCGGATTGAAATCCCTTAGCTATGCCGATCCCCGGCATTGTCATCGCGCTGCGATCCGCAGCCCTACCAATGCTGCACCTGAAAGGATCATGCCTTGATCTCGATGCGGATGATTGCGGTTGCGTGTCTCTTGGCCGGCTCGACCGTTGGCGCGGCCGCGCAGGACAAGACCCTCGAACCACTCTCGATCGTAACGGCCAGCGGCTCGCATCCATTCGAGGTCGAGGTGATGCGGACCGATCCTGAGCGGGAGCGTGGCCTGATGGAGCGCCGATACCTGCCCCCGAACCGCGGCATGTTGTTCGATTTCAAAACCCCGCAGCCTGTGATGATGTGGATGAAGAACACCTATATTCCGCTCGATATGGTGTTCATCGACAAGCAGGGTCGCGTGGTCAGCACGACCGAGAATGCCGAGCCGATGTCGGAGCGGATCATCTCGTCCAAGGGCGTGACGCTCGGCGTCCTCGAGGTCAATGCCGGCGTCATCGCCAAGATCGGCGTCAAGGTCGGCGACAAAGTCGAAAACGCGATGTTTCCAAAATAAGGGGGGAAGCCGGCACCTTGTTTGGATCGCTCGCAACCCATCCATGATCGAAGCGTTTGCACCCTGCAAGCGACATGCTATAGCGCGACTGGAGCGGGCAAGTGTGTGGTCGGCGTTTGTAGGACAGTGTCCGGCAAGCGCTGTAACTGGATTTGTTCGTAACGGTCGTCTTGGCGGCGTGTCGCACCTGTGCGGATGCGGTTGCCAAGTGTCGTCGGGGTATAGCGCAGCCTGGTAGCGCGGAAGTTTTGGGTACTTCAGGTCGTAGGTTCGAATCCTGCTGCCCCGACCATTCCGGCTTGCCGGACGCCACAGCAGAGGAGAGCGGTGCAAGCCGAGGTCCTTTGCAAAGTTTCGACACGGGCTCGCAACGCGAGCCGCCATTGGGGTTCAGGCGCGGATGTCAGCACGTATTTTTCGCCCGGGCCGTGGTGCGACCCAATCTGGTCGTGCACGCACGAAAGCTTGGGTTCTCGATTACGAACCGGCTGTGGCGCGCGAGATCGAACCGTTGATGGGGTGGACGAGCTCCTCGGATATGAACTCACAGGTTCGTTTGACCTTCGCGACCAAGGAAGAAGCCATCGCATTTGCCGAAAAGCGCGGCATCGCCTACCGCGTGGAAGAGCCAGCCCCGACACCGGAGCGTCGTGGCCTCTCCTATTCGGATAATTTCAAAACAAGCCGCATGGGTCAGTGGACCCACTGACATTCGGTAGGATGCGCGGATCGATTTGGCTCCGTAGCTCAGTTGGATAGAGCAGCCGCCTTCTAAGCGGCAGGTCGCTGGTTCGAATCCAGCCGGAGTCGCCAGTTTTTTCAATTAGTTAAACGCCACTGTTAGTTGAACGGATTGACCGTTTTACAGGGCGTTCTACATCTCCCGTTCTCTTTCGTTCGAGCGCGGCAATGGCCTGTTCAGCAGGTCTGACGTCCCGGCTGAGGTCGTGCTCCATCATCTTTGCTTCCGCGTGATCGATCCATTTGGTCACCGCGTGGATCAATCGATCAGGCGTATAGACCGATTGCTCTTTTAATTGTCATCACCTTGCTCCGTATCAGCGGCTAAACTCAACCTAGTAGATCGCTGTTGGTCGCTTGGATTTTTAGCATCCAGACCAAGCCAAACCCAGCGATCCTCTGGTAGAAGCCGCAAATGACGTAAGGAGTGAAGCTTATGAATTTGGACATGGTATCCCCGGCGATGCGAGCGGTAGCCGAGAGACTTGAGTCGGAATACAGCTATAAAGCTGTACAATTTCAACCTTGGTTAGCTAAAAGCAAAGAAGATATTTTTTTACAATCCACATTTCATCGAATACTTAAAGAAAAAGCGGGTGCAACCCATATTGGTGAAAACGTTTTTATCTCGACAGAGGCGAATGTTTTTACTCATGCTTTCTACATTGACGATGATAGCTGGATTGCAGCAGGAGTAATCATTAGAGGCAATGTTGAAATCGGAAAGAATTCATCGATCAACTCGTTTTCGCATATTGCAGGTAACGTCAAGGTCGGAAACGGAGTGAGAATTGCTGGTGCAGTTGCTATCTACGGGTTTAATCACGGTCATGAGCGAACTGACATCCCTATATATCAGCAAAGACATACATCAGCAGGTATCGTTATCGGCGACGGCGCTTGGATTGGAACTAACGCGGTTATCGTTGATGGTGTGAAGATTGGTTCACATTCAATTGTCGCCGGAGGCGCTGTTGTCACCAAAGACGTCGGTGACTTTCAGATTGTTGGTGGCAATCCGGCAAAAGTGCTTCGCGACCGCTTAGCAAGTGGCAACGAACCTGCGGCGATCGGAGCATAGCGACGCTACGACGCTGATTATGGACTTTGGAGTTCCACTGCGAGCCAATGCTGCGCGTGCAGTCCGTCAAAGTCGCTTGTTACGATGTCTTTCCGTGAGGAGCTTTCCTGAACGTGCAATTCGCGCCAACCTTATCACCTTTGGGTCGGCGAAGGTTTGGTCCAGATCACGTGGGGGATTGATGGGGTTAGCTCAGGGATTTCCACCGACCTGAGCCTTGAACTCATCCCCAAGCGGCAAAGAAGAGATGATGTGACTGCAGGTGTGCATGCTGCCGTCCAGCAAGCCGCTTAGGTTTGTGTCATATCTCGATCAAGAGCAGTCAACACCTGCCTCAACCGCATAAGAGCGTCGATCGACTCAGAGAGCTTCTCTTTCTGCGATTTCAGAAGCGCGAGTTGAGTCTCGATTTCGTCTGTCCTGAGATTGGGCAAGTGGTCGCCCCGCGCCTCATCCAACCGGGCTTTAATTTCGGTCAGCGTAAAGCCAAGCGCAACCTGTCCCAGGACATATTCGAGGCGCCTGATATGACATTCTTTATAGACTCGACGGCGGTTTACTCGCTCAGGGCTAACAAGACCGCGCTGCTCATAAAACCGCAAAGTCCGTGGCGTGACGCCAAAGTTCTTGGCGACTTCGTCTATTCCGAAAGGTCCGTCTTCACGCGACAGTACATGATTAATGCCGTTAGTCGGCATTGCATTGTCCATACGAATCGCCAAAGCAAGAGTACGAAAAGGTTGAAGTTAAGGACGCTTGGTCAATTGAAAACGTCTACTTACATTTGACCGCTCGGAAGTCTAATTAATTTGTTATCAATATGACATTTAAACGTTTTGCGGCGCCTGCTATCCCTTAGCCCACGGTCGCATCAAGGTCTGTCAAGGCTATTGAGCGAGATATGAAGCGATACTGTACGATGGCGAACGGTCGGCGACACGCGGCGTGAACGATGGTCGAGACGAGTTGTCGCGGACGGATCGCGCATCGTCTGCTGAATCGCGGCGACACAGTCGTTGACAGGCAGCGCTCGCGCTAAAAACCGAATTTCATCCCCACGGTCGCTCCGCTGCCCCCGGAGCCCTGGTCGCGGGACTCCATCGTCTGGCTGTAGACGTGCGGATCGTTGGCACCTTGGACATGAACGCCGAACGCGATCGGATTGCCGGTCTCGGGCCCCGCCGGATGGCGGTCGGCGACAGGATGGGGCAGGGCGGCAGGCTGGGGCGGGGAGGCAGGGTCTCGGGTCCGCGTCGCGCTCTTGCGATGGGGCTTAATGCCCTGTCGGATCGACGGCGTAGGAGGCGCCGTCGTTGCAGAGGCTGCGCGGAGACTGGGCGGCACCAGGAGCGAGTCGCTTGCGTCACCGGCCGATACGCCCGCTTGCGCGCTGGCCAAACATGTCGTCGCGATCAGCAGTGTACCGATCATCAATGCGGTTGAATATGGTCGTGTCACGTCTCTGCTCGTATCGTTGAACCCGACACGACAGAATCGCGGAAACCAAGCCGTTTCAAGGCATGGTTGCTGACCATGCTGATTGAATCGGAAGGCTCTTCAGTCCTCCTCCTCGTAGGATTCCGGCCAAGCATCCACCCAAGGCGTCCGATGACCAGCGTCGTAAAGATGGCTGGCGCGCAACTCGAACAACGCTCTGCTGCGTTGGAAGCGCGCCAGACGATCATCGTCGGTGCGGGAAACCCGGGTTTCGCCCTGATCAATGGCGGCCCGAAAAACGTGGCATCGAACCACCTTGCCATGATCTTCCATTTTGAAGCGAACGCCGAAAGCATCGACTTCGCCTGGTTCGTTCATCGTCGTCAGCGGCATTACACATCCATTCGGGGGCGACGATCTCTCGCGAAGCGTTCCGCGCCGACGTCAGTCACCTGTCTTCCCCGCTTTAGCGCTAAAGGCTCGGCGCGACCTAGTCGAGTAACCGTTTCGCGTCGACCTCCAATCCAAACTGTGTCGGCCTTGCGTTCCGGAGATCCGCCTTCTAAGCAGGTCCGTTGATCGAGGCGGTCCCGACAGCAGCAAGGATGACGATGTGGGTTTGATTCGACAGGCCGTGTGGAGCTGCATGGTCGCAACGACACTCGGAGCCTGTATGGCTTCCCAGCCGCCGCTCGGCGCCCATTGGCACCGCGCGGATTCGCAAGCGCAAATCCCCGGCGAAGTTGCGGCTGCTCTGACCGAATGCGAACGCGCCGCCGCTCCAATGCGGGATCAGCGGAGCGCTTTGACCACCTGTATGCGACATCGCGGCTTCGTCTATCTCGAAGGCGTTTGATCGCACATCTCGGATCGCGACTCGAAAAGCGAGCCAATCGCGTGTAGGCTAGCGCTGCGATACGCGAGGACCTCCGATGTCCAGACCTGCATCAAGCGCCAGCCGAACTTTTGAAGAGGGGGCCGATGCTCGTGCTGCTGGGCAGCCTGCATCTGCCAACCCGCATTGTCCCGGGACGGAGGATCGCCGTGAGTGGAGTGCGGGATGGCGCGCAACATTCGATCTTGACGAAGACCCCGATTTTCGGTCCGAGCGATCGAACACTGACGATATCAGCGATGCCCATATCGACGCCGAGTTGCCGAAAGTGCGTCGCTAACCGGCAATAACGATCTCGCCCTTCGCTCGCCGTCTCAGAACACGATCGTACCGGGAGGGCCGGACGGATCATCTGACGGGCTCGGGTCCGGCACATCGTTCGGCGCGTCATCCGGGATGCCGATCGGTTCCGGGCTCAACGGATCGTCAATGGGATTTGCCGGCGGCGACGGGATGCCAATCGGCTCGACCGGACCGTTTTCGGATGGGTTTGTCGGCACCTCAGGGGGCATGACGGGAGGCAGGACCGGATCATTGGTGTTCGGCAACGACATGCTGTCTTCCTTCTGGCTCGTCTGTCGGACAAGTCTTGCGTCGCCGATTTAGATGCATCACGGCGCAGCCGGCATGGATGACTTGACCCTGCGGCCCTGATGATGCTTCTCCCGCGCGTGAAGCAGTCCCGTCCCGTGCGACGGGATTGCACTCGCAATCGGGCGCCGTCCGGTTTGGGATCGGCTGCATCCTGGGCTGAGGAGGGGCGCCGCTCTTGGATCGGCAATCTCGTGTTTGATGGACTACTCGACCGCGTCTCTCGTCATCACGCGCTCGCCTGCGCTCTCCTCATCCTGGTCGGGCTCACGGCCTATCTGCCTGGTTTCGCCGGCCTGTTCCCCATGGACCGCGACGAGCCCCGCTTTGCTCAAGCCTCCAAGCAGATGCTCGAATCCGGCGACTATGTGGCGATCCGCTTCCAAGACGAAGCGCGCAACAAGAAGCCGGTCGGCATCTACTGGATGCAGGCCGGGGCGGTCTCGGTCGCCGAACGTCTCGGCGTCGCCGATGCACGGACCAGTATCTGGGTTTACCGGATCCCGTCCCTGCTTGGGGCCTTGGCGGCGGTTCTGCTGACCTATTGGACGGCGCTCGCGCTCACGCAGCGGCGAACGGCGGTGCTGGCCGGTCTGCTGATGGCTCCTTGCGTCATTCTGGTGGTCGAAGCCCATTTGGCCAAGACCGATGCGGTGCTGCTCGCGACCGTCGTGGCCGCGATGGGCGCGTTGGCGCGCGCCTGGATGCGCCGAACCGAAAATCGCCCGCTCGAGCTGTGGCTCTGCACAGTGTTCTGGACCGCGATCGGGATCGGCATTCTCATCAAGGGACCGATCACGCCGATGGTCGTGATCTTCGCCGTCATTGCGCTGAGCCTGCGCCACCGCTCGGCGCGATGGTTGGCCAATCTGCGGCCGTGGGCCGGGCTGGTCTGGTGCCTGCTGATCGTTTTGCCGTGGTTCGTGCTCATCGTAAAAGCGTCGGGGGGTGCCTTCTTCAGCGAGGCTGTCGGGCACGACATGCTCGCGAAAGTCGGGAGCGGCCAGGAATCGCATGGGGCACCGCTCGGTACCTATCTCGTGGCATTGTGGGTGACCGGATGGCCCATGGCGCCCTTTCTCCTGCTGGCTGCGCCCATCGTTTGGAAGCAGCGGTGGAGCGATAGCGTCTTCTTTCTGCTCGCCTGGGTGGTTCCGGCTTGGATCCTGTTCGAAACCGTGCCGACCAAACTGCCGCATTACGTTATGCCGATGTACCCCGCCTTGGCGATCTTATCGGCCATGGGAGCGACGTGGCTGCGCCAAGTGGACCGGATCGGGCGTGTGCGGCTTGCGGTCTTCGGTCTTGCGGCGCTGCTGCTCCCGATCGCGCTTCCGGTCGCGCTGGTGGCTGCAAAGGGCAGGGTCGCATCGACCATCGACCCAGCGACGATCGTGGTCGCGGCTCTGGCCTTTGTTGCGGCCGTCGCGGTTTCGATCCTGGCGATCCAGCGGGTGCGTCGGGGCGACATACGATCCGCCATCCTCTGCTCCGTCGTCGCAGCGCTGATCGTCAACGGCTTCATCCTCGGCTGGTTCATGAACCAGACCCATGCGGATCTGATCGGGCTTTCGCCGCGCCTTGCCGATGCCGGACGGGCCGCCATCGCGGCTCGTCCCGGCTGTGGAGCGCCCCTTTACGCGACCGTCGGCGATCGGGAACCCAGCCTCGTCTTTTTAACCGATACCCGTCTGCTGATGACTGACGGTGCCGGGGCCGCCGCTTTCATGAAGGCGGGTCCGTGCCGTGTCGCCTTCGTCGACCAGCCAGGTGAAGCCGCTTTCCTCAGCGCGCTCGGCACCGCGCCCGAGGTCTCGTTGGCATCCCGGGCTGCGGGTCTCAACATCAACGGGGGCAAAAAGCTCGACATCGGTGTCTATGTGCGGCAGGACGGTTCGCCATGATGCAGCAGATGAGACCCGATCGCGCCGTGATCGCGGGCGTGACCAAAATCGACGCTGCGGCGCCGTCGCTCGTGGCGATCCGGTTCGCCGCCGTGTTGATGCTCGCCTTAGCGATCGTGTTGCTGTCATCCGTGGTGGACGTCCGCGTCGCGACCGCGATGGCGGATTTACCGCCGGGCGATATTCGCGCCGCGAGCTATCTGAGCGATCTCGGTCTATCGGGCTACATGTTCGCGCTGGCAGCTCTCGTGGCGATCGGCCCTTTGCTGGTTCGCCACTTGTCTGCCGATCGACGGTGGGATGAGGCCTTGACGGTGCTGGCCGAGCGCGGCGCCTACGTGTTCGCCACCTTGGCTGTGTCGGGCATTCTGGCGCAGGTCATCAAGCATTTGGTCGGTCGGGCCAGACCGACGTTGATGGAGGCCTTCGGGGCCTATCATTTCGATATCCTCTCGATGAAGGCGAGCCTCGCGAGTTTCCCCTCCGGTCATGCCGCCACAGTCTTCTCGGTCGCGATCGCGCTCGGCGCACTCGCGCCGCGTTGGCGGATCGTGCTTCTGTTGCTCGCCACGCTGGTGGCGGCGTCACGCGTTGCGGTCGAGGCGCATTACGTCAGTGATGTCGTCGCCGGAGCCGCCCTGGGAATCGTTTCGGCCACTATCGTGACCCGTCTATTCGCAGGCTGGCACCTCGCGTTTGATCGCGTCGGTTCAACCATTCGGCTGAAGCAGCCGGGGCTTTTCAGCGGCGCTTTCGCCGCACGCGGCTTCGCCCCATGACCGCTCCTGTGCCGCATGTCTCGATCGTGGTTCCGGTTCGCAACGAAGGCGGCAATATCGAGCCTCTGATCCGCGAGATCGAGGTCGCCATGGCGGGCTCGGGACCCTTTGAGGTCATTTATGTCGACGACGGTTCGCGCGACCAGACCGCGTCCGAACTCGCGCGGATGGCGGCCCAGCGTCCCTGGCTACGCAGCTTCCGCCACGCCGAGTCCTGCGGAAAGTCGGCAGCTGTTCGCACAGCCGTTCGGGCCGCCCGCGCGCCCGTGATCGTCACCATCGATGGCGATGGCCAGAACGATCCCGTTACCATTCCAAACCTTGTTTCGACCCTGGCCCAAGCGGGGCCTGGCTGCGGTCTCGTGGCGGCCCAGCGGCTGCGCCGTCAGGATACCGGCTTCAAAAAATGGCAGTCGCGTGCCGCAAATGCGATCCGCGACGCGATCCTGCAGGACGGAACGCGAGACACCAATTGCGGCCTGAAGTGCTTTCCGAGGGCGGTCTATCTCGATTTGCCTTTCTTCGACGGGCTGCATCGTTTTCTGCCGGCGTTGGTGCGGCGGGAGGGGTATTCGATCGCGACGGTCGACGTCGTGGATCGGCCTCGCCTCAGCGGCGTGTCGAATTACGGTTTTTTCGATCGGCTCTGGGTCGGCATCGGCGATCTGCTCGGCGTCCGCTGGCTCATCAGCCGGCACAAGACCCGGCCGGTGGTCAGCGAAGGCGACGCTCGTGTTGTATAGCCTCTCCCTGTCGGTCGAGACCTATCTCCACGAGGTGTTCGTCGACAAGTTCGACATCTGGTTTGCGTTTGGCTTGGTGGCGCAACTGGTGTTCACCGGGCGCTTCCTGGTGCAATGGATCGAAAGCGAACGCGAGGGCCGGAGCGTTATCCCGGTGGCCTTCTGGGTCCTGTCGCTTTTGGGCGGCGTCATGACGCTGATCTACGGCTTCGTTCGGCACGACGCGATCATCATCCTCGGACAGGTTCTCGCGGTCTTTATCTATACCCGCAACCTCATCCTGATTGCCCGCAACGCGCGCCGTGCCAAACGGCAGGCGTCATCCACCACCGAAGCTGAGCCGGACGGAACCGCATCCGCGGCCCCGACACCGACGAAACCGATCACCGCATCGGACGGTTGACGTCGGACCATGGGCCGCGCTGGTCCATTCGTCGAGGAGCCAAAATGCCGACCGACCTTCCGCCCGACTACAAGCCCCAACCCGTCAACGATCCGAACAATCCCGCAGACCCGTCCGTCCCGGGTTCGGTGCCGGCCTACCCGCCGCAACCCGGTAACGACGAGCCAGCGCCGGGCGGTGTGCCGGATCCCGGTGCCGACGTCATCGACCCTCCAGGTTGGGCCGAACCGTCCAGTGTGCCGGGTCTATTTCCCGTGCCGTCGCCGACCCCAGCCGGGACGCCGACCTTCTAAGACGTGGAGTCTCTTATCCCAACACGGGTTTACGTCGCGAAGGTCAAACCATGTCAGACGCTACACGCGACTTCAGGGTTCGGGCGCGCCATGAGGATCCCCATCATGGCCGCCTTGTGAGCGAGCCGAGCTTCGAGGCCGCAGCCATCGCTTATGTCGAGCATCTGAGTCTCTCGGCCGAGCAGACGCTCGAGGTCAACATCGTGGTGCATGATGTTCACAGCGGCCATGAACACAGCTTCGTGGTTCACCTCGACACGGGGGAAGCAACTCCCGTTACCTGACCGAACCAATGTTGCGTCGCGTCGTTGATTCGGCGCGACCGACAACGTCGGCGGTGCGGCTGTCCGGACAAACGATCTGGTCGTCGCTCTTCGTACCTTGGAAAAGAGCCGACAATGGCACTACGTCCGACATGGCAAGGCCACCTGAGATTGTCCCTGGTGACGTGCCCGGTGGCGCTTTACACGGCCACCAATGCTGCGGGCGACGTGCATTTCCATCTGCTCAATCCCAAGACGAAAAACCGCATCAAGATGATCACCACCGACCCGGACACGGGGCCGGTCGAGCGGTCGAGCTTGGTCAAAGGTTTTGAGGTCGAGAAGGGCGAGTATATTCTCGTGACCGACGAGGAGATCAAATCGGTCAAGCTGGAAAGCACCAAGACCATCGACATCGAACGGTTCGTGCCGGCCGATGAAATCGACCGGATTTATTGGGACCACCCCTATTTTCTCGCGCCTGACGGCAAGATGGCGCAGGAGGCTTTCGGCGTCATCCGAGAGGCGATGCGGCGCTCCGGACAGATCGCCCTTGGGCGTGTCGTGCTCTCGACCCGCGAACGGATCATGGCGCTCGAGCCGCGCGATCAGGGTATTCTCGCCTATTCGCTGCGGACCGCAGACGAGGTGAGAAGCGCCAAAGATCTATTCGGCGCCATCAGCGACGATGAACCGGATGCCTCGATGATCGCAATCGCCGAAAAGATAATCGAGCAAAAGGAAGGACCATTCGATCCCAGCCAATTCAAGGATCGATATGAGGAGGCCCTCAAAGCCTTGATCGCCGACAAGCAGAAGGGCCACAAGTCCGTGGCGGCTACGCCCCCGTCCGAGACTAACGTGATCGATCTGATGGCCGCCTTGAAGGCCAGTATTGCCCGGAAAGACGGTGCTGTTTCGAGCGGCAAAGCCGCCAAGGCAGGCGGCGAGACGGCCACCAAAGCCAAGACGAAGGACGCGGATCGCAAAGCGGCGCCGCGCCGCCGCAAAGCGACGTGACAACGCCGGCCCGTTAATCAGTGCCGCCCGCTTTGCGATAGGCCACAGCGGCGGCATCCAAGTCCTTTTCGGCGGTTCGTCTGCAGGCATCCCAGCGGGACTGCGCCTCTGCGACGTCCCGCGCGAGATCCGTCCGCCGCTGCTCGAACGCCTGCGTCTGCCGGTGGCGCTCATCCTCCAGGGTCCGCATAGCCGCCTCGGCCGCATCGAGCCGTCTCCGGTCCGGCGGTGGTGGCTGCGGTTTCGGAGCGGGTTTTGGGCTTGCCCGAACGACTTGCGCCGCAGCTGTGGCGGGTGCCGCTTGTCTTCTAGCCGCCTTTTTTTCGCGCGATGGCGGCAAATCCGGTATGTGCGGCAGGCCCGGCTTTAAGCCGAAGGGATCGGTCGACCCGACCGCGCGTTTGAGCGGCACGTCCGGCTGGACAAAGCGGCCGCGATGGCCGCTTCATCGGTCGCGACATGGGCCTGCCCCTCGGCAAACAAATTTTGATGCGTTTCCCAGGCCCGTAGAGCGGCCTTCTGGTTCGCTGCCGCCACCACCGAATCGTAGAAGCCGAATTGCGCTTGGTAGACCTTGAGGCTCTTGGCCATGGGGACGTCCTCTTCTCGGTCGCGCGACGTTACCCAAGAGCGCTCGTCGGCGTCGACCCCGTTGATCAAGAGCAGCGCCGAAACATCGGACCTCGGACGCATCAAACGACGACGAACAGACAGATCATCCTTGCGTCCTGATAATATACATTATATATAACTGTATATCAACAGAAGGGACGATCGATGCAACCCGTGAGGATAAGTGACCGCCTGTCGGTCGTGCCGCAGCCGAGCCCGGACGAGTTTGCGGCCTTTGCCGCCGCTGGCTACGCGGCTTTGGTCAATGCGCGTCCGGATGGCGAAGAGAACGGACAGCCCGGAAATGCCGCCGAGCGAGCTGCAGCTGACGGGGCCGGGATGGCCTATCGCTTCATCCCTGTCATGGGATCGAACATCACCACAGCGGACGTCCGCGCCTTTCAAGAGGCTGTCGCGCAAGCCAAGGGGCCGACTCTCGCGCATTGTAAGACCGGGCTGCGGGCCTTGATGCTCCATGTGATCGGCGAAGTGTTGGATCACCGGATGGCGCGCGAGGATGTGGACAGCTTCGGCAGCCGCCACGGCTTCGACCTGTCCGGCGCCGGTCGTTGGCTGGATCGTGAGGCCAAGCGCGTTCCGGTCGTCGAAGGCTTCTTCGATCAGCGGACCCGGAGCATTCAATATGTGGTGTCCGATCCAACAACGAAGCGATGCGCCATCGTCGATCCCGTTCTCGATTTCGACGAGCGTTCTGGTGCGACCGGCACCACCAACGCCGATGCTCTGTTGGCTTACGTCGAGGCGCATGAACTGACAGTCGACTGGATTCTCGACACGCATCCCCATGCGGATCATTTCTCAGCCGCGACCTATCTCAAGGGCAAGACGGGAGCTCCGATCGCGATCGGGGCCCGCGTGACCAGCATGCAGACGCTCTGGCAGAGCCTCTACAACTGGCCCGCGCTCGCGACCGACGGGTCTCAGTGGGACCGGCTGTTCACGGCCGGCGATACGTTCCAGATCGGCTCGATCGAGGCCCGTGTTCTCTCTTCGCCCGGCCACACGCTGGCCTCCATCACGTATCTGATCGGCGACGCGGCTTTTGTCCATGACACAGTCTTCATGCCCGACTCCGGCACCGCTCGGGTGGATTTCCCTGGCGGGAGCGCTTCAGATCTGTGGCACTCCATCCAGGAGATCCTCGGCTTGCCGGACGAGACGCGCTTGTTTACCGGCCACGATTATCAGCCCGGCGGCCGACATCCGCGCTGGGAAAGCTCCGTCGCCGATCAGAAGCGCGCCAACCCGCATCTCAACGGCATATCCGAAGCCGAATTCGTGACGCTTCGCGAGTCGCGCGACAAGACGCTGCCGATGCCGAAGCTCATTCTCCACGCGCTGCAGGTCAACTTACGCGGCGGCCGCCTGCCGGAGCCCGAAGCCAACGGCACCCGCTATCTCAAATTTCCACTCGATGTGCTGGTCGGATCGACATGGTAACCGCCCCCGATTTAGCTATGCCGCCCCGCATGACGCGCCAGGATATGGAAAAGCGCGCCGGCGAAGTCGCCAACCTGTTGAAGACCTTATCGCATCCGGTTCGATTGATGCTCGTCTGCACGCTGGTCGAGGGAGAATATTCCGTTGGGGCGCTGGAGGAGCAGATCGGGATCGGCCAGCCGACCCTGTCTCAACAACTCGCCGTCCTACGGGATGCGGGCATCGTCGAGACGCGACGCGAGGCCAAGCAGATTTTCTACAGGCTGACGGAAGCCAAGGCCGCCCAATTGGTCGGTGCGCTTTATTCGATTTTCTGTGCACCGGACGACAAGACATGAGCGCGCTTTTGCAGCCACTTTTTGGCGGGATGCTGCTCGGCTGTTCGGCGTTGCTGCTGCTGCTTTTCAATGGCCGGATCGTCGGGATCAGCGGCATCGTTGGGCGGTTGCTGCAAGGCGAGAGGCTGATCGAGAATGCGGCTTTCGTGATTGGCCTCCTTCTCGGGCCGATCGCCAATGCGGCGAGCTTCGGTGGGTTTCCCATCGTGACGATCGCGACCGCCTGGCCTGTCGTCATGGTGGCCGGTCTTCTGGTGGGTTTCGGCACGCGGATGGGGTCGGGTTGCACCTCCGGCCACGGGATCGTCGGTCTCGCGCGGTTCTCTCGCCGTTCCATGGCGGCGGTCGCGACCTTCCTGTCTGCAGGGATCTGTGTCGCAACGCTGACAGGATTGGTCCGATGACCGGTCGCGCCGCTCTCCGTCTGATCGTTGTGCTGCTCGCCGGCCTCTGCTTCGGCTTCGGTCTGTCCGTTTCCGGTATGGTCAATCCCGGTCGCGTCCTCGGCTTCCTCGATGTCGCGAGCGGCCATTGGGACCCGAGCTTGATGGTCGTTCTCGCCGGAGCCGTGATGGTGACGATCCCGGGGGTCCTGCTGCAACGCAGGCTATCCCACCCCGTGCTCGATCAGCGCTTTCATCTGCCTCAAAATCGCGTCATCGATCGGCGGCTTCTCGTCGGCTCGGCGATCTTCGGAGCCGGTTGGGGCCTGGCCGGTTTCTGTCCCGGGCCGGCCGTCGCCAGTCTGGTGATCGGGTCCGGTCCGATCGTCCTGTTCGTCGCGACGATGCTGGTCGGAATGATCGCCCATGACCGCCTCGTCGGCAGGCGGTCGGCATGAGCCTGCACATGCTCATCTCGGCTGTCGGCTCGGGCAGCATCGTCGGCTTCACGCTCGGGCTGGTCGGTGGTGGCGGTTCCATCCTTGCGACGCCACTCCTGCTTTATGTCGTCGGCGTCACCAATCCGCATGTGGCGATCGGGACGAGCGCGTTGTCCGTCTCGGTCAACGCCTATGTCAATTTTGCGGCTCATGCGCGGAAAGGTCATGTGTGGTGGCGTTGTGCCGTCGTCTTCGCGGTCACCGGAACGGTCGGCGCTCTTGTCGGGTCAAGCCTCGGTCAGCTCGTCGATGGTCGGCATTTGCTGTTTCTTTTCGGGCTTTTGATGATCGCGGTCGGCCTATTGATGCTGCGCTCGACGACCCCCGCGAGCAGCACGCCCAGGCCTGTCGATCTCCGCATGTGCCTGATCACAGGAATCACGGCCATGCTCGCGGGGGCGGCCTCCGGATTTTTCGGGATCGGCGGTGGCTTTCTCATCGTGCCGGCGCTGATCGTCGCGACCGGCATGCCGACCATCAACGCCATCGGGTCGTCGCTGTTGGCCGTCGGCACCTTCGGGCTGGCGACCGCGCTCAACTACGCCAGTTCAGGCCTGATCGATTGGATGCTTGCGGCTGAATTCATGGCCGGGGGCATCATCGGCGGGCTGTTCGGGACGTGGCTGGCAACGAAACTGGCGGCCCGCACGAACGTCCTCAGCCGCATCTTCGGCCTTCTGGTTCTCGTGGTCGCGGCTTACGTGATCTTGCGCAATCTACCGGGCGTCTCGGTCTGACGCGCCGGCTTCATGCGCGCGGACCTTTCGCGACGATCAGCTCCTGCTCGTCGCGCGCATCGTCCAGGGTCGCTCCGACGCCAGCCCCGTCGGCATGGTCGACTGAGAGGGGCTACGACCGACCGAAAGGTCAAGCTCGGATGGGGTGACATCGACACGCGTTGATGACCGTGATGGCCGATCCGGCCCTCCCATTCCTGTCCTCGCAGCAGCGGTGAAAAGAACCCCGTCTACGGTGGACAAGCGACCTCCGCTCGCACGCGTCTCTGGCACTCACCGACCGGCCGCTTTGAGGATGAGGTCGGCGATGGTTTGAGGGTGGGAGATCAGCGACAGATGGCTGGACTTGACCTCGATTGTCGTCGCGCCGATGCGCTTGGCCATGAACCGCTCCAGATCCGGGTCGATGGTCCGGTCCTCGGTCGAGACGGCATAGAAGCTTGGCTTGGACCGCCACGCCGCGACGGTCGTCTTGCCGGCCAGCAGGGCTTTGTGGAACGGCTCCTGGACGGCGTAAAGCACCCTCGCTTTTGCTTCCGGCAGATCGCCTGCGAAATCGCGCAGAAAAGCCTCTTCCGTGAGTCGTCCCTCATCGCCGTCGAATACAATCCCGGCGCTGGCGGGCGGTGTCGGAAAGGTCTTGGCGAGCGCCGCATAGTCTTCTCCGGCATCGGGGGCACGAGCGGCCACGTAGACCAGAGCGGAGACGTTGGGCTCTAAACCGGCCTCGGTGACGATCATGCCCGAGAAGGAATGGCCAACCAACACAGTCGGCCCGTCTTGCCGCGCCAGCACCCGTTTGGCTGACGCCACTGCGTCGTCGAGCGTGGTGAGCGGGTTCTGCACTGCTGTCGTGTTGAGGCCGGCGGCCTGCAATTTGGGGATGACCTCGGACCAGCATGATCCGTCAGCAAAGAGGCCGTGCACCAGCACGACGTTCCTGGCGACAGGACGGGATTGCGCCCCGGCGAGGCCAGAGCTGGCGGGAGCCAGCGCCGCGGCGGCCAGCAGCGTCGAAAAATCGCGACGAGTTATCATGAGATGGACTCCAGGGGATATGAAGGTCGACGGATAGCCACATGCCCCCAAGTCCCCTCTATGTGGTCCTCACAATGGCATAGACATGACGGGGACGCGGTTCGTTCATGTTGGGCCGTTTTCTGACGCGATAATCGAGCGGTCGCTCCAGGCGGTTGGAGCGGCGGGTCCGGCCGCGATGGTGGTTTTGAGGCGGCGTCGGTGGGGCAATGAGCGTGCAGCGCGACTCCGTCCGCGATGGCGCTGATCCTATCATGCGCGTTCGGCATCGCACCGTTTTCTGTCTCAACCTCTCACGGCGCGACGACCTTGAAGATGCGATGCACATGAGGGCATCATCGGCGGGATGTTCGAGACGTGGCTGGCAACGAGACTGTCGGCCCCCGCGAACGTCCTCAGCCGCATCTTCGGCCTTCTGGTTCTCGTGGTCGCGGCTTACGTGATCGTGCGCAAGCTACCAGGTGTCTCGATCTGACGCGCCGGCTTCACGCGCGCGGACCTTTCTCGACGATCAGCCATAGTTACGGCAATACGGGCACCAGTCCGTGCCGCAGCATAATCTCGCGCAACACCTCCGGGTCAGGCTTGCCTGCTGCGACGACGGCGCCGAATTCGCGGAAATATTCCGGGCCGAGCACGCCCGGTGTCAGCATGCACAGGCAGGTCGCCAGCGTGCCACCGCGGTTCTCGAAGCCATGCACTGTTCCACGCGGAATGAAGAGCGTATCGCCGGGATCGAGCGTCATCGGCTTGCCGTCAACGTGGAACATCAAGGTGCCGCGCAATCCGTAAACAGTCTCGTCCCAGTTGCGGTGATAGTGTGGCACGGGCATCCGCCCCTCCCACGCCACGTCCATTTCGAACATGTCGAGGCTGCCGGCGGTGTCGTGTTTGCTGCGCAGGAAGCGCAGGACGATCGGGCCGATCTGGATTGTCTCAGTCATTTATGGACCCTCCCCATTATAGCCCGGCCGTCGAACGGCTTGAACCGTTTTTGTTGAACCTGGCTTTGGTCCAGGCGAATTCAAGAAAGTAAGCCATCATACAGTCCTCAGTTCATCCCGTGAGCACAAGATACATCGGCGCAGTACTGGGCGATTATGCGCGACACTGTAGGCTGGCTGACATTGTAAAACCGAGCCATGTCAGCGCCTGATTTGCAACCCGGCGATGACGCTTTCGGCAATCTCGCGCCGATTGGCGGGGTCTAGCTTCCTGCGCCGGCCGCCTATACGCCCCTCTGCCCGGGCGACAGCCAGGCCCGCGGACGTGCGCTCGCGGAAAGGCATTAGGCCAAGTGAGTGAGTAACGGTCGGGAATCAGCGTGTCGCCTCCGCGGGTCGCTCGCCGCGTTCCGCGAGCGCTTCTAGGTCGGGAATGAGCTCGGCCATGATCTCGGACCGCGTGTACTCTCAACCCTGCAGGAGGTCGTGATGGAATCGCGGGGCGTTGACGCGCCAAAATCCAGGACGGTTTTTCCAGCTTTCCCACTACTCGCCTCGACGAGGCCGGGCGAGATCGACGTGCGTCACGATGCGCTCACTCATCGTGGAGGGATCGGCAAAGGCGGAGCGCGGGGCAGTTGCGGCGATACGCGCGTGCTCGCGCTCCTCGATGGTCGGACGGGGCAGGGGCTTTCGCATGCACGCGCTCAGGCCGACGCCCCCGCACCCAGGCTTGCCCCAGGATAGTCCGAACGCAGGACATGCATCTCGACCGTTCGAGAAAGCCGGATAATTGTTCCCGGCTGGGGTGTTTGGCGGGGGGAGACGTTGCTTCGCTCGGATTTGTGAGCATCAGCAATAGGACTTGGCGGAAGGGGTGAGATTCGCATCCTGAAAAATTTGCAAAATTCGATTGAGAAATCAATTATATCGATCTTTCTATTTCGGTCAGTGTTGCACGTTTTGTTGCGCAAAATATGAGAGCGATTGTGTGGTTGGGCGCTTCTCTCCGCAGTCGTCGCAGCTTCTGACAATCGCATCATCATCAGCTTGGAAGGCTCTATGGTTTGCGAGCAAGATCAACGCTCATTCGGAAAAAAGTGACGTCCAAACGTAAGCTAATTGGACGGCTTTTCCGAACGACTTAGCCACGCTGTCTCGGCATCTCCTCGAACACTGCACTGCATCGCGGCGTGTGTTCCCGCCGGCCGGGGCAGTCCACCGAAACCATGTTGATCAGCGCTGGTAACGGCAGATCGGGCCCGTGCCGGGCCAGTAGGCGCGCCACGTTGAGCACGCCACGGCGGCCGCACGGAGTGCAGATGATCGCGACCGTTGGCCCTGACAGGTCTCCCAGCCGCGGCATGTGGTACTGGGTCGGAAGCTGTGGCTTGGTTCTGACGGACTTTGCCGGCTGGTCGGCAGGAGGTCGGTCAATATCCCAGTCCGTAAAGCGGATGCCGCAGCGAGCCTGATAGGGGCGCGGCGCTCGGCCGGAGTGATTCCACGGGCAATCGGCAGCCAGCGCGTTGAGCAGGGCCTCGAGCTCCATCTCCGACCCGAATCGGTACGCCAGCCGCGCCAGACGGTAGCGGCCTCGACGGGCGCAGAGCTTGCAACTGATTTGCACCTGGACCCACGGCCAGTCGGAGAGACGAGAGGGAGGCTTGCCCATCGGTGGAAATGAGAACAAAATAGGAACAAGAGCAACCCCTGGGAGCGTCGCATATGCCGATCACCTACCATGTCGTCGTACCGTTCGATCGGAGTGACGAGGGCGATCTCGTCGCCGGCGAGGCGCTTGAGGCGCCAAACAGCGACATTGCACGACGCCGTGCCCAGGCTTTGGTGCCGACCCATGTCGGCGCTCTCGCGTTCTCTCGCACCGGAGATCCGGATAGTGGAGAGTTCGCCGATGCGGTGGTGACGGCTGAGTTCGGCGAGGTCGACAAGGGTTCCTTGTTCGGGTGAGGCTCGACCCGGACACGCGCGGCCGATAACCTCCATCCCATGTGCAACCTCTACAGTCACACCAAAGGCCCGACCGCGATCATCGAGTTCACGCGAGCGCTGGTCAACCACGCGGGCAACTTGCCGCCGCAGCATGGCATCTTTCCGGACTATTCGGCGCCGATTGTGCGAAACTCCGTTGCGGGCCGGGAGCTGACGATGGCCCGCTGGGGAATGCCGTCGTCAAGGCAAGCGCTGTTCGAGGCGACCAAGAAGCGTGCCGAGAAGCTCGAGGACAAAGGCAAGACGGTGGACTTCCCAGCGCTGCTGCGCATGGAGCCGGACGGCGGGACGACGAACATCCGGAACACGGCGTCTGCCCATTGGAAGCGCTGGCTCGGACCGGAGAACCGCTGCGTCGTGCCGTTCACCAGCTTCAGCGAGTTCAACCGCGACGCGGGCGGCGAAATCTGGTTCGCGCTTGATGAAAGCCGGCCGTTGGCCTTCTTCGCCGGGATCTGGACCACGTGGACATCGGTGCGGAAGGTTCGCGAGGGCGAGGTCGCGGCTGACCTATTCGGGTTTCTCACGACGATGCCGAACGCCGAGGTCGGCGCTGTCCACCTAAAAGCAATGCCGGTAATTCTCACAACACCCGACGAGGTCGATCAATGGATGACGGCGCCGACGCCGGACGCTCTAAAGCTGCAGCGTCCCTTGTTCGATGGAACGCTGCAGATCGTAGCGCGCGGGATCAAGAAGGACGGGGAGCAGGAGGTCGCATGAGGAGCCTCCGCTTCTACCGGGTCGCTCTGGGTCTTTCTCTTGGAGCGAACGTGCTGCTGATCTTGGGAATTTGGGCATACCTCCACTTCGAAGGGGTGCTGTCGATCATCGAGGAAGTGGTCGGAATTTGGGGCTGACCGCTTCCGTTGCGAGCCTGGGCCGATGACGCTCGACAGCTCGCCGTTTCTGTTACATCCTCGGCTTCGCGCGAGCGGGCTGCCGTGGCAGTTGGGATCATCTGTCCGAACCGGAGTCCCTTCCGCTCGCGTACGCTCGCAAGGTTCATCAATCGGTATGGCACGACCTAAGAGATCGCTTCATCGGCAATATGGAGCCGTGCCTTTCCGATTTGACCAAGACGGCTTGCTCGAGGTGATGCTTGTTACATCGCGAGATACCGGCAGATGGATTGTTCCAAAAGGTTGGCCAATTGCAAAGCTGAAGCCGCGCCAGGTCGCTGCTCGAGAGGCGTGGGAAGAGGCTGGTTTGAAGGGGCGGATTGTTGGCAAAAAAGCACTCGGCCGCTTCCGCTACATGAAAGCGATTGAGGACGAGCAGCCGATCGAGTGCGAGTTGACGCTGTTTGCGCTGCAAGTCTCAAAACAGAGCAAGTCGTGGCCTGAAAGGCGACAGCGAAAAACTGAATGGTTCGGTGTGGATGCGGCAGTCGCGCTCGCTTCTGACCCAGGCCTGCGCAAGATCCTGACGGACCTACCGGCTTCTCTCAGGACGCTCCTCAGTACGGCGCCGCTCCGAACCGCGGGTTCAAGGCCCAAACGCAAGTCTGATCGAGCGGCAGCTTGATGTAGGCGAGATGAAGCTCCTGCTCGTCACGCAGATGTTCCAGGGTCGCCACGACGCCGATCCGCTTCGGCAAGCCTGCTCTGGTTCGCAATCGGGGTAGTTACAAACCTGACGAGCTCGGTTTCCACGCTACAGGCAATCTTTTTCATCGGGCGCGCGTTGATCGAAATGGAAAAAAAGCACCCACCGATCCTCGATGCCTCTGCCGTGATCTTCGACGTGGACGGAACGCTCGTGAGCACCGTCGATTTTCACGCGGAGGCTTGGCAGAAAGCCTTCGCAAAATTTGGATTTCAGTTCGAGGTCGAGAAGATCAGATCTCAGATCGGGAAGGGAGGCGATCAACTCATGCCTGTCTTCCTTAAGCCGGACGAGATCGACAAACACGGTAAAGAAATTGACGCCGCTCGACAAGAATTGGTTGAGCGGGTGTACTTTCCTCAGGTCGTCGGCTTTCCGAAAGTTCGTGAGCTGTTCGATTTCCTGATCGAGCGGGGCATAAAAGTCGCGCTCGGGTCCTCGGCGAAGACGGACGACTTAAAAGTCTATAAGCGAGCCGCGGGGATCGAAGACCTGAAGATGACCGAGACCACATCGGAGGACGCTGAGAGGTCGAAGCCACGTCCAGACATCTTCAACGCCGCCCTCGATCGCCTAAAGATCGAGCCGACTCGCGTTATGGTGGTTGGGGACACGCCTTATGACGTCGAGGCCGCGACGAAGGCTGGTATGGCAACAACCGGCTTATTGTGCGGCGGTTTCCCCGAAGCGTCATTGAGGGACGCGGGTGCCGTCGATATTTACCAGGATCCAGAGGGTCTCCTGACCGCCCTAAAGGCTGCTCGAGATGCAAGTTAACGCGATAATGCTCCTCGCGCGATCGTGCGAGCATCAAGGCTTCCGATCCCTCTGCGTCAGTCCCGGTCGTGACTTCGGCCGCCACCGCGTCTTCGGGCTGTCGCCAGATCGCGGCGGGTAAAGCTGGTAGCCGACCACACCCGCGTCCTGAAAATGCGGCCTCCATTCACCATCTTCCACCTCGAACATGCGATAGGTACCCGTCCGAGGTTCCAGCAGAGGTCCGAAGCGCTTCTCGGCCTCGTCGAGCGTGATTGTGATCATGGTGGCCTCCAGCGGAGCGAGTGTGCTGGAGGGGCGTTGAAACTGGGTTAAGCTGCAGATATCTCGGCTGTGGCCTCTCAGGCCTGCTTCAAGCCGCGCGGTACGACTCCACGTTCTTCGACGCCCCGCGCAATTGTTCACCCGACGGATCATTGCCTTTCCACCTTTCACGGATGAGGCGCTAGCTCATCAGCTTTGGCCCCGATAACTGCCCTTCTCGGAACCAGAGCCACTGAGAGCCAATAGCAGTCCTTCGTATCTAGCCGTGTAGCGGACATTCCTACTCGCATGGGATCTTGCGCTTGTAAGTCCCACCAAGGCCGCATTTTTCGTAGGCGTTCAGAATGCGAAGCGTGTCGAAGCCATTGATGATGCAGTAGGTCTTTAATTGACCCATGCGCGTCGCGTAGGCGCGCATCATTGCACGAACGGGCGACGTGATCTCATTACAGTGCTGAAGCACCATAAGGTCGGCTGGTTCGGAGAAGAGCCGATCAATCTGATCCCCGTTCTTGCCGAGATCAGCCAGCGTCATGGCGTGGAACTCCGCTGGGCCTTTGAATGCGAACTGCCGAGACTTGCTTTCGATCAATCTTCACTGAGGTAAACATGTCGGAGCGCTCTCCACCCCAGTCCTTGGGGACAGTTGGCTCTCCGAAAATCTCCACGAAGGCTTGGTTTACGTCAGCCTCAGGGACGGCACGAAGAAGATTGAGATCTGCCGCTGAACGCGGCTTGTCATATTCGCAAATCTTGGCGAACTCCCCGATCTCGGAAGGAAACGTCTCAAGACCCCAGTGCCATCGATCGCCAACGACACTCGGGCGGATTGGGTCCACGAGTGAGATGAAAGGATAAGCAATGACGTTAGGCACGATCCGGATTTCGGTATCGCTGACGCTCGCCGCAAATCCGAGGACGAGAACATCCTTTTGTCCTGATAGTTCAACCCAGGACGAACTCGATGTGAGGTGCTCATGGTGGAATTCGAAGCGTGCGATCAGGCCGGACTTCAAAACGTCGAGCTTCGCGTAGCCCGTGGCCAGCGGGACCGGTACTCCCCCCTTGCGAATCGCTCTATCAACCGATGATGGGCCCTTAAAAATGTATTTGGAGTAGTGGGTGAAGACTGCCCCTTGGCGCAGCTCATTTTTCAGGATGAGCTGATCGAGCGAAGGCGGCTTCGCAACGGTAACCAGGCGGCAAGCCGGCTTTTGAAGTACGCATGGGTCGCAAGTGTTTGAAGCTGATTGTGCAAATTGCTGATTGAGGCGAGCGTGGCTAGCTTGCTATCGTCGAAATCAATGCCAACGAGCTCAGCAACGCGGCGCAGGTTCAGGTACCAACAGGTCAAGTCGTAATCGTGGCGGTCATCCGATTGAGCCATTGGAGTATTACTCGCCTAGAGTCGACCGTGGCCGTTGCTCAGGCCTTCTCAATAGTATAGCGGTCGCGAGGTGTGTCGAATGTTATCGACGGACAGCATCGCCGGTGATGCGGAGAGTCATCACCCTACCAAGTGAACATTAATAGCTCGCGAGGGCCGGAACTGACGCCGCAAGCGCTGGCGCTCGCAGAATACATGCAACCGTATTGTATAGTGCTAAGCTCCCCGCTGTGCAGACGGTGTGGAGCTTTTGGCTTCGCTCTGCGGGAGAAGTGGCCGATGGCGCGGGTTCGTCACATCAATGTCAGGAACTTTCGCTGTATCCAGCAACTCAGCTGGACACCTTCGGTAGGCATCAACTGTCTGATCGGCCCTGGCGACTCCGGCAAGTCCACGATCCTGGACGCCATCGACCTCTGCCTTGGCGCCCGCCGGTCCCTAACGTTCACAGACGCTGATTTCTATCAATTAAATGTCACTGATCCAATTGTCATCACCGCCACGGTCGGCGAGCTTGACGACACGCTGAAGAGCATGGAATCCTACGGAAATTACCTGCGCAGCTTTAACGCCTCTAGCGGCGTGGTCGAGGATGAACCGGAAGCCCAGGCGGAAACCGTGCTCAGTATCCGCCTCACAGTGGGCAGCGACCTCGACCCCGTCTGGACCCTGGTGTCTGATCGCGCTGAAGCCGCCGGCCAATCTCGCTTCCTGACTTGGGCCGATCGTGCTCGGCTCGCGCCGAACCGGGTCGGTGCGCTCGCGGACCATAACCTCGCCTGGCGTCGGGGCTCGGTGCTCAACCGTCTGTCCGACGAGCGACCCGAAATGGCGGCCGCCCTGGCCGACGCCGCCCGTAACGCACGCGCGGCGTTTGGCGACCTTGCTGAAAACCAACTGGGCGGCACCCTGCGGATAGTCGAGGCCACGGCCCAGAGCCTGGGGATAACCGTCGGCGAGGGTTTGAAGGCGTTGCTCGACACTCACTCGGTCACCTTCAACGGCGGCTCTATCGCGCTCCACGGCGCTGATGGCGTGCCGCTTCGAGCGCTTGGGATCGGTTCAACCCGACTGCTCCTGGCCGGTCTCCAACGCCAAGCGGCTCGGGAGGCGACCGTGGTGCTAATCGATGAGCTTGAGCACGGCCTCGAGCCGCACCGCATCCTCCGGCTCCTTGGCTCGATCGGAGCGAAAGACGCCGAGCCTCCCTTGCAGGCCTTCATAACCACCCATTCACCTGTGGCTGTCCGTGAGCTCGGTGGCGACCAGTTGTTCGTCGTGCGGAACGTCGATGGCCGCCACCACGCGACATCGGTCGGGGTCGATGAGCACGTCCAGGGCACCATCAGGTTGTATCCTGAGGCTTTTCTCGCGCCGTCTGTCATCATCTGTGAAGGCGCCAGTGAAGTTGGTTTTGTACGCGGCATGGACCTGATCGGCCCCCATCGGGTGGTCCGGGTTGATTGTTAGTTCATGGTCGGCCTGGGCGCCACCCTGAGCATGGCCGGCGGAGATGGTCGGGGTTTCGCAGCCGGCCATGCGGCGAAGGCGGGCACGAAGACCTCCGGCGCCGGGGGCTTGTAGCCGATTGATCCGTGCGGGCGCACAGTATTGTAATGCCTTCTCCAGCTTTCGATGATGACCTGAGCTTCCTTGAGCGAGTAGAAGATCTCTCCGTCGAGCAGCTCGTCTCGGAAGCGAGCGTTGAACGACTCGACGTAGCCGTTCTCCCACGGGCTGCCTGGGGCAATATAGGCGGTCTTTGCTCCAACCGCCGTGATCCAGTCTTGCACAGCCTGGGCGATGAACTCGGGGCCGTTGTCCGAACGGATGTGACCAGGCACGCCGCGCAGGATGAACAGGTCGGACAGAACGTCAATGACGTCGGTCGAGTTGAGCTTGCGCGCGACCCGGATGGCCAGGCACTCCCGGGTGAACTCGTCGACGACATTGAGGGTCCTGAACTTGCGGCCGTCATGCGTGCGATCCTCGACAAAGTCGTACGACCAGACGTGATCGCGGTGCTCGGGCCGGAGGCGAATGCAGGAGCCGTCGTTGAGCCAGAGACGTCCCTTCTTCGGCTGCTTGGCCGGCACCTTCAGCCCTTCGCATCGCCAGATGCGCTCGACCCGCTTGTCGTTTACCAGCCACCCGGCATCGCGCAGCAACGCCGCGATCTTGCGATAGCCGTAGCGGCCGTACTGCCGCGCCAGCTCGATGATGTCGCCCGTCAACGCCTCTTCGTCGTCAAAGCCCCGCGGCGCCTTGCGCTGCGTCGAGCGGTGCTGACCGAGCGCCGCACAGACGCGGCGCTCGGAGACAGGCAAATGCTGTCGCACATGCTCGATGCAGACGCGCCGGCGCGCGGGGCTCAGAAGTTTCCCGAGGCCGCCTCCTTCAGAATCAGCTTGTCGAGCGTGAGGTCGGCGATCGCCTTGCGAAGCCGCATGTTCTCCGTCTCCAGCTCCTTCAGGCGCTTGACCTGGTCAAGCTTCAAGCCGCCGAACTCCTTCCGCCACCGGTAGTAGGTGACCTCGGTCACCCCGATCGAGCGAACCGAGTCCGCAACGGTCTTCCCCTGTGAGACCAACACGTCGACCTGACGCAGCTTGCTCACGATCTCTTCAGGCTTCGGTCGTCTTCCCATCGATCCATCCTCCAGGCTCGAAAGCCATACATCGGGATGGACCACTTCAAGGGGGGACGATCACCCGGCCGGGTTGCAGTTGAGACCTATTTTTCCGCTCTAGAGTTTTTACATCCACCGCTGCTCGGTGAGAGGTGTTGATCGCTGGCGAACGCTCCCGACGTCCGTAAAGGGTCGAGAGAAGCTAGTCGGCTCCGGGAATGTCGCTTATCGGAAGCTATTCGCCCGGTGCTTATGTCAGCCGATAGGCGGATAGCGGCTGTAGCCAAGTTTCGACGGCTTTGTCCTTCGCCATAGGACACCGGACATTCGAACCAGACTTATGCAACGGCAACATTGTTGATTAGCTGGAGGCCGCAATACCGCGCAAAAATCTTGATTTTCGCACCAGACCGCTTTGAGTGGTCAATAATTTCGCAGGCGTGCCTGGAATGAACTGCCGCCAAGGCCATCCATGATGGGACATTCCGGCCTGTCGTCTCCTTCGCAGGCATCGGCGAGGCCATGCAGCGCGCCGGCCATGTCGCGCATGTGCTCGATCTTCGTTTCCAGCTCGGCAATGTGCGCCTGGGCGATAGCCTTCACCTCGGAACTGCACCGGTTGCGGTCGCTCCACAGCGTCAGAAGTTCGCGAATGCGATTGAGGGGAAAGCCGAGATCGCGGGCGCGTCGGATAAATTTCAACCGGTGAACATCCGTCGTCGAGTAGCTGCGGTAATTACTGTCCTGCCGGGTGGCGGACGGAATGAGGTCGATCACCTCGTAGTGCCGGATCATCTTCGCCGTAACCCCGGACGCCTTAGCGGCTTGGCCAATTTGCATAAAACATCCTCTTACGATTGTCCTTGACCTTACTACTATGGGAAGGCGCACAACAATGGGAGAGGTCAAACCATGGATGATCATTCTCACGGCACCCCCACCGAGAATCATAGCTGCTGCGGCTGCGATAACGGTAAGCCAACACCTGCGGACTCTTCAGCGCAGCAGGTCAAGGACCCGGTTTGCGGGATGATGGTCGACCCGCTCAAGACAGCCCACAAGGCGGAGCATGACGGCAAGGATTATTTCTTCTGCTCGACCGGCTGCCGCACCAAGTTTACGGCTGATCCCGCGAAATACCTGAAGCCGGATCCGCACCAGGCGGAGCCGGTGCCGGCCGGCGCGATCTATACCTGCCCGATGCACCCGCAAATCCGGCAGGTCGGGCCGGGAAACTGTCCCATTTGCGGCATGACCCTGGAGCCGGTCACGGTCACGGCCGACGCGCCGCCCAATCACGAGCTGGCGGACATGTCGCGCCGCTTCTGGATCGGGCTCACCCTGACGTTGCCGGTGTTCGTGCTGGAAATGGGCAGCCACATACCCGCCCTCGGCCTGAACACGCTCGTTCCTCCGCACATCTCGACCTGGGTGCAGTTCGCTTTGTCGACACCCGTCGTTCTATGGGCGGGCTGGCCCTTTTTCCTGCGCGGCTGGGCTTCGGTCATCAACCGCAGCCTGAACATGTTCAGTCTGATCGCGCTCGGAACGGGTGCATCTTACCTCTATAGCGTGGTCGCGGCGTTCGCGCCTGGCGTCTTCCCTGCCGGCTTCCATGAAATGGGCGGCATGGTGCCGGTCTACTTCGAGCCGGCCGCCGTCATCGTCGTGCTGGTATTGCTCGGCCAGGTGCTGGAGCTGCGCGCCCGCGACCAGACCGGCGGCGCGATCCGCGCCCTGCTGAATCTCGCACCGAAAACCGCCTTGCGGGTAAAGGCCGGCAGCGACGATCAGGAAATCCCGCTCGATCAGGTGCATGTTGGCGATCTGCTGAGGGTCCGGCCGGGAAGCGGCGTGCCGGTCGATGGCGTCGTGACGGACGGCAACAGCGCCGTCGATGAATCCATGGTGACAGGCGAGTCCATGCCGGCCGCGAAGGAAACAGGCGCAAAGCTGATCGGCGGCACGGTCAACGGCACCGGCTCCCTGATCATGCAGGCGGACAAGATTGGCTCCGATACTATGCTGGCCCGCATCGTCCAGATGGTCGCCGAGGCGCAGCGCAGTCGCGCCCCCATTCAGCGCATGGCCGATATCGTCGCCAGCTTTTTTGTCCCCGCCGTGCTGGCCATCGCCGTGCTGGCCTTCATCGCCTGGGCCGTGTGGGGCCCGGCGCCGGCACGCGCCTACGCTCTGATCGCCGCCGTTTCGGTTCTCATCATCGCCTGCCCCTGCGCGCTTGGCCTCGCCACGCCCATGAGCATCGGGGTTGGCGTCGGCAAAGGGGCCGGTGCCGGTGTCCTGATCAAATCCGCCGAGGCGCTCGAGCGCATGGAAAAGGTCGACACACTGGTTGTGGACAAGACCGGAACCCTGACCGAGGGCAAGCCGAAGGTGACGGCTGTGCTGCCGGCAGGCGGGTTCGCGGAGAAAGACATTCTGACCATGGCGGCCAGCCTAGAGCGGTCGAGCGAGCATCCCCTGGCGGCCGCTATCGTGGCCGCTTCGCGCGAGCGCGGCCTCACGATCGAGGACCCTACGGACTTCGCTTCCGTCACGGGTAAGGGCGTTACTGGCAAAGTCAGGGATCGACTCGTGGCGCTTGGCAACAAAGCCCTGATGGACGGTCTCGGCATTCAGTTTGCCGACCTGAACGGCAAAGCCGACGATTTGCGCAGCAAGGGTGCCACGGCCCTGTTCATGGCCATCGACGGCAAACCCGGTGCGGTCATCGCCATTGCCGACCCCATCAAGGCCAGCACGCCCGCCGCGCTCGAAAAGCTGCACGCGGGGGGCATTCGCATCGTCATGCTGACGGGCGACAATGCGAGGACGGCTGAAGCCGTCGCGCGGACGCTCGGCATCAAGGAGGTGCAGGGCGACGTGTTGCCCGA